>NZ_CP036343.1:6825028-7425028 GCF_007746795.1 Gimesia algae
GCCGATTTGTCGAATGAACAAATCCATCAGATGACGCGCGAGGAATTGGTACGAGTGATTCTGGCTGCCAAACTAGATTTTTTGGATCTGGGTGGTCAGCATCGAGTGTCCTGTTTCGATCGCGTCACATTGGAACGACTGGCATATTTAGCTCGTTTTTGTTGTCAGAATCAGATGTCGCGTACATTCAAATCACGGAAAGAAAGCCATGCTTGTTCTAACACGAAAAAAAAATGAACAGATCCAGATTGCTGATGATATTGTATTGACGGTAGCCAGGATACGGGGAGGAAAAGTGAAATTGGGAATAGAATGTCCTCGCAAAATACCGATTCGTCGAAATGAGGTTCCAATAGAAACTTTAGATGAACTTGAGACTTTGCTGGCACTGCAGTTCGGCAAGCAGGAACAGATAACTCTTTAGGTAGTATCTTGCAGATGGATTGATTCTGGTTTTATGCCAGAGGTAAGCAGTGTGCAGAATCTTAGATTTATCGGGAGTTTCCTGAGGTTAGCAGTAGGGTAATCCTGCATTGGCTTTTAGCGGATTTTCTGATTTATACTCAGTCAAGGTTTGTTACGAAGTATCTGAATTTAATGGGAACGCTCTATCAAACTTAAAAGAGACTCGGTATGGCTAAGTCGATTAGGAGAGAATGCATAAACGAAGAGTCATTGTTGTTGATTCAACAGCTTGTTGTATCTTCAAGGTTTACACTAGTTTGAAGGAGGAGAATTACAATGACCACTACACCAGCCGTAAGAGGGACAGCCACAAGACCAGAGCAATCATTAGCAAGGTCTGGTCCGTTTGGGGGGCGGGCGCCATTTTGGGTGCTTCGTAATGAGATGGATAATTTAATGAGTCGTTTTTCCGGTGATGGGAGTCTAACTCAAGCTTTTGATGCGTTGCTCGATATGTCGGAAACCGATGATGAAATCGAAGTTCGGATGGATGTTCCTGGTATTCAACCTGAAGAGATTGAAGTCGAAGTCACTGGAAATACTCTGTTGATCACAGGAGAACGGAAAGAAGAGAAAGAAGAAAAGAGTAAAACCTATCATCGGATAGAACGAACGAGCGGTAGTTTTTCTCGATCCATGACACTTCCTTGTGAAGTGGATAGCGATCAAGTTTTGGCTGAATGTGACAAGGGGGTTTTGACGGTTCTCTTACCCAAGTCTAATTTGAGTAAGCCACACAAAATTACTGTGAAACCCAAATTCTAAAGAATATCTGGAAGTCGCTGTATTAAAGGTGGTGTACCATAGAGGTTCGTCTGTGGTACACCCTTTTATCTCTGTTATTGGATGAAAAATAAAAGACTAAGGAGAGCATGGTGGAACTGCAAAAAGAAACGAGAATCGTTTTGGCTCCCAATCCGGATAATCAACTCGTCGCACGGATCAGGCGGGTTCTACGATTATCGGGGTATGCTGCCTTGTCTCAAATTCGAGTTGCAGTAGAACAAAGAGACGTGCGCCTCGAAGGGCAGGTTCCTACCTATTTCTTAAAGCAGGTTGCCCAGACTCAGGTTCTGTCATTAGAAGAAGTCCAGTTCGTGAGTAATAATTTGGTTGTTGAAGACGGTTACAATAACCATTTTTAATTTTGGCTACACTTTTTTAGGTGTGCTACGAAAAAATGTTTCTTAAATTGTCAGACTTTAGGCCTAAAGGTTGAGTAAGTCGGATGCTGGAACGCACCAGATTTCGTCTTCACCCGTAACATTGGGTGTGTGCCAGCATACTTTGAATGATCTGAAGCGAAAAAAGTACATGCAGTAACCAGAGCCATAAATCGATTATTCAACGAAAGAGAGAAACCCTTGTTGTTTATCTGGTGCATTCGATTCGGAGGGACCATGTTCGATTGGAAGCTGGGCAGCGTTCCAATCGACTTTGCCTGGCTCATAATCGTAGACACTTTGGTAACCCAGTTTCAAAAGACACTGCATTGCCTGCTCTGAATTTTTACATTCAAAATTCAAGCTGTAGACAATGATGGTTTGATTCTTGTCGAGGATTTCTTTCAGAATTTGTTCTTCAAACTGATCACCTTGACATGCCCCCTTTAACCGAATCCAGAGTTTGATATACAATTCAGGTTTTTGACCTTGCCCCCAACCTTGTACCAGTTGGAATGTTAGAGATCCAAGGTAATCATGCCCGGCGCGCCGGGCATGATTTTGTCGCAAACTCCACTGGGGTCTGATTTCCCAATGAGCTATGTGGGCGGTTTTCGTTGTAGTCCAGCCGCCACTGGTCAACTTGTTCTTGAGCATCTGCCAGACTTAAAAACCAATGCTGGTTTAAACATTCCTGGCGAACTCGCCCGTTGAACGATTCAATATATGCATTATCCGTCGGTTTTCCAAGCCGACTGAAATCTAGAGTCACGTTGTTGAAGTAAGCCCACCAGTCCAGACTCTTTGAAATGAACTCGGGGCCGTTATCTACACGGATCGACTGGGGACAGCCTCGATCCTCTTTGACGCGATCCAGAACTGCTACCACATCATCGCCAGTCAGCCGCGTACCGACCTGAATGGCCAGACTCTCACGACTAAAGTTATCGACTAACGTCAGCAGCCGGAATCGCTTCCCGTCAAACAGCTGATCGGCCATGAAGTCCATGCTCCAACTCTCATTGGTGCGGCTGGCTTTCGGTCGCGATACTCGAACCTGACAACTCCGATTCCGTCGTGGACGTTTTCGGCGCATTTGCAAGCCTTCTTCGACATAAAGTCGGTAAACCAGCTTGTGGTTCACTTTCCATCCTTTACGAAGAAGGAGTATATGTAACCGCCGATAACCGTAATGCACACGAGTACTGGCCAGATCACGTAACCGGATTCGTAATTCGGTCCGCTCGTCTCGAACGCTTTTGTAACGGTGGCTGGCACGTGGAAACCGTAAAGCACGACAAGCTCGGCGTTCACTGATTTCATAAGCGTGCTGCAGCCGTTTCACCACTGTTCGACGACGATCAGACTGACATGCCCCCAAGTATGACACCAGTTACATGACTTAGTGTTCGATTGTATCAATGACTGTTCTGTTTGTCTGCTGGAGCGGAGCGGAAGCAGGCAAACAGAACAGTTTTGCCTCCGGTACCGGGGCCCGGTATCCCAGAGAACTGTGTGGTCGAATTGTGTTGTATTCTTTCCGCCAACGTTCTATCAAAACCTTCGCTTCCAATAACGTATCGAAGACTTCTCCATTCAGCAATTCATCTCTTAGCTTTCCATTGAATGATTCAATGTATCCATTCTCCCAGGGACTGCCTGGCTCGATAAACTGCGTCTTCACTTCGATTCTCTGTAACCAGTTGCGAACTTTTTTGGCTGTGAATTCAGGACCATTATCACTTCGAATATGATCAGGAACACCGCGACGTACAAACAGGTCACTTAAACGCTCCAATATGTTTTCACTGTTGAGCCTCCTTTCAACATCAATGGTCAGGCACTCTCTGGTAAATTCATCTAGCATGGTCAACATTCGGAAGGCCCGTCCATCGTGTGTGCGACAATGCACAAAGTCATAAGTCCAGACATGGTCTTTATGCAAGGGGCGAAGCCGGATACACGAGCCATCATTGAACCACAAACGAGTAGAACGGCTTTGGAGACAGGAAGGACTGAAAGTGCCTCTGTAATGAAATCATTAATATTAAGCAATGGACTTAAGATCCATTAGGGGTTTCATATGGAGAGCTCAGAAAGCGAGGTGCCTAAGCCAAGTTGAATAAAATTCATTGGAAAACGCTGAAGAAAATTCTGAAGCACATCAAACCACGCAGGAATCGTTACGCAAAGTCACGGAAAATGTATTTCTGACTGTGACTACTAACACACACTAAATCACTACAGACCTTCCCTTAGCTGTTACATGAAGGGACTACAAATTCTTTAGCCAAAATTCCATTTTCCGATATTTTAGAATTAAATTGTCACCGCCAGCATGTCTTAACCGATATATAGGACAAGGCTTGCCTATCCCACAAACTCATGAGGTAAGTAACACGCGAAACATTGTAACTAAGCTGAAGGCACTATCGTTGCTTTACTTCAAAGAATAAATAGTTAAGGGTTTTGAGGAAAACTGAGTAATGAACGCTAGATATAATTGGCAATACAAACGTCAACCAGCAACTACTATCCGAGATCTTTCAATTCGATTCCCAGTCGTGCTGTGTCTTTTGGCTTTTCTTCTGGCGGATGGTTGGGCTCAAATGCCGTCAGAGGAACAAAGCGAAACTGGAATTCATTCTCAACTCCAGACCCTACAGATGCAGATTGACGAATTGAAGGCTCAACAGGCGATGACGAATCAGTACATCAGTGAGCCGAGCATGTCTGAAGATGATGAATACGACTCAGATTTACCTTCCCTTCTTAACGATGACCTTTCGAACGGTAAAAAATATCCTATGACTCGTCTGACTGGTTTTTTTCAAGCAGACTCAGTCTGGTTTCATCAGGATTCCGGCAACATCCAGGCAGTCGGCGATGTACAAGATGGTGCCGACTTTCGGCGTGCACGTCTAGCAGCAACAGGAGATGCCTGGGAGAACGTCGGATACATGCTTGAGATGGATTTTGCATTCCCAGGACGACCTAGCTTCATGGATGTATGGTTGGAGGTGCGCGAGGCAATAGGAAATAATACCGTGAGAATCGGGCAATATCGACAACCCTTTGGAATGGACGCACTGACCAGTGTGAAGGAACTCACGTTTCTTGAACGGGCTTTACCGTTTGCCTTTACACCGTTCCGACAGGTTGGCGCTATGACCTTTGGGCACTCTGAGAATGAACAAATGACCTGGGCGTTCTCTGGGTTTCGTTTTCCGACAGATACCTATGGAGGAAATGTTGGTGACAGTGGGGGCTATGGTCTGGCCACGCGTCTGACGAAATTGTTAATCGATAATGGTGATGGGGACGGGCTCTTCCACATTGGAGGAGGATTTAGTTTCGGCAATCCGGCCAATAACCTACTCCGATACCGGAATCAACCAGAAATATTTGTATCGGAGACTGGGGGAGCAGCACTTGTCCCAATAGGTGTTCCCACAAATGTGCCTCCCTTTGTGGACACAGGATTGATTCCGACCCAAAAATTTAATCTGTTTAGTGGGGAATTGGCCTTCGCCGTTGGTTCTTTTTATACCCAATCAGAAATAATCTATTCTGTCGTTCAACAACGAAATGGGCAAAACAACTCATTTTCCGGGGCATATGCGCAAGCCGGCTATTTTTTGACGGGAGAATCACGAGCCTATAACCGCAAGGCAGGCGTTTTTGGCCGTGTTGTTCCTTTGGATCCCTACAATAGAAATGGCGGATGTGGAGCATGGGAAATTGCTGGCCGTTGGTCGTATATTGACCTGAACAACAAGAGCATTCAGGGGGGGGCAACTGACGGACCTTACTCTCGGATTAAATTGGTATCTCAACCAGTTTACCAAATTTCAATTCAATTACATCCATGCATTCCTCCAAAGCAGTCCAGCTAGAAATGGACCTATTGTCAACGACAGCAATGCAGATATTTTTGCGATTCGAGCACAAGTTGATTTCTAATAGCTTTACTTTCAACAATATATTCAGCAAGAATTAACAATACACTCCTGTTTGATAATATTACGTGTTCTGACCAACATGTAGTTTGTTTGGTAAGAGGTTATTTAACTATTTCCGACGAGGACATTGCACAATGTACACAACCGTTTTGTCTATCATGCCTCAGTGCGAACTTTTTCGAGGATGCTCCACTCAAAACTATCAGTTGATTGCAGACCTATTACAATTTAGCACCTTCACACCCGAGACTACAATTCTTCAGGCCGGTCATTCAGAACGTGCCTTGTGGGTTGTATTGTCAGGGCAATGCAGGGTTGTTGGCATCACACAGGATGGAGTAGAAATCGAATTGGCTCAACTCAGTCCTTCAAGTATCTTTGGTGAATTGTCATTCTTCGTGCCTGCAGCACATCGAGTATCCGTACTTACCAAAACAGACGTGAAAGTTGCTCAACTTCTGCGTGAAGATTTTGATACTCTCGCTTCGAACAATGTGGAGCTCGCACACCAGCTAACTTGTAATGCTGCCTCAATTCTCGCCAGGCGTTTACATCGTATGGACGAATTAATCTGCCGTACAGTGGTCGAAGCAAGAATCGCCCACCAAAGTGAGTGGCAGGAGTTTTGTCAGCTGATGCACATCACCCCCGAATGCACGTGATAATCTCAGGTCGATATGTAGATTTCAAGAGCCAGTTGAGTTCATATTGTGATGTAATACCCATGTATAAACATAGGATAGAAGAATACGAGTGCGAAGATTTTTAGTCTCAAAAAATATTCGCACTTCGATTAAATCTTTCTGTAATGAAAGAAAAGTGCCCGCCGTTATCCACCCGCTCTAATGGATACGGGAAGGGCGTAACTGAAACACTCACAAATCCCGCTGTACGACGGACACTTTTCCCACGATTTAGCAAACATTGTGCAATTTTAATCGAAGGTATTAGTAACGTTTCCCCACTAAATCTCTTGAGTCCCATTATTAAGTAATCACCTTGGCCGTATCTCGCTCACGGCCCGATTCCAAATATGTGGTAATGGTTTGTATTTCAAATACGTAGCTGCTGTTAGTAATCCACAATCAAATCGACAATAACTTTAGTCTGTTCGTTGCTTGATATTTTTCGATTTTTTCTGTGATGGTTGAATTAAAATTAATCTATATCATTAATGAATGAGCGGACTCGTCGGGTACAAAAAGACTGTCACCGGTTAAGTTCAACGGCCAATTGATCTTTGACAACAAAACCTGGTGAAAAAACTGACGTGAGTCGGAGCAGGTATGCCGTGAAGGATTGTTGGTTGTGACCTTTTAGGAGCGAACGCGCGTACGCTGAGCATGAAGAAATGGCTTGCTTCTCGATTTGATCTACGCGGCAATCCGCTCGTAGGACTTGATCAGCCCACCGAGATGTTCCTCGCAGCGGATCTCATTGAGCTTGATCGTCTCAAATTCCGGGGGCGGCTCGACAGAGCAGGTCATCCAGACCACATTTATCCCGCTTCCATTCTCGGTAGCGGCCGTGTGACAGACCAATCACACGCAGCACTGTTTTCAGTGGGAAATGTTCTCGCGAATATTCGATGGCCTGCAACACTCGAAGTTTTTTGGGCTTCTTGCGGAAGCCGAATTTGTGACAACGTGAAGCGAGTCACTTTCATGATGGTGGTGATCAGACGCAGCAAAGCGATAAGTCGGGCATTGCGACGTCGTAGCGAGATCGCCTTACGTTACAGTTTTTCCAGACTCATATCTAAGACGTCTATGGTGATCACGTCAGACATGGTTTTCGTCAGCCAACCTCGGGCTGTAGATCGAGGGACACCACGTTGAATTGCGACATCGATATTGCCGGTAGATCGAACAAGTTCTTTTAGCCGATGATCATAGCTGCGTTGCTTACGTGTGCTTTTGGACATAGCCTGATTCTTGAAAATCAGGACAACTGTGGGAAGGGATCATCAATCTTTTACGACTTGGGAGACGAGAACTCGCGCCTAAATGTTGGGAATGTCATGACAAACAGCACCGCTTGGTGCTGGAATGGCTCAAATCAATACAGAATCACTCGGCCATTTCAATTCGACAGCAGCCCAAGTCGAGATAGTGGTTTGATTCGTTACAGTTCTGGAACAATTCGGAGTGCAGACGATAATAGATATAGCGGCCTTCACGCCGCGGCGACACGATTTTCGAGTTCTTCAGGATCTGTAAATGGTGTGAAACGGTGACAACCTCTGTCTCCAGAAACTCAGCAATATCGGACACAGTGAATTCGCCTGAACGAAGTAGATTTACGATTCGTAATCTTAAAGGCTCCCCCAGAGCCTTCAGTCGTTCTGCACAATAGTCAGCTTGGAACGTATCGGCATCCAAATATTTCATCCTTAAAGTTCCTGATAATATTCTCTGACGAATTTAACATACTTTACATTTTTTATAGCCCAGAGAATTCAGCTTAAAACTCTCCCACGACCTCACCACCATTACGTGTCGTCAAACTATCATACACATCGACAGACATATTTTCTGACAGAAAATGAACTGAGCCATCAGCGAGGAGATGATGCGCACCTCCGACATGAAAACTGGATGGCCCCCAGTTCTGGCCAATCGAACCGGGAAAGACGCCTCCAGGAAAGTAAGGCTGGTGATTGATCGAGACTGAGGCTCCCGCATATGCTGGGGGTGTGAGATCTAACCATCGAGCCGCGACAGCAGCCGCAGATCCATCAATCCAGACTGCCGCTTTTTCCTCTCGTGTTTCAGCCAGCAAGATGGTATTCGTGGTTCCATCCGTAATGTCACGAAACCTTGTTTTCGACCCGGCGTACATCACACCATCGGCGGGAATAGAACCAGATAACCCGATGACAGTCCTCGCCCCCAGAGCAACATAATTCCTGATAGCAAATTGATTGAAGCCAACGGTCGTGACATAAAGTGGATCGTCGCTGAAAGCAAGCCCTGCATAGCTCGGACACTTGTAATATTCAAGTAGCTCAGATGCAGCACCCTGATTGACCGGATCCAGAGCAGAGACATTGAAATTGATTGTATTATAGAGATTTGCTGCTTCCAGATACGGCAGAAGCAAGCTGGCAAAGCTATGCAGGCGGACGTCAGGATCATTAGGGCCGGTACCAGGATAATCCCAGACACCTTTTCCGAGTCCGCTAGTGCTACTGGGAGGAAATACAGTATGAGCACTTTCATAGTTGTGCAGCGCCAACCCGAGTTGTTTCATATTATTTTTGCACTGACTACGCCGGGCGGCTTCCCGCGCTTGCTGAACTGCAGGAAGTAGTAATGCAATCAAAATCGCAATGATGGCAATCACTACAAGGAGCTCAATCAGGGTAAAACCACGTACATGTCTTTTATGTAAAGCCATTTGTTGCATCGAAAATAAATCCATCAGAGAAAAAAAGGGGGCGGGTCCAATACTGTTCGGCACAAGGGTTGCTTTGGCCGTGCAAAACAACAGCGAAAGACTTTGAGTTATTGTAGAAGTTGCGGAGATGAGATGCGAGTGTTTGAAGCTTGCGAAAACCGGCGCAGCGTTAAGGAAAGCAAACGAGACATGCCAGCGGCCCGCGTTCAGTCGATCTGTTTTTTCAGTTTGGAGATGTGTGACAACAGTTCTTCTTCGTCACACATACCGGTGAAGTACCAGCAGATCATTTCATACGTTCGTAGTGTGGGCTTACGCCCGGTCCACAGACTGATCAGCATGCTGGCGATGATTGCGCAGTAGGTTTGAATTTCTATCCCATTCTGTGAATGGCTCAGCAGATGACGACAGCCCAGCATGTGCTTGAAGAAGCGAAAAAAGATTTCAATCGTCCAGCGATACCGGTATAACAGAGCGATGATTTCCGCGGGAACATCCGTGAGATTGGTCACAAGACGTAGCACGCCATCGCAGGAAGGACCAGTTTTCTTTCCGCCGTAACGAGTTCGTTTCTGGTGGGGAGCCATCTCGATTTGAATCAGTCGCAGCGGATGGTTGGGTTTTAATTTCTTCTGAGCCGATCCCAGTTGAATGTTTTCGTCGCTTAATACACGAGCGGCCCTGTCTGCCTCGCTGAGTTCTCGTTGAGAGACCACATCATAAACACTGTTGTTGCGAATTCGGCAGACGTAACTGCTACCCGCATCAACGATGCGGTTAAACAGTTCGAATTTCGCATAACCACGATCCATGACATAAGTGCGATCTGATTCAACAGCGCGCTCCATTACGGCTCGCTCATCGTATTCTCCGCCTCCTGTTGGTGTGACGTCAATCCGCGTGGGAACATGACGGTCTACTTCGAAGTGCGTATGTAGAGTCCATTTCAACGTACCTGTGTCGCCAGACTGGGAATCCCGAAAGGAGGCCATTGCGATTCGAGGTAATGCGGTGATGACTGTACCGTCAACCAATGTCAGCGTGTGTTTAATATCCTGGAGCCGGCTGTCTTTGGCAATCGGAGCCAGCTTTTCGCCTAGCGCTGCGATGATTGGTTTGAGCCGTTCTGAATCGAAGACGGCCACCGATTCAGAGAGCGAGCCCAGGGATGCCCTTGGGCACTTTAGTTTTTTCTGGACCTTCTTTAATTCGCTGGCCTGCTGTAAACCGCGCAGGGAAGTCACGATGGGATTGAACAGATAAAGCAGAATCAACGTGCAATACTGGTCCATGTGCAGACTACGATTACCTGCCCGGTCACGTTCACATCCGACATCATGCAGTGTTTGCAGCAAGCTGTCGAGCTGACGGAAGTATTTCAGCCCGGTGATATCCTGCTCTTCGATTTCAGCGCGTTTCGCACGTGGCATAACGGATGCCTCTAACAGTCAACGCGCCTTCCTGCGTGCAATTTGACCAATTTACAAACCACGAACATCACAAAACCGACAAAATAAACCTGTTCGCGACACAATTAAAAAGATAGCATAAACCGTGCCGAACACTTTTGGGGCGGGTCAGATGTCAGTAGCGGGTTTATATACAACATTCTGACGATTGTCAGAATAATATACGTAAAAGAGACCAGAGTCAAGCATCTGTTTGACAGAAACAATTTGCCTGTTGATATGAACGGATATCTCAGGTTTGCGCAAGTGAGATCCAGCAGAAGCTGGCTAATAATTCGCATTTACAAGACTTTCCAAACGGTGCGCGTGTTTTTTTACAGAGGGAAACGTTCCCAAGAATATTTATATCATGCCGCGTTTCGTCATACCTGACGACTGCCTGAACACCAACAGCGGGTATGTGTATCGGACATGAAATACAGCTCTTTTCTACATGTGATTTCCAAACGGCATTCTTGATCTCAAAACACTTTTCGACATAACCGCTTTCTGAGAGTAAGTAAATACCGGAGAGGTTCTTGAATAGCAAGAAGATACCTAGGGGATTTCCCTATTGAAGATGAGGCTAATATCCGGTTTTCTAAGGAGTACGGGTTCTGTAACGTGATGCATAACAACAAGGTGTAATTCAGAAGCGGTGATGTGAGTGTTACTAACACTGGGGGGAGGTAATTTCTACTTCATTGATTTTGTAATACTTAATGATTTAATCATATTGTGATTCAACAAATTTTGGGAGATTATGAAATGTGTCGACTAGCACTTATACTTCTTTTCGGGCTTTTCGTTGCGATGATCGGTAGTCTCAAAAGTACGATCGCCGGAGAGACAAAAAAAACGGGCTTAGTTCAATACGGCAAGATGCATGAAGTGATCGGCAAGCAAAAACATCAAGGCCGTGTCAAGTTTTCTGACCTGACCGCGAAGCCACATTTTTATGGAGTTGCAGCACTGGAATCTCTCGCTGGTGAAGCGACCGTTTTTGATGGAAAAGTCATTCTCACGAAGGTGAATTCTGATGGTGCTCTCAGTTCGGAAACACTTTCCCAGAAAACGCAAGCCGCATTACTTGTGGGAGCTTATGTCGAGTCTTGGACTGAGCATTCCGTTACTACGACCGTTAAGTCTGACGATTTAGATTCACTGATTGAACAGACAGCGAAGAAAATAGGTCTCAATACTAATGAACCGTTTATGTTCGTCATTCAGGGTGATTTCCAAAATGTCCGTGCTCATGTGATCAACGGGGCTTGTCCGATACGAGCCCGAATGCAAAAAGAGGATCTCCCTGAGAGAAAGCGACCTTACGAAGCGGATCTCATAAAAATCACAGGAAAGCTTGTTGGAGTCTTCGCTAAGGATTCTGTGGGTGATATCACACACCCCGCGACATCAACCCACTTGCACTTACTCTATAAAGATGATCGGAGTGGTGAGATGCGGACTGGCCATGTTGAGCAAGTCACGTTACAACCAGGTGTGACTCTGATGCTGCCGGAGGAAGTAGCGAAATAGAAGGATTGATCGAAGCTCTGTGATGTCGAATCTGTTCGGATGAATGACGTTTGGTGGGCATATTCGCATCCTTTTAATGGTCCAGAATGACTTTTCTGTTTGTCTGCTGGAGCGGAGCAGAAGCAGACAAACAGAAAACTATGCCTCCGGCAGCCGAGGGGACTCATTTGACTTAACAACCGAGTTGCTCAAAATATTTGTGGCACTTTTGTGGCATTTATTTTTGCCTATAAAGGATTAACTGCTGATACTAGTTCTTGACAGGTGGCAGAATAAGTCTATTATTATAGTCTCATACACATAGGTAGCCCGGCAACAATTCAGCGGTCAGAGAATCCCCCTCTCTCCGCATCCAATGAACAATGGCTCGTAACCTCTTGTAAATAAGTGGTTTGCGAGCCATTGTTTTTTTTGTGCTCCCCTTTTGTCCCGTTTTTGGCCTTGCTCAGAAACTTCTGAGTTGGGGTCACTCGCAGTAACAGGGCCAGTAAAAACATCGCTCCCAAACAGCAAGGTTCATAGGGACTTCCCCCTGAGTTTTGGCCTGTGTATGCTGAAAGGCGAAACGACGGTATGGCTTATTCTCCGCCGATACTCCATACGAAGACTCGTCCCTCTTGTGTGCCAGCGATGATCCGGTTGCTTTTGGACGAGACATTGAGATCTCCAATCGAACGCGTCGGAACATTGAATTCCGACAGACGCTTCAGTGAACCGGCCTCATCAATGAATACCCCATTGCTGAAACGGAGCATGACCAGAAACGGGCTACCCGGAATGAAATCTATATGAGACAAACCATTCCGACGCGTTAAATTGCTCAACTGCTTTCCGGTGGAAGCATTCCACCTGCAGACCTGGCTGTCTGCACCGCACGAAGTAATTTCCGTTCCATCTTCGCTGAATACGGCACCATTGACACTGGTTCGATGTCCCTTAAACTCCACAATCAATTTCCCATTGCTGGAGTCCCAGAGCTGGAAACGTCCAGGGAACTTCCAGCCACGCTCATTGATTGTGCTGGTCAACAGCTGCTTACCATCAGGAGAATATTTAACAAAGCGGACAGCGCTGTCATGGGGTATTGTGAGTCGTGTTTTCCGCGTCGCAAAGTCCCAGACCCTGACGGTCTGATCTTCAGATCCCGACGCGACTTGATTTCCATCAGGCGCAAAAGCGAGCGCCCAGATGCGACCTTTATGGCCATATCGTTTGTCGAGTCGCTTCATCTGATCTAAATCCCAGAAGAACACCCCGCTCCCGAAACCAACCGTGACGGCATTCAATCCATTCGGTGAAAGGGCACCCGCTGAAATTACCTCTTCGTTATCAAGTGATTGAATTAACTTTCCGTTGTTGACATCCCAGATGCAGAGCTGTTTGTCATGACCGCCGGTCACAGCTCGCAGTCCCGATTCATCAAGCGCCGCAAACCGGACATAGCCTTCGTGGCCTGATAGCATGCGAGGCGGTTTCGGGGATTGCCAGCATTTTATAACTTCGCCTGGAACGATCGAAACCAGCAATGACGAACTGTCATCGGCAAACTTTAAGTCGCTGACCGGTCCTCCTGTGAAGACCATGGACAATTCACGGAAATTGATAAGATCAAAGGTCTGAACATATCCGGTGACGGTACCGACTGCTAGAACACGCTGATCCGCATTGAATGCAAGCGATGTAATCCCCTCGTCCGGGAAGGTGTCCTGCCACCTTATCATCTCAGCCATTACGGGATGATCCTGTGATTGAAGCTGAGCGGAGCGCAACGACTCTTTCCAGACCAGTTTACCTGTCTGTGTATCCCAGAGCCTGAGTTCTCCCTGTCGATCACCGCTGACCAGCAAGTGACTGTCCGGGCTGAAAGCCAATGCCTGGACTAAACCGTCATGACCATTCAGAGTCGAGCGTTTGGATTGTTGGGCGACATCCCAGATCACAACAATGCCACCCTCGCCAGCTGTGGCAGCCCAGCGTCCATCAGGTGAGTACGCCGCCGCTCTGACCCGGCCTTTATGCGCTTGTCGAGAAACCGGTGGAGAATCGTTCCCCAGATTGACCCAGACTGCAGTCCCGACTGCGTCGCCTGCCAGTAACTGTTTTCCATCTGGTGCCAGTGACAGCGATGTGATTGCAGATCCAGATCTGGATACCGGAATGCTAGCTGTCAAAGTGGATTTCTTCAAATCCCATACCTCAACTTTGCCAGTATATGTTCCACAGTAAATCTGGTCAGGATCAGCCACAACTGTGGTCATATAGTTCTTGTCGTTCATCGCCTTCGATTCAGGGAAGGTAATTTGTTGTTGCACCAGGCCGGTTTCGATGTCCGTTCTGATGATGTTGTCGGGGCCTTTCACTGAGACAAGTGTCTTGTCGTCTGAACTGAATTTCGGTGCAACCAGGGGGCCGTCGATTTCCTGTTTTTCTAACCACCGGGGCGCAAACAATTGATCGCGGGTGATCACCAGTAAATCCCCCGTCTCTGTTGCGGCAACCCAGAACCGTCCCTCCTGATCGGTCGCAAGCGCAGCCACAGGGGTGTCAAGTTTCACTTTTTCTGTTTGTGCAGGTTTCGTTTGATTCCCGAACGTAAGTGTCCCATTCGCTGTCGCATAAGCAAAATTCTGTGACCGCGAAGCGACGGCAACGGTGGTCATTCTTTGCGAGGGCTTCAGTGTTTTACTTTCAGTAAGGGTCGGCTGAAATGGGGGAGGCATCAAATCTTTTCCCGTGGAAGCCGCGATGACATGCAGGCTGAGATCCGGGAACAGACCAAAGAGACTGTCGTCGTCAGCCGCCTGAACCCACGTATTTTCCGGCAGCTTGACTTCATTCTTGAAAACGAGTGCATTGTTTTTGAAATGATACCAGCGGAGTTTGTCGTCCGTTCCCAGCGTCCAAAGTCGATCCGGCGCGACAAATTTGACTTCAGAGGCAAAGCGGTCCTCTCCATCAATGGCCTGGGAAATTAACTTTCCGGTTTCGACATCCCAGATGAAGAGTCGATTGTCGTGACCTAAACTGGCTAATTTTTTCCCATCGGGCGAGAAGTCGAGTCCCCCGATTGACAATCGGTGCCGCTCCCAGCGTCTGGCTGGTCCCTCAGGTATCGGCTGCAGTACCACAGTTCGGTCCCTGGCTCCATAAGCCAGAACCTGACTGTCAGGCGAAAACGCTACGGACGTCACTCCCAATGGTTCGTGGCACTCTTTGACCACCTGTCCAGACTGCAGATCCCAAATTTGCAACAATGATCCCTCGGCATTGATGTGACGACTGACGGCAGTATATCGTCCATCCGGTGACACACTGAGTTTTTCGATACTTGGAGTAGAATAAACAACAGCATCCTGCTTCCCACCAAAGTAGCCGGGACCGATCCTGGGGGAAGTATCAGTCTGATCAACAGCAACCGGTGGGGACGACGGCACTTTGTTTTCTAATGGAGTTGCAGGAGCGTCTACTACCGTCTCGGAAACAGTGGCCGGGGTGCTGGAAACCGCCACCGTTTGAGGCTGTTCCTTACTGGAACTGACAGCCACCTTCGACTCGTGAGCAGGCGTGGCTGTGTTACTGTCTGTGCGGTTACATCCCTGCAGGGTTAACAGACCGAGGATCAGGGACAGAAACACTTTTGGGTTGCTCAAATAGTTCCTCATGCTCACCTCATGCCATTAGTTGATGGAACATCATTGTGAATTTGGGGAGACGACCTGTTTGCACGTGTGACCCAGATGCGATCGATCATGAAACCATCCGTTTCGCTTTCACCACTGAAAGTGATTTGCAACGGGATACAACCAAGTGCCGGATTGTCTTGCGTATAGGTTTGCAAATGAAATTCAGACAGAGGAATGCTGACCGTTCTCCATTCACCGGGCTGAGTCTGCCAGAGTCGTAAATCAACGTAACAGTAAGTCAAAACTGGCTGGGGATTCTGATAGGTTCGGGCGTGCAAATAGATGTGAAACCAGCCTGGAGGTTGTATTTTAAATCTCAGATGGAGCAGCGAATCATCATGCCAGAAAAACAGGCCTGACGGGACCTGAGGTGACTGGATCTTCTGAACCGTCTGCATATCCTGCCGAACGGAAATCGATCTGACGGCCCCCTGGGAATTATTCGGCAGTGCATGCCTCACCTGTTGCCCCTCCCAGCCGACCGGAAGGCCATTTTCAAAATCGACGCTCCATTCATCCGCGGGACGCGGCCAATCGACTACAGAAAGTGGCCGTGATTCAAATACCGGCAGGAACTGCCCGGTTGACACGAACCGCTTTGATCCGTCAGATTTCCGCGTGACCTGGACTTTGCCTTCCAGGACCGCAACCTCGCTCTGCCCGGGTATTGAGAGCAACTCAAGTTCAGTTCCCAGTACCTGCACTTCCGCATTAGGCAGGAAAAAAGTGAGTGGATTTCCAGGACTTTGTGTCGTGACATTCGCGTTAATGCTGCCCGACGGAACACTGATTCCGCCGGTGGATTGGGGATAAACGACAACCTCTGTTTTCGGTTGCATTCGAATTCTGGTCTGATCTGAAAGCTGTAAAGTTGCCGAACTCCCACGCCCGGTTTGCACGCTATCTCCTGGTTGCAATGATTGAGAATTTCTGATCACCTCTTCTGGAGAAATCCAAAAGGGGGGCTGCTTGTTTCGAACAATTCCAACCCGACCGGAGACGCCGACTATTTTTATGGGTGCATCCTCAACCGATCCATTCCAGTCCAACCAGCCGACGACAACCATCAGCAACATGATCACCGCAAGCGAGACCTGCCACCAGCCCCTCTTGGAACGGATTGGGCGAACTGGAGAAACCTGTTTCTCCGAGGTGGGTAAATCGTCTGGTTCAACGTCATACTGCCAGCGTAATTGAGTCAGTAGCTGGCAGAAGCGAACATACTCTACACGAAATTCTTCATCAACCTGCAATAATTCGATCAGCCGGCGTTCCTGTTCCTCGGTCAGTTCGTTATCTGCCATTGCGTTGAGCAGAATTGACCGTTCTTCTGACTGATTAAACTGAGTCATGAGCGCGCCTCTGCAGACAGGGTCCGTTCGATACACTGACGCAATTTCTCTCGAACTCGCCGTAAGGATTCAGAGACCGCCTTGGAGGTTTTCCCAATCTCGGCCGCTAATGAATTGACGGCACCGTCTGGCTGATATCGGCGGGATATTAATTCCTGCTGAGAGGTAGTTAGTTTTTGCATGCAATTCTGCAGGGCGGCGTTCCGGTGATCGTATTGCTCTGATTCCGTACTGGCAACCTTTGCAAGCTTCTCCAGTAAAACATCATCAAATGTAATCCCCTTGCGGGCCTGTTGTGATCGGTGTGCCAGAACCTGGAGACGAGCTATCGCAAATGCCCAGGCCAGGTAATTAGTGCCCGGCTTATACGTCTCCCGTTTTCGCCACAAAACCACGTTCGTTTCCTGCAGAATGTCATCTGCATCGGTCGAATGCCCCACGAGAGAGTAAATGAATGCATAAATCCTGCGTTGCGATTGAGCAATTAACCGGACATGCTCCCCGGATTCAGTTTCTGCTGCTTGATTGTCATCGTTATTCATACTGATTACCCCGTCTTAAGGGAATAAACTCAGCCTGGAATTTCCCACGACAATTTCTATGGATATTTAAAATTTATCAATAAATCACTGGCTATTACAGATGGAAAGCCAATTAATCCCTAGTGCTTTGTCAAGCTACAAATTGAGGGATGGGGGTGTTGTTTACGTGCTCCGTTGTCGCACTCTCGTAATATCTATCAACCCAAATTTTAAGAATGACACTCCACTAATGTTACTTTTCGCCTTTTCTTCTCACATTCTACCTGGATCAGGAAACGGTTGCAGACTCCATCAGCTCTGCAACCGGAAAGTGTATCTCAAGCTCATCATTCTTAACCTGGCGGTAATTATCAAATAATGAAATGACTTTTGAGTGATGCGAGGTTTATAATAATTACTTTCTCATTCTTCGAGTGGAATCACTTTGGGACTTTCGGTGTATTGAAACAGTATTTTGATTAAGAGGAATTACGTGATGCTCACCCGATTTACATTCGCGCTCCTGCTTACTCTGGCCAGTCAGTCCCAGGCCGCGGAACCGCCACAAATGCTCTTCCAGGGTGAAGGGGTTCACGATGCAGAAGCGACTGGTGGAGCGAGAACGGCTTTTGCCATCATGCGTCTACCCGATGGGAGTTTTGCGTTTTATGATCGGTATCAGCCGGAGAAAGGTCCACTCTCACTACCAGATGTTGAAGGGAAGCTTCACCCATTACGGCCTCACCTGCCAGAAGCAATCGTGGCGAGTAAAAAGATCATGCAAAGCGGGGTACTCAATAACACCCAGGTCGTTCTATCGCAGGATGGTCAGATCAAAAGTCTCCGGGTTCAGAACGAGTCACTGGACAAGGAGTCCGCGAAGAAAGCAGGACTGCCTCGTTACTTGAATACCTGGATTGATCGCGTTGGACCTGCTGGAGCGAGCAAACCCCTCATGACTTGGCGCGGGTACAATGGTTCCCTGATGGAATATCAGGAATTGAACAGTGGCCGGCTTCTGGTTCCTCATGGCAGCCTTATCCCTCATACGCGTGCCGTTCCGCCAACGGGACGGCACGAAACAGTGATTCAGTTCTCCGATGATGGTGGTGATAGCTGGAAATTGAGTAAGAGCAAGTTAATTGCGCCCTGCTATCCGGGGTTTAACGGATCGAACGAAGGCGCTTGTGAACCAGCCTTTGAAGAACTGAAAGACGGTCGAATCTGGATGTTGATGCGAACAACGGCAGGATTCCTCTACGAATCGTTTTCTTCTGACAGGGGCACGACCTGGACACCGGCTCGCGCGAGTCGGTTCAACACTTCCACTGGACCGCCAAATATCATGCGTCACCGCAACGGATGGCTAGTCGTGTGTTGGAACAACTGCGAGATGCCACCGCGTTCTAATGGAGAAGGTGTTTACGGCGGTCGCGACGCGCTGCACATCGCGGTATCCGACGATGAAGGCGAGACCTGGCGCGGATTTCGGGAGATCTATCTGGATCATCGACGCAATGGAAATCCCGAAAAAAATGGCGATCGTGGAACGGCTTATCCGCTAGGCTCTTATACCGACGATGGACGCATCGTGGTTCTAGCTGGTCAAGGGAAAGGGGGACGGAATCCCATCCTGATCGATCCCGAATGGATCGTCGAAACCGAGGCAAGCACCGATTTCACGGATGGATTGAAACAGTGGTCGACTTATACACATCATGGGCCCGCAAAGCGATGGTGGCGAGCACGAGCGCCAGGGGCGGCACTGATCGATCATCCGGATGAAAAAACCAGGAAGTGTCTTCATGTTCGCAAACAAACCGAGCTTCCCGCGGATGGAGCGACCTGGAATTTCCCGAATGGTTGGAAAGGATCTTTGGAAGCTCGAATTAAAGTCCCCGCTGGCTCTCAGGGATCGATCATTTCGTTAAATGATCGGATGTTTGATCCGACAAATGACTTCGGTGAAGAATTAGCAGTGTTTCGTGTATCTTTGAGCGATCTTGATTTGGCGCCAGGAGAATGGAATGTGTTACGTTTTGACTGGGATCTTTCCGCCCAACACTGCCTCTTGAAGATCGATGGAAAAAAGCCCATCGAATTGCCTTTGTGGCATCCTACGTTAAATGGTTTGTCCTATATTCGTTTCCGCGCGACCGCGAAGGAAACTGACCCGCTCGGCTTACTGGTGGAGAAGGTAAAAGTAACTATCACGGCCCCTGCTGCACCAGCCTGTAGTGCCCAGGAACTAAAGTCGCACGAACAACGATACATGAAACAAGTGGTTTCGCGTTGGAAAGATCAGTAGAACGGACATTGCAGTTCAGCCCATTCCGATCTCGGGAGATTTCAATGAGAACGGAACAAACGACGAGACTCAACGTGCGACAGTCTATTTGTACCAGACGACTACTATTTGCTCATTGTTTTATCGCGATCGTAAGATCTGAGAGGTCATAACTTTGATCACGATTGTTTGCAGACCGTACTGTTCGGCTTTCACACGTTCCAGTATGTCTTCGATCTCGTACTGGTCGGACCGTTCCATCTGTCGTCCGGTTGAGTAGGTAAGCAGCTTTTCGATAAGACAGAAGGTGAACTGATCGAGTCGGTTTTCGAGCAGCACATGTTTAAAGCTCGTAAAATCAGTGAATGTTTCGCCAGAAGGCAGTTTGCCTGTCGGATCGACGTTGGGACCAACTCCTTTTCCTTTAGGTTTGGGGTACTTGTCTCGCCACCGGCCGATGGGGTCAAATGATTCAAGTGCGTGACCGTGTGGATCGATATTTCGATGACAGACGTAACAAGTTTGGTCCGTGCTGTGTTTTGCCAGTCTCTCACGAATTGTCGTTGCCCCACTGACATCAGCCTCAATGGCAGGCACTTCGTCCGGCGGCGGCGGCGGGGGTGTTCCGAAGATATTTTCTAGTACCCAGACACCTCGCGTGACTGGAGAGGTATCAACGCCATTGGCGCTGACCGTCAGCACGCCAGCCATGCCTAACAACCCTCCACGCTGTTTGGTCTTAGTGAGCTTGACACGCTGAAAGCCATCATTCAGTCGCAATGTGTCTTTCTCTGGTAACCGATAGAGATTGGCCAATTTCTTGTCAACAAAGGTGTAGTCAGCGTCCAGAAATTTCGCCACCGATTCGTTCTCGTCAAGCAGGGAACGAAAAAACAATCGTGCCTCCTGTTTCATTGATTCCGGCAAATTCTGCGCGTAGTATTCCCACGCAGCTTTTCGTGGCGGAGGCAGATCACCGATTGCTCGAAGATTGAGCCAACTGTCAAGAAAACCATTGACGAATTCATTAGAACGCGGATCTTTCAACAGGCGTCGAACTTGCTTGTTCAATTCATCCTTTTCCTTCAGGCGACCAGAAGCGGCCGCAGCGAACAGTTCTGCATCAGGCGGTGCTGTCCATAAAGCATAGGAAAGACGTGACGCAAGATCATACGGGTGTAACTCGCGTTCATCCTCTGGAGTGATCTCGCTGAGATATAAAAACGAGGGAGAGCAAAGTATCATCTTCAATGTATCAAGAGCCGCCTGACGTGGAGTCGCTTGCTCGGACAATCGCTGCTCGTAAAGCGCTTTGATCCGCCGTTGATCGGATACATTCAAGGGACGCCGATAGGCTTTTTTCGCAAAGATAAAGAGTTGTTCCAGAGCATGGTCTTCCTGAAACCCCTCTTTCCCGAACACCGCGACTTCTTCTTTGCTGCCGACCGGTTCTAAAATCGGACCATGGATTTTGATTTCGCCGATCTTGATATGAGGCAGCTTTCCCTCGCGAAGCAGAGCCTTCCGGCTGACACCGGTATCCGGCTTCTTAAATTCATGTTTATAGCGTTTGTTGACTGAGATGACCGATGCCCGCGACTCATAAGGTCCGTTAGGAAAAATGAAGCGAGGTGTCTGTCCCACTTCAAGCCAGACACGAAATTTTAACCACTCTGGCTGGTTGTCCGGAACAACAGCACTTGCCAGAACCGGTTCGATCGCCTGGGGATAATGAATATGTCCTTTCGTCACATCGCCGGGAACAACGGCCAATTGAAATGGTTCTGAAAAGTCGATGCGAAAAATCTTGGGATCGTAGTGAGTATCGCGGTGCATCGCTTGCGCATGAACTTGAATGTCATAAATTCCTGAGACCGGTACGCCCGCCAGGAAATCTTCGATGTGTCCATAACCACCTTGACGTGTGTCTGTGTTGGGCTGTTCGTAGAGACAGAGATACCGATATTTGAAGACACTTCGATGAGAACCCGACAGTTCTTCATACTGTTTGAAATTGTCAGTAAAGTGCCACGACTTGGGTTTCATCGCAGGTTTTCCAAGCCGAGCCTCGACCAGTCGGGAGGCTGCCTGAAAATACTGATCCAGCAGAAATCCGGAAGTCACCAGCGACTCACCGATATTGTCCATGTGCTGACTGGTCTCTTCTTTCGGAAAGTCCGCAGTTAAACCCAGCGTGTCGACACGACGGTCAAACAGGGTGGCCAGGGTATTTTCATATTCCCGATTGGATAGGCGACGCATGATGGTGCGTGACCCGGTACTTTCAAACTGGTCTCGCGCTTCCTGGATGCTGTCGCGCAATGCCCCGATTAAAACGAGCCTCTCTTTATCGGTCGGCTGATCCGCATCTGCTGGTGGCATTTTCCGAAGTGTGACCTGATCGATAATCCCATCGGCTGTGATCAGTTGCTGCTCAGTTTTGATCGGCAGTGAGAATGATTCAAACTCACGTTCCCCATCAGCAGTCGCGACGTCATGGCATTCAAGACAGAATTTACCTAAGAGTTTGCTGACCACCGGATTATGTTTATGCGGCGGCTCCTCTGCAGAGCAAGGCTGCAGGAAAGAAACGCAGATAGCCAATCCGCAAACGGCGCGAAATGCTCTCATACGGATCGTCTTAATGAACTGCGTATTCATCGTCAGGAGAACCTTCCGGTGCTCGTTCCGAATGATTCCTTCTCAACACCCATTCTCTGAGCAATATCGACGAAGAGATTACACAACGGAACCTTGCCTGGGCCTTTCGAGGGAGCTTTCTTGAATTCGCCAGTCCCATATCCACCTCCAGCCAGAATGATTGGTAAGTCTGAGTTGGTGTGTGAATTCGCATTTCCCATGCCGCTGCCGAACAGTACCGCGGTCGAATCGAGTAGTGTTTGCTCCCCATCTGGTATGCCCGCCAGACGGGTCAAAAATTTCCCAAATTGCTTGAGTTGATATTTCTCAAGCGTGACCAGGTGCGCGACCGACTCGTCGTCATTACCGTGATGTGACAGACCATGATAGGACTTATTAATACCCAGATGCTGTGGCAAAAAGCTGCCGCCAATTTCGAGCGTTGCGATACGCGTTGAATCTGTCTGCAACGCGAGAGCGATCAGCTCGTAGAGCATGGGGAGGTCCTCAACCGTGTTTTTATCGGCCGGCTTGTCGAATGGTGCCTTCGGCTTCGGCTGATCAGCCCAGACCTGGCGAAGCTTCAGTCTTTTTTCGACATCGCGAATGGAACTGAAATACTCATCCAGTTTTGCTTTGTCTTCACTATTGACTCGTTTCGAAAGGGAACGAGCCTCGTCGTGAATCGAATCAAGAATCGACGCTTGCAGTGAATTCTCCTTCACTTTCTGTGCCTGAAGTTGTTTCGAATCCGCTATGAATAATCGATCAAATAGTTCCGCCGGCCCCGTAATTGGTGGAACCCGAACCCCTGACTTCGTCCATGAAAGTTGACAGCCACCGTGGATACCGCCTTCAGACCCGACCGTGAGCGACGGAAAGCGTGTCTGATTTCCGACTTCGTCAGCGATGAATTGATCAATGGTGACGTTGCCATCCGTGCGGTTCTTGGACTCGTGATGCAGCAAACCCGACAGAAACGTATGCACGGCAAAGTGACCACCGCGAAGTCCGTGATCGAGTCCGCGGTAGACTGTGAGCTGATCACGATTCGCTGCAAGAGGCTTGAGCAGCGGCGTTTCTTCAAATCCTTTACCTGCTTTCTCAGGAAAAAAATGCTTCTGTTGAAAACCGAGTAAGTTACCGACGGCGACAAACCTTTGAGCACCTGCACCTGCCCCGCGAGACTCGGTAATCGTTGAATTCCCTGCAAGTGAGCCAGTCATCAGAGATGGCAGACCAGGCAAAGCAAGAGATCCGGCAACGGAACGAATAATGAATCGGCGGCGATTGATTGTATTGTTCATGCGAGCAGTCTGTTCAATGACAAAAGGAAACTTAGAGCCTGATTAAAAGTCTCGGCGTTTGAAAATCGCTTATTGAAGCGATTTTAGTATTTTTATTACGTACGGCGCTTAATCTAGAGCCTGAACCTGACTTCATCATATTACCCGAAACGGTGACGCAACACCATGGATCTTTGTATCAAGATACCCAATAACACCTGTGGTTACAGCAATAAGCCCACCTGAGTGGACTTGAGCCTGTCTAAGGTTCTTTAGCTTTACAACTTCCAGAATCAGTCCTCGTACGAGTCGTTACGAAGAGGGTTCTGTACGGGACGGGTAAAATCATTTATCTTCGCCTGGTTTCTATCCTGAATTAATCGTGTATTTGAGTCTTGATGGTGAAATTAAATATTCTATATAGTAAAGCTCTCAACAAAATCTGCGTCTCGCTGCGGACAACATTTCAATAAATTCTGAGGATAACCGATGACTACAAAGAGTTTTAAGCCGGTGAAAACAGGTGTCATCGGCTTGGGTCGGTTTGGGCGATTGCATGCATTGACGTTATCTCGGCTGGCAGAAGCGGAACTGGTAGGGGTGGTGGCGCGTCGACAGGAGAGCCTTGCTGCTATCAGCAAAGAACTTCCCGATGTGCCAGGGTGGACGAACCTGACTCAAGCGATTGAGGAATCTGATGCAGAGGCATGGGTTGTCGCCTGTACGACGCAGTCACATGTGACTGTCGCACGAGAACTGCTCGAACGTGACAAAGTGGTGCTATTGGAAAAGCCGATTGCAGATAGTCTGGAAGAAGCAGAAAGCCTTGCTCCATTGGTGCGGCCCGATTCCAGTAACCTGATGATTGGACACATCGTATTGTTTAACAGCGAGTATCAACAGTTGCAGGAGGTGGCCCGAGAGCGGGGCCCGATTTCTTATATTGATTGCGTACGACATCGACCGGCGAGCATTGTTGAAAACTTTCCAGGAGAGAACCCATTACATGCGGCGATGGTGCATGACCTCTACGCGACTCAGGTGTTACTCGATCGTGCGGAACCGGATCATTTCAGTGCACAATTTCATCGGACGGCCACAGGTGACATTGATCTGGCTGTGGCACAACTCAAGTGGAACGGAGGTCCGGTGGCATCGTTTGCTGCCTCGTATTTAACTCCCGCAGGAATGCCGCCACGCGGGTTTGACAGAACTGAAGTGTTTGGTGCGGGTTGGTCTGCTCGCATTGAACCTAACCCACGTCCGATCTCTGTCTGGGACAGTGAAGCCTCCTGGCCTCTGGCGTTGGAAGTGCGTGCCAACCCACCCAGCGGAATGATGGCTGAGGAGTTGCGTTGCTTCTGTCGGGTTGTGCGTAACATGGAAGCCGTGCCAACCGGAGCCACCTACTTAGATGCAATGCAGGTACAACGCTGGATGGAAAAACTACATGCGTTTGTCTGACCAACCAGTTACCCCCGCCCCACGCAGAGAAACAAACCACACGGAAATCTACAATCGCCGGTGAAGCAGAAAGGGCATTGCCGAGCCGGGAACAAATCAACCTCCGCTGTCATGTCGGGTTTCCCGAATAAATCATCTGTGAACGCAAGTCTAAGGGAGTTCCAGTTGAACCTATAGATGAAGTTCACCAGAAATAGTAGGCGCCGAGTTCAGGTTATACTGCCTGCTTAAACATTTCGGGGCTCTCATAGCCCAGAGATGAATAAAGCCTCTCCCGGTTCAGCTTCAATCTATCTTGAGTACACTAACATGTATGTGACATTCATTCTGCGATTCATAAACAGGATTTTATTTCTCTTTCAATTCAAAACCAGCCGTCACTGTGACTCGATATTTCAATTGTCCCGGCATCACGCTGACTGCCTGTGATTGACCGTCCTCCGTATTCGCATCAGACCTCATTCTCTGAAGTGCGGCGTAATAAACAGAATTATATCCGTATTCGCTGTTTTCGTCGCTGGCGCTCCCGGAACTCCCGGAGATCGACGTCAGTTTCCCGAGCTCTGCGCCAGATGCATTTGCCAGTCGCAATGCTTGTGACCTTGCTTTTTGATATGCTTCCGACATTGCCTTGTCTTCTTCCTTCTCAGAGATTGAACAGGCGAAGGAAAAGACCGGCTCTCCCGGCTTGGCTTCGCGATCGCCGCCATACATGGAAGCTCCCTCCATCTCTTCCATCAGTTCCTGTTCTTCAGGACTCAGCTTACTGGCTGCTTTCAGGCCGGCCAGGTCGGCCTCTTTGATTTTATTCTGCAGAGGATGCGAAGCTAATAATAATTCCTCGTCCGTCTTTGCCTGCAGTTTCCATTCAGCAGTCAATTGTGCAGAAACGGTAAGAGGCGTAGTGACAATGCCCTTTTTCTTGCCCGATCCATTGCCGCGCCCCCTCATCCTTTGGGCGAGCATCATCTCAATTTGCTGTTGCCTCTCGGATTTTTCTGATGAAACTTTCGGGGAATCGATTTTGATCGATTCTTTGTCGGCTCCCAATACGGCAAGTTGAGCGCGTGTCGCCTCAATGCGGTCTTTAAGACCGGATAACGCTCCCTCCAGAGTGCTTGCTTTGGAAAGGATCTCAACCTGCATCCGCATGACAGCGGGTTTCTTTACGATAATGACCGTGCCAGTTCCAGAAACCGTTCCTTCTCCCGCTTCAAACAGATCGCTTGATCCAAATTGGGGAAATGCAGGTTTTCCACTTACACAGAGAACCAACACGATCAATGTACATATAATACAATTTTTCATAACAGATCTGCTCCTGATGTCTCTTGCTGACATTTTATTAATGAGAGTGTCCTGTGGTTTAAATCGGGATTAACGCAGCCGTTCCATTCCGACTTCATCTCGAATTCGTTTTCTGAAAGCGAGAATCTCCGGACCGGACATAATACGAATCGTCCAGTAAAAATCTTTCAGGTCTTTGTCATAATATCTTCTTTTATCGATATGCTTTTCGTAAATCGTCTTCAACAGAGGCACATAGGTAGTATCGTTTTGATAAGCGATCGCACGGTACACGAGGCGTGTCCACTGTGCATCCTGTTTCGCGTTTTCTTCCCAATAACTAAGGAGAGGGGAGAAGCCTTGTGGATCGTCAAACAGTGTTAAGAGATATCCTGCATAGGCGACCGTCTGTGGATCACTTGAATTCAGCAGAGGAGTCAATATCTGGGAATCTAATTCTTCCGGGGCTTCAGGGATAATAGGTATACCGGCTTTCTCAAATGAACTACTGACGAGAAAACTGCTTTCCAAAGCAAGTTTTTTGTTCGCGACTGAGGAAACTGCCTGGGGTCCCACGGACAAATACGCCAGAGCGATTTGTTGCAGCATCGGATTTTTATCGGTAAGTCTCTGGAGTGCCATTTGAGTCGCCTGTGATTTTGATTGAGAGGCGAGAACAACTTGAAAGGCGACTTCACGGAGGTCATCTGATGTCGATTTGTCTGATAAAATGCGATTGGCAAGTTTATATGCTTCTTCCCGGGAAAGAGAAAATAATGCAACTAAAGCGACGGTTCTCTGCCAATACAACCCAGATAGCGTATGCGGAATCAGATCAGCGACAGCACGATTTTTTGCACCGACAGAGACATCGTCGAGGCTATAATACCGAGTGTTAAAATAGATCTTCCTCATCGACATAATCATGCTATGTGCAAAGGCGGCATCGACATCCCTGCGGGCCAGCAGGTCCCAGAAAGTATTTAACGCACGGTGATCACGAGGCTGGGACATCTCGTTCATGACTTCGTATAAATCGGACAGACTATCGGCTGACTGAGTGATTTCGAGGAAGAGTTGAATTCGATCTTCCCAGAGTAACCAGGGCAGGACACTGGCAATGGTGCTACTGTTTTCGGGGTGTAATTTGAGAATCTCACGTAATTTGGGGATGGCCTGGCGATCCTGTCCCAGGCCAGCTAAAGCACGCGCGCCGGCCAACTGTTCTTCCACAGATTCGTGTTCAATCAACCGTTCCAGTTGCGGGGCAAGATCGAACATCCATGGCTCTCTCATTTTGCCCTGCCTGATCGCAGCAAGCATATTTTCATATTCCCGCGTATGGCTTTCATCCGGATTGTCTGTTGTTAAGGTTTCGTCTGTCGTTTTTTCATCAGGAAGCTCTGGTTGGCTTTCCCCTGCATCCGTTTTGAGAGGCAATTTACCGTTCGTTTCCGGGATAAACGAATCAAAAGGGCTGTTTCCGGTGATGGAATCTGAGGGGGAAAAGGTTTCTGAACTGAGGAGTTTAAAGAGTGCGTTGGCAGCAGCTGTGCGAACGAGGCTGTCTTCATCAGAGAGCAACTGCTGTAACTCATTTTTTACTTCAGACGGGATGAGTGAGCTTAATCCTGTGATAGCAGCAGCCCGAACTTCAGGTTGGTCGTGAGTGCAGAACTTCCGCAGGTAGGGGATCGATTCCACTCCCTGTTTTTCCCCGTGAGAGAGCGATTTTACCACTTCCGCTGCCAACTCGGGATGCCGGGAGGCCGCTTTAGTCAACGGTTCGACAGCCACGATAAGATCAGCGTCGGAAAGTGCAGCAACAGCGCGACTGACAACAAAACTGTCTTCGTCCTCAAGAAGTTTAATCAAAGCCATGTAGACATCGGTATGCAATGCTTTGTCAGGTGAATAATGGCCAACCACTTTAGTGATTGATTCTGCGGATTCTGCCCGAACTCTCCAGCTGGGATGCGAAAGCAGTTTGATCAGAGCCTCGGCGGCTGCATTTCCCTTTGCTTCGCGAAAAAGACGTACTGCGTGCACAACGAGATCCGGATCCTTTTCCTGCGTTACGTATGCAGCGATTTCGGGAACAATCCTGCTGGATGGTTTTTCAGATAATTGTTTCAGCACGGCGGCACGTACATTGGGTTCGGGATCTTTCAATAAACGGATCAGTGCATCGCTGGTGCTGGCGCCTCCTACTTCCGTCAACGTGCGCAAGCTCAGTTCGCGCACCAGCGGTGAAGGATCGCTGAAGAGTTCCAG
The DNA here is from genome assembly GCF_007746795.1 of Gimesia algae. NCBI lineage: Bacteria > Pseudomonadati > Planctomycetota > Planctomycetia > Planctomycetales > Planctomycetaceae > Gimesia > Gimesia algae. Next base: position 6,853,796 of record NZ_CP036343.1, read on the forward strand.
AAGCAGTTCCTGTTCCTGTGAAGTCGCCCGAGTGGAAAGTTCATCGATGGCATTATGACGAATAGCAACATCGGTCGCCGCCAGACGTTCAATCCCTCCCGGCCATTCCAGGACCAGCTTGTCAGTCGCAACGAGCCGGTAGCGGAGTGCCGTCAATCGTTCACGATCCTCGTCTGATTCTATGGATTTGAGACGGCCGGTAACTTCAGCCAGTAATAACTTACCGAAGCGGGCGAGCCGTTCCCTGATGGCACGCGTTTCATCCGGCGTGGCTGTGAGCATTGATGTGATCATCTTTCGGCAAGAGTCAAGCTCGGAAGAAGTCAGCTCTTTTTTAACCGGTATCGCCTCTGAGTGATCAATGTGCTCGATCCAGGCAGACAGTTTTTTCAATCGTTCAGGGCTGATGGATTTCGGGTCCCAGGGATCAAGCCCTTCCACGGGCGCTTTCCATTCCCGCAGTAATTCGAGAGCTGTCAGTTGTGAAGCAAGTGTTCCTTCAGAGAAAGCGTTCACAACGATGGCGGCTGCGGGATCCGGATAGGGGATCAGCTTCTGAATTGCTGCTTCCCTGAGCACGGCATCGCGATGTTTGAACAGCTTAACCAGACGGATCACGGCAAGGGCATCAGGAGGTCCCGAGGCCAATAATGATTCATCTGGAACGACTGTAGCGCTGCTATAGTGTTCCTGCAGCCATTCGACAAGGTTTTCAGCAGACAGGGCGCCGTCTTTTGATTCGATAACTTGTCCCGTCGGTGTAAGTATGCGTAGAGCGGGAATCGGACCGACGGCGAGTAATCGAGCATCTGCAGGAGTCTTATCGATATCCAGTCGAACCAGTATCCAGCGTCCCAGTTCGGCCTGAACGATTGTTTTTTTGATTTCTGCATTGAGTATTTTACAGTAGGGACAAGATTGACCTTCGATCTTCACAAAGATGGGCATGCCCTTCAGCCGCGCTTGTTGATATCCCTCTGCCAATGACTTGAGCCAGGGTTGCTCCTTGGAATGCTCTTCGGCTTTCTCTACCTGTTTTGTGAGCCCCCTATTCGGTTTCACCGCTTCCAGAACTTTGGACGTGGGTTGCGCGAAAGCTGCGTGAGTGAAAACCACCATACTCCAACTGGTCAATAGAATTTGATATTTCAGGCAGGAAACAACATGTCTCTTAGAACCCTGACTCAGACCCGCTGGACGCGTTTGAACCCTCGAGATCAGCATGTTTCTGATTTTCATGGTTGGGGCTCCGTATTTGATTCAGGGTCCTGTTGGCCATGAATGATTTGACTCCAATATTTCTCGAATTTGAACTCGGGACTGTTCTCGCGGTCATGGCAGTAAATGCATTGATCTTTAGCCAGAAACGGTGTCCTGATCTTCGTATTCCGGGTATGAGCGGCTGAGGGACCGTGACAGCTTTCACAACCAACATTCACCAGATTGAGACTACGCTTAACAGAAACAAAACCGCCGGGTAAACCAAACCCTGTAGTATGGCATCTCTGGCAGTCAGCATCCACGTGTGCTCCCGATCTCCTCAATGTTTTCCAGGCATGCGCATGAGCTGAATGTTCCCAATGTCTGGCATCATCCTGGTGGCATTTCAGACAGGATTCGGTTCCCGAGATTTGATAACCGGGTGGTGGATTGATGGGAAGCGGCGGAGAAAATCCGGTTTGTGCAGCCGTGAAATCCTGTTTGCTGAGTTCCGAGTAAAATTGCTGGAGGTTTTGTTTTTGAATCGCGTCATCTTTAAAGTCCTGATTGACTTCAACCACACGCCCTTTCCAGCGGTCCTGATCGTTTTTGAAAGGAGCCTGCAGATGGACGAGATATTTCCCCTTATTGGTTGCCGCCGCCAAGGTGGCGGGCCCCACTGAAGCAGGAGCAATACTCTGATGGGTGGCGCCCCCCAGAATGACATCTGCCTCAGGCAGGTCGGATGCAAAGCTGCGTAATTCTCTTTCAGGCATATACGCCAGAACGATCAACCAGTCATACTGTTTAACGTATTCATCGGCGATCGCTAAAACCGCATCACGGGGGGAACTGATTTGCAGCCCGGAAACAGCATATAGGGATGAGACAACACCTACGATCAACAGGCGTTTCCCACTGACGTCTATGACGCGATGTGTTTCCACGATGAAATCCCCGTCGCTATCCCGAACGTTGGCCGAGACAAAGGGAATATCAAGTTTTTCCTGAATCGCCTGCAGATAATCGCTTCCCAGCTTCAATTCCGAACCCCCTAAGTTATGGGCGGCAATTCCCATCTTAATTTCCCCCTGGAGAATTGCCTCCAGTTTCGACTGATCATAGGGAGAGGTTCCCCCTGCTGCGCCACCAACATCGACGAGAATAACGTTCGAAGTTTCTTTTTCACTGGCAACAATGGCACCACGACGAAGTAGCCCCCCTGATTGATTTGAAGTACAACCACAGGGAACAATCCAGCCTGCCGTATCACCACTGGCAATCAGCGAAATCGGACGAGGAACTGTGTTTTCAGATTTGTGAGTCGTTTTGCTTTCTTCCCGTTTCAGCCCTTCGACTACAGCAACACCGGCAACAGCAACGATACCAACTCCGACAATGGTCGACAGGATGAACCGATTTCGTTGTGAATGCGAAGAAAACATGCAGAAAACTCTTAGTTTTTTCATTTGAAAAGAGTGCTGGGGAACTATCGCGTTAATTTCTCAGATGCTGGTAAGCTGTTGGCCCGATTTCAGATGGTAAGCAGTTTTAATAGATTAATGAGTATGCGAGAATGTTGACGTTCACCTGAACGCAGTTGGTAATTTCATTTCCGCCACAACAGCAACAACCTTGAGTATGTTCTGTGTCATTTAATCCATCCTGGGAATAAATCACACCCAAGCGACCTTCATACGATACCCCGTTGAGCGGACGTGGTTTTCCATGTTTGGCCACTAATTCTTTGATCTCATAAACGGTATTGAATACGGGGTGATTCATTGCGATCTGGCTCAGGGGATGTTCTGGAAATACCACCGCCATCTCTTTACGGAATGAGCGATCCCACTCACCCGAGGAGCAGCCCGCTGAAGCCAACAGAAGTCCACCTCGTTCAACATAGGTCCTCAAATTTTTACGCTCGGAATCGGTTAACTGAAACACACCTTCGCCAGTCATGATAACCATCGGAAAATTAAAGAGCTCATCCGAACTAAGCTTGACGGCGTGGAATCGTCGACTGGTTGATATAGACGAATCCTTTTCGACTTCAACCAGAAAGTGATCTGAAAAACACTGGCTGCTTTTCACACCAGCATAAACAAGGTTGGCTACCTGAACGATGCTTTCCGATTCCCGCCCGACTTGTTTGGGATCGGGAACTCTCTGCAGCGAACTGCCTGTGATACCATTACGGTTCTCTGTACTGGAACCTGCAGATTGCGCAGAGGAAGTGGTCGTCGAAGACTCCTCTTTGGGAGGGTTGGTATTCTGGGCAGAACCATGTGCAACCCAGGCAACGAGGACCGCTAATAGAATCATGACTCCAAACCATTTTTGATTCGATTTTCCGGAATATTTTTTCATGATCATCGACTGGTTATCCTTCTTATGTTTGAGATCGAAACCATTGGAGAACACAGAATCCTCCAGGTAAATATTTTTTACTGGTCTCCGACTTCATCTGCGATCCGTTGGAAATAGCGTCCGACTTTTCGTCGGTATTTAAGAGGAACCAGCGATTCGCCTGATCCAGAGGCTTTAAATTTTCCGCTGGAGTCGAATGACGATTGATCCTCTTGGTGTAAAAGTGATTCTCCATTTGAGCGACCGGTTGCATTTTGAGAATCGTCACTGGAACTGCCACTGTGCGCTGCAGCATGTTCAATAAAAGGAGAATCACCATAGAGACCAACATTTTGCATTGTACTGCGCTGTGCACTAAAGCCTCCACCAGCACCGGTACCTGCTCCCGTACCAGTTCCTGATCCCGGTCGAAATCCAGTTTCGGCCAACAACTGGCTGATAGTTTTACTGAGACACTCTCCGAGCGCTGGTTGGAATCCTTTGCAAATATTTTGTCCGGCTTGTGCCATCCCATTGCACTGGGATAGAAATTTCTGAAGTATATCGGCTGCTTTTAATGCACCAGCATGTCCCCGCGTTCCAGAGAACTCAGCCAGTCCCTGAGCAGCTTCTGTCATCGCTTCTGTGGCTCCGCTTTTCCGGACTGCTTTGACAAATTTCAATGCGGAGTCTCGCAATTCTTCGAAACGAGGTTCTGCAGGAACCATCTCAATGTGTTCTTCAATGTCAGAGAGTAATTGAATAAGCTCTTTCTGGAGCAGGTTCTGCTCGGATTCGAGATCCCGCATGCGTGCTTTCAGAATCGGATCATCAGTATCCGGTTCTCCCTTGAGTGATTCCAGACGATTTGCCAGATCACGCTGCCGTTGATAAATCTGGACAAACCGGGACTGGTCCTGCATCAGCGGCATAATTTTTGAGAGTGTATCGAGGGGTGCCATCATTTCTGAATCGAGGTGTTCCCGCTGATCGTTAAGTGACTTCAACATCTCCTTCAGCCGTTTTGATGTCAGTTCATTAGTTGCATCCTTGTTCTTAGTGAGTGTTTGTAACTGTTCTGACAGTTTCTTTAATGCTTCAGCCTGTTTCTTCAATTGTGGTGACAGCTCATTGTCAAGCTGATAGGGAAGTTGTTGATCGGCGAGTTTTTTTAGAGTATCTGCTTCTTTCTCTAATAATTTACTCAGTTTTCGCAGTTCCTGGAGAGTTTCCTCTTTTAATCTGGAGTCGGCTGGCAGTTTGTCTATTTTCTTCTGTAGTGTTTCCATTTCCTCTGCTAACGATTCCATGCGGCGGCGTGCCTGCTGGTATTTTGACATAAACATTTGCAGGCCGTTGCGTCTACGTTCCATGCTGTCATATTCTTCCTGTGAGATAATGCGAATTACAACGACTGAACTTTCCGATCCTTTCCCGATAATCTGCGAGGGGTTTGATCCATCCCGATTTCCTGTATTCGGGTCGTTGTCCTCGACGCGAGCGAATAAACGGATTTCATCTCCCGCTGCAAGGCCATATTTTGACAGTGGGAGAAACACAACTTCATGTGCATGAGTGGGAGGGGGCATAGAGACAGGAACTTCCAGGGGAAGGAAGCGAGAATGGTTCAGACTGCGGAATAACTGAATTCGCGAGAGGCCAAAATCATCTTCGGCTGAAATGACAACCGGAACCCTGGCTGAGGGAGTGGCCAGTGAGAGTGACTTGGGTTGTAAGAGACGAACAAAGGGGCGTTCATCGACCAGTACTATCACCGGAACCGTCACTGCGTCCTTTGATTCCTGGCCATCGACATCAGTAACCGTTAAGACGATTTGGCCTGGCTCACGTATCGTAAATTCGCCGTTAGCTTCCTCACTGGCTTTTGCAGATGCAATGAGATCCACTTTCTGTTGTTTGTCTTTGGTCAGGTATTTCAATTTCCCCCCCGAGAGCGGACGATTGCTGAACAAGGTGACTTTCACCTGAGTACCGGGCAGACCAGACAGACCTCCCTGAGGCAATGGACCTTCATATTCTGGAAGTCCCGTATATTCTGGCGCCGTCACCCGGAAACGTGCATCCACGATATTAGGGACAGTGATCACTTCAATATTGTATCTGCGACTTCGCGCGCTATGGGAGCGGACGTAATAAGTGAGCGGAGTTCGAATGTCAGAGATCGTAACTCTCCAGCGATTCCCTCCTTCTGGAAACATGGGTAGAACATCAATGGGAATCATCTTCGACTGATCATCGTATGTGACGTGTCTGTTGAACGGTTCCAGTACGAGTTCCAGATCCTCTGCCGATGTGCCCTTAAGAGTGACATAAATATCGATACCTTCGCCAAAGATGACCTTAGCACCTTCCGGCTCAACCTGGAAATTGATGTGCGAAAAGGGAGGATGATCGCCAGACGGATTCGCAAATCGATTCCACTCGGTTGCCGCCAGTTGAGGTAACAAAAGAGCAAATAAAAGTGGCAGGACCAGCAGGCTGAAAAACGTGATAAATGAGCGTTTCAATGGATCTGTGGGAACAGCCTGTGAGTGATTGGCATGCACAGCCAGATCCGCAGCGCGGCTGACTGCCATTTCTGCTAACGCTTGAGTCATGTCAGGGTTTGTAGAGTAGGAATGGGAGCCATTCCTCATAGAAAGTTCCAGACCGGAACATATCTGTCCCCGTGCGTCCGCGATGTGGTCCAGTCGGGCAGCAATCATCCGGGGGTTACTTTGAAAAGCAGCCTGGAGTAAAACTGTCATTCCCAGAACGCAAAAGGCGGTTAAAGACAGTATCAAGGTGCCGATGCGAAGTGTTGGTGAGAATTCCAGTACCAGATCCATCCAGACGCCTAAGATTAAGCAAATTAATCCCAAAGCCAGTCCCCAGCCGAGACCGGAAGCCCCTTCGATCCAAAGCATACGCCGACGAAGCTTCAAGAGTATTTCGGCTAACATTTGATGAGCCATACCTGTTTCCCTCAAGGCGAACAATATGAACAACAACAGGTGTTATTCAGACTTCCAGATTTTCCCCTGACTGAGCGTCCAAAACGTTGAATTTTATTAGAACATGGCTTTCCGTGCTTCCATTCCTATATTGTATGGCCTCCACCGGGGATCTACAAATCGCGATCTTCGATCTGGCCTGTTTTCGGAGTTTTCTCTGCTGGATTAAACCGATTCAAATCAAACCCCCTGAGCGTCTAAGCCCCCATACAATCCCCCAAATCAGGATGACACTGAGTAATACCCACCAGCGATCCCAGGCAGAAAAACGAACAGTCCGTTGTGGGAGTGAATGAGAAATATGTTCCTGAAATTCCTGGGCGATTTGATCCGGATTAGGGTCTTCAATAACGGCTCCCCCGCTTTCACTCGCGATTCTAGCCATAATATCAGGACGAGCAGTGACCTCAATCTTTTCCAGGAACTGTTGTCTAACATCAAATACAATCGAGGTGGAAGACTTATCTGCCGATGCATCTTTACCTATGACGGAGGAACGGTAGTGACCTTCAGGTAACTGACCGAATAACACCTGATAGACTCCCGGCTCCTCTCCCAGGGGAACTGGCGCCACGGTGTCGAGGGTCTTGCCTGCAGAATCGATCAGTTCTACTTTTGGAACAGCATCTCCGGTGGCATCTTCGCGCATTAACAATAAAGCAGAAACAGATTCATCAGTAGAAAATCTGACCTTTTCTGATCTCAATACCATGTCCTGGCCGGGAACCAAACCGACACTGGAGACAAGCCACCGTAACAGGCTTTGCCAGAGTGAGCCGTAAATGGCGTCGTGCTTCTGGAATTGAGGTGCAAGGAATGCCCAACGCCACATACCTGAGCCTTCAATCGCTACAACTCGTCCTGTGCCATAAGTCTGGTAAGTGACAACTGGTGAGCTTTCGTCTGATTTTTGTGAACGGGCCAGGACGACGGCCAGCGGCTTGGGGCGTTCAGGCGTCGCTGAGGTTGTCAAAGAAGGAAGTTGGTCGAGGATCTTTTCATCACTACCTGCGGACGGCATCAACCAGTTAAGACTCGCACCACGGTCGGTCAGGCTCATGCGAAAGCGGGATTCTCTGGTTTGCGACCAGCGGACCGGCAGCATCTGCCCCAATCCCTGGCTGACGCTGGCGACAGGCGAACCACGATAACAGACTAAAGATCCCCCATCGCGTGAAACCCAGGTCTTCAACCGTTCGACCAGTTCTTCTGACAAGAAACATTCCGAGTCGCGTCCCAGTACAACCACCTGATATTCTGAAAGACGATCCGCGTCATCAATAATAGAACGGGGATCGTTCAGAATCGTTGAGGATTCAATTCTGTGAATGTTGACTTCAGGCGACTTCCCGTCTGTTGAACCGGGCTGAGCCCCCTTTGATTCGAGACTGGATTTTTGCAGTCGTAGTGAACGCTTCAGATACCGGGTTTCCGATAATCTGACAACCGCATCCAGTTCCAGGGATGGGTCGGATGCCAGTGTTCGCATCAGAAATTTTCCATCCCAGTACGGTTTGCCTTCCAGCAGCAGTACACGGATTGGCTCTTGAACAACCCGTAACAGTAAGGTTGCTGAATTATTGGCTGTGGTGGCTTCCTGGGGCATGGGTTTCAGTTGCACTTCGTATCGGTATAGGCCCGCCTGTTTTTGCTGGACCTCAAATTGAACCGTCGCCTCGTCATTAGCTGCAAGTGAGACTTCTTTGTTATCAATTTCCTTACCGTCATACATGAGACTCACGTTTGATTTATCAGTGACTGATCCCCGTTGTTTCAGAACTACAGTGACCGGTACCTGTTGTCCAACAAAAGAAAGCTCCTGTGGTCTGCTCAATGAGACTTCCAGATCTTTCAATTGCGAATCACCACCAAAAGTTTTTGTATAAATGGGAATTGCCATCGCTTTCGTAGTGCGTAAAACATCCAGTAAAGATGTGATGCCGCCTGGCCCGTTGTGGATACCGTCACTCAGTAAAAATAAAGCCTGCCCCTGGGGGCGGTCGTCAGTGATACTGGACGTGATCGCGCCGGTCATATCGGTGTCAACTCCCTCTGGAGAGAGCGCCGCCAGTTCGTTCAGGTCTGCAGGAGTGGCGATGCTGGAGAACTTTCTGATCCGGACATCAAACCGAGATTGCAGGTTGGCTGACAGGACATTCGCAATTTTTATTGCTGATTGATAACGTGTTTCACCTTCTGCAACATCATCAATGTCCATACTGGCGGAATTATCTAACAACAGCGTTAACAATGGTTTACCGGCAGGAGGAGCCACAGGCTCAATCCAGGTTGGATTGAGCAAAATCAGCAGGACTGCACCAATCCCGATTGACGTCAGGCTGATGATGGTGATCCAGCGGTGCTGCGAGAGCGTACCAACTCTGTTCCACCCATACCACATGAGTATGACTGCCGAGACAATCGCCAATGTAATCCACAACGCAGGCGAGATGAAAGGCTCAAATGTGAGGCCACGAAACATTCAGTGTATTATCCTTGAAACTTTTCAATAAACCCGTTCACAACTACGATATCATCATGTACGGAACAGTTTGAGGGCAACCAGTTCTCCCATCAAACACAGCAGGCAGGCGATGGCAAACCAAGTCCAGATCAGGTCGGTTTCGTTACCATCGGTAGATTCAACAGAGTGGAACTGAACCGTACGTTCTCCAGCCAGACGTTGTTGAAATACCTCGGGAGCCAGGCTCCTTAAATCACTTTCCTCCGGTGAAAGAGCAACTGCCATCGCATATTCAGTCTGCTTTTGACGGTTGACCAGATATACCCCCGGATCATTGATTGATTCAGCACTCCAGACAACGCCGAAAGCTTCCTGGTTTAACCTGCCCATGTTCTTTATTTCTGGATTGGGTCCGCTAATTTTTAATCCCTGCAGGCTGCCGCTATCACTGGGAAGATCAACGACAAATGATTCCCCGCAAATACGATCTTCTTTCCCCTGCCTGCGTTGCAGTATGTGATTTTGCACCAGTTCAGCCAACAGGGGAACATAGATCGGAGATTGATGTAAGTTTGAATTACCAAGATCCGCATTGAGTACAGCCAGAGAACCCGCATCAGACGATGTAACAACAAGTAGCGCAGATCGATCACTTAGTGAAGCAAGAATATCATCTTCCAATGCATTTTCTTTGCGACGAGTTGAAAGTCCTCCAGAAAAACGTAACGGTTCAATCGCGGTATTGAGATTGTCCCCGAATATTAAAAACGGGGTTCGATCACGCCGCGGTTCAGTCAATAGCAAATTAAGTCGTGGCTCGCTTGAGGGGGGCGGAAAAAATTCGACTGGCATTTGTAAACCAGTCCCGACTGTTTCAGTCAGCAGACGTAAATTTACCGCATCGATCGGTTCGGAGGCAATGTAAAGTATTCCGCGTCCCCGCCGCAGTAATGCGGCTAGCTGTTTGATTGTATCTTGCGCGAGCCGTCCTGGATGGTTCAGCACGATGACTTCCGCGGAGGCAAGTACCTGAGAATCGAAATCATCTGGATCAAGACGTATCAGTCGCGAACTGCTATGCGTATTTCGCGGTTCCATTGGCAACAGCCCACGTTCTATAAAGTAACTCGATGAAGGCCGCTGTTTTTCTGGCTGCCTGGTGATCAATACATAGGTAGGCGGCTGTCGAATTTCGATAACACACGGACGACTATTGTCAACAGGAAGTGCATCATCAACGCCAACCAGTTGCGCTTTACCAGTTAACCAGCCGGCTGCGCGGGGAATGATTTTATCAGTCAACCTTGTTTTGGAATGAGGCGAACAGACTCCTTCAATCTGATAGATGGCATCTCCCAAAGAAATGTTTACGTGCACCTGTCGCGGCGTTGAAGAATAATTTCCCACGTCGACCTCTAGCAGCAATTCTTGCCCTACTTCTGCCCGACCTTGAGTAGAGACGCGTAATATTGCCAGATTGGATGGTTTTTCTTCAGGCGCAACAGATAACAACTCAATCTCTGTATCTTTTGGCAAAACGGAAAAGTCGGCACTGGACCAGTTCGTCCGCTGAAAATCACTCACAAATACTAATTCGCGTCGAACTTCGTCTCCCTGATTTCCCGAAACTTTATCCAGCAAATCGGCAGACATATTTAAAGCCAGTTGGACATTCAGCTTTTCAGGACGGGGAGAGGCTGCAGCTAATTCTTCCTGTAGTGCAGGAAAATTTGTAGAAGGAGTTCCAAAAACAGCTCGTGATCGAGTTCCTGCCAGAATCAAGTCTGCCTTCAGATCGGCCTGGTATTCCAGTTTTCGGGAAGCCAGTGGACGTCCGCGTTCAAACATTTCAATACCACGAATTCGTGTTGCCATACTTTGGCTGATATCCATGAGAACCACTCTGATCACCTTAGCCTCATCAGGGGCTTTAGCTTTCTCTCTCAGGCCAATCAAGGGTCGCGCCAAGGCAACGGCAAGCAGAATTACAGCAAGTGTCCTTAACGTTAATATAATGAAGTCACGTAATCGATGATGCGTACGCCGCTGTTGGAGTGCGTTTCGTATAAAGCGAATCGTAGAACTCGGTACGCGTATCGGTTTCGGTTGAGTCAACTTATGAATCAACACCGGCAAACCGATGGCCAACGCTCCCAGTAATAAGATCCACGGATGTAGAAACATTTTTAAATCATTCGATGATGGAAATAAATGCATTTTTAAAGCAGAATGAACGATTTGCGGTCCTGTTGTTTTATCCCGTTCGTTCTACAAGGAATTCTCCCAGAGTCTGTAAATAGGGGATCGCCGTCGAAACACGCAGATAATCACAGCCATTTGTCAGTGATAGTGTTCGAACGGAGTCTGAATGAGCCTGAAACCTTTGCTGATAGAGTGACTGGATCTCTGCCGGCGAACAATCGATGCTTCCTTCATTCTCGAGACCTTCAAATCGATATGCCGTACCTGCCGGCAGACGTTCTTCATCAGGATGAATCAGATGAAGTATGATGACTTCTGATTGACGATGCCGAAATAACCGCACTGCAGCAAACAGCTCATCCAGATCATCGACTAGAAAGTCGCTCAGCAACATCAAAACCCCACGCGACTTTGTCTGCTCAAAAAGATCCTGCATTGCCCCGGACATATGGGTTTCTGGGACGGTTTCAATCTGTTCGATCAGTTCCTGAATGTGAGCAACATGCCCTGGTGTACTCCCGGGAGAGAGCGATTCCTGCAATTGATCCGTCATAATTGCCAAACCTACCTGATCCTGTCCGCGACAAATCACATGTGATAATGCCGTCGCCAGGTACTGGGAATATTCCAGCTTCGAGCCAGTCATGTCGGCATCAGTTTTCGACCCGAATTTCATCGAAGCGCTGGCATCGATTGCCAGCGTGCATAGCAGATTTTTTTCATCCTGAAAGAGTCGGACGTATGCCTTGCCGGTTCGCGCCATCACTTTCCAGTCAAGGCGACGCAGGTCTTCTCCATCGGTGTATTCGCGGTAGTCAGCAAATTCGCCAGCGCCTCCCCTTTGGCGGGACTGATGACGCCCACTATATGTTCCCTCAATACGATGCCGTGTTGAGAATCGCATGTGTTCCAATGCCGCTAATGCTTTCAGTTCCAGAAACGGGCTTTTTGAGTCAGTTCTCATGATGGCTACCAGCAATGAAAAAAAGGGACGCAGGGAAGCAGAACTTACTCTCTGGCTGTTTTTAATAACTGTTCGATGACGTCCTGTGTCGTAATACCGTCTCCCACTGCACGGTGATTGATGCAAATCCGATGTCTCAAAACGGGTAAAGCCACTGCGATAATATCAGCTTCGGTGGGTGCAGTTCTTCCCTCAAGTAACGCGTGTGCTTTGGCAGCGACGACCAGATTCTGAGAACCACGGGGCCCCGCGCCCCAGGCTATATAATCTTGAACAAATTGGCTTGCTCGTTCATCCTGTGGCCGGCTGGAACCGCATAAGCGAACGCTGAATTTTGCAACATTATGAGGAACGGGGACAGCCATGACCAGATCTCGCAATTGCAGAAATGAATCACGATCAAAGGCAGCCTCCGGAAGAGAGGGGATTCCCCCTGCCATTTTCATGACAATTTCTTCTTCCTGTTCCGGCAGCGGATATCCGATGCGAATCTCCATCATAAAACGATCTAACTGTGCTTCAGGCAGGGGATAGGTACCTTCCTGTTCGATGGGGTTCTGGGTGGCAATAACGACAAAGGGATCTTCCAGATTATAGGTCTGCCCACCAACCGTGACTTGCTTCTCTGCCATGGCTTCCAGCATAGCTGATTGCGTTTTAGGAGCAGCGCGATTAATTTCATCAGCCAACACCAGATTTGCAAACACTGGACCGGGCCGAAACGTCATGCTTGGGGAATCACCATCGGTGCTCTTCCCCAGTAATTCATATCCTGTAATGTCCGAAGGCATGAGGTCGGGAGTAAATTGGATGCGGGAATATTTCCAGTGAAAAGTGGAAGCCAGCGCCTTAACCATCAAGGTTTTGGCTAAACCTGGAACACCTACCAGTAAAGCATGCGAACCGGTTAAGGCACAGGTTAACAATAAATCGATCGTTTCATCCTGTCCGACGACGACCTGGTGCAGACTCTCCCGAATTGAGCGGACACGATCTACGAATATTCCGACTTGCTCCTGAGCGATTTCGATCGTCATAGCTTGCTCTTTCATCTGTGTGTTCTCTGGATTTAGTAACAGGAATGAGAATTCTAAAGAAACAAACTTGACCAATCCGCTTTATTCATATTGATGCGAAGACATAATAAAACGGTATGAATTTGCAGTCATCGAAATTGATTGATCCTGAATTTTCATGTATCCAGCTCAAAGCTTTTGAAATACCCGAATTACAGGCGTTCGTTCTATAAGGCGAAAAAGAGCTATCGAATATCGAGCACTTCATTGAGTTAATTCTGTACAAAGAAGCAGATCAATGCAAATAAAATCCTGTAAGGCTGCAAGATTCTCTTAATTCAAGCAATCTAGAAACGGACCTGACTGGCTGATCGAGACAAAGACAGGTTCGTGGCTATAACGATGAAAGTCTAAGAACTCCGTACAGCAATGATTTCAACTCTGAACTGCTATTGAGATACCGCCACACCAGACTTTCAATCATCTTGCAGGGTGGCGACCAATTCGCTCGTATTGAAGGTTGACCTTCCCCCCGCTTCTTAATCATTGCAAAATACGAGAAATATTGTTCTGTTGTATTCAGAAAAAGCATCAGATTTATGAAATGAAAACGTAACAGAAAAACGCGACAGAGAAGAACAAATCGCTTTTGCTTTACAGAAACTCCAGTGTCTGAGGCCACTCGCAAGATGGGAATCTTCGAGTAGGCTTTTATACCCCTGGAAAAAGAACTTTGCTGGTATGGGTATCACTGAGTTGCGACGTCTGAAGCAACTTGTATGTGTAGCACTTTATGTGTTTAAGATACTGGAGGCAGCAGTCTATCGTAATCGGAGCAAACTTTTCGGCTCATGCTGCGATACTCGGCTTCAGCCTTTCAGAATCGAAGACGGACACGGATTTCAAAAGTGAAGTGTCTAATCAATCATATACTTGAAATCTGTGCGGTAAACAAATTGATTTACGTACTTCCAACCGGCATAATGTCTATATGTTTGTTGATCATTAAGCGATATTTAGATGCGTTTCAGTCAGAGTATAAGGCAATCCATGCGTTCACCGCAAAAAGAAACTGATCGGCTTGGTTTACGCTCCAGGATCACCTGTCCTCACTGCTGGCAGGAATTTGCCGCTCACGAAACTCACTGGATTGCCGTTCATCCAGACCTGAGTGGCGATCCGATAGCAGGTTCCGATGAGCAACTCCGCTTTCTACCCACCCGGTTTAATGTCAACGGCCAGGCGATTGATATGAATGGAGTGGCCTGTAGTGAGCTTGCCTGTCCTCACTGTCACCTCGTAATCCCTCGCGCGCTGCTCGAGATGAAGCCGCTCTTTTTCTCGATTCTGGGGGCACCCGGATCAGGTAAATCCTATTTCCTTGCCTCCATGATCTGGGGTCTGCGAAATATTCTGAGGCGATCATTTCGACTGGCCTTCTCCGATGCAGACCCGCTGGCAAACCAGCTGCTCAATGAATACGAAGAAAAACTGTTTCTCAATCCTGATTCGAATGAACTTGTAGCGCTCCCGAAAACAGAAAAAGAAGGAGAACTTTACCAGGGGGTCTCGATGGACCAGAGAACCGTCTGGCTGGCCAAACCCTTTGTTTTTTCTCTACAGCCCGACACCGATCACCGGCTCGAAACAAAATCCAGCCAGCTCTCTCGGGCGGTCTGTCTCTATGATAATGCCGGCGAACATTTTCTTCCGGGAGGTTCGAATACGAACAATCATGGTACACAGCATCTGTCTCTCTCCCAGGCTTTATTTTTTCTGTTTGATCCGACACAACATCCCCGGGTACGTTCTCGCTGTTCGGGTAAGTCAGCAGACCCACAAATGAAAGATCATGCCTGGACTCATCGTCAGGACCAGGTTTTATTCGAGGCCGCCAGCCGCATCCGCACGCAAGCCGGAATTCCTCAAAATGCCAAATACAAACGCCCCCTGATTGTAGTCGTAACCAAATATGATGCCTGGTGCTCCCTTATCGGTTGTCCCCCTTTAAATTCCGCCCACCTTGTATATGAATCAGAGGCGGGCGGCTTTTTACTTGACACAGAACGCATCCTCAAAGTCTCTGATAAAATCAGGACGGTACTTTCTGAACTGACGCCGGAATTCATTTCCGCCGCGGAAAGCTTTGCAGAAGATGTCACTTATATTCCTGTCAGTGCACTGGGCACATCGCCTGAGATTGCCCCCCATGGAGGATTTCTCGCCATCCGACCGTCACACATTCGACCGATGTGGACCGAAATCCCCTTCTTATACGGGCTGCATAAAGCGGTTCCCCATCTCATCCCTTCTGCTTCCTCTACTGCCCGCCGGAGTACACCTGGAGTGGATCAGATCAGTGAAACACAGCTACCTGCAGGGACTCGGAACCCCAGGGAGGCCGGTTCATGAGCCAGGAGATTCTTTACACTTCTGCCCCGGAAGGATTAAAGCCCGGCAGTTCCGGCTTTTGCACCGTAGTCAGTACTTCCGGTATGGCACAGAACCTGGCGATGAAGCTGGAGTCCATGAGTGGATATCGGCACGCATTCCCTCCCCACAGTAAAGAAGCGAGATTCAACCCGGTCAATTATTCTCACCTGACTATTCAGGTAGGCGGCCGCAAATATCACGTACTCTCCCGTATTGCTGATGCGGGCCTGGATTATACACAACGCTCAAATAAACTGGCCCATCACGTGGCGCTCGATCAGGCCGATCTCCCCCCGGCGGGACCGGCTGCCCTGCTTGCGACACCAGGATTTTCGAGTATGAAGTGGGATGGCCAGGTTCAACTCATTCCCCGCCGCCTGGAAATGGAATCACCACCCGTGGCGACGGGCCCCTGCCGCGTATGGGAGAATACCATGGGTGACGCTGGCTGGGCGGGTGTGGTTGCCAGCCATTTGCTGACCCGGCCAGACAAAACGATCTCGATTATTTTCCCACGTGGAACAGATACACTGTCTCTGGTTTGTGAAGTCTTTTCTCTGCTGCCGGAAAATCACCGCTGGCAGACTACCTTCAGTACCTACTTCACAAAACTGCCAGCTGGCATGGACTGCCAACTCCGTTTCGTGCTCGATGGTACCAGCGAAGCCACTGCGCTACGACGTCATCCGCATGCCGCGGTGATTGATCTGGCGGCTTCTGCAAAAGTGACGGAAAGCCATCCATTGATCACACTCGCCCGCAGTGGTCAGATTGAGAAACCACGGCCCCCTGTCCCACGAAAACCGGTACCTGTCATCCCCACGCCTCCCCTGACGGGAAATCATCCTTCCGCTCAAGAGGCGACCGAATTTGAGGTGACCACACAGAACCTGGTGGCAAATACTGAGATTGCCGGAACCTATCAGTATGGCAAACCACAGGGGCGTCCAGCAAACGGACAACGGCTTCCGGGAGCACATTTGCCACCTCAGAAGCAAGCCGATTATTCCAGGAAAAAACGCAGAAGTAACCGGCTGTTGAAATGGCTGATGGGCGGCAGTCTATTGCTGATCCTGCTCCTGCTGGCATTTCTGGCAGGATCTCGGTTTGGTAATCACAATCTGCCGGTTCCAACAGATGACGGCGCACAGGATTCCAAACCAGCGTCTGCTGATGCAGAACTGATTCCAGATTTAGGAAAACAACACGCGCAGTCAGAGCCTGATACGACAACTTCGAAAACGACTTCTGCCCCAGCAGGAGCGGAATCATCAGCCACAACAAAAGATATGACATCGGCCCCCGGTTTCAAGACAACAAAACCAGAACCTGAGCCTGCGGCAGCGAAACCCAAAGCGAAAACAGACCCGTTTGAGGATATTGCCAGTAAGGAATATTACCTTCAATTACCGATGTTCGAATCCACAGAAAACAAAGCACTGGCCAAGCTGATACTTGAGCCAGAACAGCAGTTAAAACTGGCTGTGCGGGGAGGGAAACTTCTTTTCAATGGAAATGCCGACTTTAAAATTGTTCCGGAATCAGCCACAAAATCAGAGTCTACCTGGAAAGTCATCAAGTTTTCTGAGAATCCGCTCAATCCAAACAGCGACATCGGAATATTTCAACTGAAGGACGATCTCTTGTCTTTCAAATGGTCTGAGAAAAATAACAAAGATGATTTCATTTTTCAGTTCGCAATTCTCTCTCTGGGAATTGATAAAATCGAGAAAGCTGTTTTGTGTAAGCTGAACACACCACAGCGTAGTATTCCTCTCGAAATGAAAAGCAGTTCCGCAGCAACCGCATTTGCCATGCATGCTGACATCCCGGTTCCAGATGTCCTGAAATCGGTCTCTCAGCATATCTATCTCGAAATCAACAAGATTGATATGAATTCGGAGTTCACTCAGGATATTGTCATCCCTCAGATCCCCCTTCCAATCGTGGATGCCACTTCAGGGCAAGCGAATGCCAGTAAAGATCAATTCACCGTAAAAGTCCTTGCCAGGCCGGCCCCCAATATTACGCACCTGTCCGATAAAAACGCTCCTCGATTCAATATCAACTTTCAATGTATTCGAGACCGCGAACAGAATACACGTCTGGAAGGCAAGTTATATGCTTACCCCTGGTACATTATAAAAACTTATGGCCAGGATGATTTTGCCATTGTTTCTACTGCGACCCCTCAATCCAATGAGACAAATAACTTCTTGTGGAGCTACAAACATAGAAATCATTTAATCAGGGAATTGAAAGATACACAAATTGGGAATAAGACTTTGAATTCGCTGGATCAGAAAATTAAAAAAGAAAAGTCCAAGTTGGAAAAAAACGCAAAAAAAGATGAGAAAGATGAGCAGGAGAAATCCCGAGAACTAATTGCCAAATGGAATAAACAAAAAGAAGAAATCAAAGACCTCATTACCTACTACCCGGAAGAGCTTAAATTCTTTGAAGAAACCTTTAAACCCGGAACGACCGGCTGTCAGATCCATTATCGCCTGTTTCTGAAATTGGATGATCATGAGATCGATTTATATCGTTCACGTGAAAAGTGATTAATCCCAGCCACTGAAACCATCAAATGTCGCTGATAGAGTTGAGATTGCTAACGTAATGAATGAGATACAGCAACTGGTAGAAGAGATCCAGGCGATTCTGGCTGAGCCTGCGCGACCCCAGTTTGAGACAATTGATAGTCTGAACCGAGCGTTGATGGAAATGGTCAATCGCATGAACGGTCGCCTGCGGCGCTGTGATGCATTACTGAGCCAGGGACTGCGGACGGAAGCCATTCAACTGGCAGAGCAGGCCCCTGATGTGCTCACCGCGATTTCGTATCTGGATTTCCCTGAATGGGATGAATGGGCCGGACTGGTGCGCGAAGACGGGTTGAATGCCCCCCCTGAACCGCTGATAGAAATCGCGGCGGAAATCAACCAGTCTTACACCGTTGCATCAGCACTGGAACACCACCTCAATCAGCATCGGGTACTGGCATTGGCGCGGGCTCCCCTGTCAAAACGCCTGATGGTCATGCGAAAGATCAGAAGACTGGACGCCGACAATCCCATCTGGCAGGACGATATTCTGGTATTTGAAAAACAGCGATTCGAACAGATTCGTAATGAAGTTCAAGTGGCGGCGCAGCAGGGAAACGCAGACATCCTGGCGACTCTGGAACAGGAATTGACTTCCACTCCCTGGCAGAAGTCTCCTTCTCAGAAACTGGTATCCAGAACTGTCGCAGCTCACAAACAGAGCCGTATGCTGAAAGCAGAACAGGAACTACGTACACTCGAGCCGAAACTGACCGAAGCGTTTGCAGAACTGGACCTCGAAAAAGCGCGCCCCCTCAGAAGCCGCTGGAATGCTCTTATGCAGATCGCAGGCCCCACTGCAAATGATTCAATTCTGGAAATCCAAAATCTCGTGCAACCGGCGCTGAACTGGCTTGAGGAGACAGACCAGACCCAGGCAGAAGATCAGGCGTACGAACAGGCCGTTTTCAATCTGGAACAGGCGATTACAGACCAGAAACCTGCAGAAGAACTGCAGGCACAGTATCACGAAGCCACGAAAGCGGGACGAAACCTCACGCCGCATTTATATCAGCGTTATACAGACTCTCTGCAGCATCAGGAGACACGTTCACGCAGAAAGTTTTTCCTGCTGGTAAGCGGCACCCTTGTTTCTTTATTGATCGTAGGTCTGTTGCTGGGCTACCTGATTCGGAAGTCGAACCAGGATCAGCAGATTGCCGAGCATGCCGCCACTCTGCACGACCTGGTTCAATCCGGAAAATTGACCCGGGCACAAGAGTACCGAGAACAGTTAAAGCCCCAGCCCTGGATCCTGGAGAGCCCTGAAATCCAGCAGCACTCTGCCAGGCTGGACGAAGCACTGGAGCAGGAACAGGGAAGGAGCAAACAGTTTCAGGCAAAATTGAATCAGATCAGTTCGCGGATCCACCCCCAGATGAACTGGGAAGAAATTGCTCAGGTTGAGTCTGCTGTCCCCCCCGTCAGTCAATTGGCGGTCACTGCGGATGAAAAGGTCCAGCTGGAACGTTTAAAATTGACTCTCGCGCGGGAGCGGTCTGACTTGCAACAGCAGTTTGACAACCAGTTCAAACAGGATCTGAATGTTTTCACTAACCGGATTCAGTCTCTGCCAGAAGAGGAAATGGTCGCCATCAATAATGCACTGACCAGTCTGCATGAACTTCAACAGCGCAACCACATCTCAAAATCACTTAAAAATGATTTGCCCAAACTCAAAGTCATGCTGGAAGACAAACAGGCCATCATGCGGCGCGAAGAGGATCTGCAAAGGCAGTATCAGAACATCAGTCGCTCGATTGGTGATTTCGACCGGTATCAAAAAGGCCTGGAAGAATATATTCTCAAATTCCCTGAGACTTCACACAGCAATGAATTTAAAAAAATCATTCAAAAGGAACTGCCTCTCTGGAAAAAGTTCGTAGAATGGAGGCAGCCCACGCAGGAATGGGAACAGATTCAGATCAGAGAACTCACTCCACAGGCTGCCCGCAAACTGCTTGAAAAAGTCAACACTCTGGAAGCAGCTTCCAAACCGTTACCCGTACCCGTCTCAATTCAACAGCTGCGTCCTGCTGTCACTGCAATCACCGGCCGCGTGGGGGAAAACCAGATCCCCGTCTATCGCCCGCTGCTCGAAATCCTGAAGGGCCCCCTGTATTCAAATCTGAATCTGGTTCTGACTCAGAATAACAAGCGATATTATACCCTCGAAGTCCCTGATGCGCTGGGGAGCCGACTGCTGTTCAAGAAGTTCGATAACATCTCATTGACCCGATCAGACAAATTCTCGATTGACCGGTCTGAAGTTATCATGCCCGAAAAATCACCCGATCAGGACTGGTCCTCTCCGCAAAGCCGATTCACCAGAAGTATCACTGCAAAAGTTCCCGAAGCACTTAATGGCGCATGGGAATCGATTTTTATCACACTTCTCCAGGAACTGTATGCCGACGAAAAGATGGAACCCATCCTCAAGTATCAGCTGCTACGCAGCGTATTGGAACTTGGCTGTAAAGGTAGTCTGCCATTAAAGGAAGTCTTCGCGGATGACTTAATAACATTGTCAGCAGTGAATGTCGATCCTGCAGCCAACTGGATCGACCCGGATGATCCGCGTGCCCTCTTTGCCCGAAAGCAGGTCACCGATAAGCTGAAAGAATTCTCATCGCCTTTAAAAAAGCAGGCAGAGATCGAGAAAGCCTTTGCAAAGCTGGAGCAGATTAAACCCGATGACAGCTACCGGTGGGTTGGCTGGATCAGTCGCAATTCCAAAGGAAAACCCGTGATGCGTATTAACGTCAATCATCCCCCACAAGATACCGGCGAACTCATGGTTATTGTCCCCGATGCTGAACCGGAAAACGTTTATCAGCCAGTGGGTACCATCAATAAGGGAAAGTTCCACCTCAACCCCCCGGTCAGTCCGGAAGCGGCAACCCAGATCTACAAAGCAGGACGCGCTGTTTTTGTGAAATCGAAGTAGCTGACAATGTTGAAACGCTGGTATGAAAAGATGACGGAGAATCAAGGTGGATGAATCGCAATATTATATAAGAAATCGAGGTCGTATTCAGGGACCATTCGATTCACAGACTCTGCAGTCACTGGCACGTCGCGGGCGATTTGCCAGGCATCATGAAATCTCGCATGATCAGAAAACCTGGTTTCTGGCATCCGAATACCCAGAGTTATTTCCCGAACGTCCTGCTCCCAGAGCGACAGTACAGGAAGTCGCTTCTGAGACTCCCCGCCCGGAGCAGGAACACGATGCGATGGCTGACGAACTCATCCAGGAGCCTCAGCACGTGAATTCGCCTGCACCGACTCCCCCTCCAGAGTCAGATGAGCAGAGCCAGTGGTATTATATTTCGAATCAGCAGGAAACGGGCCCCGTTCAATTGTCAGAGTTAATTTCCCTGTTGAGGCAAAACCGGATTGCCCCGGATACCTATGTCTGGAATCCGACTCTACCGGACTGGGTGAACGCCAATACGCTTCCCGAGCTGTTCCCACCTGGACCGACCCATGCTGCAGAGGTAAATAATACAGCTGTCCTTCTCACGAACTGCCCGCAGTGTCATTCCGTCCTGGAGCAGCCAGCCGCCTTCTGCCCGATGTGCGGGGCCAGCCTGCGTCATGCTCCAGATCATCTGGCAGGGACACGACACCAGCGTAACAGCACGACCGCCCTGCTGCTTTCCCTGTTTGCCGGTTCCCTGGGAGTCGACCGTTTCTACCTGGGCTACATCGGACTGGGTTTTTTAAAACTGATCACGCTGGGTGGACTCGGCATCTGGGCTCTGATTGATATCATCTTAATTGCAACAGGTAAACTGAAAGACGCTGATGGAATGCCATTAGAGTAACGGAACAGGATATTCCGCAGATCTTGAACTCTGAGCGCCAGCTGAAATACTAAAGAAAGACATCATGCAACACAGGGCTAACGAAACATCAACACAGCGGCTCTCCTGGGTGAAACAGGACATCGAACAGCGACTGTTATTCAAAGGAGGCAGGCACACACGCGTGAATAATGTTCTCTCTGCCTTGCTGGGTGTATTAATCACCATCCTGGTTTATAGCTGCCTGTATCCGTTCCCGCATTCATCGATCACCGTCATGTTCACGCAACGGGGTCCCATCCCTTATTTTATTGTCTTTTTTTCAGCCTGGTCACTGTCCATCCTGTTCTTTAAGTGGCGGAAACTGAGGTATCAGCAAAGCAGTCTGAAAATCATAGTTGTCCCTCCTGAACACGATTTTATCCTGTCTTCTGCCACCGTAGATCAGGTGATGGACGAGATTCAATCCGCCGTCGACGATCCGAAACAGTTCGTGCTCTTCAACCGGATTGTGGTTGCCCTGTCAAATCTTAGAAACCTGGGACGCGTGACCGACGTCGATGACATTCTGCGTTCACAGGCAGATACCGATGTTTCCTCTATGGATACCAGTTACAGTCTCCTGTCAGGCTTCGTATGGGCGATCCCCGTTCTGGGATTTATCGGGACCGTCATCGGGCTTTCCGACGCCATTGGAGGCTTCGGTTCAGTGCTCCGGTCTGCGGAAGATATGGACAAAGTCAAAGCGGCTCTCCAGGACGTGACTGCGGGCCTGGCCACCGCATTCGAAACCACTCTCGAAGCGTTAGTGGCTGCCCTGGTGATCCAGTTGCTCATTACTTTCATCAGAAAATCAGAAGAAGAATTTCTCGATCAGTGTTCTGAATATTGTACTCAGTATATTGTCAATAAGCTGCGGATCATGCCTTACGAAACCGACTCGGTACGCTAACTTTCTACCTACTGACTGCGCATCACCCGGGAGGTCGCGCCATAAGCCAGCCTCTCTCCTTCAGGCAGCAATACCAGCTCATATTGATTTCCGCGTTTGACCAGTGTTTCCCTGACGAGATTCCACTGGGCATGCGAGTCTGGTGAAACCCAGATGCGAATCAGATGCCGGCCGGGAATACCCCGCGCCTTGAGCCTGGCTGCGACGAGTTGTGGATCCGGATTTTCTGTTGGAATCTTTAATCCGGCTGACAAAACGGGATCAAGAAACCGAATTCCGTTTTCCTCAGAAGATCGAGATTCGGAAGGATGACCGAGATCACAGAGAACGCCCTTTTTCAATATGAAGTTGGCATCAGGGCTTCCCGAATTCTTTTGCGCGGTAGGAAGTTGGGATTCGCGGGCATTTTTCTGGACCACCCCCTGCAACTTGACTGATAGGTTCTGCAGCTCGGTGCGTGCATTCTTTAAATCATCTTTCTGTTGCTCAAGTTGATCAGTGAGCTGATTGATATCCTGTTGCATCACGGCTGTCTCTTCACCGCCCCGGGAATTCGAAAGTACCGTCTGAGACACTTCGAGCCTGGTCTGGCGCACCTCTCGCGAAAGCCTGATGGATTCCTGGCTGGTGAACTGAGCTTTGATCGCTTTCAATCGGGACGTGGTTGTGGTGAGTGTCTCCAGACGTTCGCGCGAACGTTCCAGGTCCTGTTGCAACTGTAACAGCTCGAGATCCAGTTCCGCACGGTTTTCCTGTGGATTGCGCGGAATTTCTCTGCTGCTCATATTGACCAGCACGATCACCAGAATCGCAATAAAGAGAACACCACCGAAAGTATTACAGATGGTGTCCAGCAGCAGTTCCAGGCTGCTTTCTTTGATTTCTGCCGATGCTCGTCGAACCATTAGAAACCTGCTCCTTCTTTAGGATCGATCACGATTTTCTGATCATCGATCGCATCATAACCAAAGGAAATATGCTGCTGGTCCAGCATCTTGAAAATTTCCTGATAAGTCCGTGCCGTCTCCGGTCGTAACACGACCATGCAATAATCGGAAGCAGGGGATAAACGAATCAGCCAGTTCCGAAATTCTTCATAGCTGGCAAACTGCTGAGGCGTCGATTTAACCCCCATACGCGCTACCAGGACCGTCTTCCCGGAAACATCCACCAGCCAATGGGTTTTCGGAGTATTCTTTGCAGGACGAAAAATCAGCCGCTTCCCCTCCTCCAGCTTCTTCAGCTGCTCAGATTTGTGCGCGATTTCATTTTTCAGATCCTCGATTTCTTTTGCTTCCTGTCGACGCTCTGCAGCGCTCTTTCTGATCTCATTAAGCTGTTTTTCCGTTTCTGATTTTTGAGTCGTGACTTCTGCTGCATCTGCGGAAACACGTTGCTGCAGCTCCCGGATTTCAGTTAACGTCTGCTGCAGCGTGGTGGCGTCCTGAAATGCCTCCGGTATGATTTCCTGATTTTCGGCATCAATCTGCTGCTGAAGCAGTTCACTTGCCTGTTGATTTTGAATCAACTGCTGTTTTAACTGCCTGATCAGATCCGCTGTCTCTGCGTGTGCAGATTTGGGATGCCTTTGAATCAGTTCAAGACTCATCAGCAGCGTGACAAATATCACAATCCCGGTTACGGAGGTAATGATATCCTGAAAGGCAAACAGCGAAAATTTATTCTGAGTTCTTCTTCGTCTCATATTGATTTCATATCAGCCTGAAATAATTCTCTGGTTTGTGAACTACCTGCATTCAGTCGGCCTGCTGCTGCAGAGTCCCCTCAGGGAACATACCTGTACGCGCCCCTGTTTTCTTCAGCGATTCGTTTCAACAATGGCTCGCCAGACTTATTTTGAAAGGCAATCGTATGGATTGCTATGTTACCGGTGTTGTTAGTTTTGATAAGATCCGCAATTTTTGAATCGAAAACGCCGTCGGTCATCAGGAAAATGGCATCAGGTGAAAGCGACAACGCGCGCAACAAGGCTGCCTGAGGTTTTGTCCCACCACTCATATGAAATCCGTCAACCCACTTTTCCAACTGTTCCACATTCTCATCTGTGGCTGGCAGTGGACGAGGGGCTGCTTTGGCCGGGAAAAACATGGGATAATCCTGGTCTGAGAAAAAGATGACATAAAAGCTCTGTTTGAGATTCAACTGGCTGATTGATTTCTTCAGTTCCTCTTTGGTCAGTTTCATCGGTGAGCCGGACATGCTACCCGAACAGTCAACGACATACACAAAAACTGGCCCTTTGGCTTCAATTCCAAAAAACCTCGCTGTCCCGACCGAAAAGGAAGGTGGGATATCTGCCGGAGTCATTGCACCCTTAGTAGTTACCGGTGGCGGAGGAAGACTGCTTGAGGACGTTGTTTCCACAGGTGAAGGATCGACTGAAGGCTGAGGCGTTGCCGGTGAAGTTCCTTCAGTTGAATTTGAGGATTCTGACTGAGCCCCCTCTGTCTGTTTATTTCCAGACGTAGCTGAACCCGCTCCCTGACTGCCGGACGAGCTGCCTGACGGACTACCGGAGGGGCCGCTGAGAAACATCCAGTAAATCAGGCACAACAACAGGATCAGAATGAACGCACCGACCAGTACTGCCAGTATCAGTTTCTGACGCCTCTGCTGTATAGCGGCACGGTTGACAGACGAATCGGGAACACGCCTGGGTAATTCCTGCGAGGGACCATCGGTCGTTCGCTGCGGAGATGACTTTTCGATTCTTTCTGATTCGCCTTGAGGGACTGGACGCCTCGCAATGCCTGTAATCTCACGTTGAGACTGCGTTCCTGCTGCCCGGACAGTACTTTCCCGCTGCTTGCGTATCACTGGTAGCTGTTCAATTTGAAGCCAGCTTCCCTGCTCTCCTTCGCGTACCAGATGTCCCGCATCTAACTGCCCCTGACTCTGGAGATAGAGCAGTTCCTCAGTTGAGTAGGGTCCCTCCACGCGATTCTTGATTTTCAGATAAAAGTGCACTATTTAATCCCGCTGTTTCGCAAGTGTGTTTCAAGCCTACTCTGTTTACAGGATACACTTTTTTTGAGATCTTTCTATACAATATGTGGACACAATCAACCTGCTCATCACAAGAACTTACAAAAGCAGCAGAGACACTCACTTACCAGCTGTTTCAGTTCATCATATTGTCGGAGTCCGCCGAAATTTTCTAACTAGTGCTTTGTCAAGCTACAAATTGAGGGTTGGGGGGTGTTATTTACGTGCTCCGTTGTCGCACTCTCGTGATATCTATCAACCCAAATTTTTAAAATGACACTCCACTAGAGCGCATCACATTTAACCATAGCGTCTCTCAATCTATGAACACGTTGCAAATGGCTCTGAAGACGCTACAGAAAACTGGACGCAGTCTAGATTTCATTCAGGTGGCACGTCAGCCAGTGGTGAGACCGACATGCATTATCACTCCTCCTTCGATTACTTCAGCAAAGCGAATGCCCGCTCGCAGACGTTTTCAACGGTAAAGCCATATTCCCGCATCACAGTCTCTCCCGGCGCTGAGGCACCAAAGCCAGTGATGCCAATCGCAGCAGTCTGGGAACCGAAATAAGTCTCCCAGCCTAAAGTCGAACCAGCTTCAATGGCAAGCAGAGGCACACCGGGTAGGACGACCTGATGCCGATACGATTCCGGTTGAGCCGCAAACAGTTCCCAGCAAGGCAGGCTGACGACCCGCGCCCGGACTCCTTCACCGGCAAGCTGCTTTTGTGCTTCCAGCGCCAGGTGGACTTCGGACCCTGTCCCGACCAGGATCAGATCGGGTGTCCCGTTACCATCAGCTTCAGCCAGAACATACCCCCCCTGCGATACACCGGTCGGGAGACTCGGATAGTGTTCCAGGTCGAGGATCGGAAGTTTCTGTCTGGTCAATATCAACGCCACTGGACCATTCCGACGCCCCACAGCAACGCGCCAGGCTTCAACGGTTTCGTTGGCGTCAGCGGGCCGGATGACAAACAGATTGGGAACGGAGCGCAGGCAAAGGAGTTGTTCGATCGGCTGATGGGTCGGGCCATCCTCACCCATACCGATGCTGTCATGAGTGAAGACGTAAATTACGGGCAAGCCGTTAAGCGCCGCCAGCCGCATTGGAGGACGCATATAATCACTGAAAACCAGAAAAGTGGCGCCGTAAGGAATCAGACCCTGATGATATGCCATACCGTTAAGAATGGCGCCCATAGAATGCTCGCGGATGCCGAAATGCATATTGCGTCCCTCCCGCTCATTCGACTGAAAGGTACCAACGCCTTCCATAAATGTTTGTGTGCTGGGTGCGAGGTCAGCAGAACCACCCATTAACTCAGGCAATCGTGGTGCAATTGCGTTAATACATTTTCCCGATGCGGCACGGGTCGCCAGCGCGCCGCTCTCTGCGGTGAAAGTCGGCAGAGACGCGTCCCAGTCTGCAGGCAACATTCCGCCCATGATCCGGTTGAACTCTGCGGCCAGCTCAGGATGCGCTTTGCCGTACGCCGCAATTTTTGCTTCCCATGCGCCTTGCAAGTCCTTTCCCCTGGTGACGGCCTGTCGGAAATGATCCAGGGCCTCAGCGGGAAGATGAAACGCAGGTTCTGCGGGCCAGCCGAGGCGTTCCTTGGTCAACTGCACTTCATCCACTCCCAGTGGCTCACCGTGAGCCGACGCACTGTCCTGCTTGTGCGGGCTGCCATAGCCGATGTGCGTTCTGACAGCAATCAGCGACGGCTGGTCTGTCTGTTCCCGCGCGGCCTGGATCGCTGCTGTTACAGCCTCCAGATCGTTTCCATCCGCAACATGCTGGACGTGCCAGCCGAAGGCAACAAAGCGGGCGCAGCGATCCTCCGTGAAGGCAATCTCCGTGTTCCCTTCGATCGTGATGTGATTGTCGGCATACAGTACAACGAGTTTGCCAAGCCCCAGGTGCCCTGCCAGGGAACCCGCCTCCGAAGCAATACCTTCCATCAGGTCGCCATCACTGGCAAGCACGTATGTGAAATGATCTACGACGGTGTGATCGGGCCGGTTAAATCGCGCCGCCAGATGGGTCTCCGTGATTGCCATCCCGACTGCATTGGCAAATCCCTGTCCCAGTGGTCCGGTCGTTGCTTCCACACCCGGAGTCATACCGTACTCCGGATGCCCCGGGGTTTTGCTTTCCCACTGCCGAAACTGTTTCAATTCATCCAGTGACAAGTCATATCCCGTGACATGCAGCAGCGCATAGAGCAGTGCGCATCCATGGCCGGCCGAAAGCACGAAACGGTCGCGGTCGGGCCAACTTGGATCGGCGGGGTTGATCTGGAGAAAGCGGTCCCACAAAGCATAAGCCATGGCGGCAGATCCCAGCGGCAGACCTGGATGCCCGGATCCCGCTTTCTGTACCATGTCTACCGACAGCAGACGTAACGTATTGACACAAAGCTCGTCCAGAGCTTCTGAAGAAATCGCAGCGGGGGTCATATGTAATTGCCTTTAAAAAGTTCGTTTTTCAAATAATTATATTCATTTCTCACAATCATTGCAGGCGCTGTGACTGATCAAATTTAGAAAGCTCTCAGTTCTTCTTCAGCTTCCTGTAGCGACGAATGAGGCAATTCGTGGAGGAATCGTGATTGAGTTCTGGTTCTGTCTGGCTTTCAAGCTCTGGAGTAATACGCTGGGCCAGCGCCTTGCCGAGCTCGACCCCCCACTGGTCGAACGAGTCGATATTCCAGATGGCGCCCTGGGTGAAAACCGAATGTTCATAGAGTGCGATCAGCTTGCCGAGTATTTCTGGCGTGAGTCGCTCGATAAGAATCGTATTCGACGGGCGGTTGCCTTCGAATACTCGATGCGGTACGAGTCGGTCCGGCGTACCCTCTGCCTGAACCTGCTCGGACGTCTTACCAAAAGCCAGCGCCTCAGCTTGCGCGAAGACATTTGCCAGGAGCATATCATGATGCCTCCCGAGCGGATTGAGTGGTTGCCCGAACGCGATGAAATCGCAGGGGATGAGCCGGGTGCCCTGATGGATTAACTGGTAAAATGAATGCTGGCCGTTAGTGCCCGGTTCACCCCAGTAAACTGGTCCGGTATCATAGTCAACATGGGTCCCATTAAGTGTGACATGTTTGCCACTGCTTTCCATCGTCAGTTGCTGCAGATAGGCCGGGAATCGTTTCAGATACTGTTCGTAGGGCAGAATGGCAACGGTCTGTGCTTTCAAAAAGTTGGTGTTCCAGATGGTCAGCAGCCCTAAGATCACCGGCAGGTTTTCCGCGAACGCTGCCGTGCGGAAGTGCTCGTCCATCTGATGGAACCCGTCCAGCATTGCCAGGAAATGCTCGGAGCCAATCGCCAGCATCGTGGAAAGACCAATTGCCGAGTCCATCGAATAACGTCCACCGACCCAGTCCCAGAACTCGAACATATTTCCGGTGTCGATGCCGAACTCAGACACTTTCTCAGCATTCGTCGAAACGGCGACAAAATGCTTAGCGACTGCTTTAGTATCACCGCCGAGACCTGCGAGTAACCAGTCGCGCGCACTGTGAGCGTTGGTCATCGTCTCGGCTGTGGTAAAGGTTTTCGAGGAAATGATGAAGAGTGTTTCCGCCGGATCAAGATCACGCGTTGCTTCTGCCAGATCGGTACCGTCGACATTGGAGACAAACCGGAAAGTAAGATTGTGATCGCTGTAATACCGGAGCGCTTCGTAAGCCATCACCGGTCCGAGGTCAGAACCGCCGATACCGATATTGATGATGTTACGGATCCGCTGGCCGGTATGACCCAGCCATGCACCGCTTCGAACCCGATGCGAAAAATCAACCATCTTGTCCAGCACGGCGTGAACCTGGGGAACTACGTTTTCACCATCCACGAGGATCGTTGCCCCTTTCGGTGCCCGCAAAGCCACATGCAGAACCGACCGGTTTTCAGTGAGATTGATTTTGTCTCCCCGAAACATGGCGTCAATGTGTGCGCGCAGGCCCGTTTCCTCTGCCAGATCCAGGAGGAGTTTGAAGGTCTCATCGGTGATTCGATTCTTGGAGTAATCGAGATAGAGGCCCAACGCATCAACAGTCAATCGCTCGCCGCGCGCAGGATCGTCGGCAAAGAGCGTCTTGAGATGCAGACCCTGGACCTCCTCATAATGAGCCTCGAGCTTCTTCCAGGCCGCACACTCTGAGAGTAACTGGTCGCCGGTCGTCATAATTGTATTCCTTTTCGTTTCTCGTATTAAGTAGTCAAGTTCATGAGTCGGCATTCGCAAGAGTTTTCGCTCGTGGCAGCCTGATCGAATTTTTCGGGTTCGAGGTCAGCCCTGTCACCGGGAGTTCGTTGATACTGCGCTGAAGTCTTCCGCTGGTAAGTAAATCACAAGTAATACCGTCGAGCCAGAGACTTTGCCCCCGATGGTGGAGTTTTTGAGTCGCTTTCAAAATGTTACCTCCGGATCTGGCTGGGAATCAAGTGCTGGTTGTAAAGCGGGCAGGCGCTGGGACATTGCCGTCATTTCCCGCAACGATTGAAATGCAGACGGGGACAACATCTCTTCTGTGCAGCGCCAGCGCCAATTTCCTTCGCTTTGACCGGGCACGTTCATTCGGGCATCCTCTCCCAGGTTGAGCAAATCCTGCAGCGGCATCACTGCCAGCGCCGCCACGGAAGACCACGCCAGATGCAACAATGCCGCTGTGGCTTCGCTGCTCTCGATCGAGGGACGCTCCAGATACTGAGATACAATTTTTCGTTGATCGTCGCTCAATGTTTCGTACCACCCGCGCGTGGTATTATTGTCATGAGTACCGGTATACACGACGGTATTCGAAACGTAGTTACGAGGAAGGTATGGATTATCAGTTTCACCATCAAAGGCGAACTGGAGAACGCGTGTTCCAGGCAAGTGAAACTGATCGCGAAGTGCACCCACGTCCGGCGTAATAATTCCCAGGTCCTCCGCAATGAATGGCAGACCATCGAGTTCTTGCTGGACCGAACTGAAATAATCACTGCCAGGTCCGGGCACCCATGCACCTGATAAGGCCGTCGCAGCATCTGCCTCTATATGCCAGGCAGCTGCAAATCCACGAAAATGGTCCAGTCTGATCAGATCGACATGAGCCAGTAATGCACGCACGCGGTCGATGCACCATTTGTAGCCAGCCTGACGCATCGCATCCCAGTCATAGACGGGATTGCCCCAGAGTTGGCCATCAGCGCTGAAGTAATCGGGAGGGACACCGGCTACAAATTGCGGCTGTAAATGTTCGTCGAGCAGAAATAGTTCCGGATGAGCCCAGACATCGCTTGAGTCGGGAGAAACAAAAAACGGCAGATCGCCGATCAGACGTACGCCCCTGCTTTCGGCATATTTCTTCAGGCAATTCGCTTGCCGGAAAATCAGGAACTGTGCCAGGCGAATCTGATCGATTTCTTTCGACAAAGTACGCCGCGCCTGCTCCAGGGCAACCGGCTCCCGTCTGACCAGTTCGAGCGGCCAATTGAGGTAACTCGCGCCCTGGTGCATGGTTTGCAGGGCCTGAAATAAAGCAAAATCATCCAGCCAGTGCCGTTCTTGTTGACAGAATTGCTCAAAGGCGGGTTTCAGAACGTGTCCGCGTCTATTGTTAAAGTGGGTCCAGACCGATTTGAGTAATTGATGTTTGAATGTGTTGACAACATCGTAGTCAACGTTGGTTTGTGAAAAAGAGTATCCGGCAGTATCGCTTTCCTCCAGCAGTCCATCCGCGATCAGATCGTCTGGACTGACCAGAAGCCAGTTGCCGGCGAACGAAGACAGGGGTTGATATGGCGAACTTCCGTACCCTGTCGGCCCCAGAGGTAAGATTTGCCACCAGGTTTGACCCGCTTCTTGAAGACGATCAACCCAGCCCCGTGCCTGCGGTCCCAGATCACCGATCCCGTATGGCGAGGGAAGTGAAGTAACATGCAACAATACGCCGGAAGCCCGGTAATCTGGCGGAAACGGAGGTAAACTCGTCCGGAAACTACGTTCGCTCATGTTTTTCCTTATGTCCGGGCTCGAATTCGCGTGCGGCTGATGGTGTTGTTGTGAGATAATCCGCGCAGACCGGCGGCCAGGGTTGTTATACCATAACTGGTGTTTTTCTCAATTGCCTGCGTGATTACAATCGTTCCAGAGCCGGATCACCGGATCTTGCCGGCCATGGTGATACCCCAGAATACTCAATGCTGTTGTGTTGAGAAAAAAGTGTCGGCCGATTGCTGCATTCAGGCCCAGCCAGCGCGCAGCGAGCATAAGCAGAAAATGACCGTGAGAAAAGAGCAAGACGTTACCCTCAACGGTGCGAAGTCGATCAATGACTCGATCAGCTCTGGCGGACACTTCTGCAACCGACTCGCCACCCGGACAACCGTCGCGAAATAGCTCCCAGCCGGGCCGTTGCAGGTCAATTTCTATAGAGGTCATGCCTTCGTAATCGCCATAGTTCCATTCGACGAGATCATCATCCACACCTGCAATCGTACCAAAACCGGACAATTCACATGTATGAGAAGCGCGTTGTAGCGGACTGGTGAATACGCGGGCAAAGGTCTCTGATTTAAGTCGTTCGCCAAGTCGGCGGGCGTTAAGCGCACCGCGTTCCGTCAACGGCAGATCGGTCAAGCCTGTATGTTGGCCTGAGATGCTCCAGGATGTCTCACCATGTCGCGCGAGATAAATCAGAGGTAGCGGTTGAACTTCGTCGCTCATTACAGGATTACCTTCACTTCACATCACTTCGTTCAAAGAAAACGAGTATCGCTTGACGTCCCAATTGTGTTTGCTCCCGTGGCATAAATCATGGCACCGATTTCTCCCTGAGGGACGATTGAACCGGAATAAATCGCATTGTCCGCCTGATGTTCTTCCCAGAACCCGACTACCGCTTTGGTTAATAAGAGAATCAGAATGATAAAAAAGTCCACCCAATGCTGGGCCACCGCTGACAGAACCACGGCTGCTTCGATCATCCAGGGGATTGGTCCCCAGAAATAGCTCAGGAATTGCAGCAGCGGACTGGTTTCTTTTTCGATAATTTCGTTGGGACCATATTGGGCCAACCGTTTCTCCGCCTCGGCTTGTGTGAGGCCCTCCGGCGATGATTCCAGTTTCTGTTCCACTTCCGACAGGGGCAGGGATTTCAGACCGTCGTTTGCCTGGGGTTGCTGGCCTGTTTTCATCCCTCTCTACTTTCTATCGCCGATTTCCTGGACGCTCAGGCAAATAAACACGCACACGTGACTTCAATTAAACACTGATGGCAATGAAACGTGTTGCCGCTGGTTCGCAAATCTGATATTCCGTCGGGTTGAGATAGTGAGTTGACTTCCTGCTATTCTCCAGCGTCGATGGCTGCCGGCGGTTGCGGTGTGTCGGCAGGTTGCTCTGACAAATCCATAGTCATTACATAGACGACCATACCTGCGAGCATCAAAATCACAGCGACATAAGTTCGCCAGTCACGGTGCGCCCCTTTCCAGTAAGATGGATGACCTTGATGATGAGCGTTGCCTTTTGAGTCGCTGTGCTGATCTTGTTTGTGCTTAGATTGATTCATAGGGTCCCTGTTTTCTCGTTTATTGGTTCAGATCCTCTGCATCACATTACATTATCCCGCAGTTTGCTGGGCTCAAAGGTTATTTAAGTGATAATCGTCAGGGATCATAAAAGTATTATATTCCAAATCCTGCTGCCAGAAGACTCATCAAAGCCACACTTTACGGATTAGCCACATTTTGATGATTTGTGTCGGGACAATCTAACAAAGTAGCGTGGCGAGCAGAATCGGTCAGTAGAGCGGCGGTAATGCTGTAAATCCTTGAGCTGCTGTTTCAGGTAGACCCCTTTATCGCCGGTCTGCGGCAGGCGGACGATTACGTCCATTACAAGATGAAAACGGTCTAAATCGTTCAACACAGTCATATCGAAGGGGGTCGTAATTGTCCCCTCTTCTTTATAGCCTCGGACGTGAATGTTGTCGTGATTGGTGCGGCGGTAGATCAGTCGTTGAATCAGCTGGATTGAGCCATCCGACTCGAATAATGCAAACTTGATACTCGACGAGCCACCATTAATCGTCAGGATGAGTTGATCAACTGGTTTAATGGGAAACTCCTTTCTCGTTCAGCATTCAACCGTTTTATCGCTATCATCGTATCCACTTTTGTCTGGAAATGTCGAGCTAATTGTGCAAAGTGAACTTTGACGCCCAATCATTTTTTCTTGGACAACTGAGCGAACGATTAAAGACGCACCACATACCAGCCATAGTAATTGGTTCAAGAATTCCTCAATATAAAATCAAAAATCTGACATCAGTGATTTTTTATGCCC
Source organism: Gimesia algae (assembly GCF_007746795.1). Classification (NCBI taxonomy): domain Bacteria; kingdom Pseudomonadati; phylum Planctomycetota; class Planctomycetia; order Planctomycetales; family Planctomycetaceae; genus Gimesia; species Gimesia algae. The sequence continues at coordinate 6,888,161 of NZ_CP036343.1, forward strand.
ACAATCCCTGCACGCGTCCTGCAATATCCCTGCATAAGATCAAGTCCATATTCAGCCTGAAGTGGATACTCATGACCTGCTCACCCGTCGCTTCCAACAGTCTAAATATTACAGTCTCTGATGTACGGGAAGTCCGGCAACAGATCAGTATTCAGAGAATTCGTCTCTCCGCTGTGAACCACATCGACCTGATTGTTCTGTAGAGCACAGCAACCAGCGTCTATCGGTCACCTCCCCTACAGCCTACCTGTCTGTTTTTTCGACCGAGGATGCGATTCTTTCAACACACTCACCAAACGCTCTCTGTATCAACTGCATATATCACGTGAATTCGCAGTCATGTGGTTTGGCACGGCTGTTGCTACAGAAATTGGCATAACTGGAATGTCTATATGAGCCCCTACAGGAGAACAGACTTCGTGGCTAGAACGTCCACAAGAAAGCAACACGCCGCATTTACGTTGATTGAATTACTTGTTGTGATTGCGATCATTGCCATACTTATTGCGCTGCTTCTGCCAGCAGTACAGCAGGCGCGTGAAGCGGCCCGGCGGATGAGTTGCAAGAACAATCTGAAACAGATTGCGCTGGCGGCTCACAATTACGAATCGGCCTTTCGCGTCATGCCGCCCCGTAGAATTCTGACTAACGGCAACCGTCGGGGCTGGGGACCAGCCATTCTCCCTTATCTGGATCAGGCGAATCTGCAGGGACGCTATGACTTCAACAAAAATTTTTATGATCCTGAGAATGAAGAAAACATTCGAGTTCCGCTTGCCGTTTTCATGTGCCCGTCCGCTCCAGGGCCACGACTGGTTACAGTTATCCAAAGCGGAGTGACATCCGAAGGCATTGCAGGCGACTATTTCGGGCCGAACAGTTTCCGTTCAGACGAATTTGGTGTGACATCGTTGAGTGGGAATAATCAGATTACAGCCATGGATGATCTGCCTCGCACGCGTCGTTTTCGTGATATTACCGATGGCACAACCAATACGATGTTCATCACCGAACAGGCGGGCCGCGCTGACTATTACATTCGTGGCATAAAACAGACTTCCAATGCCGGGCTGAGTCAGGCAACCAGTTGGGGGTCCTGGCCTTCCTATCAGGTCTTTCAGGTGCAGGTCTTTGGCTCGGACGCAGTCACAAGAGACGGACCGGGGGGAACCTGTTCCATTAACTGTAATAACAGCCAGGGAATCTACAGTTTTCATACGGGGGGAGCGCATGCTTCGTTCGTGGATGGCTCGGTGCACATGCTGTCGGAATCGATCGACGCCAATGTTCTGTTTGCTCTGATTACGATTAACGGCGGAGAAGTCATCAACCAGGATTTCTAAAAGGAAGCCTGATATTTGAACCAACGGTAACAATATTCGGAAACGGGCTAACTGCTGCCATCGAATACTCAACAGAGCTTTACACTGCTGTCCTTATTCTCGAGAGAACCTATGCGAGACTGGCTTAATCCCCTTGAAGTCGTCGTTATTACCGTCTGTCTATTAATCCTCTCGGGGCTGCTACTGCCTGAAATGCTCGTGGCGCGGGATACCGCACGAGAACAGTCGTGTCATGATCGGCTGCAGCAAATAGGTTCTGCCTTCCTCCAGTACGAAAAAGTTCACCGCGGCCTGCCTCCTCGACGAAGCGGGTTTAACGATGGAAACCCGTATGGCGGCTGGGGGGGATACATTCTGCCGTATCTGAAGCTGGCGGATCAGGCAGACCAATACGATACCGGCTACGACTTTTTTGATCCCAAAAACAAGGCGATTGTCGAAACACAGTTACCCGTCTTCCTCTGCCCGGCGAGTCCTGCTGAACGATTCGTACAGATTCAGTCCCAGGCTTCAACCAAGTCGCTCAATCCTGATAAAGCGACCGTCTTTACCTGCAAAGCTGCTGCCGTTGATTTCATCACGTCAAATGGCGTGCAGATGGCCCGGAACGGATATGGCATCAACGCGATGGGAAGAGAAGGTCGAATCGGAAACCAGCGTCAGCCAATGACCGACAATAAAGATTTGCCAATAGCGAAGATCACAGACGGCCTCTCCAATACGCTCCTGCTGATCGAACAAGCAGGACGTCCGGCTGCATGGCGAAATAAAACGAAGAAACCAGGGGAGGGACAGTTCGGCATGAGTCCCAATGCCCGCGGTGCCTGGGCGGGCTGGGGTTCGATCTCCTTCGGTGCCGTGAACCCGGAAACAGGCGAACGACCACCGCGGGGCGACAGCACGGACTGCAGCGTCAATTGCAATAACTGGCTTGGCATTTACAGCTTTCATCAGGATGGCGGTAATGTATTGTTTTGTGACGGCAGTGTGCGATTCTTCGGTACAAAACTGGACCCACTGACCTTTGCTTATCTGACAATTCGAGACGATGGGCATCTGATCCAACTTGACGATTTTTAAAATGAACGAACTAAATCATTTAACGCCGCGTATGCACCGGGACGTATCTGTAATCCATCAAAATACCCGAGCCCGCCCGATGATGCGATTGCAGCCTGCCTGGCTGTGCCTGTTCATCGTGGTGTCTGCTGTGACCACCTGCCGCGCAGCGGATATCAGTCCGCTTATGGTCTCCCGTTTGATCGACCAACGTCTGGGAATGGACGCTGCAGATCACAGCCAGTTTGCCAGCGATGCGGAATTTCTGCGACGCGTCACACTGGATCTTGCGGGCCGCATTCCCACAATCATCGAGGTGCATGATTACTTGAGTAACACATCTGAATCGAGACGCATCGAAACCATTGATCGCCTGATGCATTCGGGCGTGCATTATCGAAATATGGCGACATTCTGGCGACGTGCATGGGTCCCTCAAGCCGATACACCCGAATTTGACTCCGTCACAGATGACTTCGAACGTTGGCTGGTGCATCGCCTGCAGAAAGGGACTCGCTACGATGAACTGGTTGTGGAAATTCTGACGCTGGATCATGCCAATAATGTCCCGGCGAGTACGACGCCCATTGGTTTTTATTATGCCAACCTATCCAAGCCGGAAAACCTGGCAGCCAGCGCCACCCGCGCGTTTCTGGGAATCAACCTGGACTGTGCGCAGTGCCACGACCATCCGTTTTCCCGCTGGACCCGCGAGCAGTTCTGGCAGACAGCCGCGTTTTTTGTGGAACCTCAAACAAATGAGAAGTCACAGCCACAACCGCCGAAAGTTCGCATTCCGGATACAAAAATGGAATATGAACCCGCTTTGCTGACAAAAACAAAAATTGAATGGCCAGAAAAACTGGATTCCGTATCACTGCGTTTGATTCTGGTCGACTGGATGAAAGTGAACGAGGAACAGTTACTGGCAAAGAACGCCGTCAATCGACTCTGGGCTCACTACTTCGGAGAAGCCATCATCGAGCCGGTTGATGATCTCAGTCGCGATGAAGTTCAAACCGGTGATCGCGCTCGGTTGTTGAACGATCTCTCTGCAGCATTCATCGCCAGCGGTTACGACCTGGATCTGATGACCGAGGGGATCGTCAGTTCCCATGCATACCGCCTGTCAGCTTCTCCAGCAGGTACCAGTAAAGGGTCAGAATCTGATCCCGATGCCCCCGGTCCTTTCAGAATCACACGTGCCACAGTGCGGGGACTGACAGGCGAGCAACTGTATGACAGTCTGCAGACCGCAGCCAACCGGCCTTCGGAACGCAAGGATGTCGGCGGCGGCTCCGATCGCAGCCAGCGGAGCGAGTTTGCTTCCCGCTTTTACATCGAACGCTCTTTCAGTGCGGAGCGATCCATTTCGCAGGCGCTGACATTGATGAATGGCTCTTTCGTAAACGAACTGACAACGAAACAGGGAAACCTGATGCTGGCATCGCTGCTCAGTTCTCCCTTTATGAGCTTCGACGAACAAATCGATACGGTCTTCATTGCGGTTCTGGGCCGTCACGCGCGAGAGACCGAACTGAAGGTGATCAAACAAAGTTTCAAATCACACACGAATACCACCCGTGAATCACATTTAGGTAATCTGTTCTGGGTACTCATCAATTCTTCCGAGTTCAACACCAACCACTAATTGAGGCGAAGGTTTCTATGCCCAACAAACTTCTTTCACGACGCACTGCCTTACAAAATATGGCGCTGGGGGTCTCTGCCTGGTCCACTTCCAGCTGGTTACCCACGCTGGTAAAAGCGGCTGCAGAAACAGGCAGTCAACCCAAATCGGTGATTCTGATCTGGTTGAACGGCGGCCCGGCGACGATCGACCTGTGGGACTTGAAACCCGGAAATAAGAATGGCGGTCCCTTTCAGGAAATCGAAACACAAGCACCGGGCATGAAGATCAGTGAGCATCTGCCTGCCCTGGCTAAACAGGCGTCTGATTTCTCTATCATTCGATCCATGTCGACCCGCGAAGGGGATCATTCCCGCGCCCGTTTTGTGACGATGACCGGCTACACACCTCAGGGCGCCATCAAGTTTCCCGCGCTTGGTTCATTGGTCGCTAATGAATTCCATGTCGAAAATGATATCCCCTCCAATGATATCCCCTCCTATGTGCACATCGGCGGACGACCGGCTGTTGGCGGAGGAGGTTTTCTGGGGCCACAATTCGCTCCGTTCGTGGTCGGTGGGCGCAGTCGTCGGGGAGGTCCAGACAGCGCCGATCTGAAAGTCGCCGATCTCGCTCCCGCATCTCCCGCGCAGCAGGCAGAACGACTCCAGCTACAAGCGGGCTTGAACTCACTATCGTCCATGCCTGCTTCCCTGGTAACTGACACTCTGGAATCGTCCCGCAATCGGGCACTGAGGTTGATGAACCCCAAGGCGGCGTCGGTGTTCGACCTGGAGCAGGAAGATGCTGCCCTCCGTCAAGCCTACGGCACCGGTTCGTTTGGGCAGGGATGCCTGATGGCGCGTCGCCTGGTGGAACGAGGCGTGAGTTTCGTTGAGGTCTCACTGAATGGCTGGGACACGCATTCCGATAACTTTGAACGCGTGAAGGAACTGTCGCAGCAACTGGATCGTGGCTGTGCCTCTCTGCTGAATGATCTGCGTCAACGCGGATTACTTAAAGACACCCTGATTGTCTGCCAGGGAGAGTTTGGTCGCACACCTCGCATTAACGGTCAGTCCGGTCGAGACCACTGGCCTTCGTCCTGGTCGATGATGCTGGCCGGTGCGGGAATTCGTGGCGGCCAGGTCGTCGGTCAAACGAGCGAAGACGGCACAAAAATCGAATCCAGGCCGACGCGAACAGCGGACCTGATGGCCACCGTCTTCCGTGGGATTGGGCTTGATCCCAGAAAACAAAATATGTCAAACGTGGGCCGACCGATTCGACTGGCAGACCCGGATGGTAAAGCGATTGAGGAGTTGCTATGAGAACCGTTTTATTTGTCATGCTGTCTATCCTGACCACCGGCATGCAAGTGAATGCGGGGCAGGACAAAGCCGAGCAGCAGCCAACGACATTGCTGGCACTAAGTGAAGCCGGACAGACACGCTTGATCGATATCCAGGTGAGCGTAGATCATCTGCCCTACGACAAGTATTGGACAAAGACATTCGACGCTCTCTTCAATTTCGCCGACTGTAATTCCGATGGCGTTCTGAGCGAAGCAGAACTTCGACTCGTTCCTTCTGCACGCGCGGTACGGTTATCGCTGGGCAGCGCCTTTACTCCGCCGGTCGCATCCCTGCAATCTCTTAAAGAAATCGTTGCAGATGAGACGCAGAAGTGTTCCAGGGAACAGCTCAAGCAGTATTATCTGAGCCACGGTGCCGGCAGGTTGCAGATCGGCTCTGGTAAACTCACTAATACAGCAGCAATCACTGCGGCGTTGATTCAGACTCTCGACACAGACAAGGATGGCATACTTTCGCAGGTCGAACTGCAAAACGCGGAAACTGCGCTGCGGCGGCTTGATACCAACGATGATGAACTGATTGGCGTTGGTGAACTCGTCCCTAATGCAACCTATCCCGGAACCTGGGCTGCCAGGGCCCTGCGACCGGCCACAGAAGTTGATCTCTCTTCCACGAACGAGAACAGACTTGTTTTGAAGCAGTTACTGACACGCCCTGCTGATCCTTCGATGGAGAAATCACTCTGGCAGATTAATATCGCCGACCAGCTTGCAGATCAACCTTTGAAAGTTGCTACGAACGCACAATGTAAGAGCTGGAGTGTTCCAGGACCGCAAAAAGAACTCTTTCATGAGTTACGTGAAGAAATTGCTAACGCCGCAGCCGAGCCCCCTGAAGAATCGACGGGAAATAGTTCGCGAAACCGGCGTTCCTCTCGTGCGTGGCTGACTCCGCTGGCCGACCGCGATTCGGATGGAAAACTCTCTCAGCAGGAAATCGATCGCTGGCTGGAACTGCAGAAACAGTTGATTCATGGCCAGCTCCTGATCAGCGTTTATTATGGAGGCGGACTTTTTGAATTACTGGATACCAATCACGATGCTGGACTGTCAATTCGCGAATTAAGAAGTGCCTGGCAAATTTTGGATTCCGCTTCCTGCACTTCAGAAAATCATGCTGATCTCACTCGGGTTCCCAACGTAGTACTGTTCGTTGTAAGCCAGGGCTATCCCCAGAGTCTCGCCAGGACATCTACGCCAGAGGTAGAATGGTTTCGTCTGATGGATCGCAACAGGGATGGAGATGTCTCACGCAGAGAATTTACCGGATCTCCTGCTGCCTTTGATCGACTGGATCAGGACCATGACGGTTTGATCTCACCTGATGAAGCAGGGAAAGCCAACTGAATCCAGACAATGTTTCCCTGATGTGGAATTTCCGGAATCAGTTGATTCTTTCTCCTGCAGCTTCACAGCTTACATCTTAATCTCGTAACCCTTGCGGTTTTCACGCGAGAGAAATGCGTTTGCCTGAGCGTCATCGATAATTTCCCGTTTCACAGGGTTCCAGTTGAGATCGCGTCCTAAACGCATGGAGATATTGGAGAGGTGGCAGATCTCCAGCATGCGGTTGTGCGACCATACATCGGAGATCGGCTGCTTGCGTGAGTTCATGCTCTCGATGAAGTTAGCGGTGTGGTTCGCACTGACCTTACCACCATAAACTTTTTCGATCGCGTCTTCCGGCAGTGGATTGTCTTTCAACGCTTCCACAGGTGCCCCGACGATCTTGCCACGGTTGACGAAGAACCGGCCTTCTGTGCCTTCGAAGAGAATGCCGTTGTCACCATCACTGGTGATAATCATTTCCACGTCATTGGGCATATCGACTTTGATTTTGAATTCCGTGGCGGCATTGTACTGATCGTTGACTGCTGGGAAGCCATCCTTATATTCGACGGGTAATTTGTATTCAAGCGGTGATATTTTGCTGGGACCTGTATCGCTGGCACCGAGTGCCCAGCAGGCGATATCGACATGATGTGCGCCCCAGTCAGTCAATTTTCCACCAGAATACTCATGCCAGTTTCGGAAGGAGTAGTGACAGTTGCTGTAAAGCGGAACGCCTCCGCCGTACCCTTCGCGCATTTCAGGGAGTGCGCGGTAATCCACCTTTGGAGCCGGTCCCAGCCAGAATTCATAGTCCAGTCCTTCTGGGACAGAAGCCACGGGGATAACGGGCGACCCTTCCATTCCATTAATGCCACATGTCACTTTTTTCACTGTGCCGATGCGACCATCGCGGATCAACGCGATCGCCTGCAGGAATCGCTGTCCTGATTCTGACCGCTGCATGGTACCCACCTGGAAGACGCGGCCCGTGTCTTTCACGACTTTTTCAATTAACTTGCCTTCGTCAATCGTCAAAGTCAAAGGTTTTTCACAATAGACGTCTTTGCCAGCGTACATTGCTTCGACTGCTATTTTTGTATGCCAATGGTCGGGCGTGGCGATCATGACCGCATCAATATCTTTTCGATCCAGGACTTTCCGATAGTCCTTGTAAGCGTCTGGCTTCTTGCCCTGTTTCTTTTCCGTTTTTTCGACATTCGCACCAAGCACATTCGCGTCCACATCAGCAAGTGCTGCAAAATCTGCGAACTTAAATGACTTCGAAGTAATTGCCCACCCCTGGTTTCGCAGTCCGATCGTGGCAAAGACCGGGCGGTCATTAGGCGACTGATATCCGAATGCTCGATGTGCCGAAGGGCTGAAAACACTGGCAGCCCCTGCGAAGGCGACTCCCTGGATAAAATTGCGGCGCGTAATTTTTCGAGATGTTGACATCGAGTGATTTCCTCTTGGAGATATTGAGCAGAAGTCCTGTAGATCTAAGTACGATGACACCATTGATGGCGTTGGATGTGCCACCAATGTGGTGAATGTTCAAAATAGGATTCTATGAAAAATAAGTTGTTGAGTACACCGTAAACCGGTCATCGTCAGTACACATGTCGCCTGCAATCTGTTGCTGTTACACGCTTTGGAATCTGCCAAGGATACAACTTTCAGTTATTTTGCCGCAAATTTCAATTTCCTAAGTTGCCTTGCCATTCCCTCAGACATAGACTACATGTGAATCATTCCCATAAAGACTATTAGTCAGGCTTACGGTCTGATGATCCCCCCCGGCGCCGCTCACCAGAATACCATTTACGCGAAGAACCATGACATCCAGCAGGGTACGCCTGCTAACTGGAGACATTGTTACATTGAAAAGTCACCTGAAATTTCAGCAGAGTTTTACGTCAGTCCTCATGCTCAGTTTTTGTGTCGGTCTGATTGGTTGTAACCAGCAGAATTCCGCCCCTGCACCAAAAACGTTACCGGCTGTCACTGTTGCAAAACCAGTCACTAAGCAGATTGTGGAGTGGGATGCCTACACGGGGAGACTCGAAGCGATTGATTTTGTTGAGATCCGGGCACGAGTCAGCGGATATTTGAAAACGACACATTTTGATGAAGGACAAATCGTCGACAAAGGCGACCTGCTTTTCATTATCGACCCGCGCCCCTATCAGGCTGAACTCAACGGAGCTCGTGCCTCACTGAGTCAGGCGAATTCTCAATTGATTCAGGCTAAGGCGCAGCTGGAAGAAGCAAAAGCACAATATCAACAATCAGAAGCGCAACTGGTATTGTCGACCGCACAGTTGAATCGGGCGCGCTCTCTAAAATCGAAAAATGTAACGACGCAGGATGAGCTGGATCAACAGGAAGCGGCCTATCTGCAGGCGAAAGCCGACCACGAAGCCAGCCAGGCCGGAATCAGTTCTGCGAAAGCGACCATCGAAACGGCAAAGGCGGTGATTGAAGCAGCAAAAGCCAAAATCGAAACGGCGCAACTGAACCTGGATTACACGCGAATTTATGCCCCGGTTGCCGGTCGCATCAGTCGTAAAAATGTCTCTGAAGGAAACCTGATCAATGGCGGCACTGCGAATTCGAGTCTGCTGACTACGATTACCTCAGTGAAACCCATCTATTGTAATTTCGACGCCAACGAACAGGATGTATTGAAATACATTCGATCGGCCCAGGCCGGGAAGCGGGCCAGTTCGCGCGAAGCCAAAAACCCTGTCTTCCTGGGTCTGATTGATGAAACAGGCTTTCCTCACAAGGGACATATGGACTTCGTTGACAACCGGTTTGACCCCGACACTGCCAGTATGCGGGCGCGGTGTGTCTTTCCTAATAAAGACCAGGTACTGATTCCGGGGATGTTTGCACGCATCCGTATTCCCGGCAGCGCCGCTTATGATGCGGTTCTGATCCCTGATTCCGCAGTCGGCACTGACCAGTCAGTACAGTACGTCTATCTTGTCGTCAATGATGTCGTCCAGCGTCGTACGGTAAAACTCGGACCGATTGTGGATGGACTGCGTGTGGTACGCGAGGGATTAACCGGCGGCGAATCGCTCATCATCGAAGGTCTGCTGCAGGTGCGACCGGAAACCAGAGTACAATCCCAGGCAGGAGTGATCGAGGTCATCGAAGACGGTTTACCTGACGATTATGAACCGCTGCCTCCCGAGCAATGGATCTCACCCGCCCCCGCACCCACTCCGCACCCTGCTGCGGGGACAGCCAAAGTGACTTCGATTATTGATTCACGAGGTGCTGTCCAGTGAAATTTCCGCACTTCTTCATTGAGCGTCCGATCTTTGCGTCTGTATTATCATTCATGATTGTTCTGATCGGAGCAATCGCTTATACCGCGTTACCGGCGTCCCAGTATCCCAAAGTGGCACCTCCTACCATCGTCGTTCGCGCCAGTTATCCCGGCGCAACTCCCCAGGTCATTGCTGATACCGTTGCCACTCCCATCGAACAGGAAATGAATGGCGTCGACAACATGCTGTACATGGAGTCGTCATCGAGCAGTGATGGCACCATGCAGCTAACGGTCACTTTCAAACTGGGCACAGATCTGGATGATGCTCAGGTGATGGTACAGAACCGTGTTGCGGTAGCCGAATCACGCCTGCCAGAAGCGGTGCGTCAGATTGGTGTAACAACCCGTAAGCAGATTCCCGACATGCTGATGGTGGTGCATTTGAATTCGCCAGATAACAGTCGAGACCAACTCTATATCAGTAACTTCGCCTTTCTGCGGATTCGTGATTCTCTGATGCGACTGGATGGTGTCGGCGACATCCGTGTGGCTGGTGGTAATGAGTATTCGATGCGGATCTGGCTGGATATCGAGAAGATGACGCACGTCGGCCTGACGGTAGGCGATGTGGTACAACAGGTCCGTCAGCAGAACGTACAGGTAGCCGCCGGCGTAATCGGTCAGCCCCCTATCGATGACAGCGGCGCGTTTCAATTGAATGTGACCACACAGGGACGACTGCAGGAAGTCGAAGAATTCGGGCAGATTGTCGTCAAGCGAGGCGACGATGGCCGTGTCACACGTTTGAGTGATGTGGCACGTATTGAACTCGGTGCCCAGGACTATTCGCGCATCAGCTACCTGGACGGCAAACCGGCCGTCGCCATCCTGATCTATCAAAGACCGGGAACGAACGCCGTTGCTGCTGCTGATGAGGTCAAACAGACAATGGCCGGGTTAAAAAAAGACTTTCCAGATGGGGTGGGCTATGAAATTGCCTACAACCCTACCGATTATGTAGAAGAATCAATCGCAGAGGTCTTCGAAACGTTATACATTACGACCATTCTGGTAGTACTAACCGTCTTCCTGTTTCTGCACGGCTGGCGTCCCACAATTATTCCCGTGATTGCGATTCCCATTTCGCTGATCGGCACGTTCGCTGCCATGCAGTTGTTTGGCGTGACACTGAATACACTATCATTGTTTGGTCTCGTGCTTGCCATTGGGATTGTCGTCGATGACGCCATCGTGGTAGTCGAAAATGTGGAGCGGTTGATTGCCGATGGTCTTTCTCCGCGCGAAGCAACTCATAAAGCGATGGATGAAGTCAGTTCAGCTCTCATCGCCACTACCCTGGTATTAATCGCGGTTTTTGTTCCCACCATGTTTGTTCCCAGCCTCAGCGGTCGCTTCTATCAGCAATTCGCACTCACCATCGCGATTTCCACAGCATTCTCAACATTTGTCTCACTGACACTGAGCCCTGCCCTCTGTGCATTGTTGCTCAAACCAAAAGACGCCGAGCGAAACAAAATGGGAAGACTGGTCGACTTACTGTTTGGCTGGTTTTTTCGACTGTTCAATCGATTTTTCGACTTCACCGGTAACATTTATGCCGGCATCATTTCGCGTATCATTCGAGTCTCCAGTGTTTCTCTGATTATTTACGGGGGACTGCTGGTTGCCACCTGGTACAGCTTCGGGATGGTTCCATCCGGATTTATTCCCGCACAGGATCAGGGTTATATTATTGTCAGTATCCGGTTACCTGATGGCGCGTCGCTCGCGCGTACGGATATTGTCACCCAGCGCGTCGCCGCCATTGGCAGCAAGATTGACGGTGTTGCGCACTCCGTCGGAATTGCCGGTCTGTCCGGTTCCACCTTCACGATCAGCTCCAACGCCGCTGTTTCCTTTCTTCCGCTGGAAGATGCCAAGGAGCGGGCGGCAAGGGGACGGGGAATTAATGAGATCATCGCCGACCTGCGTCGTGAAGTGGCATCAGTCAATGAGGCTCAGATTTTTATTATTGCTCCACCTCCTGTCCGTGGAATCGGACGAGGTGGCGGATTCAAAATGTATGTGCAGGACCAGGGGGGAGCCGGTGTGACCGCGTTGAACCAGGTAGCCGAACAAATGGTAACGGAAGCCAATCAGCAACCGGGACTCGTGCAGATTTTCTCAAACTTCCGGGTGAGTGTTCCCCAGATTTATGCTGAAGTGGACCGCACGAAAGCCCAGATGCTCGATATCCCGATCAGCAATGTGTTTGAAGCTCTGGAGGTCTATCTCGGTTCGGTCTATGTGAATGATTTTAACTTTCTCGGACGAACATACCGCGTGACAGCGCAGGCAGAACCGGAGTTCCGTGACGAGCAGGATGACATTCTGCGTTTGCGAACTCGCAGCGCCCGCGGGACAAGTATTCCCCTGGGGGCAGTGGTGGAATTGAAACGTACGTCCGGACCGGACCGTATCGTCCGCTTTAATCTGTTTCCTGCTGCGGACATTAATGGTCAAACAGCTCCGGGTTACAGTACAGGTCAATCACTGGCAACGATGGAACAGCTTGCCGATGAGAACCTGCCACCAGGATTTGGATATGCCTGGACAGAAATCGCTTACCAGGAAAAGCAGGCAGGCAATACGATTCTGTTTCTCTTCCCGCTGGCCGTCCTGTTCGTGTTTCTGACTCTGGCTGCACAGTACGAAAGCTGGCTGCTGCCCCTGGCGATTATTTTGATTGTCCCTCTCTGCCTGCTGTTTGCGATCATTGGTATCTGGTTCCGAGGCATGGATAATAATATTCTGACGCAGATTGGTTTCATCGTATTGGTGGGACTGGCTTGTAAGAATGCGATTCTGATTGTCGAATTCGCAAAGGCGGAAGAAGATGCCGGCAAGGACCGTTTCCAGGCTGCCGTCGATGCCTGCCGGTTGAGATTACGCCCGATTTTAATGACGGCGTTCTCCTTCATTCTGGGTGTGATTCCACTACTGATCGCCACCGGTGCCGGGTTTGAAATGCGGCGTGTGCTCGGAACGGCGGTCTTCAGTGGTATGCTGGGTGTGACTCTGTTCGGCTTGTTTCTCACCCCGGTTTTCTACGTCGTACTGCGACGATTCGCACGAAAACCGACCACGCAGCAACCGGCAAAACTAACCACCACGGGAACGGGCAATGCATAAACGAGTCCCCTCCCAACCGTGTTACGAAGTAGCCCGGTTGAGAGGAATTCGTCTTATTTGACTGGCAGTAACTGGATTGCATCCAGGATGACAAACCCGTTCGTCTCATCATTGGAAATCGTAATCGTGATTTCTGTATTGCCCTTTAATTCGATGATCTCCAGCGGACGAAATAGTTTTCCCTGAGGCAACGCTCTGGTTTGATCGACGATAATTGTTGATTTCTCTGCTCCGGAAGAAACCGTCAGCGGGACATTTTTCGCACGCGTCTCATGAGCAGAGTAAGCCATCAAGAGCTGGTAGCGACCACTGTGCGGAGCCTTAAAACGGAAAATGGCCTTCGCCTTTCCATCACCCTGCCTGGCATCATGAAGATAGCCGCTACCGATGTGGGGTTTGAAATTGGTCGAGTGGTTCCAGTCACCTGAAAGTTCGGCGCTGGTATCGTCCAGAACAATACCAGGCAAAGTCTTCAGATCAATCGAATGCGTAACCTTTGAAGCCTCTGCTGGCGGAGGCAATTCAAGTACCTGTCCCTGTGCCAGAAGTCGATCACGAAGCTGTTTGTAAGGCAGGTCTTGAACGGAAATTGCGTTTCGGGCGGATAATGCGGCAGCAATCCCGGCACTTTGCCCCAGAATCATCCAGGTCGGTTCCACGCGGAGTGAAGAAATGCCGACGTGTGTGCAGGAGAGCGCCACGGGAACAAGCAAGTTGGTACATTCTTTCGATTGAGGCAGAATGGAACGATATGGAACGTGATATGCGTATCCTTGTTTGGGACTGTTTTTCCTGACAGGAAAGATCGTCCCTTCATTAATGACACCCCCGTCTTTTAAGGCGATCCGCTGGCAGTCATGTGAGTCGATTGGGAACGAAGAGACTGCAATGGGGTCTTGCTTTTCAGGTTCTTCCAAAATGTCTTTCTGACTTAGTACGTACAGGCCTCGCATGCGTCGCCCCTCACGAACATACAGCGCAGGAGAGAAATGACCATAATCAGGGAATTCGTCCTTGCAGAGACCCAGTCTGGCATACGATTTCCGGACTGTCTCAGGCACTGCAGGATCGGTGGTGAGAAAATGATAAAACTCCAGCGTGTACTGCTTATGCTTTTCCCAGATGATGGCCCTCGCGGCGGCGTCGGCTTCACTCCAGCCATTGCCGCCACCGACCAGCCCGAGGGAGAATTGTCCGCCGATCGAATTGTTGCCATCAAGCTTTCCACCAGGCAGCGGATAAAGATCCCATCCCAGACGGCCGCCTGATTTTGCAAAACGCCGCATTAGTTCGAAACGGGCGGGATCGTATTTGTCAGGTTTCGGGAAGGGGACTCGGTTATCAGGATTATTCAGTCAGACAGAGTCGAAAGCTGTAAACCATGACATTGGAATCTCCTTCGTCCTCCGGGCCGGCATCAGTCGTGGTGATCAGTGGTAGCATTTTTCCATCGCGGCCAAAGCCATCTATATTCATCCTGCTTTTCGGATAACGCTTACCGGCGAGAGATTCACCAAATTCCGCTTTCCCTTCTCGACCGATCGTCCAGCTGATACCAGCTGCTGCCAGCAGATCACCTTCATAAGTGGCGTCGATAAAAGTTTTAGCAGTGAACGCCCCTTTGCCGGTGTCCAGGCTGGTAATTCGAGTTCCATCCTTCTTAACGGATTGAAGGATATGTTTCGTCAGAACTTTCACATCGGCTTCTTCCAGCATCTGCTTCGTGACACGCAGCGCCACATGTGGTTCGTAAGTCCATTTGGACTGATCTTTGATACTGACCTGATAAGGTAATTCGATCCCTCGGGCAGCATAGTCTTTTTCGATACGCGTGTGCCATTCATCGAACAGCCCCATCACGGTACTGCGGACAGTCTGGTTTGAATCACTGAAGCTCAAACCTCCAGTATTCAAGCCGCCAATATGATCGGTCGGTTCAAGAAGAATCACACTCGCACCTTCTCGTGAGGCTGCAATCGCTGCGCAAAACCCACCCGGCGTCGATCCATAAACCACGACGTCAGCGCTGGTCATATCCCTGGCCGTCTGATCGCGGGCAGAAAGTCCGACTGGCAGTATCTGCAACAGGATAAACAGCGTGCTAAACAGTCGTTTCTTCATTGATCATCATCTCCAATTTGAGCTGGAGTGGAAATTGAGTTGTTGACAGTACGGAATGACACAAAATACTCATTTCAGAAGATTTAGATTTTGAACGATTCAATATACTTATATTTGAGCACTTTTCCCAGTCGATGGAAGTCGAAGAGAAAGTGGAATGGAAGCCATCACGAAATATTGTCGCACCCGCAGAGATGCAGTCCGACTCAGCCTTCCATTAACACAGGGAATTGACGACAATGAGACTTTTAAATGACGGATTAAATCACTTTGCTTGCTTCACCACCAGATTCGGAGGTAATACTATGTCAGCCACTCAACAACTCCACAACCTGGGACAAAGTCTCTGGCTGGATAACATCACGCGTGACCTGCTCACCAGCGGAACTCTGCAGCGTTATATCGATGAACTTTCAGTAACCGGACTCACTTCCAATCCGACAATCTTTCATCAGGCGATCAAAAACAGTCAATCTTACGACAGTTCAATTCAGGAAAAGTTTAAGAACAGCAAGGAAGGCGAGGAACTGTTCTTTGAGGTGGCGATCGAAGACATCACCCAGGCCGCCGATCTGTTCCGGCCGGTCTGGGACCGTACCGATGGTGTGGATGGCTGGGTTTCTCTGGAAGTCTCTCCCCTGCTCGCTTATGACACGGAAAGTACTTTGGCAGCAGCCAAAGATCTGCATGCCCGTGTCGGTCGTCCCAATGTTCTGATTAAAATTCCCGGCACGAAAGAGGGACTTCCCGCGATTGAAGAAGCCACGTTCGCCGGGATTCCCGTGAACGTGACACTGTTGTTTTCCAGTGAGCATTACGTCGCTGCTGCGGAAGCCTATCTGCGTGGTGTCGAACGACGCATTGAAGCGGGGCTCAATCCCGCCGTCGGTTCGGTTGCTTCGCTGTTTATCAGTCGCTGGGACCGTGCCATCGTAGACGACGTACCGGAAACGCTCCACAACCGCCTGGGGATTGCCATCGGACAGAAAGCTTACAAAGCATATCTGGATCTGATCAGCTCACCCCGCTGGCAGCGTGCTTTGAACTTTGGCGCTCGACCACAGCGTCTGCTCTGGGCCAGCACTGGTTCGAAAGATCCCAATGCGTCCGACGTATTATATATTACCTCCCTCGCGTCTCCCTTTACCGTCAACACCATGCCGGAACAGACCCTGCAGGCCTTTGATGATCATGGTGAAGTCGGAGACACACTGTGCGTAGAGGGAGGTGACAGTGAAGCCTTACTCGACGAATTCACACAGGCGAGTGTTGACAATCAGGCGTTAGCCGCCCGGCTCCAGAAAGAGGGAGCTGAGTCTTTCGTCAAATCCTGGAATGAACTGATGGAAGTCATTACAACCAAAAGTGAATCACTCGTTCAGGCAGACTGAGCTACAGGTTCTACATCAAGTCAGTTTAAAACAGAAGTCAGGTCTCTCTCGTGTGCAGAGATCTGACTTTTTTCTTTGCACACTGGTTTGTATATCTTCCCACCTGTTGAAATTCTGATTTCAATATTTTTTCCATGTAAAGGACGGGTGTGCTGTGGATTCAGCAGTCAGATTTCGATAACGTCGTCTGGTCTGTCACAAATCTCAATATTAAATTTTTTCTTACTCTCAGGAAGAAGACGCTCTTAATGAAAATTGATGCTCGGATTCGCGTTGTTGTATTACTGGCATGCGGTATGTTTTTGTTTGATGGTTGCAGCTCCGGACCCGATGATGTCCCGGAAACAGGCACTGTTACCGGAACAGTTACCCTGGATGGCGCTCCGCTCGAAGAAGCTTTGGTTCAATTCCAGCCGGAAAGCGGGCGGATCTCATCAGGTACTACAGATGCTGAAGGAAAATATGAGTTGGATTACACGGGGATACTCAAAGGAGCCAAAATCGGAACACATAAGGTGAGCATCACCACGTTCAAGGCTCCTGAAGAAAATCTGGAAACGAAGGAAGCACAAAAACAGATTCCCAAAGAGAAAGTCCCCGCCCAATACAATCAGGACACCACGCTGACGGCCGAAGTTAACGCCGGTGAAAATACAATCGATTTCGATTTACAGTCAAAATAATCGATCCGACTGAAATAATTCGCTGCTCGCAGCAATGCCACTTAGTTCTGCATTCCACTGCGCCGCCTCGCGATTTCAGCCAGTTGTAATGCGTGCTTCTGGAATGGCTTGCGCCCGGTCTGTTCATAGAACCGGGCCAGTTGTTCCAGACTCCGGGCAGCAGCCTGAAACTCTTCTGCAGTCAGATTTGAATCTGGTGACATCACCAGAGGCTCCAGACCTTGTTCTGCCAGTTCAAACTCGGGGTGCTCTTCCAACAGTTGATTCAAATCTGCCAGTGCCTCGGAATGCTGTTCCAGTCGAATTTTATTTCGGGCGAGATTGTATCGCGCAAAAGAATTCCGTGGATCGAGGCGGAGGGCTTTCTGCCAGAATTGGGCCGCTGTTTCAAACAGATCTACTGTGTTTTCCTGCTGAGACGTTTCAGCGGCTTTCTCATACGCACTCCCCAGATTATTACAGATTTCTGCGTCATCCGGATCCAGTTTGTGAGCCTGTTCCAGATGTTTTATTGCCGCCTGCCACTCCCGGGTCTGCGTTAAGATACTGCCGAGGAAGCGTTGAATCTGCAGATTATCGGGATATTTCTCGGCAAGAGGCAGCAACAGATCGCGTGCTTCGTGAAAACGTTCCAGCTGCATCAGGGCAGACGCCAGTTGAATCGCTTGACCAGTATCATCCGATCCGACCTGTTTTTTCAGTCGGTTCACCTGTTGCAGTATCCGCTGGCGTGACTGTAGAAACTGGTAAAAGGCGGCTTCGTCTTCCGGATAACCAGCCTGTATTCTGCCCGATTGCGGCAGCATGCAGAGTAAAGTCGTCAAGATCACAAACGGCACTGCAGCCAATCTGGGCCAGCGAACTACAACCGGTCTGGACCAGGCAGCCCAAAGCCAGTCAATCCCCACAGCAGCAAACAGCAGCCAAAGCGGAAGCAGTCCCGCGCGAAACCGTCCAAAATTATAAATGAGTAAGATCGAAATGATATGCGCCAGCAGTAACCCGATCGGCAGGAGCAACTGCTTGCGCCGGGGGAAAGAGACGATCAGGCCCAGACATCCCAGCCCGCTGAACAGCCCAAAGGTGGGAAGATACGCCAGCGGCGCAATAAATTCTCGAGTCGTCTGAAAATAGGCACTGTCTGGCACTTCGTAGTCATTCAGCAGAATCTGTAATTTTGTGATTGTCAGCTTCAAAGTTCGCAGAGGATTGGCGGCCGCGTATTTCATGCCCTGCCAGAACCAGTATCGCGAACACGCCGCTGGTGACAACGTGGGTTGTCCTGTTCGCTGGCGGGCCTCTAAGCGAAAGTCTTCATGTTCAAACAGCGGATGTGTGCGAATGAATGGAGGCGGTGAATAATAGCCGTTCGCATCCGGCCCCTGAGCCATATAAAACACTTCACCACCGCCCGTCGTCACCGCAATAAATTCTCCCGTTACCAGGGTATTTCGAATTGCAACAGGAATCAGCACCACCGCGCACGCACAAATTAAGACGAGAACTGATTGATATCGAACCTTCTTCATTACTCGATCGGCGTCTGAACTCTGCCAGAGAAACAGCAACACCGGGAACATCAGCAGGATATGGTTTTCACGAACCAGAACTGCTAATCCGATCGATATACCTGCCAGCCACAACCAGAGCAGATGCTGCTGTTCCCGGAAACGCAGGCACGCATAAAGTATCAACGCCGTAAAAAACGGGCTGAGGAACGTTTTCATCAGCATGACATCATAAAAGACGAGCGGCCCGAATCCGGCTGTCAGGATGCCTGCGATGAGAGCCACTCTTTGACTAAACAGCCTCCGGGCAGAGGCGTAGATTAACAGGCAGGTTCCACTACCCACGCAAGCCTGCAGGGTCAGAATCAGCGCCTCCGGACTGTCAAACAGCCAGTACCAGAAGCCAAGAAAATACGCATATAACGGGCCCTGTGTAAACGCTGCGGTTGCATCTGCCGTCTCCTGGGAGAGATCCAGTCCCCAGTCACGATAGAACTGGTGATCTGTACGATAATGCCCTGACAGGGGAGAATTGAGATACGACACCAGATAAAACAAACGTACGCAGAGCGCCAGACAGTAAATGCCTGCTCCCTGCCACCAGCCTTTCCCTGGCTTCGAATTGTCTTTGCGCTTCAATTCCATTTTTTTGACTGACAGTCTGCTGTTAGAGTCACTGTCTGTAGAGTACGAAAAAGCCCGACTTCTTAAAAATAAGAAGTCGGGCCATTTTAAAAGTCTCTGCTCAGGTTAACCAGTCACCTGATTAGAATTCGCCGAGCACATTTCCATCATTGATGGAAGCAAGATGGTCATAAGTCGTCTTGTCGATATTCTCACTCAGGAAAATGACGCGGCCATCACCCAGCAGGAAATGAGCCCCGCCGACATGCGAACTGCTGAAGCCATATTGTGCGTTCGTCGTTCCATTAATCTGAGTCGACATCAGATACAGCGAAGGATCGGACTCCCGCAGGAACTGAGGCGCACCGTGGATTTGATAGCCAGCACTGGCTCCTGATGAACCAATCCAGACACCGCCAATATTCGCACCCTGGGTGGTCCGTTCGCCTCCCAACATGGTGTTACTTACGCCGTCGGTTAGATCGCGGATGCGGACATCACTGTTACGACCAAAGGCAATAATCGGAGCAGAAGCAGGATACTTCGAACCCACGGTCAGGTAATTAGACTTACCATAACCACCGGAAATATCTGAGTTGGTTCCCCCCATCGGATCGGAAGGGCAGATAAATGCAGGCAGAATCGTTTTCGCGGGACCACTTGTAATGGCAGTCAGTGTATTCCACTTTTTGTCAAACCCTCCATTGGTCTGAATCTGATTATACAGATTCGCCTGATCGATATAAGGAAGAATGAAGGTACCCCAGCCAATGAAATTGTTGTAGTCGCCAGTTCCGGCGCGGCAGTAACCGGGAGGGAAAACCCGCTGCGTATCGTGGTAATTATGAAGCGCTAAACCAATCTGTTTGAAGTTGTTTTTACAACTACTTCTACGGGCAGCTTCACGCGCCTGTTGCACGGCAGGCAATAATAAAGCAATTAAAATGGCAATAATGGCGATCACAACGAGAAGTTCAATTAATGTGAACGCCCTTCTTCGTAGAGTCATTTTCAACTGAGTCTCCATCCATATTAACATCAAAAAACAAAATGGTGGTGCGAGCTACAATGCAAACACCGGATAGATCAATCTGTAAAATCACATTTTTTACTTAGAATTTGTGTAAAAAAGTTTGAATCAGATTTGTAGATGATTTGATAAATATTGATAAATAAGGAAAGGTTAATTTTATATATCTTCAGGAAGCCTGCTCTGTCCATTCTAAAGGCACTGATTTATCTCAACTAATTAAAATGACCTGTTTACACCAGCACAAATAGATACATAATACCCGTAAACCCAGATAAACACTGGCTTTATCTACAGTACCCCGAAGAGGGCGAACTGCTTTAGTCACTCCTCTTAATACGTTCTTAACGCGGATATAGCTGGCGCTGAAATGGAGTTGAGCGGTCAGGAGTCTCCTAATTCACCACGACATAACTATTCGTATGAACAGACATCATCGGCTTCATCAAGGCAGAATTAGACACATCAGATTTCGGGTCGAAGCGCTAGTGGGCTATCTGAGTTAATCCCGAAATCGTGCCGCCTGTTCCTGTCGCTGAGTCTGGAGCGCGTCTGTGGTGACTTCTTCGGAATACCGCCAGACCATCTCAACCATTTGCGCGTGATCAATGGGCTTTGACAAGTAATCATCACAGCCTCCCTGCAGGCAGCGTTCGCGATCTCCCTTCATGGCGTCGGCGGTGAGCGCGATAATCGGTGATTCCAGACCTGCAGCCCGCAGCTCTGAAATCGCCTGTAAGCCATCCATCTTAGGCATCTGCATATCCATCAGGATCACATCAAACGGATCACCCGCATCACGGGCAATCAACGCCATATCGACCCCCTGTTGTCCGTCTTCGGCTGAGGACACAGCCGCTCCTGCTTTCTCCAGGAAATGCTGACTGATATGCCGGACTTCACGTCGGTCATCAACGACCAGTACGCGACAGTTGAGACGATGGACTTTCGGTGCCGGATCTGCACCATCTGTTTTTCTCTCCAGGATGCCAGATTCAATCAGCGGAATCCCTTTGATGGAACCGGCGGGAAGTCGCACTCGGAAAACAGACCCCTGCCCCACCTCACTCTTGACCTTGAGCTGGCCTTTCAGCATCTGTACCAGTCGCTTACTGATCGCCAGCCCGAGTCCGCTGCCTCCATACGCTCTTGTGACCGAAGAATCTCCCTGTGAGAACGGTTTAAACAGACGCTGAATCTGGTCATCACTCATGCCAATCCCTGTGTCCTGCACGGCAAATTCGATGGTCGGCGTCTCAGCATCAGCCAGCAGTCTGATCACCAGTCGCACCTCGCCCTGATCGGTAAATTTGATAGCATTTCCAATCAGATTGATCAGAATCTGACGCAGACGGGTTGCATCGGTCATGATCAATTCGGGCACCTTCCCGGAAAACTTGATATTCAACATCAGGTTCTTTTCGTCAGCCCGTACCTGCATCAGCGCTTGAACGTCCGCAACCAGTTCACGGAGAGGTGCTTCTTTCAGATCGACTTCCAGTTTACCGGCTTCAATCCGTGATAGATCAAGAATATCATTAATCAATTCCAGCAGGTGTTCCCCATTCCGCTTCATGATCATGACGCAGTTCAGATTATCGGGATCATTCAGATGCCCAAGCAGAACATCGGCGTAACCTAAAACAGCAGCCATCGGAGTGCGAATTTCATGACTCATATTCGCCAGAAATTCACTCTTGGCAAGGTTAGCCTGCGATGCCTGCTGTTCGCTATCCCGTAATGTTTCTTCCATCTCTTTACGGGCAGTGATGTCCTGTACGATAGAACTCACTCCCCAAACCTCACCGCTCCTGTGTGTCAACGGGTGATAATTCACCAGCCAGCAGCGTTCTTTTTCACTGGCAGGAGTCGTGCCACGCACTTCCTGATTTTTCACAGCCTTACCTGTCCGGAAGACTTTTTCATAGAGCGGTTTGATCCGGTCTGCAATTCCAGGAACTAAGTCAAAATAGACTTGACCCAGATGCGCTTCTCGGGGTATTCCATTAATGCGGGCCAGCGTATCATTGATCCGCAGATAACGATATTCGCGATCAACCAGCCCCATGCCTACAGGTGCCGTATCGTAAATCAGTTCCAGCTCGCGTTTCTGGCGACTGGACTCAGCTTCGGCTGCACTCAGACTTTCTTCTGCCATCCGCTGCTCATGAATATCACTCACCGTGCCAACCCATTCCAGGATTTGTCCATCCTGATCAAAGACCGGAACGGCTTCTGTAATCACGGGGCGATACGATTCGCTCTTTGCGTGCCAGATATGACCATGAATACGATAACTGGTATGACCATGCTCACGGTAACTACTATGTTTCTCGGTTGGCTTACTCCACAGAGCAGACAGTTCAGCGCGATCTTCAGGCAGCAGGGCTTTCAGCCACCCGTCACCCTGATGGTTTTCCCAGGTCTGCCCGGTGAAACGCTGCCAGGAGATCTGCGGTACAATAAACTTCCCCTGCGGATCAGTGGTCCAGATAATACTGCTGGTACTATTTAAGAAGGCTTCATAGCGGGACTGCATCCAGCGCAGGTCCCTTTCGATTTCCTTCCGCTGCTCGACTTCTTCCAACAGTCGTGTATTGGTTGCTGCGATCGAGGGCAACTGCAACAGACGCGGCATATATTTGATCAGCACAATCACCGCTGCCCAGGAAACAATGGCTGTCGCCAGTTTCAACAATCCCGATATTCGATAAATCGGATACCAGAATATGATCGCCTCGACCAGATGCACTGTGCCACACAACAGGATGAACGCAGCGAATAAGCCAAAAAGCCTGGTATAGGGAATGTCACGCCGTTTAAAAGTGAAATAGAGCAGTACAACAGGGATCGCTGTATAAGCAGACCACGTGCCGACATCGGAAAGTATATGCAGCCAGCCTTCGCCGCTGGTCCAGTTGCCACAATTCCAGCGGGCAGGATAGTCCGACGTATCAAAGAGCTTCGAAAAGAACTCAACCATCCACTCAGCTTTCTCCCCTGTTTACCAGGTACGCTTCCAAACTGACGCTTTTCATTTCAGATACCAACGAAGGGGATTCCACTGTATCCGTTTATTCCCCGACCTGTTCCGTTTCTCAGACACTTAACGTCACTTTCACGATGCTGATTTACCAGGAAGACAGGGTACAATACTCCAGAGTTTCGGCATTATGCCACCATAACCACTCACTGGTTGCATTCTATCTGTAATAGATTTGTGATGAGGTTAGTGTATACAGTCGTTTTAACTTTCTCAATAGTTTAATTTTCCGACGGCAGTGGATGTACGCACTCAATCGGATCGCTGCAAGTCCTTGATAAAACTGGCTCAAACAAGTCTGAAAACAGCCTCTCTGCGTACTGTCAGATTGACTGAGCAAGACCCTTATCGTCAATTATCTCGACCGAGTTTTCCCGAAGTTAGACTGCCTCACCCAGGTCAAACCCGTGTCGATTCAGAGGACAGCCCATTCATCAGGTCCGACAAAATGCCGCAGCTAGTTCCTGCCAATCGGGTAAATCCCCAGGTTCCATTGGATACTTCCCGAAAATTCACGCCCCTCGTCGAGCGAGATATCCTCCATCCGAAAGATGCTCTGAAGCATACACAGCTCAGGATCCGGAAGCCCCTGCTCACTTAACCAACTGGGAGCAGCCGAGCCTTTCAGCCCCAGTCGAGACAGGCCACTCAAATCACACAGGCTTAGCTTGTACATTGTTCTCTGTTCCTGCTCGCGAGTTCTTCAAATCGCCCTCCTGATTGAGCGCAATGATTTGGATACCCACGATACCCACCCCGACCTGACAAAAACCGACAAGTCCACCGCAAATACAACGGCACCGCCCCCCTTCTTCCAGGCCGCTTTTACACTGGCGGGGAAAGTGAACTGGTAGGGGTTTGAATTTGTTTCAGAGTATTGGAATGATTGCTGATTGCCGTATGTTCGATTTTCAACTTCAAAATGATACCTGAATCGATGGTGACAGTCTTGTCCTGGTATTGCTCAGAGCTTTGATTATACTGTAGATTCATCCTGATCACACTTCTGGGGCAATTAGATCATGGCACGTAATTGGACTCGTGACGAACTGATTCTAGCCATGAGCCTTTATTGTCGCTTACCATTTGGGAAGTTTGACAAAGGAAACCCCGATGTCATCCAACTGGCTGATGCCATTGATCGAACACACTCAAGTGTAGCGATGAAACTCTCTAATCTGGCGTCTCTTGATCCGTTCCATCAGGAACGAGGTATCAAAGCACTTCCTAATGCTTCTAAAGCTGACCGACAAATCTGGCAGGAATTCCATTCTGACTGGGAAGGATTAGCGGATGAATGCCTACGACTTGAAATTGAATATCACCTTCAGCCAGTCGAAGATGCTATTGAGGAACAGTCGCTATTTGAAGGCGAAACAGAATCGACTCGCGTGACAAAAGTCCGGCGTGCCCAGCGATTCTTCCGCTCGACAGTTTTGGCATCCTATGAATACCGTTGCTGTATCACTAAAATCGATCTCAAGGAATTGCTCATTGCGAGCCATATCATCCCCTGGAGTGAAGACTCAGCCAAGAGAGCAGACCCCCACAACGGTCTCTGCTTGAACGCGCTCCACGACAAAGCCTTTGATCGTGGCTTGATCACACTGGATGAGGAATACCGCCTGATCTATTCTCGATTACTTAGTGAATCTCTTTCAGTTAATGCAATGAATCAATTCTTCAAGCCATATGAAGGCAAAGCAATTCAATTTCCATTGCGATTCCGTCCAGATCAGAATTGTCTGCGGAGACACAGGGAACACATTTTTCTTACCTGAATCCTACTGTTATTGTAGAATAATACTCTGAACAAAATTCACTCTAAACTTCTGAATTCAGACACTGTGAGAAAAGATACTTCTTAAGAGGCCCAAGTATGACTTCCAATTACCTGACTCGTCGTGATTTCATCCACACTTCCCTTTATTCTCTCGCCGCTGTATCTGCTGCCGGAACGGCTGCGGTGCAGGCCGTGGAATCGAGAGAGTCGCTGATTAGCTCCATCTCCAAAGAAACGCTGTTTCGCAATCGCGATGGTGCAGGTATCACGTGGTTTCATCCACGGGGGTGTATGATTCCGGGGGCGAACGGAAACGCGACGTTTTTTATGAACCTGCAGGAGATCGGGGGTTCCGACTACTTCGGGCCGGTTCACTGGTGTGAATCGAATGATCGCGGGAAGACGTGGACAAAGCCGGCGCCGATTCCTGCGCTGGACCGTGATCCGGTCAAGGGGCATCCAGGTCTGCAGGCGGGCGTCTGTGATGTCACGCCGCAGTATCACCCGCAGACCGGGACCATCCTCTCGCTGGGACATGTCGTCTTTTATCGAGGGCCGCGGTTTGCAAAGGGGGATCAACTGGCCCGCTACCCTGTGTATGCTGTGCGTGACAAAGCAGGGCAATGGTCTGAGCGGAAGATTCTCAAATGGGATGATCCGCGCGGCTCAGAAATCTATACCAACAACTGTGGACAGCGTTTCGTCATGCCGAACGGCGATATTATGATGTCATTTACCTTCGGCGCGAACAAACAACCGCGGATGGTGGCAGGCGTCCACTGTGCTTTTGACGGGTCTGAGCTGACAATCCGCGAAGTCGGACCACCATTACAAAATGAAATCGGGCGTGGCTTGCTGGAACCTTCGATCACGCGGTTCCAGGACAAGTTCTTTATGACCATTCGCGCCGAAGACGGGCACGGCTATGTCGCGGTCAGCCCGGACGGATTGAACTACAAACCGCAGACGGCATGGGCCTTCGACGACGGCACGCCCATCGGCATGTCGACCACGCAACAACACTGGCTCACCCATTCCGACAGTCTGTTCCTGGTCTACACCCGCAAAGATCAGACAAACGCCAACGTCATCCGCTGGCGCTCGCCGCTCTGGGTCGCGCAGGTCGATCCGGAGAAGCTCTGTCTGATTCGCGAAACCGAACAGGTTGTTCTGCCCCTGGTCGGGGATGGCGTGAACGATCCCAACCAGGTCGCACTGATGGGCAACTTCGCTGTCACGAACGTCAGCCCGCAAGAATCGTGCATCACCGTCGGCGAATGGATGCCTCGCAACCAAGCGAAAGGCGACGTGCTGCTCGGCCGGATCAAGTGGAACAAGCCGAATCGTAGTGTACCCGACTTTGTGAGTTAAACCTGATCGCCCCTACTCACTTTTATCTGGTGAATCCAGCAGTTCCACTCGCCAGATGAGCCGTTGCTGTTTCTGAGTGGTTTTGCGATTAAACAGATCCAGCGGCCCCTTCCCCGTACGGGCAATCGAAACTCCTTTGACTGACGGGACTCCGGCAATGGGCACGCGGGGGACCGTCAGTTTCTCTTTGATCGTATCATCAATTTGAAGCTCTGCATCAGACTGACTTTGATCCTGCTGGTTGTCAGCAAGATGCAGGTGCAGATTGTGCTGACCTGCCGACAGTTCCCGGGTGAAATAGTCTGTCTCGACTGGCTGTCCTCCGGAAGCATCGACCGAGAACAGATGCACGCGGGCAGTTTTTCCCTGCGGAACCACACAACTCCAGGCATGCCAGTTTTTGTAGTCGCGACGACCACCGCCGACAACCAGATGCCCCGGTTCTACCTGCAGCGGGACAAACTGATGGGAATGCTCCAGGTCCACCTGGTACAGTGGCTTCCCCTCCACGCTTTCCCGGACCGGGGCAATGAACTGCTTATGGACGCCGTCCCAGTAAATTTTGCGTGGTGCCTGGGTTCCATTGGGTAAAACGCCACAGACAAGATGATCCGGTCTACTGCCATTAAACCCTAAATCCAGATAACCAAATTCTGCCAGTGGCTGCGAAGGGCCTGGCTTGCCGCTCCAACTGGTCGCGTTCGCATAGCCATAAAAGGTGAGCGCGGGCTTGTCTTCTTGTCCGATCTGATACCAGTGCTGGATATATTCAAAGGGACCATGCGTTTCAAAAGCAGAGGTGGTAATGAAATAATCATCGGTCCCCCCCAGGTTATTGAGCATGACATTGCAGTAGGAACCTCGGGAAGAAGCCCAGCCCCCCAGCATTCGAATCAGTGTGCCTTCCGCATCGAAGACAAACGCGGCCCGAGGCGGAAACCGGAGTTTGGGTTTGAGCTCCCAGGTAGCGTCTTTGGGGCGGACTGCACATAACACGATGACGCGTTCGCCCTGCGGTGTGGCAATCGTAGCGATCGGAGATCGTTCAGACTTTTTTGAACTGTTTTTCCCAATCAGGTTCCAGTCGCTCGTAAATTGAAGCGGTGTGGCAGCGTCGAACTGATTCATTTTCAGCAGTCCATTAAGAACGACCATTGAGGGTTGTGTCTGCAGTTTTTTGAGAAGTAGTTTCGGCAAATGACTCAATAGTGCTTCCGGCTTTTCATAGGCGACAGCAACATCAAAGAACTGGTTTTTCTCCTTGGGGGCTTCTTTGGAAATGGTCAGCACAACCACCCGCCCGTCAGCTTCGCGGGGAATGATCAGTCTTTTGCGTTGTACGTAAGCGTCGCGTAATGTGCCTTCTATTTTCACACGCCCCTGAACGGTAATTCGCAGTCGGGAGACCGCCTCCCCGTTGACTTCCAATGGAAGCTGCAGGCGAACGATGCCGTCATCCCCCGTTTTCTCTGAGGCCATTGGCCCAAACCGCTGGGACGCCCAGAGCTGCCAGTCATCAGGAGCGTTTTCAAAGGCGATTTCGTTCACAGTGACGGTGATACCGGGAACCGGTTCAGCGTTTTGATTCACGACAAGAATTTCCCGTGATGAGACCGGCACATATTTTTCCATCGTAATGGTCCGTCGCAGCGTTTTACCGCCTGACAGATCAATTAAGGCGTATCGCCTCGGCCCATCTTCAAAGGAGTTGGGGTAAATCGGCATTTGATACCCATCCGCAGAAACCTTGTAGGATTCACTGTCGTCGGCGGGCAGATTCCGTACCCGGGCAATTCCCTGTGCATCCGTTTTCACACCCAGAAAGGTATCGTTCCCCCATTGATAGCGCTGTTTGACTTCCTCATTGTTATGACGAATAATCTGGTTCGACATCTCTAAGGAGACTATCGCCGGAATGAACAGCTCCCCACTAAAAAATAACCCGTTGGGATTGAATTTGACTGTCGCCCCTTCGATCGGTTGTCCAAGGGGATCGACCACTTTGACGTCCAGTGATGTCGTTGGCGTGCAGGGAAGTTCCACCTCGGTTTTATAAAGACCCTGTGTGAGCGGAAACAGGTGCGGCCAGAACGCGTCGTGCCGCTGGATGGCATTGTCGAGAATCGATTCCTCTCCGGCGTTGTGCCGCTTCAGATAGTTTTTCAATGACTGAACCGTCGGTCGCGTCGACTGATGACCGTCCACCAGCGCAAACAGCTGCACGTGACCGCCGGTCGGCAGGGAGTCGAATTCGAACGTGCCGTCTTCTTTCACATCCGCGGTCTGCTCCCAGGTCCAGCCTCCGCCGATCTTGTGATCCTGACCTTCATTGATATAGAGTTCCACGCAGCCATTTTTGAGTGGCCGCGGCACCGAGTCGTCCAGTCGACCTTCCAGACGGATGCCCGGTTCGAGGATCGCCACAATTGTGCCGTCCTCTTCCACACGTTCTGGACTGGTCACATCAATCAAGCGACTGAACAGAACGGTCCCCTCTTCTTTTCTCGCCACAACCCGCATCCAGCGACGGTCCAGTTCGACGACGGGTGAGGTAAAGTAACCCAGGCGCCGATCGTTCTGTTTGAATTCGCGACCCAGAATGTGCGAGTCTTCCAGCAGGGGATACGCATCGGGCAGTCGGTTTCCTTTCACATCCATCGCTTTGACACGAATGATCCGCCCCGGCTGCAGGACCAGCTTGGGACTGCCGCTGAGTGAATATTGTTTTCCGGCTTTTGCATAGCCCTCCGCTTCAGCAGAAATCTGTGCCCGGGCAGCGCCCTCAGGTACCTGGATGGTCACTTCCCCTTTCTGATTGGTGATCGGAGGATTGATGACAATTTTGAGCTGCATGTCACCTTCGTTATCCTCCCACCAGCCAACACGGACTTTGGCACCTTCAACGGGTTGATCCTTGTCGTCGACAACAGTCACGATTTTAGGTGTTGTCTGCTTCAGGTTGATGTCGGCTTTCCCCGGTTTTCTGACGCGGGACGCGTCAGCTTTCTTCGGATCTGCTTTGAGTTTTTCTTTGTTGTCTTTTGGTTCGGTATTTTTGACTTCTTCCGGCTGATCCGGTTTTTGTGCGATCACCTGGGGACTGAAACGAACAGAGGCAATGCCGACTGACAGCAGCACCGCCAACAACAGGCATGCATAGCAGCGTGAACGTTTCAGCCTGTGAATAGAGCGTGGAGTTTCCAGCCATTTTAACCTGCGGAGCAGGAAACTGCGATCGGCCATTGCAAGTGCCGACGCGCGGGTTTCTGCTCCCTGACGATGCAGCGCCCAGCCAGCCAACAACTGTCGATAGCTTTCAATGTCGTCAATCGAATCTGCGGCCAGCGCATCGGACATGTGCTCACACGCCAGCCGATGCCGTGCAGTCAACCGCCAGACCAGTGGATGAAACCACCAGATTGCAGACACGAGACGTGAAAGCAGGTCCCAGAATAAGTCGAAACTGGCCACATGCGATAATTCATGCATTAGAATCGCGCGGCGTTCTGATTGCGAAAGTTCGTTGATCCAGGATACCGGCAGTAACACCGTCGGTTGA
Source organism: Gimesia algae (assembly GCF_007746795.1). NCBI lineage: Bacteria > Pseudomonadati > Planctomycetota > Planctomycetia > Planctomycetales > Planctomycetaceae > Gimesia > Gimesia algae. The sequence continues at coordinate 6,918,488 of NZ_CP036343.1, forward strand.
ATCAGTCCGATGGTACAGGGTCCTTCTAACTGCGACGAAACGCGCAGCGGTGGTACATGTTTGAGATTGAACTGCGCCGCCAGCGCATCACATTCTGGCTGTAGTGAAGCGGGCGCTGTTTCTGAATAATATAACAGTTTCCTCATGCGTTGAATCTGCCAGCCGATGCGCAGAAGTAACAGCAAACTGATGACGATCCAACAGACCAGCCACCAGGGGAATTCTGATTGAACTGGCGACGATGCCTGCCGGTTTGTAAGAGAACGCGTTCTGATATTAGATTCAACAAGAGTGACTGCCGCCGCTGATCGTTCTGGTTCAGATTGTGTATCTGAAGGAATATCGGCAACCAGTGGTTCTGATGATATCTTCGCGTCAGATTGTTTCGGCTCCGGAGAAATTCCCGGTAAGTTCAGTGGTACAGGTTGCAGGGAAACGGCAGGCTCCGGCTTTACGCTTTCTGAAATGACAGGTGTCTCATTTTCTCTGAAAGTCTCTGTCGAATCTGCGGTTTGTGACTCAACCGGGGGTAAAACCGCCAGACTGGTGACAGGCAGACAGAGACAGGCGAGCGGCATCAACAGCGCCGCTGAAATCAGGCAACGTGAGGTCAAAACAGACCAGCGCGGATTGTGGTTGCGGATCAGCCTCAGCGTCACCCAACCCAGTACCAGTAACAGACTAAGTCGGACCAGTGTGTATATGATGAAAGTGACGTCATCCATTTTCAGGTCCTCAACAAGTTTGAATTTCAAAAGGAAGAAAATCGCTGTCCGTCACGATTCGCCGCGGGCAATCTTCTTGAGCTGTTTGAGTTCTTCAGGACTCAAACGTTCCTTCTCAGCCAGTTCCATCAGCAGTTGGCCCGTGGAACCGCCGGTAAAGACTTCTGCCAGCCGCCGGACTGTCTGTCGCAGTTGTGTTTCGCGTTTGACCTTGGGTGTATACAGATAAGCCCGTCCATTTCGTTTCCGAGACAGCAGTCCCCGCTCGACCATGCCGACGAGCACACTCCGCAGAGTGCCGTTATCAATGTCCCAGCCAAACGATTCCTGCAGCTCAGCCGGTTTTTGAGGTGCGCTATTCCATAACAGTCGCAGCACTTCCAGTTCATTCTGATTGGGTTGATCCATACGAAAGCCTCGCTCCAAAAGGGAAAACGCCATTCCTATCTGTGATTTTTTCACACTTCGAGAGAGACTTCAAGAGCAATATGTGAGTTTTTCACAGTTTTATTTTATTCAACAAAGGACAGCTCAGTCAGACTGAGACTGTTTCAACCGCAGCAGCAGAGACGGCTCGTCGGTATAAATGCGTTCGATACCCTGTTTTAACAGTTGCTTCATGACTGCGGGATCGTTGACGGTCCAGGCGCCTGGTTCGAGACTGGCGGCTTTGATCTGCTGGACTTTCTCGAGAGTGATTCCTTTGAAATGCAGAACGAGTGCTTCGAAGCCACGCTGTTTGGCGATGTTGATGTCGGCTTCGAGATCCGTGTCGGCCCCTCGATCCCAGAAGACAGGGATTTCCGGCGCCAACTGCTTGACCTGCGTCATATAATTCAGGTTCCCATCATTGAAGCCGACCCAGGATTCCATCTTGAGCTGTCTGACCAGCGCGATGGTTTCTCTCACACAGTCTGCTTTGGGTTGAATCGAGACGCGAGTCTTCTGCTGCTGCTTTATCATGTTGAGCACCTCTTTCAACAGCGGCATCTGCTGAGGCGGGCATTCTTTTTTTGTCAGCTGATGTCGTTTACGGAAGTCAGTCGCGACGTCGACCGTTTTGAGTTCCTCAAAAGTCGAGTTAGCGACATCCAGATCCTTATCGCCGACGCGCTGTGTGGTTTTGTCGTGTGTGACGACCAGTTGACCATCCTTGGTCTGGAAGATATCGAGTTCGATCCAGTCTGCACCGACGGCAACTCCACTGCGAAAGGCGGGCATTGTGTTCTCGGGATGCGCTCCCGAATTCCCCCGGTGTGCGGTGACGCCGTTGTGCAGAAATGCAGGTTCCGCAGCAGACAGCAGTGTCGTCAGGGTCAGAGCGAATAGAATGGTAAACGTGGACTTCATCAGTAGAGACTCCCTTAAAATAGCCGAAAACCATGCTATCGGTTGGAGATGAACATCTCAAGAAGAGGCGATGAAATTCACTCAGGCGATGATATCGTGCACAACGTTGGTGGAGAACTGATGGGTCAGGCGTTCGCCCAGCCCGTTGCGTTCGTAAACCAGCCGTTCGTGATCCAGCCCCAGCAGATGCAACACCGTGGCGTGCCAGTCCTGGATGCTGACTCGATTTTCCACCGACGCGTAGCCGACTTCGTCGGTGTTACCGTAGACGAGCCCCTGTTTCACGCCTCCCCCGGCCATCCAGGCGGAGAAACCATACGGGCCATGATCGCGGCCGGCGACATTCATTTTCGCGCTGGAAGTGATCTGAGCGGTGGGCAGGCGGCCGAATTCGCCTCCCCAGAGAACAAGCGTCGAATCGAGCAGACCCCGCTGACGCAGGTCTTTCAACAGTCCGGCGACAGGCAGGTCGGTCTGACCGCAGGCGGACAGCAGCGATTTCTGGATCTTGGAATGATTGTCCCACATCTGGCCTCGAGTATAGAGTTGCACAAAGCGAACCCCCTTCTCGACCAGCCGGCGTGCCAGCAGACAGCGTCTGCCGAAGCTGTCGGTTTCTTTCTGATCGATGCCATACATATTAAGGGTGTCGGATGTCTCTTGTGAGATATCGAGCGTCTCTGTTGCTTCGAGCTGCATGTTAGCGGCCATCTCGTAATTCTGGATGCGGGCTTCCAGTTCCTGCTGACCAGGCCGCTGCTTCTGATGCATACGGTCGAGCTGTTTGAGTAGTTGTTGTTTATTGCGACTGACCTGTTCAGCGTGTGCGTAATCAGGAGCGAGATTGAGCAGCGGCGATCCGGTGGCTTTCATGCGTGTGCCCTGATACAGGGGCGAAAGATAACCGGACATCCAGTTATCCACATTATTGACGGGCAAGCGGTTGCTGGGATCGGCGAGCACCACGTAAGCAGGCAGGTTCTGGTTTTCATTTCCCAGCCCATAGGTAATCCAGGAACCCAAAGCCGGATGGCCCGGGAAAGTCTGCCCGGACTGCATTTTATAAATCGCCGGTTCGTGGTTGGGGTGCACGTTATACATGGAACGCACAATGGTCATCTGGTCGACTTCCTGCGCGATATGCGGCAGGGCATCAGAGACCCAGGCACCTGATTTCCCATGACGTTTGAATGCGAAGGGACTCTGCATCAGTTTACCGGTGCGGTCCGTTTCGAAGACAGCGTTGCCCGTCAGTTCGCGGGGCGCGGTCTGGCCATGATATTTTTTCAAAGCGGGTTTGGGATCGAACAGGTCGACCTGACTGGGACCTCCCTGCATACAGAGATGAATGACTGACGTGGCGCGGGGTTTGAAATGCGGACTCCGGGGCTTCAGGTTTTCCGGGAGACGCTGCGCATGATGTGTTTCTTCGGCTGCGAATGCCTGTGACTGTTGACCCAGCAGCGATGTCAGCGCGACGCCATACAGGCCGTCAGTCATGCGGTCAAAAAATCGACGCCGCGAGATTTCTGACATCAACTCAGGTTGTGCAGTGGAATCAGTCATGATCGTATCAATCGAGGTAAAGAAATTCGGCGGAGTTGAGCAGCACGTGGCAGTATTCGGTAAAACCGTTCTGTGCCGATTCCGATTTTGTACCCTCTTCGGCGGGCAAACTTAATAACTGGATCGAATTCAGGGCCAGTTCGGTTTCTGCAGGTGTCGGAGGGCGCTGGAAGGCGAGCTGGTAGGCCAGTTCGATTCGCTGACGCGGGTCTTCTCCAGCTTCGGCACGCACACGGCGGGCGAAGTGATCGGCCAGATCATGAACCAGTCGATTATTCACCAGCAGCAGCGGTTGCGAAACCACGTTGGAAATTTTGCGTTCGGTACAGTTCGGATTCATTTGAGGCAGGTCGAATACTTCCAGCATTGTGGGCATATCTTTGCGGCGATGTCTTACGTAGATGCTTCTGCGCCAGCCGGCAGAAGTTCTTTTTGACGTCACTAGTCCATCTGCGCGGACTTTAACATCGACGGGCTGACCAAATTGAGTTTCATCGAGCTGGTCGGCGGTGAAGATCAATGCATCGCGGAGTTCTTCGGCTTCAAGTCGTCGCAGCGGCATCCGCGAGATCAACCGATTTTCCGGATCCAACTTCTGATGCAGAGGCGTGACGACTGAGGACTGGCGGTAGGCCTGCGAAGTCATGATCAGCCGCTGCATCTGCTTGATGCTCCAGTCCTCTTTCACAAAGTGGACCGCGAGCCAGTCGAGTAGTTCCGGATGACTGGGAGGCGTTCCCAAAGCACCGAAGTTATCGAGGCTTTCCACAATTCCGGTCCCGAAATGTTTGTTCCAGATTCGATTGACGATCACACGGGACGTCAGCGGATGATCGGGCTGTGTGAGCCAGCGGGCGAATGCGAGTCGGCGACCGGTTTTGGAATTGGTCTGCTGAACCGGTTCCACATGATAGGGAGAAATGCCGTCGGCAATCGCGGACGGAGGGCCGGGTTGCACGAGACGTGTCGGCTGATTCTCATCGCCACGTCGATAAATGTAAGTGGGTGACGGACGGCCGCGATCCCACAGGGCACGAATCATCGGTGGTGTTTTGAGTGAAGACTTCAGCTCTTTGAGCTGTTTCTCCAGTGACTTCTTCTGATCTTTCGCCAGTTTTTTGTCCTTGAGCTTCGCCTCGATTTCGGCAATCTGCTTTTCCAATGGCGCATTGTGCGCATCGATGGCGGTCTGTTCCTGTTGTGGAATCACCGTTAATAATCGACTGCGGGCCCGCTTCCACTGGTTACTGAAGGGTTGCGGCGTCATCCAGTCGTATTCGTCATAGGCACCTTTAAAAATTGCTACGACACGATAGTAGTCCCGCTGCGGAATCGGATCGTACTTGTGGCTATGACAGCGGGCACAGTTCATGGTCAAGCCGAGCACGCCGCGCGAGAGCACATCGATTTCATCGGTGATGACTTCCATCCGGTCCGAAACCCGGTTCACAGGATTGGCCGACGTCCCATCAGGGGCCATGCGCAGAAAACCGGTCGCCACCAGTTTCTCAATCGTTTCGGGTGTCGCGTTCTCCGGGTTGCCGTAATCAACCAGTTCATCGCCGGCCAGTTGCTCGGTAAGGAATACGTCGTATGCTTTGTCTTCCCCAAATGATCGAATCACATAATCACGATAACGCCAGGCATATTTGCGAATCAGGTCGGCGCTCCGTTTGCCTTCGGAGTCGGCATAACCGGCCAGATCGAGCCAGAACTGCCCCCACTTCTCCGCGTAACGGGGAGACTCCAGCAGCCGATCGATGAGCCTTTCATAAGCCTGCGGACGGTCGTCAGCCAGAAACGACTGCACTTCTTCAGGAGTCGGAGGCAGTCCGGTCAGTACATAGGTCGCGCGACGGATGAGCGTGCGCCGGTCGGCTGCCGGTGAATAGGTGAGCTGCTTTGCTTCCAGCTTCCGAAGCAGAAAGGCATCAACCGGGTTTTTGACCAGGGACTGTTGCTTTACCAGCGGCGGTTCAACCTGCTGAGGAGGCTGGAAGGACCAGAACTGGCGATCAGATTTTGTGACCAGCGGATCCTGATCGAGATTAAAATCCTGGGGTTCATCGGTAACAACATTCAATCCCTGCGCGATCCAGTCTTTCACGGACGCTAATTCTTCCGCTGTCATCGGTTCGATACCGGCACGACTGATTTCTGCTTTGGGCGGGCAGTTTTTTTCCACGATGTATTTGACCAGCAGACTCTCATCCGGTTTGCCGGCGATGATGGCTGCGCCCGCGTTGCCTCCCTTCAGCATGTCGGCTTTGGTGCGCAGGTCGAGTCCCCCTTCCTGGTATTCAGGGCCGTGACACATTACGCAACGGCGATAAAGTATCGGCAGCACATCATGCTGGGATATCAGAGCCTTCGAACTGACTTGCGGTTTCTGTTGAAACTTCATCCCCTGCGTTATCCACTTGTGAATCAACTGCAGTTCTTTTTCAGAAAGTGGCTTTGAACCTTCGGGTGGCATCTGACCATCGTGCAGATATTCATAGAGCAGACTTTCATCCGGCTTGCCTGCAACTAAGCCGGCTCCCGATTCGCCTCCCTTGAGCAGCGCAGCGGGAGAGCTCACATCGAATTCTGCTTTGCGATTTTTAGTGTTGTGACATTTCAGACAGTGCGCCTGGAAAATCGGCAGGATCGTGTCTTCATAGATCAGGGGAGAAGATGAAGTGGAGGAGCTCGGTTTTTCTGCAGAGTCAGCCACCTGTGATCCCTGAAAAGAGAACAGCAGACAGTTCAGCAGCAGACAAAAATACTTACGCCGGGAAACGTCCATTGCTGTTGTTTCTCGCGATTGAGGAAGGAATCGTCAGGAGGCTGACAATCAGGTCTGATTGTCCAGTTACTCATGCAGGTAAGTATTCCGATCACGGAGAGCGGCCCGCATCCCGGAATAATGCCATTATAGCCGAATTTGCACTCAGAATGTCAAGCACTTAACGCCAGGTCTGGCAATTCGCTCCCAGGTTTCTGTGCTCCTGGCCTGATTGTTTTCCCGTTGTGAAGAATCGACGCAAAAGCGGCTTCTGCAGACAATCTTGTTGACTATCAAATTTCAGAGAATTACGATTAAAGTCAGTTGGTGGGGAGGGGAGACCCTCGATTTCAAGTTTTTTAAGGGAATCAGTTTGATGATCAGATCAAGACTCATGAAAGGCACCGTCAGTATCCTGGCGCTGATGCTGCTGTTGGCAGGCGATCCGCTGTTGCAGGCGGGCGTGACCAAAGAAGCAGCGAGCAAGTATCTCAAAGATGTGCAAAAAGGAAATCCCGATTTCAAGTCGGTTGGTAAAATCACATTTGGACCCGGCGGATTGCTGGTGGTGGCGGACCCTGCGAAAGCGACAATTACAGTGATCGATACTCATGATGCCGGACCGTTAAAGAAACTGGAACAAAAAGTTCCCAAAGTGGATGTGGCGGTCGCATCCAGCCTGGGTGTCGAGCCCGCACAGATTGACATCGCCGACATGGCCGTCAATTCGCAGAGCGGTAACGTGTATCTTGCCGTCAATCGCAAGACCGACGGACAGGCAGCGATTCTGATGATTGATGCCCAGGGTAAAGTGAAAAACTTTGACCTGTCGGAAGTCGACTATATTCAGGTTGCGCTGCCCGGAGGAAAAGATTCCAAAATCCGCAACATCACCGGCGTCGCTCTGGCCAGTGACCGACTATTGGCGGCGGCACAGTCGAACGAAGAGTTCGCTAACAAGATCTATTCGATTCCCCTGCCACTGACGCATGGAACCTCGGCTGATATTTACAGCGCAGAAACCTATCATGTCGCACACAAAAGATGGGAAACCAAAGCGCCGATTCAGTCGTTTGTACCTTACTCGAACAAAGGCAAAAACTACATCGTCGGTGCCTTTGCCTGCACACCCATCGCCAAGTTCCCCCTCGATGAACTGCAGTCCGGCAGCAAAGTCAAAGGGACCAGCGTAGTGGAACTGGGTTCCGGCAACCGACCACTGGACATGCTGACTTATGAAAGTGACGGCAAGGAATGGCTGTTGACCAATACGTTCCGCTTTCACTGGAAAAAGAGTATGTATGGCCCGAGTAAATGGTGGGGCGTGCGAGTGAATATGGATTACCTGGACGCGGAAGACATCAACGAAGAAGCGGCCCGCCGCGATGTGAAACAGAAAACCGGGCCGAATGGCATCGAAATTGTCGATCAACTGTCCGGCGCTGTGCATATTGACAAGCTGCAGAAGAAAGAAATCGTTGTGCTGCGTGATAACGACGGGCACCTCGATCTGGAAATTACTGAACTGCCATAGCGAGAGACCTCCTCCGGTTCACAGACTCTTTTCTGTTCAGGTTTGGGAATGGAAAAGAGTCTGTTTTTTTCGAGTCAACTGTTGATTGCTCCGGCACTGTATTTTTTGAAGGCATGACTCTCAGATGTTAAAATCATCATCTGCAACTGGCCGCTCATTCAGCCGGCGAATCCTGCAGTTTATAGTCTGTGTTCTCTTAATGGATATACTGGTTTGCGCCGCTGGTATGCCACAGGAAGAGCCATTTCATCTCGCGTTTGAAGCAGATGCGAAAGTTCCTCGATTGTGCCGCGTGGTGGTGACCGCAGAGAGTGTCCGATTCTGGGTATCTCTTATCGATGCGGACGAAGCGCAGTTCCAGCGGGTACTCTCACTAAAGCGGAAGTCGCAAAAAAACCAGAAGCTGCCTGCCATGCTGGGAAATTATCAACTGAAAGAGGATCGTCTGGAGTTCAAACCGGCGTTTCCGCTGGTACGAGGCAACCGCTACCAGGCGACCTTTGATCCCGCTGCATTAAAGCTGGTGACAAAAAAACCGGACCAACGCTTGCAGGCCACCTATGCACTTCCACTGCCCGACAGCAAGCCGCCGCGCGTACTGTCGATCTATCCTTCGGGTAATCAACTGCCCGCCAATCATCTGAAATTTTATATTCAATTCTCCGAGCCGATGCAGCAGGGAGATATCTTCGAACACTTTTCTCTGTTCAACAAAACACAGGGGCAGCTCGTACCCCGCCCGTTTCGTCACACGGAACTCTGGTCACGCAATGGCAAACAGCTGACGCTCTGGTTTCATCCGGGACGCCAGAAAACGGGAGTGAATCTGAATGTCGAACTGGGCGCGATTCTGAATGCCGGGCAGGATTATGAACTGCGAATCAGCCCGAAATGGGCCGCGCTGTCGGGACATCCGCTCGGAAAAGAAGCGAAAAAATCTTTCAAAGCGGTCGCCATGGATGAACACCAGCCAGACATCCACAAATGGAAATTGAATCACCCCACAGCGGGAACACGTGAGCCATTGATTTATGAATTCGATGAGCCCCTTGATTACGCGCTACTCTTCAGCCAGTTTGCTCTTAAAGACATCAACGCGAAGGCGGTTTCGGGAAAGATCGAGGTGGCGAAGAACGAAACCATCTGGCGATTCATCCCCGATTCACCGTGGCAGGCAGGCCGATATCAACTGGCGGTAGGGACGGTGATCGAAGATCTGGCGGGCAACAGTCTCGATCGTCCCTTTGCCATAGATCTTTCCCGACAACAGACGCCATCGAAGTTGGTTGATCGTTCTTATACTATTGTGTTTCCCATTGAATAATTCCAATCTCTTTTGTTTAAGGTTCACTGATGCTGCGCTCTCTGTTTTGTTTCCTGTTTTTCTGCTTGTGCTTACCTCTGAATTATGCAGCCGAAAAGACCAACATCGTGTTCATTCTGGCAGACGACCTGGGCTGGAAAGACCTGGGCTGTTATGGGGGCACACTCGCGGAGACGCCCCACCTGGATCAACTGGCGAAACAGGGGCTGCGATTCACGAATGCCTATTCTCCCGCACCGATCTGCAGTGCATCGCGGGCATCAATACTGACTGGACGCAGTCCTGCACGACTGCATTTTGAATTTGTCACCAAGCCGGCCGGAGTGGAACCGCCCGCACGTCAACTGCAGCCGCCCGCGTACACACGGGACCTGCCTTTGAAAGAAGTGACGATCGCGGAGATACTGCGACAGGCAGATTACCAGACCGGTTTCTTCGGAAAATGGCATGTCTGTGAGCATTACCAGCATTACCTGGGCTGGAGTCCGACGCATGGTCCACAGCAGCAGGGATTTGAGTCGGCGAAAGAGACGTTTGGCAGTCATCCGTATGCAAAGAAATTCGACTGGCAGCCCGGCGACTTCGCGGAGGGAGAATTTCCACCAGATGCGGTGACAGAACATGCGATTGATTTTCTGAAGCAGAAACGCGAGCAGCCTTTTTTTCTGTATCTGTCCTACTTCCATGTACATACGCCGGTCCGCGCGCCGACTGACTGGCTGGTAAAAAAATATCAGAAGCGCGCCGCTGCCGGCTCAGGTGATGAGATACTCCACACACATTATGGCGCGTTCATTGAAACACTGGACGCGTATGTGGGGCAGGTTCTGGCTGCATTGGATCAGCAGGGCTTACGCGAGTCAACGCTGGTCGTTTTCACATCAGATAACGGCGGACATCCTGAATACGCCGACAATGCGCCGCTGCGAGGCAGTAAATGGAATCTGTATGAAGCGGGCATCCGTGTGCCTCTGCTGGTGCGCTGGCCGCAGCATGTTGTGGCTGACTCTGTCTGTTCAATACCTGTGAGCGGCACTGATCTGTTTCCTACCTTTTGTGATGTGGCCCGCGTCGACTGCTCCAACCTGACGCTGGATGGCGAGAGTCTGCTTCCTCTGTTTCACGGGGCAACTGCTGCCTGGCCTGAACGGTCTTTAACGTGGCATTTCCCTTATTACCATCCGGAAAAAGGTTATTTGAACGCGAAGCCCGATATTGGCGTCAATGATACTGTTATCAGCAAAACAAAACCGGTGTCTGCCATTCGCAGAGGGGACTGGAAACTGCTGCAGTTTTATGAAACCGGTCAGAATGAACTGTATGACTTGAAAGAGGACCCGGCAGAGCAGCACGATCTCAGTAATGCTCATCCTGAGAAAGCAGCAAAACTGCAGGCAGAACTCAAGCAAAGTCTGAAAGCACAACAGGCGCGGATGCCTGTCGCTGCAAAAGCAAAGTGAAGTTGAGACAGCGAATTAACCAAGCTCAGCAATCGGAGCGGAAGGACCTTCAACCAGTGGTGTGGGACGTCCGCCCGGTTTGATCCAGTGGCCGTAGGGGTCGATGCCCAGTTTCTTGAAGACGGTGGCCCCCAGGTCTCCGGGGCCCAGTCGACGTTCAGCGATTTCACCGCCGCGACGATCGGTGGCACCAATGACCTGACCGCCGGGCACTCCTGCACCCGCTGCCAGCATCGACATGACGGGAGTCCAGTGTCCGCGGCCATCGGTTTTGGTAATGACGGGACCTCGACCGAATTCACCCAGGACGAGCACCAGCGTCGTATCGAGCAGACCTCGTTCATCGAGATCATTGATCAGTGTCGCAATGCCATGATCGAGAACCGGCAGCATTGGCTTGAGGCCTTTGTTGATGCCGCCCCATTTGACTTCGTCACCGTGATGATCCCAGTGCCCCCAGGCATCGCTCATCGTAATGAAAGTCACCCCCGCTTCGACGAGTCGGCGGGCCAACAGTGACTTCTGGCCGAAGGAATGTTTGCCGTACTTCTCGCGAACCTCTGCTGATTCCCGGTTCACATCAAAGGCTTTGGCGACATTTCCAGAGAGCACCATGTCGTACGCTTCCTGCACATATCGATCCTGCAGGGATAGTTCGGGCGAGAGCTCTGTATGTTTTCGCAGTCGATCAAACTGCTGACGTAATTCTTCGCGATCAGTCAGACGGGCAGTCTGCACTCCTGCAGGCATACCGAACTTTCCGGCTGACTTGACGCCGTCCAGGGGTTCATAACGATGACCGAGATGACCGGCACCATAGATGTCGGCGGCCATGCTGTCGGCTAATGCGACGAAGCCGGGCATGCCGGGCACATTGGGACCACGGAATTTCGCGGCAACGGAACCCATGGAAGGATAGCCGCCGCCATCCCGATTGTCGTTCGTACGACGTGATTTGGGATTGCAGGCCTGGAAAGTCGTCGGTGTATGGTTACTGGTTGATGCATCCATGGAACGGATAATGGCGAACTTGTCCATCATCGCAGCCTGCTCTGGCATATGCTCACAGATTTCAATGCCGCTGACGGAAGTCTGAATTGGATTGAAGGGACCACGGATTTCTTTCGGTGCCTGCGGTTTAAGATCCCACATATCCAGCTGACTGGGTCCACCAGACAACCAGATCATAATCACAGACTTGGCCTGAACCGGATGCGTGAGCTGAGCCTGTGGTGCGGCCAGCGCCTGTCTTTTGAGTAATTCCGGCATCGAGAGCCCGGCGAGACCGGCCATTCCCATCTGCAGAAACCAGCGACGGCTGCCGACGTGCACCAGATCAGAACCAGGAGCGAATGCGGAAAATCCGCTGCCGGACTGGTGATGTTGTCCGTGGGAACTTTTGAGTGGCTGGGACATCCGAATTCTCCCGTAGTGTAATCGAAGGTTCGATTATTTATTTAGGGTTACATAGAAATCAGCTTCTGAAATAAAAAGAAGCGTTTTTCTGTCGTATCCCCTGTGGTGAGCAGCTCAGGCAGGACTTTGAATTAGTATCAGCATACACGAATATGATCGGAAATTACAACGCGAAGTTCCCGGGAATTATTAAGATTCCTCAACAATGTGTCCATTTTTACAGCACCCCAGCGGAATAATTCCTGTAAAACCTGCCAACCGAACAATTCAGGGGGCCAGTTCCGCGTTAACTTAAGTCAGTTTCAGAACTTTGATGGCATTTTCACGATTAATTTTCGCGCGGACCTCAGCCGGCAGTTCCAGTTTTTCGAACAGTTCAAACTGAGGTACGTTCTGCCCTGGTGCGAGATAATCGGTACCGAACAGAATCCGATCCTGGCGACGGATTAAAAACTCCGTGCCGAACTCCAAATCACGGGAGATGGAATTCGCACCGGAACCTGCTGAGAGATCGCCATAAATATTGGGATAACGACTCATCAGATCATCGATGGCGCCTCCCGGTTTGACTTTGTCTTTCGGATAGCCCCCCAGTTCTTTGGGAGTGAGGCCACCGGAAATAGAAGCCCACCAGCCGGGACCATGGCCGATGAAATTCAGTTCGGGAAATGTTTTGAGGGCGTTTTCCAGGCGCTTCAGTCCGGGGACATCTTTGCCGCGAATGGTATCGATATGAAACAGCAGCGGGATGCCGACTTCCTGACAGGCTTCGTAGACGCGCATCATCAGGGGATCATCAAAGTTGAGCCCCACCTTATGTTCTCCGAAGCCTTTCGCGCCCTGATCGACCCAGGCCTGGATCATCCCGACCAGCGCTTTCACACTGCCAGCGTGTGTGGTGCGCGGGTCGACGGAGCAGAAGGGAATCAGCCGATCCGGATGAGCTTTGGCTGCAGCAAGTACTGATTCGGTCGTCTGCAGATACTTGGTCGATTCCGGCGATGTCAAAGGCAACACACAAGATTTTTCAATCTGGTTCTCGTCCATCCACCTGATCAGACCTTCCGCCGTCAGATTCTTTTTCGGATCGGTATAGGTGCCAATGTGCGTATGGACGTCAATGAAACCGGTGCCTGCTTTGATGCTGGGTTCGGCTGCCCGGACTGCTCTGGTAGGCCATTGACCGGCGGTACAACTGAGGCCAGCTAAAACGAGTGATTTGGAAAATTCGCGGCGGGAGAGATTCATATTTCGTTCCAGATAATCATTGGAGGGATCGAGGTGCGTTGATTCCATTAAAACGACCGTCGCAGGAAATACAAGTCTGGGATTCATTTTTGTTTGGGAACGCGACGGCGGTTCTCGAAGGTAATTTGCTTAACACCTTTGGGCGCAACATTCGCCTGTTCGATGCGTTCGTGAAGAATCTGTGCTAATTCGTCGCGTAATTTTTGAGTCTTCGCCTGGTTTGCCAGGTTGTGCATTTCCGCAGGATCAGACTTGTGATCGTAGAGTTCCACCCCTTCACTGCCGTTTTTGCCCCATTCGGTATAACGAAACGTGGGAGTGCGGATACTGTAACCGTTCGCATACTGCGTGAGTGCCGTTTTGCGGGATGCAGCAGTGGCGTCTTTTAAGGTCGGAACCTGGCTGATACCGGAAACCGACGCCGGTGCTTTCAGTCCACACAGGTCGGCGAGTGTGGGATAAAAGTCGACCATTTCTGCAGGAGCAGCAGCGGTCTGCCCTTTGGCGGTGACACCGGGGCCGGCGATAATCAGAGGCACGTGGGTTGCGTTTTCAAACAGTGTCGTTTTCTGCCAGTGTCCATGTTCGCCCATGTGATAGCCGTGATCGGAGGTGAATACAACGATGGTATTTTCATCAAGGCCCGTCTCTTTGAGAGCAGACAGGATATGTCCCAGTTGGGCATCGGCGAAGGTAATCGATGCGTAATAGGCCTGAATCGCCTGGCGGGCCAGCTTGTCGGGCAGATCAACCTGATTTTTTTTGCGGGTGACCGATTTCCGTGCCGACGCGGGAATGGTTTTCAGATATCCGTCCGGGCTCTGTGGTACTTTGATTTGATCGAGGGGATATTTTTCGAAATAATTTTTCGGTGCGACATAGGGGGTATGCGGTCGATACAGGCCTACGGCGAGGAAGAATGGTTCTTTGGATTCCGCGAATTTCTTTAACTGCTGAATCGCGATGTCGGCGGCAATGCCGTCGGTCTGTTCGGCATCGGTTCCCTCCGCAGCCAGCCAGCTGAGTGTGCCCCCAAAACTCCCCGGCACAAGACTGAAGATCTGGTCTTCGTCATCCACATCCCGACCGCGAGGATTGAAAGTCTGATTCCAGGAATAGGGGTCATCGTGTCCGCCAGAGCCAATGTGTTTGGGAACATTATAGTGATATATTTTTCCCACACGGGTCGCAAAGTAACCGTGATTACGAAACATCTGCGACATAGTTATTACATTGGGCACATGTTCCCGAATATAAATTCCATTGCGATGCACGAGCGTCTGATCGGGATACATGCCTGTCATGAACGAGGCTCGGCTGGGACCACATAACGGGAACTGACAGTAGGCGTGCTCAAAGCGAACGCCCTGCTTTGCCAGTTGGTCAATATTGGGAGACTGTACCTGTGTGTGGCCATAACAGCCCAGGTCACAGTTCAGATCGTCGCAGATCAGAAACAGAACATTGGGTTTCGAATCGGCGGCGGAAGCAGGTTGGGTGGTTATGAGAACACAAAACAGAAAACAGAAGATGAATCGACCGAGGCTGTTGATCATGAATGCGCTCCGTTATTAAAGAATGGAATGACATTGTCTGTTCCATCCATGCTAGCAGACCCGGTCCTTGAATTCAGCTAAGAATTTTGCATTGGAGCCAGAAAAAGTGTGATCCTTTTCCGGTAATGATCACCCCTGCACTTTGGCGACGAATGATTCCATGATCGCCAGTGTTTCCGGGCTGACATGATGTTCGATGCCTTCGGAATCTGTCGCAGCCGTCTCTTCGCTGACGCCGAGTGCAATCAGAAAGCTGAGGACGATTTCATGGCGGCGGCGGGAATCTTTCGCAAGGCGCGCGCCCTGTGTGGTCAGTTCGACAGGACTGTAAGGCTCAGTGGTGGCATAGCCATCCCGCTGCAGACGGGCTACGGTACGATTGACGGTCACATGGCTCACAGCAAAGTGTTCCGCCAGATCTTTCACCCGGCAGACGCCCTGCTCTTCTATCATTTCTGCAATCGCTTCTACATAGTCCTCTGCAATTTCGGTTGCATGATCCACACGCGTGCGTTCGTGTTGATTCTTAGGTTGCTGCTTCTTTGCCATCCTGTCTCGCCTTGAGTGTCGTTAGTGATTTCTGGCGTTCCATGGTACCGAGATCCGGGTGAGTTTGACAGCCTTAAAGAAACGGAATTGGATTCGAAGTGCAAGCGAATTCAACTCTTAACACAATGAGCACTTTCCATTGAATGCAGGAACAAAATCACTGCAAACTGAATGAAATTGCGATAAATTCCTGATAACTAATCTTGTTTACAGTAGCTGTTCAACCTAATCTAATGATTTGTACCAGAGTTTTTTTATATCAGGTTTAAAATGATTCCTCGATTCGACTTTTCTGTTCCCGCTGCTGTTTGTTCTGTGTTCCTGCAAAATACTAAGCCAGACCGCAGACGCTGGCAGCCTTTGATTATCTCACGTTTTTTGCTGGGACTGTGTCTCTGTCTGGCAACTTCCTGCGGCAGTTCGACTACCACGGAAAAGAAAAATTTGTCCCCACTGCATGAAGCCATTTCGTCATCTCAGCAATCCAATAACAAGGGTTCTGCCCCCAGCAGACCACGGGAGCGTCCATCCCCGAAAACATCCCGTACTGACAATTCTACAGCAATGCGGCCTGATAAGAATTCGACCGAGCTGGTGTTTAAAATTGTTGCCTTGCATAAGAATGTGAATCAGTTTCTGGATCGGCCGGATAAGAAAATCGATCAGGCGAGCAGTTCAGCGCAAAGATCCCTGGATTCCACACTGCAACAAAACTTCAGTTTTTATCGGCCCGGTTCGGTACGCGTCGATCTGAGACAGAACAGACTCTCACTCAGATCGAACGCAGCGGACATCAGCGATCTGGTACGAAAGATGAATGAGGTCTGCTATCAGATGGTGACGATTGCTCCGTTGGACGAGACGCTCCGCGAAACGCTGGCGGCAGAATCCGGCGAGGACTCCCTGGTAAAACAGGAGCTACACTATTTCATTCACAAAATCAGTCCTGAATATCAGACACAGGTGGACCAGAATTTTCAGATCGGTTCGGAAGCGTTACGACTCATTCTGAATGAACGCTTTAAAAACGAAGTGCCTGAATATGTACCAGGCTCACTGGTGCTGGACCTGGAATACAAAAAGCTGACCTTTGAGGTCATTACCTACCCCAGCCAGAATCTGGGTGTTCAGATCAATAGCCTGTATCAGCTGCCAGTTTCCATTGGAGCCAAACCCTATCGAACCATCGAACAGCGCACAGACCAGCAGCTTAAACCCAGCCAGGTCACCTACGAGATTGTCGGTATCGCTGATTTTCATGAACGCGCCATGGAAGATCAGTACGGTTATAATTTCTGGCGCAGGGATCTGATCAGGACTCTGACGGATCGTCTGGAAACCGGTCTGCCGGGCTATGTACCAGACACCCTGGATGTCAACCTGGTAAAGAAAACCATCACGTTTCAACTGGATCACACCCCTGATCACCGGGTGAGTGACTTCATCAACAATAAATCTGGTGATCAACTTGCAAGCGTGAAGTTTAAGGTACTGGCAGAGCCTGTTCTGGTGGAAGACCCCGGCCCGGTCTACCGGACACCAAACAGACCTATGAAACGTGTTGTGCTGAAGATTTTACTCGTCGAAAAGATGCTCGTAGAGAAATTCAAACGGCCTCAGTCACTACTCGCAACTCAACTACAAGATATCTATCGCCATCTGGATGATTATCTGGGAAGAGGTGTCGACGGATATATCGGAAAGTCAGTCGGAGTTGACTTTGAGGCTATGCAGCTCTCCTTTCTGATTGATCGTGTCCCCCCGGATGACCTGACTAAAATGGTGAATGGGATTCGCTTTCTGGATCTGGATGTCGACCAGGAACTGGTTTCTGTGGAAGATTTTGAGTATGACCCGCAAGCCTCTGAAAAAACCATGTATTTCAGTTTTGTCAATCGGGGACAAAAACTTCCGCAGTTTGACAAGATCACACAGAAGCATGTAGCGGACGGAAACCTGGGGGCAATTGAAGGCTATATTCCGGGTTCCCTGAAGATGGATTATGATCAGGGAACATTTAACATCCGGGTACGTGTGGTAAATGAAGATGCCAGTGATATCGAGGCAGCAACAACATCTTTGGCCAGGATCAAAATTGAATGCAATCACCTGAAAACCATCCTGCCTGAATCAAGTGGTACAGGGAATCCACTGCAGCCTGGGATGACCGCAAAACAGTCAGCTGAACCAGCGCTTGTAAAAGAAAACGTCAAAGTAACCGTAAAATATGGCCTGTATGGCGGTAGAGCCACTGGGAAACCTCAGAAAAGTGCCCGAGATGCGCTCGACGGATTTTCCTGGATTGATCTCAAAACACTGCAGTTCGATGTCGAGAAGAAGGAATTCTCCTTCGAGACCACGGGCCCCTTCAATCGCGGGGCTCTTGAGCGTTCATTGAAACGGCAGAAATTCTATCAGTGCGTCATTTCACATGAGACGCTCACGAAGAAAGAAGAGCCGAAAGAGGAATGATCATTCAGATTCATTTCATTCAAATAATAAAGCGGGCTGGTTCACCAATCTGAACCAGCCCGCTTTTGATTGAAATCAAAAGCAGATTATGCCGTCTTGAGTAACTGATTCTGCTGAGTATCGCAGATGGATCCCTCAGAGAGGGTCAGCGTTTTTCTGGCGCAGTCGGCGGCGGACAGATCATGGGTCACCATGATAATTGTGCGGCCTTCTTCATTGAACTGGGTCAGAAACTCCATCACCTGCTCTTTAGTATCCGGATCAAGGTTCCCCGTCGGTTCGTCGGCCAGAATGATCGACGGATCGTTGGCCAGCATGCGTGCCAGAGCGACGCGCTGCTGCTGACCGACACTCAACTCGGCCGGCTTATGCTGCATACGATCCTGCAGGCCGACTTTGGCCAGCAGAGCTTCTGCTTTTTCCCGCTGTTCACCACGATGTTTCTTCGCCAGCACCATCGGGATCTGCACATTTTCGATCGCCGTCAGATAAGGAATCAGGTTGAACGTCTGAAACACAAAGCCGATCTTGTTCTGCCTGACTTCGGCACGTAGATTGACGGGTAGATCATAGATCGATTCCCCATCCAGCAGAATCCGTCCTTCTGAAGGGGCCGACATCGCGCCCAGCATGGAGAGCAGTGTCGTTTTACCACTGCCACTGGGTCCGATGATGGCGATAAAATCACCGCGGGCAATTTCCAGGCTGGTGGTATCGAGGGCCACCACCTCGTCCTGTTTCTTGCGATACACTTTGCGAACTGCCTCTAATGTTAACATGGATCAGACCTCCTTGAAGCACATACAGGGATCGAGTTTCGCCGCCTGTCGTGCGGGGATATAACTGGCTGCAATCGTCACCAGCACGGCAATCGCTGCAGAGATGAATGCCAGACTGGGAACGGGCAGAACCGAGACATCGGCAAATGCCGGGCCCAGGAACATAGCCAGCACGCTGCCAGTGATATAACCGGTGATGCCGCCTGCGAGTCCCAGCAGAGCCGCTTTTGCCAGGAACAGTTGGGTGACGAAACGGGGTGTAGCTCCCAGCGCCATCAGCGTGCCAATTTCGCGACGGCGTTCCATCACGTTGGCAAAGCTGGCACTGGCCATGCTCGCGCCTCCCACAGCAATCAGAATCGCCAGGAACAGGTACGAGAGATTGGTCATCATGCGATTGATGGAAACCTGGGTCTCCACGACGTTTGCAATCGTGACCACTTTCGTGCCGGGCAGCAGCGACTGCAGATCACCGACCAAACCGTTGGCGATGTCTTCGCAGCAGCCCATGACTTCGATAATGTTCACGACTTCACCCGACTTGGAAAGACGCTGCACGGTATGCAGGTGTGCGAAGACGCGGCTGTCATCCACGGTTCCCGTTTCCGGCAGTGTGGTCAACACTTTGAACTTTTCGCCCAGCAACTCCAGAGAATCGCCGGCGGCCAGTCCATTGCTGGCAGCATAGTCTGAACCAAGAATGACTTCGTCTTCATTCAGATTCTGCAACGCCCGCCGTTCTGCCAAAGCTTCCGGCGCATCCTGATTTTCATCGATCACATTGATTTTGGCTTTACAGCCTTCATGCTTTTTAAAAATCATGCCCCCCTGCCAGGCGGCCATTTTCTGAATTTCTTCCTGAGGCAGGATGCCTGTGAGAATCACATTCTTGCCGTCAATCTCGGTCGGCACACACAGCTTGGGAGAAATGGCTTCCACGCCTGTCAGCCCGGCGAGTGCCAGTTCGGCGACATGCTCTTCGGGAATGGTTTCCGCGTGCATGTCGGCTGAATAGTAATCCTGCAGCGTGACACCTTTGGGCAGAATGAGCACGTTGGCTCCCAGTTTATCGAGCTTTCCAGCGACTTCTTTCTCTGAGAAAATTGTCACATTGCGGATCGCCACTAATGCGGTCACACTCAGCATGATTGCCAGCAGACTGGCAATTAACGCGGTCGGACGTTCCCGCAGCTCTTTCCAGATGATAGATCTCATCGTCATGAGACAGTCTCCTTAATAGAATGTGACGAATTATTTACAGTGCTTACAGCCTTCAACGCCACAGCTTTTCCCGGCCTTTTTCAGTTCGGCAATCAGCTGCTGGCTCGTCACATTTCCGTTGTACATGCCCACCATCACACCGGGAGGCGCCATGAAAACAACCTTCGTATTCTGTCCGTCCTGGGGCACTTCAAGTTCTTTCAGGAAGTCGGCTTCTGCGGCTTCTGCCTGTGAGACGTTGACCACTTCTACGACATTCTGATAGCAGGGAACGGCTTTGAAGTCCTGCACGCCTTGGGGCAATGTTGTACCAGAACCCGGATTCACACACAGCAGGACCATTTTACGGCTCTGCAGAGTCTTCATGCAGCGGCACTTGGCCGGCGAGACGAACGACTGCTGAATGTAGTCAGCGTTGATCTGTTTCACAAACGAACCGGTGATCGCGCCATTAGGAGCCACCGCCAGTGTTAGCGGCATCGGTGCGCGGGAAACGCCATATTCTTCGACCAGCTTGGCTTCCGCCGGATCGCTGGTATTAACGGCGACAAAGGTGGTTGTGTCATTTTTGCCTGACAGGTTCTGCTGCAGAGTACTCCACATGGCCTTGGTGGCATCATCCTGGTTTTTCCAGAACATGATGAACGTATATTTGTTCTCCTTCGCAGCCGCGGCTCGCGAGGTTTCGACTTTACTCAGTGAGGCGACTTTTTGTACTTCCTGGGCAGAACTGACCGATGTCAGCGCCATGACGAAAGCACAGACAACACACAACTGCAACCGGTTATTTTTGAACGAACTGAAATTCGCACGTGTGAACATATTAAGTTTCCCCTGTTTTGTATTAATGATTTGTATTTATTTCAAATGAAAGTCCCAGAGTCGCTTCCCGGAAGGAGACTGACTGACACGGAACATCACTGATCGTAAACGCTGTCTCACGCAATCTTCATACCAGTGACGGGACAGCACGCTGAAATCAGGCGGTGGACCAGCGGGCCCGGAAAGAAAATCTATAAGCGCAAAGGTGCGGTAATCGTTGCTTGTGAAGTATCGATGGCGGTTGTATTTAAAACGGCCAGGCGGCCCGGTAAATGATTCTCGACGATCAGCATATTATGGGTGACTGTCATGCTGCGGAGATTCACGGCGGGTGTGGTTTGCGCAAAAACAATTTCAGAAATATGGCAGACACAGGGACAATTATGCTGCTCATCGTGTTCTGTGGACTCATGGAGATCGTGCAGATGACATGCAGGGGAGCAACACGCAGGACGGCTCGCAACACAGGATTCCTGTGCCGATTCCGCCTGTCCCAGTTCGCCGATCGCAGCCACACCATGTGCCCAGCAGACGGGGCACGGTTGCAGTAAGAGGGCGATCAAAAACAGACGAAGCAGTTTCATCGGATAATTTCACTCAAATCGTAACGACAGAGACTGACTGTGTGTATTCGTCCTGACCCGCGGAGCACGCGCGGAATATTGTGATCAATGTGACCACAAGCCGAATCTCTATGAATACCCTGTTTATCGTCAGCAGCAGTTCGACAGCTTTACTGCAACTTGCTGTTTGATGTGGTCATTTGCTGTTCATTTGGGAACAGATCGTAAGAATTTACATCAACACCCAACCGACTATACGCCCCAGATTGCCCAAACCTGATAACCAAGGAAGTGCCGTAATATTTCAGAGGCCTCATTTACGTCGATTCGGTAGTATGAGATCAACACATCAATGTGCTTCGGAACAGGAACCCCTGCACATAGCCCCCTTGTGTGCAATACTTTATCGTGTTTTTCAATTGGGAGCATGCAAGGACTATGTATTTCCACTCCGATCACGGCAGTCGAGAATTGCCGTGCATTGGGGAAAAGGGTCGCGTTCTGCTTAGGGAGATTCTTGAATCTGTTTCAGCAGCGTGGGAATGGGTACCTGATCGGTGGCACTGGGAGCCCGCAGACCTTTGCGTCCGTAGACGAAGATCACCAAACGCCCCTTGCACATACCTCGATTTTTCCATGCACTGTTGAGTCGGCGTGCTTCTTCCGCATTGCCGCAGCAGAATGCATAAACAGCGCAGAAGCCGTCGAGGTCGCGTAGTACGAAGGGATTCATATAGATTCGCGTGATTAACGCGTCGACAAATTTCAGTTCTGGAACATCAGTTAATCCAAGCTGAATCACAGTTTTCGCAGGCAATCTTTCATTCGGCGTGGGCATCGGGAAGCCGTTGTCATACCGCATGAGATACCAGCCGTCAGGAATTCGTTCTTCGGGCACCGTGATGGTGGCTGACTCGGCTGCGTATTTCCGGATGAGCGCCAGTTCCGAAGGACTCGGTTTGAACACCGGCTTCTGATGGGGAAGGATTTCCGGTACGTCGATTGTTGTGTGGGTTTTCTGCCTGGTTTCTGTTGCCCAGATTGCGTTTGCCGTCAGACCTGCCCCCAGTGCGACTGCCAGACTACTGACCGCCAGGAGCGGCAGCCAGGCGGATCGTGGTAATACGAGCCGTACCTTGACGACTCGTCGCAGCAACAGGAGACTGAAGATGAATCCCATGCCGGCTGTCATCACAAGTTGCGAAGGCAGGCCTTTAGGCGGCACTGGTGGTTTGAAGGCGGCCGGCACCTCGACTCTGACACCTGTGCCGTCCTGTGTGTAACGATAAACAACCGGTTCATTCTTTACCGGTCGCTCGGGCATAATTACTGACTGCAGCATGACCAATGACAAAAGTGCGACAGCCCCCAACATCAAACCGCCAATCAAGATGACGTGATAGCGCCGTGCGACCGGCTTGATGTCGACACTGTCCTCGCTGGAAACAACGTTACCGAATGAAACATCACCCTTGCTCCGTTTTCGCCAGCGTTCAATAAGTTCCCAGACAGCCATACCGGAACATGCGACAAACCAGGACCAGAATAAAATAGTTCCGATTGAGAAACTAAACAGTTCTTCGCGCGGCACACTCGACAGCCAGATTGCAGCAATCACGATGAAAAAAGAGGCCCCGACCAGAAGCTCCCATAAGGACCACTGAGGCCGCTGTTCGGTCAACTGATCCGCGGCAGTCAGTGGTTGGTTGCGCAGCGTCCAGATGCGCCAGGCAAGCCGCACCGCAAGCGTCAGAAATAACATGGCCATCAATCCAAATGCCATAACAAAACCGGGCATTGTCGAGATTATTGCGGGATCTTTTAAAGCCACAAGACCGAATGTAAGCCCGACATACGACAACACAAACAATCGCTGTTTCCAGTCGGCTGGAGGAATCGTCCAGGTCCAGCGTCGGAAGGGATACGTGGGATGAGCGGCATAATCGCGGCCGAAGGCCTGCGCACGCATAAGTTCACGGACCCAAGCCGGCGGTCGTATTAACAGCGCGACCCCGATGACCACGAACAGCAGCAGAATCCAGCCTTTCAGAAACAGAAACAACAATATGTTACCGGCAATCGCCCCGAGCGTTACGGTAAACGGAAGCAGGCCCCCCGGCGCGGACTTGGCGACAGTCACACCCACCCCGCTAATTCCGATCTTCGCCAGTGATGCGGTGAGTGAATTCGACGCGGCCTGTGCCGAATTTTCACCGAAGAACGACGTCACCGCCGCGATGGTCGTCATCACACCGAAGCTTTGGAGTCGCTTTCGGAGCTGTTCCACACCGCGTTGCAGTCGGCGCGACATCGTCGCCTGATTCACCCCCAGCTGATCTGCCACCTGCTGCTGTGTCTTGCCTTGCAGATAGTGCAGGACAATCGGCAACCGCAGATCGTCGCTTAATCCATTGAGAGCCCGGTCGATGAGCGGCTGCATTTCGCTCCACTCGGATGATTCAGTGATGATGGCCGGGGAATTTGCCACGGCCTGTTCCCGACTTGTTCTCCGCCTGCGGGACCGAACAATGTTCAACGATCGGCTTGTCGCCAGTGCGTGCAGCCATCCCGCAATATTCTCTCGCACCGTGTACGCTTTACGGGCTAGCTCCAGAAAACACTCCTGACACAGATCTTCCGCCGTGTGCTTGTCGCCCGTCACGCGCAGGCCGATGCTGTATACCATTCCCGCATACCGATCGATCAATTCTCGGAATGCAGCCGGATCGCCTTCGTGGCAGTATCGGTGCAGCAGCACTTCGTCCGAACTCATTCACCCTCTCCTCAGGTAGTGCTCCTTTATTAGACTTCTCTCAATATATGACACCACCGGCCGAGAAAATATGCAGTCAGACCATTCACAGGTGAGAAAAAAGGCGAATACCATTTGCTGCCAAGACGAAGGAGACTCAAAAAATGCATCATGTAACGCTACAAAGTTTTGAGAAGGGAACAGCATTCATCGGTTCTTCTCAGCCAGATACGCAACAGTGCGTTTTACTTCTGTTTTTCCGAGAACAATGAACTTACCTGTTCCACATTTGGTATCCAGGTGTTTTCAGGCTGAATCAGGATGATTATTTCTGAGATTCGTGTATCATGGGAGGAGGGTAAAACATGATACACGAATCGTAAGATCAGAGTTTTCTATTGCCAAATAGTTCTTTTGAATGTCAAACATGCTGAAACTGGAATTGGAATCCCAATGTTCGATCAAGGACAAGAAAGCCGGGCTGTTGGAGCCCTCAGGTCTGGCGCTCGCGCCGGATGGTTTACTCTGGACCGTCTGTGATGAGAACCGCCGCTTATTTCGGATTGATTTTGAAGGTCGGATTCAGGAATCTCTGAAGATTGGGAATCGAGGACTGGAAGGCATCACCTTTAATGCAGCGGGCCAGATCTGTGTGGTCGATGAGGATGTCAGCAAACTCATCGTTTACGATCCACAAACGGGTGAAGAAATTTCAGATCGACGGCTGAAAGATCTGGAAGGCTTCACTAGCATCGCAGCACATTTCGAAGACATTGACGGTAATGGGCTGGAAGGGATTACCTTTGATTCCTTCCGCAACGAACTGTTACTGCTTAAAGAAGCAGATCCAGGATTACTGATCGCCGTCTCTGCCGATCTGAACCGAATTACGTCTGTTGAGGTTCTCGAAGAGCAAACAGGTTTTACTGCCGAGGGAAAAAAGATGGATTTTTCCGGCATGTGCTTTGATGCGAAGCGCGATCTGCTCTGGATTTTAAGTGAAGAGGCACGCTGCGTATTCACATTCGATCGGCGGCAGAGTCGCGTCGTACAGCGACACTCTCTGAAAAAGGATCAGCAGGGACGTTCGGTTCGTTTTGCAGAAGGGGTCGCCGTAGATGGTGACTCAGAGCGTCTGTATGTGGTCAGTGACGACGATGCGAAGCTCACAGTGTTTCGCATCATCGAATGAGGAACTGTCCCGGAAATCTGATCACAAATGTTTTTCAACAAACGCCCAGGCTGCTTTGTCGTTGAATTCGTGTCCCCCTTCGAAGATGACGTGTTCGAAGCGGTCACCCAGGTTGAGCCGTTCATAAAATGTCGCAGCGCGGGGCGCAATCTGCTTTCCTGTTTCGCGATGGGATGCATTGTCGCGTGATCCCGCCTGAATCTGATGCGCCCGCGGACAGATCAGCGCGACGAGGTCGGCGTCGTTAAACAGCGTCATGCGATTCATGAACCGAAAGTCGGACGGAACCGAAAGTTCCTCTTTGGCATAGCGACCTTCCTGCACGCCGAAGTAACAGCTGGATACAGAGACTTTAATCCGTGGATCGACGGCCGGTGTGACCTGTGCGTAGTATCCGCCATAAGACAGACCCACCATGCCGATCCGGCTGGCATCGACTTCGGGACGTTTGATCAATTCATCAATGGCATACGTGATCTTGGCGATTTCAACGGCGGTGATACTGGTGCCGATGAGTCGCATCCGGTCATCAATCTGCCGACGGATGTCTTTCGGAAATTCATCAGCCCGGAACAGGTGCTGTGGTGCATACACAAGATAGCCCCGTTTCACCGCACCGCGAACCATGTCTCGATAGTTGGCACCGCCATTGAACAGCGCGACTTCAGGCGAACCACCGCCCCCGTGCATGGAGATGATGAGCGGCGTTTTTCCTGTGGCAAATTTCGGGACAATGAAAATCCCTTCGGAATGCACGTGCGGCAGAATCGGGAACATCGCCCGATAGTACACGCCGATGCTGTCTTCACCGATCTGTTTATAAGTGGCAGGCTGATCGGGCCGCTTACCAGGAGGCGGATAACCAATGCTTTCACAAAACGCGGCCCGCAAAGGTTCCGCGGATTTCTCGAAGGCAGCAGCGGAGGAATAATCGGGCTGGAACAGTTGTTCGAATCGCCGGCGGTCCGCGGCAATGGTTTTGATATATTCATCCAGTTCCCGCGCCTGCTCCGTCCGCAACGGATTCGAATCGGCCACGCTCTGATTGAAGTAGTCAGGTTTCACAGGTTCAGATTGTGCACACACCAGTGCAGGAATCAAAATCCAGATCAACGCAAGTAACTGAGCCGCCTTCATACCTCTGTCCTTTCAATGCTGTGTCTGCCATTCAGTATAGAGCCTTTTTTGATATTTTTATTCTAACCAGCTGGATATTCAGCGTCTATCTGCTGCCATTCAGTCAAGATTATCACTGGCTGTAGTTACCCTCTTCCCACAGGTGCCTTTCCGTAAAATAACCGGTGGAGACTGCGCTCTGTTTTCAGGAATACCAGAGGCGGAAGTGCTTCTATTTTAACAGCCTGTATGCTGTAGAACTGTCTTCTCTTTTCTGCTTTTGTTTTTGTGACGGGGAGCTCGATCATGTTGTCTGCTTTAAATGAAAAACTGACGGTGAACAACGGGAACTGGTTGTGGCGATATGTTTTGATACAGGAACGAGATAAGCATGAACCTGGTCGATGTCGAGGCGGGAGCGAAGTGAAGTGCGTCGATCCGCAGTTTATTCGACTGTGAATCAGGAACCAGTGAAAACAGGAGTCTATCATTTTTGCAATTTTCAAGGGGGTTTTATGGTGCTGGAACAAACAGGTTCAGGAACATGCAGTTGAATAAAAACTGGACACGCGCGCGACGCAGATTATAAGAGGGTCGCGATTGGCGCGTGCGGGTCAAGTCGAATTTGTTTCGTGAGGGGGAATCTTTGCAGGAGTGCCCTGTTTTCAGGTTTCCTATTGAGCGTCTGACGATCCGGTTAGATCCCGGGATATTTTTTTCCAGTTTTCGATTGACAGAAATGTAGCATTGGCTACAATAACACGCAAATGTAGCACATGCTACATTTTTTCGCATACCATTTTGTAGCGCTGGCTACTTTTTGAACACGCCGTTTTTGCACTCCTGTTAAGGTTGATCGAGATGAGATACCCGCCCTCCCGACTGTCCCGCCCCGGCTTTACGCTGATTGAACTCCTTGTCGTCATTGCCATTATTGCAACGCTGATTGCCCTGCTGCTGCCGGCGGTACAACAGGCACGTGAAGCGGCGCGACGCAGTCAGTGCAAAAACAATTTGAAGCAGTTAGGTATCGCGCTGCATAATTATCACGATACGCATTCCTGTTTTCCCGCCGGCTATTATTCGTACGGAACCAGTACCGGATCAGGACCTGCCTGGGCAGCCATTGATCCTGACACCTGGGATGCGGCTCCGGGCTGGACCTGGGGGACAATGATTCTCCCCTTCATGGATCAGGCAGTACTCTATAACGCGCTGGACCTGAATCGGCCCTGCTGGGATCTGGCGAACGCCAGTGCCGCGCAGACGAAGCTGCCTGTCTTTCTCTGCCCTACTTCTTCGGGGGGAGATGAACCGTTTCTCGTGCAGGATGCCAGTGGCAGCCCGCTGGTCAAAGGGGGTTCACAGTTGCGGTTTGGTCGTTCGCATTATGTTGCCAGTCATGGTCAGGAATCGTGCTGGGGGGAATGTGGTTCGAGTACGACGGGCGTCGTTTTCACGAACATCTACACCAAGACCACCAAAACGGTCACCATCAATGGCGATGCTTCGAAAGTGGCAGACGGGCCCTTCTTTCGAAATTCGCGCACGCGAATGCGGGATGTGACAGATGGAACGTCCAATACGATTTTCCTGGGCGAACATTCTTCGAAACTGAGTGATAAAACCTGGGTGGGGGTGGTGCCCGGTGCGTATACACACCCCCGGTTCACTTCACCTGAAAATGGTCCAGACGCAGCAGCGACACTGGCATTGATTCATGCAGGCCCTTCCGGCGGCGAACTGGATATCACCGGTTTTCCGATCGTCCACCCTGTCAATTTCCCTACCTACCACGTCGGCCAGATGTATTCGGAGCACACGGGGGGCGGACATGTCTGCATGGGGGACGGTTCAGTGCGGTTCGTTTCTGAAAATATCGATCTGCTGCTATGGGCGGAACTCTCGAGTATTAACGAGGGTGAAGTAACAGGAGAATTTTAATGCGAAATCAAAATACCCTGTTTTTGACAATCTTGCTTCTGCTCACTCTGCTACCTTTGAGTGGTTGTGGCTATCCGGCTGTTTCGCCAAAGACATATGAAATTTCCAAAGCGCTGTACTCGGTCTGTAATCAGAAGAGTACAGACCGTTTGAAAACCGTGCAGACGTTGATAGGCAGTTCCCTCCAGGAAAAGGAGATCAATGAGAAGGAAGCAGGCTGGTTGAATGCGATTGTGGCATCAGCGAATGCAGGAGACTGGGACACTGCGACGCAGGAAGCACGCCGCCTGATGGAAGATCAGACGGGTCGCTGATGTCCTTCGCATTCACCGAGATACAGCGCGAAACTGACTCTGCCATTCTAACGGTTTGACGTTGATATCGGTCAGGAAGCGACAGTTTCTACAGTTTCCGGTTCGGGTTGGGAATCCGGGCTTTCCTTAAGCAGGTTGAGGACGGAAATCAGATGCACCTGACAAACGAGATCTGCGATAAAGAGAGTCGTAAAGATCACCATGAAAACATCTGTGCTACGAGAGGTGAAAATCTCCTGAAGCATCATAGAAATGATCAATACCCCAACCAGGATATAATTTCGTTTACGACCTTTTTTTAAAGACTCAATGTATTGGTCCACTGTCAGTTTCTGTGACATGTTTTCATTCTCCCGCACACTAATGAAACTGTTCAAAACGACTAAAAGATACTTCCCGTATTCTACTCTTTGAACTGCAGTTTTACAGGAGAATCTGAAATGTAATGACGGGAACAGGAACAATGGTTTCTTCACTCTGCTGGTTGACCCGACGGGTTGGGATGGACCAGTGTCGCGGGAAGATCCGGGTGCCCCAATATTTCCGCTTTCATCAGCAGGTATTGAAAACGTTTGGAGTGCAGAGTGGGAGGCAGTGAAATCAACAGTGAGTGCTTACCGCTCAAATCGGCGGCGACACTGATGCGTCTCTGTTCGACGCTGGGAACCTGGAAGTTGATTTTTTTGCCTGAGACCTGTGTCTCCAGAGTTTTGACGCGGGAGATTTCGCTTTGCTTGACCAGAACTTCGAGGCGTACCGCTGTGTGATCTGCTGTGAGGATCGGCCTGAGTTCAAGCGTCATTCCTTCAGCGATGACTTTCAATTCCGGTTTCAGTTCTCCGGATTCCGCTTTATGTACGCCAATGACGAATGGCCTTTGCACCTGATTGACGATGGAGCCTTTCTGGCCATTGAACAACGTGACCTTCGGATTAAAAGCACAATGACTGCGTTCGTCGCTCTGGGCAGCCTGGATCAGTTTGAATTCCTGTTGTTCGTTGATCACTGCCACACTGATGGGAAAATACTCTTCGACCGCGGCACTTGCCTGGACGACCGGACGAGGATTGGTTTTGTCAAGGTGCGGCTGGTGCGGAGCGGCGGTTGTATTTTGGAAGCCAGCCAGACCGGTCCAATTGATGCCAGTTTGTGCCGCAACATCAGAGGCGGTTTCCATGAGAATACTGGCGAAAGTAATCTGACCGCAGCCACTCTGTTCCCAGGCACGGAGTTGTCGACTCAATTCTTCGTGCAGCGAATCCGGCGCATTGACCACGAGACGGTTTTGCTCATCGTAATCTGCAAGTGCCTGTTTCAGTGGTTTCTCACCTGTCTGGTATTTTCGATTTTGAATTTCCAGAAGAAATTTGACGTGCGTCATGAGATACCCGTATGCCTGTTCTTCAGAAAGTGATCGTTCCTCGGAAATCCTGTCGATCACTTTTTTGACCTGATAGATCCGTAAGTCGAGCGGCTCTAAACTTTCGTCGTCATGTGGCGAGAGTGTAGGGAGTTCAGCAAACCAGTTGTGCTGGAGTTCATTTTGAATCTGCATTTGCTGGTTTGCCGGGGTTGTGGAGTCTTTTACATCCGACAGCCCCGTCGCAGTAAAAAGCGCGATGACAATGGTCACAGTGGTTGTCTGTATCGGGTGAACCCGGGTTGTCGCGCTACGGAGCGCTTTGAGGCGGTTGGTGAGCGATCGCTTACGTAACGGGTTTTTCAGAAATCCGAGCATCGAGACCGGCAGGGAGACCCGCCAGCGAGATCCCGTATTCGGCCGCTGGGCCAGGGTCAGCAGGAGTTCGCTGTATTCACGGGCAGAATCGTTCTGAGTGTTATTGCGGTCTTGCTGTTCTTGCCAGCAGAGGACCATCGCATCGCGGGACTGTTCGCGGAGGCTGCCAAAACGAGTGGCTGCCAGCCAGTAGAGGGGATTCCACCAGTGCAGTAATTTCAAACCAAACAAACACCAGTTGACCCACAGGTCCCGCCGCTTAAGATGCGCTAACTCATGGAGCATGATGAGCTGAAGCTGACTGTCGCTCAACTCTGTGAGATCGGTGGGGAGCAGCAGTTTTGGTCGCAGGGCTCCCATCACAGAGGGTTGGGATATTTCGTCGCAGACAATCACTGGAACAGCGCGGCGAAAATGAATCTGCTCACAACAGGTGTTCCAGAGTTGCAAGAGTCGCTGATCTGTGGAAACCGGAAGTCGATTGATTATTCGAGCAAATCGCCAATGAGTGACCAGCATACGAATCAGAATGAAGACAGCACCCACAAACCAGAGTGGTGGCAGGATACGCAAGAACCATTCGAGGAAGGTGATGAGATATTCCTGAAGCGTTTCGGTGAAACTTACTTCAGAGGTTTTCGGTTCGAGGAACTGGATGTCGTTCATGTGAGTCGCGTTCGCGAAAGCCGGAGACGTCGAGTTGGCGTCCCTTACCGGCCACGGTTCAGGCAACGGTTCAGGCGAGTAGATATCTCGGGGCGGCTCAGCAGGCGTAGACTCCTCTATGAATTCAACAAGGAGACTTGTCAGGCTATACGAACTCTCGGGAGCGAAACCATAGGGGACGGCGAGCCGGATGAGGACCAGTGCCCAGAGCAGTCCCATCTGTCCGGCGGTCAGCCATTTTCGCGCGAAGAGGTTCACGAGCAAAACAAGTGCCGCCAGCAGGCCTGCGGTGATCGTGGGGATGATCAAGAGTTCCAGGATTTTATCCGTAATTTCAACATAGAGATCTAAAGCCAACAGGAATCCATTCATGATCAACGTTCCTTGTCATCGAGAATGCGGCGGAGCTCTGCAATTTCTTCTGCAGAGAGTTTGGTATGTTGCATGAAATGCGCGAGCAGTGGCGCCGGTTCACTGGAGAAAACCCGGTCCAGAAAAGCACGGCTGGCCTGCTTGATACAGGCCGAGCGTTTGACGCGGGAGCGATAGACATAGCGGTTGCCCTGCTCTTCAAAGGTGAGCACCTCTTTTTTGACGAGGCGGTGCAGCATGGTTTTGATGGTCTGGGGAGCCCATTCGGCCTGGCCGGAAAGACGAGACACAATCTCCTGGGCGGCGAGCGGCTGGCCGTCCCAGATAATATTCATGACCTGCCATTCGGCGTCGGAAATGGAAACCTGTTTCATATTGAGTTCTCCTCCTTGAATGTTTACAGATGTAATTAACTACAATTGTAAACGGAGTCAAGAGGAGAGTGTACATTCCGTGTGATCGTGACGTTTTTTTGAGTATTCAAATTTCGGTGCAGCGATCTGGAAAGAAGTCAGACCAGACCAGAACGATGGGTTATCCTCACCGGAAGTGTGAATAACCGGTGAAACTGGTGTAAAATCGGAGTTTCTTAAAGGTTCCCGCTTGTGACAGATGGCAGAATGCATTAAAAGAGGTCGTGGATTTGTAAAGAACTGAGGGATAGTACGCCTTCAATTCAAAATGTTGATCCCCTCAACATCCCACCTGATTATCCTGCAACGCGCTCCCTGAGATGGTCCTGCGTCTCGTCGAAAGGTTCTGTTTGAATCTGAACAGTAAATCGTGTCTTATCAGACCTTAAATTGCACATTGGCCGAAATGGTCCGTACGCTCGTTGGCGTACTCACCTGACTTTGACCACCTGCCAATACAGGAATGATGGACCAATAGTTTGTGTTGCTGAATCTTGAGTTTTTTGGATTTGCGAGACAGCAAGCCTGAGATTCAAGTCTGCTTTTGCACTCGAGCGGTCAGTTTCCAGTGCGCCCCGTTTCCGTGTAGGCACGGAGAGTCTGCTGGCGAAGGGTTCGCCTTCCAGGCTGACTGTGCAGATCAACCTTGAGAATGTTATTGGAGTTTAGATGTTAGCGTTTTTTTCGAAGCATACCGCTTCCGTCAAGAATGATGTTCTGTCTGGTTTAACCGTGTCGCTGGCGCTGGTACCGGAAGCGGTTGCCTTTGCGTTTGTCGCAGGAGTTCCTCCCACCGTCGGTCTGTATTCTGCATTCTTTATTGGCTTCGTGAGTGCATTAGCCGGTGGCCGTCCCGGTATGATTTCCGGAGCTACCGGCGCGATGGCTGTTGTCATCGTCTCACTGGTCGCCATGCATGGCATTCAATACCTGTTTCCAGCAGTCATTCTGTGTGGTCTGCTACAGGTAACCGTGGGCGTGCTGCGGCTGGGAAAACTGATTCGACTGGTCCCCCACTCCGTGATGCTGGGATTTGTGAATGGACTGGCCATCGTGATTGGCCTGGCACAGATTGGAAGTTTCAAAACGCTGGGCGTTGATGGCAACATGACATTTCTGTCGGGCCTTCCCATGACAATTATGATCGCACTGGTTGCGCTGACGATGGCAGTGATTGTGCTGCTTCCCAAACTGACCAAAGCGGTTCCCAGTTCGCTGGCCGCGATTATTATGGTCTCCATGATTGCGGTCGGAGTCAATCAATTTGCCCCAGAGAGCTGGATTCCTACCGGGCAGAATAACGTCGTGCAGACTGTGGACGACCTGATGATGAATAATCTGAAAGCGAAGGCGGTTACTGAAGCAAAGCAGGAAGCGATTGCGACTGCTGAAACAGACGCGACAGAACAGCCTGCTGACGCCGCAATTTTAAATGAAACACAGATTGCGACAGCAGTCGCTTCCGTGCAGCCCACCAAAGAGCCTTTACCAATGTTATTCTTCATGGACTCGCGCTATGTCCTGGCGCCGTTTTCCTGGGAAACGTTGATGATCATCTTCCCCTTCTCGCTGATTCTGGCCGGGGTCGGGTTGATTGAATCACTGATGACCCTGACTTTGATTGACGAAATCACCGAGACCCGCGGAAGCGGAAACCGGGAATGCATCGGTCAGGGCGCCGCGAATATTGTCTGTGGACTGTTTGGTGGCATGGGTGGGTGTGCGATGATTGGCCAGTCGCTTATTAACGTTAATTCGGGCGGTCGCGGACGTCTTTCCGGTGTGGTCGGAGCCGTAGGGTTGTTGATGTTCGTGGTGCTGCTCAAACCAGTCATCTCCATGGTTCCTATGGCGGCGCTGGTCGGTGTGATGTTCATGGTGGTGATCGGGACCTTCGAATGGAGTACGTTGCATACCTGGAACAAGGTTCCTAAAAGCGATGTGCTGGTGATGGTACTGGTTGCCGGTTATACGGTCCTGTTCCACAATCTGGCAGTCGCTGTATTGCTGGGAATTATCGTACAGGCGTTGATCTTCGCCTGGCATCATGCGACTCACATGATGGCTGACATTCACTTCGAGGATGATGATAAAAAAGTGTATCAGCTGCATGGCCCGCTGTTCTTTGCCTCGGTCAGCAGTTTTCGCGAACTGCTGGATCCAGTGAATGATCCGCCGATCGTTGCCATCGATTTTTACTTCTCGCGCGTTTACGATCAGTCGGCGATTGAAGCAATCAACAAGATCGCGGAACGGTATCGCCAGGAAGGCAAATGCCTGCACCTGCGAAATCTGAACGCTGACTGCAAACGTATGATCGAACGGGCCGGCGGCCTGGCCGAAGTCGATATTTCTGAAGAGCGCCACTACCACATCACGAAGATGATCTAAGATCATTTTCCACTGAGACAGTAAACGCCCGGACGGTCAGCCTTCCGGGCGTTATTTTTTAGCAGCGGTCAACCAACGATCCAGCTGATTGGCAAATGCCTGACGATCTTTGGCATTGAAGTTCGCCGGACCGCCTGTGATTTGCCCTTCCCCGCGCAGGTCGTCCATCAGATCACGGACCGCGAGTCGTTGGCCAATGTTTTCGGCAGTGTAAAGCGCACCGCGTGGATTGAGTGCCTGTCCGCCTTTCTCCACCACTTGCGCTGCCAGCGGGATATCCGCGGTCACCACGAGATCCCCTTCCTCAGTAAGCTCAACAATACGCTGATCTGCAACATTCAATCCCGCAGGGACCAACAGGCTGTCGACGTACTCGGAGCGCGGAGTGCGCATCGGCTGATTGGCAACCAGGGTGACCTTGATCTGCGTTCGCTTAGCTGCACGAAACAGTAGTTCTTTGATTTCTGCCGGACAGGCATCTGCATCTACCCAGACTTGCATCCGGAACTCTCCTGTTAACTAAATCGATGATTCTCTGTGGTACTTCAATAAATATCGTAGTTTATTTTCATGTTGCAGTCTGCAGAAACGTATTTTCGAAACGATCTTAATTATTTGCATGCGAAAAAAGAGACACATCTGTAGAATCTTGCATCAGAGTTGATTTATTCTGCGAAATTCTCTGCATAATTGATTTTAAAACATACGCATAAGTGTGATTTCATCACTCGTTCCTAATTATAACAAACTGCTTCTCAGGATTGTGCTCGTTCTCATATCGTATCAGGAGTCAAAATGAAGTTTCTCAAGTCGTTCGAAATCGTGAGTCTGTCAATTTTCACTTTGTTTATTGCTGCAGGTTGTGGTGGCGGCGGTGGCAGTGACCAACCCGATCTGGGTACTGTGACTGGGGTAGTCACAATGGATGGTCAACCACTGCCGAATGTAGTAGTTACTTTCAGTCCGGAAAATGGCCGCCCTTCCATCGCCCGTACTGATGAGGCTGGCAACTATGAACTGGGATATACGGCTGAAGCCAAAGGCGCCGTGATCGGCAAGCACAGCGTCAGCATTTCCACACCACAGGAAAATCCGACCCCTCCCGGTCAGGTCTATAAGGATCCCGTTCCTGCCAAATACAATTCCAAAACGACCCTGTCAGCAGATGTGAAGGCCGGAGCCAATACCTATGATTTCCAGCTGGAATCCAAGTAAATAATTTAACATTATTTAGACCGCGGTGATGATATGTATCATCTTCATATAAACTTCACCTAATACAGTGTACTAATACTGTGCACATACGATACCAGCAATGAATCAATGAGTTATTTTTTTGTTGACGCCTCAAAACCCGAACGTTTTCTGGTTATAATTCATTGATACTTCGGTCATAATAGATATGTTCGGGCTCGCCATAAAAATCTCAACCCGTTGTAAGTTAGTAGAGTCTTCTACCCGCCGCTTTACACAGATAATTGAAAGAGACGCTAAAAGTACTGTCCCGCCATTTTAATAATTAATACCAATTTAGTTTCAATGTTTCACGGGTTAGATTAGTTCGAATTTTTATCGATCTTATTCCACTTCAATTACCACTTCATATTTCTTATTCTGGAGGAAACGATACTGATGAGACAAGTTGAACGAAAAGGCACATCATTTTTTAAGTTCGGTTTTACATTGATCGAACTTCTGGTTGTAATCGCCATCATTGCGATCCTGATTGCATTACTCTTGCCAGCAGTACAACAGGCGCGTGAGGCAGCCCGTCGCAGCACATGTAAAAACAACATGAAGCAGATTGGACTGGCGTTACATAACTATCATGAAACACATCGTATTTTCCCGCCAGCTTACATCGATAATACCCCTGCCACAAATACATCACATCTGGCACCGGACAACCTGAATGGTCTGGGCTGGGGAACGATGGTTTTGCCCTTCATGGATCAAGCTCCTTTATACAATCTGATCGGAACACAGACAGGCAGTTTTGCCTACAACTGGCAGGATTCTAATCACGATGGTACAGGAAGTGTTGCAGATGCCATCGCAGCAGCAAAAACCATACTGCCCGCATTCATCTGTCCCACCGACCCGATGGAAGGTATTAATACGGACATGAACAGCTTTGGAAAATCCAATTACATTGCCAGTTCAGCCACCGGTGCCAACGCTAGAGACGGCGTGATGTATGTGAATTCTCCCACCAGAATGAAGACCATCACCGATGGATTGACCAATACGATTTTCATCGTCGAACGCACTACCGAAAATGATGGCAGTACTTCTACAAACTGTGGCGGTTCTCCCTGTAGCTGGAGCGGTGGACTTTGGATTGGGCCTCGTCTGTCGGGCAGTACTGTCGCATGGCACCCGGGTTTGTCTTCACTGGATGTTGGCAACAGCGGCGGTTCTAGTACTACCTACAACATTAATGGTTCAGCTGCGACCTGGGGTAGTTCCTGGATTGCTTCCAGCAGCCATGAAGGTGGAATCCATATCGTTCTCGGCGATGGTAGTGTTCGCTTCCTGTCAGAGAACATCAACCTGGCCACCTATAAGGCCTTGGTAACACCTAACAAAAAGGAAATCATTGGCGAATTTTAATACTGATCGTTACCAACGAATCATTTAAATCACAACGAAGCCCGATCGCCACTTTCAGCAGTGATCGGGCTTTCTTCATAAACCACATCTTACTTAGCTTTCTTTATAATTATGCACCTTTCCCGACCCAGGAAAGTGTCCACCCAGACCAGTCCAGTAGAAACGAAGTTTTCACATCGGATTATTCGTGTTCAACCAGATATACCAGTGTAATATCCACGAAGTTGATTTGTGAACGACGTTGTTCACTGGAAGTTCTGCCTCTGAATTCTCTAAAATTGAACCTGGATGCTTCAGGTGATTAGAGGAACCTACTGGCCCGCCGGTCATTCTTTTCAGTGATGCTGATTTCCTTGGGAGTCTCTTCCCATATTTCTGACTGCGAAGCAAATCCTGTCATTTCAGACACAATCTATTGATCACATTTTATCTTTATTTATTTCATAGAAGGTACAGATCATGAAACGTCTACCATTCGGATTCCGCGTGATTTGGCAGCGTGGTTTCACGCTGATTGAACTACTGGTGGTTATCGCCATCATTGCTATTTTAATTGCGTTGCTCCTGCCGGCAGTGCAGCAGGCTCGTGAAGCGGCCCGTCGCAGCACGTGCAAAAACAACCTGAAACAAATCGGTCTCGCGCTGCATAATTATCATGAGACACACCGTGTATTCCCTCCCGGCTTTATTGATAATGAGCTCGATTTCACAAGCGCAAAA
The DNA here is from genome assembly GCF_007746795.1 of Gimesia algae. Lineage (NCBI taxonomy): Bacteria > Pseudomonadati > Planctomycetota > Planctomycetia > Planctomycetales > Planctomycetaceae > Gimesia > Gimesia algae. The sequence continues at coordinate 6,956,071 of NZ_CP036343.1, forward strand.
ACAGCAGATCCCAGTGCGAACAATAACGGTCTGGGCTGGGGTGGATTCATTCTGCCTTTCATGGATCAGGCGCCGCTCTACAATCAATTGTCTTCCCAGACCAACCAGTTCGGGGAGCATTGGAGTGTCAGCGCTTCCGATCTGGCAAAAACGGTTCTGCCAGCCTACATCTGTCCCTCAGACCCGATGGGCGGCGTAAATACCGACAAAAGCAGCTTTGGAAAATCGAACTACCTTGGCAGTCACGGTACGGCAGCAGCTACTACCAGCAACGGAATTCTGTATGGCAACTCCGCTACAAAAATTCGTGATATTACAGATGGTACCAGCAATACGGTCCTGGTTTCCGAGCGTACCACACAAAATGATGGTTCCAACTCCACAAACTGTGGCGGGACAGCCTGTAACTGGCAGGGTGGATTGTGGATCGGTCCCCGTTATACCTCATCCACTTCAACCTGGCATCCTGGTGTTCTGCATTATGATGTGACCAACTTCGGAGGTGGCAACTCCACTTATCTGATCAATGGCACTTCGGCAAGCTGGGGCGATGACTGGTGTGCATCCAGTTCACATGTTGGCGGAGTGCATATGCTGTTTACAGACGGACGCGTCCGTTTTGTCAGCGAAAACATGAGTAGTGGCGGATCCAACACCACCTACCATAAACTCGTCACCCGCAATGGCGGCGAAGTAGTAGGGGAATTCTAAGGGCGCATCACATTTTACCATAGTGTCTCTCATACTATGAGACTCAGTTCAAATGTCTCTGAAGATACTAAAGTAAAACTGGGCACAGTCTAATAGAACAGGTTTCTATTGATTCAACGAAATCAGGCGGCGCATCAAATTGTTGATGAGCCGCCTTTTTCGATTTGATTCCCTTCGTGGACTCAGGCCAATTGAGACCATGTTGCTGCAACGACAGCACGTCACACTTAACCATAGCGTCTCTCAATCTAATATACTCGGGCCAAACAGCCCTGGAGACGCTACAGTAAAACTGAACACAGTCTGGAGCAGTTTATGATTGATTCAACAATGCGAGTTCTCTACTGGCCCGTCCGTGATTCGGATTGAGCTTGAGACACTTCTGATAAGCTTCTTTCGCAGACGCCTGATCACCGAGCACACGCTTGATTTCTGCATAATAAAACCATGTCTGGGGATCCAGAGGATTCAGTTCCACCGACCGGACAATGGCCTCCTCCGCGGGTTTCAGTTGATTATTCCTAAAATTGATCATGGCAAACAACAGCGCTATTTTCGCCTGGTGGTAGTCGCGTTTTTCCGTATTCTTCTGTTGATCGTAATAATCTGCCAGAGTCTGATGCACTTCAATCGTAGGTGACATCTCCAACACTCTCTGCAATAGAGGAACTGCTTTCTCCATATCTCCTGAAAGCAGGTAAGCACCGGCTTCGAACTGCAGTGTCTCTGCATTTTCGACCCCAAACTCCTTTAATTTCTGTATCAGTTTCAGCATCCGTTCCGGATTCTTTCTCTGGAATTCGACTTCGAGCATACTGATCAGGGTTGCTTTATACTGTGGAATACGGCGTTCGCTCATCAACTCCAGTACCTCGTCCAGTTTTTTCGCGAGGTGATCCATATCATTGCGTTCCAGTAGCTGATTATAGGCTTCCACCTCTTTTTGAATGCCATGTCGTTTGCTGTAAGGTGTCAAAAAGTCGGTATTAAAATTTAACGGGATCTGGTACATCGCACGTTCCAGGCGATCCTCTGCCTGCTTTGCCTCTGCCAGGCGCCCCAGCGATTCCAATGCTTGTGCCTGTAACTGGTTGAAGATCAGTGAATAGGGCGTTGCTGCCAGATTCCGTTCAATATAAGGCAGTGCTTCCTCAGCACGTCCTGACCGGACGAGTAACTTTGCCAGTTGATAATCTGCTGGCGGGAAGCCGTTATTTTTACGAAATATCTCCTCTGCTTTCTCTACATTTTCTTCCCGCAGGTAATTCCTGCCAATGGCATACAGATAATGACGGGGACTGGCAAAGGGAGTGTCTGTCTTAGCTGAGTAGGCTTCCAGCTTTTCATATTCGCGGGTACTGACCTGCATACGTCCCGTGCGTTCCAGACAAAATGCATAACTGGCCTGAGCCAGCGCATCATCAGGATCGATCCTGGCCGCCTGTCGAAAACAATTCTCCGCATATCCATAAAAGCCCTGCCCCAGAAAAGCCTGTCCGAGTCGGATCCACTCTCGGCTGGAACCGGATTCCGCTTCCGCTGCCAGTTCCCGGTAATCAGCCATCAGTAGAGGGTCGATATATTTAGCCTCAGGCAGTACGGGTATCGGGCGGGCCAGTCGTTCCGCGATCAGATATCCACAATATCCCAGCTCCGCTACCAGTAGTATTAGCAAGAGTCGAATCAGCTGAATCATGGCTTGTCCTCCTGCAGATTCAACCAGGCATCAATCCGACCGATCCTTGCGAAAGGCTTCCGTAAATTCAGCCCTCCCGCGACAAGATCTTCTCGACCATCTCCATTGAGATCACCTGTGGCGACAGTGACAAGATGAATGGGATCACTATCAATCTGCCAGGTTTTAAAATTCTGTTTCCCGTCGTTTTCCAGCCAGACCACACTGGCCGTTTCCGGGTCATACCAGTCATTGGTCATGCTCACCAGCACCACATCTAAATCTCCGTCTCCATCGATGTCCCCTGTATCGGCAGCGTAAGTTCCACCCAGATCAGAAATACGATGTGACTCAAATTCCCAGTTGCCTTTATTCTCGAACCACAGGCAGCCATGATATGGTTGTGGGTAAGCGTCAAGATCTTCCAGGTTATCTCCCGCAGGCAGAATCAGATCTTGATCCCCGTCCTGATCAAGGTCAGCGTGGATCAGCCCCGCGCCTCCCAGATCGAGATTGACGGTAAACCAGAGTCGCCTTTTTTTGAACTCACCCTTTCCGAGGTTTTCAAACCCCCACAGTTCTTCTTCATCCTGTGTCACAATTGCTGCGATGTCCAGATCGCCATCACCGTCGTAATCGGCGACGGGCACATGGATGGTACCAGGGGCATTCAAAAGTTCATGATCGCGGAACTGCAGTTCTCCTCGATTCTCCAGCCACAATACAGAACCGCGGCTATAGCCAAACACCGCAACTGCCAGATCCAGATCGCCATCACCGTCGAAGTCACCAGGCTGCACATCAGCCACACGTCGGACATCATTCAGGATCACGTGCTTTTTATAACCGTCTCCCTCACGTTCGTAGAGCTCCACGCGCCCGATCACGCGATCGTCGGGCATGAGATTACCGAGAATCGAAACGATGATATCCTGATCGCCGTCGTCATCGATATCGACCACGGTTGCATGGGCGGGTGCAGCCAGATCCGTGAGCAGAACTTCTTCCCGCCAGGAGGCGGGACCATCCTTTTTAAACAGTGAAATAATACCCCGCCCGGCATCGCAGCCGACGATTTCGTTCTCACCATCGCCATCGAAATCCAGAATCTGCACGTTCGTGATCAGGGGTAACCCCACCGGTGGGGAGCCGACCGTCGCCCGCTCAAATTTCACGGGAGAAGCAGGATAGGTGGTTCCTCCCGAAAAGATTTCCGCGGGTTGTCCCAACGAAGGTAACGTTGGAATCACCAGCCAGGTGACAATCGGAATGGCGATAATCAGGACGACCAGAATGAGCGCGCGGGCTTTCGATGACATATAAATCCATTATAGCTTGCAGTGAGTGAAACCAGAGTCGATTACACAAAAGCAGGGATACCTTGATGTTCCAATCATATAAACCAGACAAAGGCATCGCCATTCACTTACTACGCCAAAAACAGCGGTGGTAAGAGAAAAAACAGTTGAATTCTAACCAATGGATTACTTCAGTCTCTGAATTTTGATGCGGCGTAAGGTGTGAACACCACTCCCCTTTCCAGTTCGGAGCTCGCGCAGGCTGAGTCGCAAAGAAACCGCCCCGCGCAACAAAAAAGACAGATCAGCAACAAAACGCGCTGATCTGCCTTTATCACGATGCAAACCTGACCAGCGTTTGCTGATCCGGTTCGCGGTAGTGCCCGCTACATTATTTAACCAATTGCTCCGCCAATGGCATCCTGTTATTAATTGTGTCCTCTACTGAATCCGGTTCCCCAGTGACCATAATGAATTCCGGAGAAATCATGGTGGCCGTGAGCATGAGAACCAGCTCCGATGTACTGGGTTCCATTGTAATCGCTGTTCGAGTAGGACATGCTTGGTTCCGAGTTGTTGAAGTTCATCGGATCAAAGGGTTTCCAGGTCCCATTGTGTTCGACCAGCCACTGTCCCTGTTTGGTCAAAAACCACCAGGATCCATTGTGGTAACGATACTGTGCGCGGGTAGCATCATCAATATTCAGATGCGCTGTTCCTGCACGTACGACGGGATCGATCTGGGCTACGGACTGATCGGGCAACATCTTGCTGGCTGCATCTACTTGTGCACCAGAAGTGTCAGCCTGTATCTGTGCCGATAAGGCGAGGGGGCTGATTCCCAACACTGCTGCAACGGTCAATACTTTTAAACTGAGCGCATTCATGTGAACACCTTTCTTTCATTCAAGGTATTGTATGATCATTCCTGACCGCGATGATTATCTTAAGAAGCAAACGTCATACCGGCTTTGAAAAGCGAGGTGAATTTACCTGGATCTGACACAGGAGTTTAACCTGTCGCCACAGGCAGGAACTTTTTTGATGAACTTCAACCTGGCGGAAATGATGAAAACAGAATCGGTTACATCACATTCAACGCGAGGGGATATTTCTGTTCCCAGGAACAACATGTTTAACGCCGCTCTCTTCCATTACGATTTGAGTCTGCAGAAATTTGCTCATACCTGCAAATTCCTGCCTGGCCAGCAGGGAGATTGAGAACAGAAAGCCTCCGCCATTCATCAGACCTGATTTGGTTTTTCACATTGAGACGTTTAAGGACTGTCCTGTATTTGCGGTATCAGAAAATCACGCAGCTTTTCAAGCTGGTCGGTATTGATATGATCGACTCGCGCATCAACGAGTTCCTTCCAGAGTTCTTCAGATTCGGGTGTCGCCCAGAATCGAATGCGCCGCCCTGCCGCATGTGCCTGCCTGACAATCTCCCTGAGTTTTTTGCGCTCTGCCTCAGTCATCTTTCCCTTGCCACGATATTGAAAATGTGACGTCCAGCGGTCGCTGATCAGTGGCATCAGTTGTGACGGTTTATCGGAATCCAGATCACTCAGACGACCATCAATCCCTGCATAACGCGGGTTATCAGCTTCGATCATTTCGATGGGCCGATCTCCCGAGATCACGACCTGCACCGGGTGACGAACTGTTTTCCCATCCTGACAGGAAGTGAGAAGTTCCTCATATTCCCGCAGTTGATTCCGCAAAACCTGATAAACGGCTTCTCCATCGGTTTTGATGTCGATCAGCAAAGTGAAGGGCGGAGACTTCTCGTCAGGCTCCCGTTTTTGAACCTGGAAGTATTGCTTCAACGGATCGAGATATAACTTGCGAAGCGTACGATCTTTTGATAACTCATCACGACTATGGCCAACGAGTAATTCCCCATCGACGAGAAAAACATCCGCTTCTACAGACCAGAAGCGATTTTTCAACGCGTCCTGTAGTGGTCGGCTCTGTTTGTAATCATTATGGGCATGCGCTCGATAGAGAGGTGTCTGCTGGAAGCTTTGTGTCAGACCAACCGAAGTATGGCTGACCACAACCAGCAAAATGGTAGAAAAGAACTTCAAGTGATACATTCACCAATCCCGTTATTCACACAGAAACCACATCCCGGCCACAAGCCTACAGGGATCAACCTTTGAGAGTATGTCATGCCAGAGCCAGCCCTCCGACGCCCCGGTAATTTCGGAGCACATGAGACTCAAACCAAGGTACAGGCTAGTAGTCTGTGAAATGATTATCCAGTCATTCCCACTGGATTCATCAATTCTTAACGAGCGGCGATCTCCTGAATCAGCTCAGTTTGAATGAGCTTTTGAACCGACTAAGAAAATGGTCAAGGTTTTGCTTCAAGCTGACACACGTTTTTCTACGCATTCGTAGATCCGAATCAGGAAGATCTTAAAATAAGGGGGGAATGCCAAAGGCCTTCGTCGGGGGGACGAAGGCCTTTGGGTTGTAAGTGGTTTTCTCAGCGTGAGAAACGAAGTACACCCCGCAGGGTTCGAACCTGCAACCTTCGGTTTCGTAAACCGATGCTCTATCCAATTGAGCTAGGGGTGCCTGTCCCGGATGGGAAAGCGTATTTTAGCGAGGGGGTTCTCCCTTTTAAAGTCTTTCGCAAGCTGGATTTGAATCTTTTTACGAGCTGCTGACCAGAATTTCGCTTCTCAACCTGTCGAAAACAGTGATTATGACGCTTAGAGACACACTTTCATCAACGGTTGCTGATCTTTTCAGGTACTGCAATATTCGACAACGAAATCTGAACTTTGGTTCAACGCATCTATAAAAAAAGGCCCTGTTTGTAAAAACAGAGCCTGGAAGACCACTTATTCATGCGATCTTCTCGCGAGATTCCTCCCTTTGAGGGATCATCTGGGATTAGTGATGACCATGATGTCCATGGTGACCGCCACGATGTCCGCCATGTCCTCGGTATCCGCTACGATAACCGCTTCGATTTCTACCATAGTAGCCGCCTCGTCCGTAATTGTATCTGGACCCACCGCTGTAAATCCCAATCCCGAAGGAAGGACTACTGTAATAAAATCCGCCGGAACCATAGGAAGGATAAGAGTACCCGCGGCTGTAACCGTAGCCGCCGTAGCCACTCCCATAGCCGTAACCTGAAGAGCAGCCATAACCGGCATCTGCCTGTTGGGTTGGCATGATTAAAAGGGCTCCCCCCAGAACCATTCCCATACAGACTGCCAGCCTGAGACCTCTTCGCTTTTTGGTTGGAGTTGATTGAGCCTGGTCAACCGTAGCTGATGTGTTTCGCATTGTTTCGCTCCTTGGAAAAATGAACCATAAATGAGTGCAGCAGAATTTAGTAAGCGTCCTCTCTTATTCTCTGTCACTCGAATGCAGTACGGTTGAGATTCCATCATTCATCATCTGTTTCTCCGTCTGCCTTAACTAAAAGAATCGCTATAAGCATGCCAGAATCAGTTATTTGTAATTATGAGACCTTAACCTCTTAAATTTAATAGAGTTAACCGGTGTTGCGTTTTTTACATTTCTGGTAAGCCTTTGAAAACTGTCTCAGAATCGCGGCAGTTGAGATCAATCTGATATCAGTAAAATCTTATTTTCTGGCAGGATCTGCCGGTAAGAATTCAATAAAAAAACAAGTCTCTCACTCAAATGGTCGGGCCGAACCATAAGAATAAGAGACTTGTGAGTATTTGCCTGCGTGAACCTGCTGAGAGGAACCGGCCCGACAAGATCAGCTAATTCCTGATCGTGGCGGATTTATTAAAAAACCAGGGATCAGAATCCATAGTAGAAACCAAACCCGGGTGAATAGTACCCTCCCCTGTAGCCGCGATAGTAGTAGTTGTTGTAACCCCGATTGTATCTGCGGTTATAGTGTCGGTAGTTATTTCGGTATCTGTTGTAACTGTGTCTGTAATTTCGCCGTCCGCGATTATAATCACGTTCAAAATGGCGATAATGGTTTCGCGCCCGTTTCCAGGCTGGTGGTCTGGCTTCTGATGATTCAATGGCGCCTATAAATAAGACACTACATGCCAGCGTGGCAATTGTGAGTGCACGTTTCATGGTCTTGTCTCCTTGATAAGAACCTGCTGCCGGATTGATCCCCGGTTGAATCAATCCGGCAACTGACGATATTTCAATTTTCGTTTCTTACTTCAGGAAAGATGCAACAGGTGTGCCAATCGTAGGGAATTTGAGATTAATGAACTTAAACCGCATGAATGTGCAGAGTTTAGAGTATTAATTATTTTGATCTGCAAATTTATGCAGACTTGATTTGTGGTAGAAACGAAAAAAGTGTGGTCGGAAAGAGAACAATAAAGTCGTTCAACGACCACACTTTTCAAATCTGAACAATCAGATCATCAGTATATATTTATTCGTTTGGCTTCAAGCAACCGGATTGGTTAATACACCAATCTGATCAATCTCTGCTTTCATCACATCACCATTTTTGAGGAACTTATTCTTCGAGGCACCGACACCACTGGGGGTTCCCGTTGAAATCACATCCCCGGGTTCGAGTTGTACAAAACTGGAAATAAATTCGATGATCGCCGCGACCGGGAAAATCATCTCTGCTGTGGAAGCATCCTGTTCGACATTCCCATTGACTGACAATTTCATCTTAAGTGTTTGCGGGTCCGGAATGTCATCCGCTGGTGTGACACAGGGCCCCATCGGACAAAATGTGTCGTGCCATTTACCATGCTGCCAGTCAAAGAAGGTATCTTTCTCTCGCAATGTGCGTCCGGGATTGGGTCGAAATTTCCGATCAGAGATATCGTTAATCACGGTATAGCCGGCGACATAGTCCAGCGCTTCCACTTCAGAAACTCCTTTGCAGGATTTACCGATCACGATTCCGAGTTCGAGTTCCCAGTCAATGTAATCTGGAGAGACTTCCGGTATCTTGACCGGCTGTCCCGGATGAGTGAGTGTCGTCAAAGGGGGTTTCATAAAAACATAAGGGAACGTTTTCTGTCGTTCTTCGGCTTTGCCCCCCCCTTCTTCGATATGCTTGGAATAATTTCCGGCCAGCAGTAACAGCTTGGACGGTTCCGGAACAGGAACCAGCAACTGGACCTCATCGGTCTGGATCGAAAGGGGAAACAGTTCTTCATCCATGGACTGTTTGAGCTGGGTTTCGACGGCCAGAATCAATTCCCGTTGTGCGCCGCCAGGCAGAAATGGCAGCAGCCCCTCTGATTCATCCAGAAGAACTCCCGCCAGCTCTGCAGCAGCACTGAAGGGGATAATGGTATCTTCCGAGTAGAAACCACACGAAATTTGATTTTCAGATTGATAGCGACAAAGTCTCATACTGTTAGGACTCCTGAACGGTGAGATCAAGTGGGAGGTAGCTTCCGGCCCAGCGATTTTCGCCTCGCCTGATGCCATCAAGTTGGGCACGCGTTCTCCTATCCTACCGGAAAGCAGGCGACAGACCAATTCTCAGCAGCGGTTATGAGAGCTGCTTTTGGAATCTCTTTAAACTGATGCCGATGATGGCGATGCAGCAGAGGCTGAGCCCCAGTACATAAGGCAGCAGGTCAGTCAGGTCCGCACCACGCAGCACGATTCCTCTGAGAATCTCCAAGTAGTATGTCACCGGAATTATAAATGTCACCAGATAAATAGGGAGTGGCATCTGAGATCGAGGGAACATGAATCCCGACAGCAGCACAGAAGGAAGCATAATTAGAAATGCAAACTGGATGGCTTGCAGTTGAGTTCGGGCAATCGTGGAGACCAGCATGCCCAGCCCCAGACCACAAATCAGGAACAGTAGCGATAACAGCATTAGTTCCCAGAGATTCCCATGTATGGGGACACCAAAGAAAAAAACCATCAGAGTGAGCACGATTAGCGTTTCAACGAATCCGATCAGGGCATAAGGTGCCAGCTTTCCCAACAGCAGACCGGATTTACTGACGGGAGTTACAAATAGTTGCTCGAGAGTTCCCAACTCCCGTTCCCGGACAATTGCGAACGAGGTCAGAAACAGAGTCACCAGCTGCAAGATAATTCCCACCAGGCCGGGAACAAAGAAATGCGAGCTGTCCAGATCCGGGTTGTAGAGCAACCGTGGTCTGATTTCGACAGGCAGCGCCGGCTGGCCGTCGGCATCGCGGGCAGGTACGACGTTCAGATTTTCTGCAAAGCTTCTGGTCATGCTGGTGGAGAGATTGAATCCCAGCAGATTCGAGGCGTTCAGGGCTGTTGTCGCCACCTGGGAATCGCTGCCATCAATCAGCACCTGTACCGATACCTGCTCCCCTTTTAAGAGACGGTCTGAGTAATCGGGAGGAATTGTCACGCCCACCTTGGCGCGTCCCGACTCGAATGCATTGCGAAAATCTTCATGGTTATATACGTGTTCTACAATTCGAAACGTGCGCGTATTGGCAAACCCATCCTGCAGTTCACGGGAACTGGCGCGGCCATCCAGGTTGAAAATTACCGTCGGGATATTTTCAATCTGTGTATCTATGGCAAAACCGAAAATCAGGGTCTGCAGAACGGGAACGGCAAATACAAACAGCAATGTCGATGGTTCGCGGCGGACATGAGAGAACTCTTTAATCAGGATCGCCCAGAACCCGGCCAGGATCCCCGGATTCATCTGTGCCGATGCTGGCCGCCTCACAGATTGTTTCTGTTCACGCGGTAATTCTTCCTCCATTTGATCCGGAGGTTCTCTCTCCAGCGGTTGCTGACTGGGAGTCACAGTAGTCGGGAAGCTGGCATCCTGATGATTCAGTTCTTCTGCCCGGCTTAAGGTTACAAACACATCTTCCAGAGAAGGTGTGATGTGCCTGACCTGTACGGCTGCGGATTCACCTGAAACCTGCCTGACAAAATCGTGTTCGGAGAGACTCTGATCTGCGAGCACATGAATTGTCTGTCCAAACAGAGTAGCATCCCGGACGCCTTGCATGGTTCGAAAAGTAGTCAGGTAAGTGGCGGGATTCACTGTTTCAATTTCCCAGCGTGCGGTCCCTTCCGGGGTCACGGTTGGTAATTGTTTGAGCTCATCCGGTTTACCACAGACGATCAGACGCGAGTTATAAATATAACCCACGTCACTGCAGCGTTCTGCTTCATCCATATAGTGAGTGGTGACAAACAGGGTCACGCCCTGCCCGGCCAGTTGGAAGAGCAGGTCCCAGAGATCGCGTCGGGCGACCGGGTCGATCCCGGCCGTCGGTTCATCCAGAAACACCACTTCTGGTTCGTGAATCAGCGCGCAACCCAGAGCCAGCCGCTGCTTCCAACCTCCCGACAGATTCCCGGCCAGCTGATCCAGTCGATCCTGCAACGAGGTGAGCTCGATGATTTCCTGAAAGCGCTGATCCAGTTTTTCAGGACTGAGTCCATAAATGCGTCCATAAAATTCAATATTTTCCCGTACGCTCAAATCAGCGTACAGACTGAAGCTCTGCGACATGTAACCAATATGTCGTTTGATCAATTCTGCGTCATGTACAATATCATAACCCAGTACCTGTGCGGAACCAGCAGTCGGCTCAAGCACGCCACACAACATACGGATGATTGTTGATTTCCCGCTGCCGTTGGGTCCCAGTAAACCGAAGATGGCTCCGCGCTGAACTGTAAAGCTGACCTGATCAACGGCCTTTAAAGAGCCGAATGCTCGCGAAAGCTGATCTATCTCTATGACTGTGGTCATGAAATCTATTCCTTCCCATGGAGCCAGACGTCGGCAGCCATCCCGGGACGGAGCAGTTTGTCTTTATCTTTGATTCGGACTTTGATGCGAAACACCTGCTTGGAACGTTCTTCCGGAGTCTGTACATTGCGGGGCACAAACTCAGCCTGGCGGGACACAAAGCTGACGCGACCTTGGAACGTTTTATCGGGATAGCTGTCGATGGTGACATCGACTTTTTGATCGACTTTGATGTCCAGATGATTTTCCGGCACATAACAGCGGACCCAGAGCTGATTCCAGTCCAGGATGGAAACAACGGGCACATTGCTACCCACCAGATCACCGGGCTGCAGAGTGACTGCTTCGATCGTTCCATCGAGTGGAGCAATAATTTTCAATTCTTTGATCTGATCTTCGATGGTCGACAGGAACGCTTCCGCTTTTCTGACACTGGCGGCCGCCTGTTCAATGTCTTCTTTGCGACTTCCGTTTTTCAACAGCTGCAACGCTGCTTCCGCCTGCTTCAGCAGTGCTCTGGCCTCATCAATTTCTTCCTTGCGGGTCCCTTCGTTCAGTAGATCCAGATTTTTCTGCTTGACTTCTTTTTTTGATGCAGAAACCTGCATTTCTGTATTAGCGGTATCCAGCTCATCCGCTGATGCCGATTTCTGTCCAAACAGAGTTTCCACCCGCATCTGTTTGGATTTTGCGAGTCGATATTCCGAATCTGCCAGATGCAGTTCTGCGATGGCTGAGTCGATTTCCTGCTGCCGGGGTCCATTGATCAGCAGTGTCAGGCGGGCCTTCAACTGATCGACTTTGGCTTCGGCTTCGTCGATTTCTTCGGAGCGGAAGCCGGCCACCAGTTCTTCGTGTTGCGCTTTGACTTCAGCCAGCCCCGCGATTGCCTCGGCACGTCGTTCCAGTAAATCGTAGGGCTCAAGTTCGATCAGCAGGTCGCCTTGAGAAACGGATTGCCCTTCTTCAATCAACACCTGTTTCACACGTCCGCCGACACGCGACCCGGGCCTGATATCGTCGGCTTCAATGAAACCAGATACTCGAAGCGGGATATGACGTTTCTGGCTGAACACCAGTGCCACAATCAAAGCTGCACCGACAACAATCAATCCTGCTATTTTCTTCAAGGGGGTTACCTCATGGTTCTCAAGCAAATCGTCTCAGGCAGGGATGCGGCCACATTCCAATGGTCCCTGTGCCATGTTTTCTGAATCGATCAGCGTGCATCTTACTCGAATCCGGGGGTAGACTATAGTAACCCTGCCTGCTCTCCCGGCGCACTGAAGAAAAAGAAGCTCCGAACCTGTAATGGATTGCCTGCACCGCTAATTGAACAACATATGATTCGGTAGACAGAAGGAGATGTGCGAGTTTTCTGCTGAATCAGATTGCACAAGAATCAGGCATGTCCCCAGTCTGGCTGCGGGAGTTTGATGATTCAAAAAATAATATACCGTGAATACGGTTTAGTCAGAATAGCCTTATCTTGTTATTGTGACTCAAGATAAGCCCCTGTAACCAGGTGTCATCAAATCCACAGAACTGGTTTGGCACGTGATTCGCTTTTCAGTAATTCACAATAATCATCAAACAGAAACATTCTCTTAAACAAGTGCCCTTATAACTCCGGGCGTTCAAAGAATGTGCTCGAACCTGTTTGATGAGCATATTGCCAACCTGTTTTAAAAGGAGAGATGGTGTCCCACTTACCATCTAAAAGAAGAGGAATGAGAAGAGGATTCACACTAATCGAACTAATGGTAGCGATTGCAACGATCGCTGTACTGATTGCATTACTCTTACCCGAAATCCAGAAGGCCCAGGATGCCTCACTGAAATCAAGTCAGAAAGATGGCCCCTACTGGGTGTACCGTGAATACGAATACGCGGGTGGCCCTGTGATTTCAGAAATTTCCGGAACATATAAGCATTCGCTTCAGGAAATCCTGGACATGTATGCGATCAATCTGAAAAAACAGCAGAAACAGAATGAGCAGGAACTGGAGCAGATTGCTCAGTTGGAAGAGGCGGGATCCAATATCACTGTCGCTATCGCCCTGAAATCTGCCGAAACAGAAGAAACAAATACGCGTCGCGACCCCGTTGGGCACACCCGTCATACCGATTTTAAAAATCAGAAACTCTCCAGGGAAACAAAGATTGCGAATACCAAACGGGCATTGAAAAACTTTAAATTTGACCTGACCCAGGATACTGCTTCTCTGGTCGCACGACGAAATCTGGTTGATGCAATCGAACAGCTACAGAACGATTTAAAACGACTGGAATCACAAGACTGAACAGAACTTCGGTTCGGCTGACTACTTAATATGACTCTCCAGCAAAACAGGTGGGGCTTGATACGGTTATCAGGTTTCACCTGTTTTTCTTTTTCCGTGTTCCAATATCCCACTTTTCCAACTGTTTTTGTAGATATTTCAAACTTTTAAAAAGCGATCTTTTTTTGTGATGTTGCTCTTGGCAGAAAAATGAAGACGCATTATAAATCCGCCTCTGTTGACTTCTGGATGAGTAAAACTCTCTCACTTCACAATACTCATTCTCAAGCTCAACAGGATATGCAGCCGCATATCATATCTCAAAAAACCTACCATCCCATTCAAAATTGATTTTTATGCCATTCATCTTTCCTTGAATCAGCGTGGCTTTTCAAGGGTGTGTGGATTTTCAGAAATTGACTGATGCCTTCGCTGCAACTCAGGTCTCTGGAATCGCGCTCCCGGAAAACGTGATTCTATTCAGAGATCGATAAAGGAGCACTCAAGATGCCCATCCTTGTACGGGTATGCCTGCTTACCGCAGTTAGTTTGTTTACGATTTCACAGTCAGCCTGTCAGCGTGGACCGAACGCCCAGTTGCGTCAGAGTATGTACCGCTCCCAGCAACTGTATGACCAGAGTATGGAACTGGCCATGCAGCGAGATCAGTTTCAGCAGTCCGCGAATGCGTTGCAGCACGAACGGGATCAGCTGGCCATGCGTGCTCAATCGCTGGAATCCAATCTGAACATCGCCAACAAGCGGCTCGATAATCTGAACTCCGAGCGTTCGGAAATGCAACAGCGATATGTCAGCCTGATGAAAAAAGCCAAAGGCCAACCCAGCCCCCTGGATGGCGAAGCCACCCGTCGTTTTCAGGAACTGGCTGATAAATATCCCGATTTCGAATTCGATCCAAATACAGGCGTCAGCAAATTTCACTCAGACATTCTGTTTTCCTCCGGCAGTGATAACCTGAAGCCTGCCGCTCAGGAAATCCTGAACCAGTTTGCCGCGATTATGAATGACGGAAATGCCAAGCGATTGAATGTTCTGGTTGTGGGACACACAGACGATAAACCGATCTCGAAAGCCAGCACACAGCGTCAGCACCGTACCAACTGGCATCTATCAACGAACCGGGCGAACTCCGTTGTACTCACCCTCTCTAAATTCGGTGTAAATCAGGCTCGCATGGGAGCAGCCGGCTACAGCATGTTCCAGCCGGTTGTGCCTAATCAGAACGATTCGGCTCGACAGAAAAACCGTCGTGTGGAAATTTTTGTTCTCGCACCTGATGCCGTTGTCGCCGGCTGGGATCCGAATCCCACGCTGTTGCATTAGAGTGAACCGACACAGAAACACAGACTCGTTCATAGCGAGTCTGTTTTCATTTCAGGATGCTAATGCTGCCTGAGAAATCAACCGTTTGGTCCGATCTCGAAATAGGTTTTGATCCCACTCAACACACTGTCGACGGCTACCGAAGCCAGAATCAGCCCTCCAATCCGGCTGACCACACTCGCTCCTGCATCTCCGATCAGTTTCTGAATTCGCCCCGCCAGCAACAGGAACCCGAGCGTGATGAGGAGGACAGACACCATTGTCAGTGTGGAGATCAACTGTTGTCCGATGTGAAAACGATGGTTATCAGTAATCAGCACCACAGCCATCATCGCACCGGGAGAAGCGATCGAAGGAATCGCCAGAGGGAAAACGGCTTTATTCTGATGGGCATTGATGTGCGACGATTCTTCAATCTCCACTTCCGGTTTGCTTTCACCAAAAATCATGGTTAAAGCAAACAAAAACAGGACAAGCCCCCCTGCAATCTGAAATGCGGCAAGTGGAATCTCAAGCAGATCGAGCATGATCTGACCACCCACGATGAACAGCAGCAGCACCAGGCCGGCTGTGATGATTGCCTGATACGCAATTTTCCGCTGCACCATCCTGCTCGTACCGGCGGTAACTGCAATGAATACCGGAATCGAACCAATTGGATCAATGACGGCCCAGAGATACACAAAATCTCTGAGAATATCGTCCCATTCCATGCTCTATCTCGTCTTTCCGTTGAATTCTGATTCTCAATCTTCCGGCTTGTACTTTGGATTCAACTCAGTAGGGATCGCTGCCTGAAGGTGTTTCTGCCAGCGATGAAGGGCCTGCGATAATTCCTGTACTTTATCGGGGTGACTGTCAGACAGCTCCTTTGATTCCCCAATATCGAGCCGCGTATTATAGAGTTCCTGATGTCCGTCTTCGAAAAACTCCAGCAGCTTCCAGTCTCCCTGACGAATCACAGAAACGGGCGTTGTACGAAACCGCTGCTGCATGCCCTGGTATTTTTGCAGATAGGCGGGGAAGTGCCAGAACAGACTCCTTGATTCCAGTCGAGTTTGCGGATCTTTCAGCAGCGGCACCAGACTTTCGCCATCTAATAACTCACTTTCCAGAACCGGTATGTTCGTCATTTCCAGAAAGGTCGGATAAAGATCGACATTAATCACAGGTTCATCACTCGCACTCCCAGACTGTGTCACGCCGGGCCACTTAATCAGCAGCGGTACGCGAATCCCCCCTTCATACAACATGCCCTTCGATCCGCGTAACGGTCGCATGCTGGTGGCTGGCCCGTATCCGCCATTATCGGACGTAAAAACAATGATCGTGTTCTGATCAAGCTGCTGTTCCCGCAGAGTTTGCAGAACGCGACCGATACTCTGATCCATGCTGCGAATCATCGCTGCATAGGTGGCATGCTGAGGCAGTTGCCCGGCTGGTTTCGATTTAAAATATGCAAAGTCCTGTTGTTTAGCCTGTAAAGGAGTGTGGACTGCGTAGTGTGTCAGATACAGAAAAAACGGAGACTTCACATTGTCTTTAATGAATCGGCAGGCTTCCGTGGTCAGGCGATCTGTCAGGTATTCCCCCTGCTCTCCATCGCTCAACTGTGGGTTTTTATACGGACTGAAATAACCGCCCCGCGGGCTACCCGAGGGATTCCCGGCGATATTCACCTGAAAGCCCTGCGAAAGCGGGGACTGTCCGAGATGCCATTTCCCCACACTGGCACAATGGTAACCTGCCTGCGAAAGTCGTTCGGCAATCGTCGTAAACCGATCATCTAACACAGTATTATTCTCAGCAGGAATCAGCTTTCGAAATCGGCTCTTGCCACGGGCAGGGTCTCCCACCGTATAGACACCATGCCGCGGCGTATAGAGACCTGACATCAGACAGGCACGACTGGGAGCACAGTTGGGCGCTGCTGAATACGCGGCGGTGAACTTCATTGATTCGCCCGCCAGTCGATCAATGTGAGGCGTCTCGAAGAAATCGCTGCCCATGAAGCCCACATCACGCCAGCCTAGATCGTCAATAAAAAACAGGACAATATTAAGCCTTTGATTCTCGGCATTGGTTTGTGTCAGCATCGAAAGATGCCAGCAGAACAACAGCGCGACCACCAGAGTACGAGGCATCGGATTTCCTTCCAGAATGAAAAGGAGTGGTTTTTCCGGAGTGGTTTGTTTACGATCAATGACTGCTGACTATTCTAAACATCTGCAGGTTCCCTGTCATGGCTGCCGTTGCCTGCAGAAGTAATTCCCGCCGGCTGCGAGCTAAGACCGCTGTAACATATTGAATACCTGAAAACTCCTGTGAGGAAGACTGTCGTGAAGAAAATCAAAGTAGGACAGATTGGGGTGGGGCATCCGCACGCGGGTGGAAAAATGCAGGCGTTTCGTAAATCGGAAGACTACGAAGTCGTCGGCGTGGTCGAACCCGATGAAACGCTGCGCACTTATGCTGCTTCAACAGGTATCTATAAAGACCTGCCATTCCTGACACAGGAACAGTTACTCAACATCGACGGACTGCAGGCAGTCGCCGTGGAGACACTGGTCCCGGATCTGTTGCCGACCGCGGAGACCTGTATAGCGGCTGGTAAACATATTCATCTGGATAAACCCGCGGGCTTATCTCTGCCTCACTTCAAACGCATTCTGGATCAGGCGGCTCAGAAGCATCTGCTGCTGCAGATGGGCTACATGTACCGTTATAATCCGGGCGTCGTTCTTCTGCGCGATCTATTGCAGAAAGGCTGGCTCGGAGAACCGTTTGAAGTGCACACCGTCATCAGTAAAAAAATGGATGCCGCCAGTCGCAAGAATCTGGAATCACAACCGGGAGGCATGATGTTTGAACTGGCCTGCCATGTGATTGATCTGGTCGTACAAATTCTTGGTCGTCCCGATCAGGTCACTCCGTTTGCACAGCATGCCTCTGACATTGATGACACTCTCCAGGATAATATGCTGGCGGTATTCAGTTACCCCCGGGCTCTGGCAACGGTAAAATCGAGTTGCAATGAAGTCCAGGGATTTGATCGACGACATATCGTCGTCTGTGGATCTGAAGGAACCTTCCATCTGCAACCGTTTGGCAGGCCGTCCGCGCGCCTGACGCTTTCCCAGGCGAAAGGGAAGTATCGTAAAGGGCAGCAGGAAATTTCGTTTTCAGGCTATACCCGCTATCAGGATGATGTCGCAGACATGGCGAAGATCATCCGCCGCGAAAAAGACATCGATTTTTCATATCAACATGACTACGACGTTCAGGAAACCGTCTTAAAGTCAGCCAGTCTACCCGTCACCTGATCTGTCAGTGCGTAGATCATCCCTGTTTCAAGTGGCCGTAGGCATATTGCGCGGAGGCGATGACAGACACGGTCTCATCTGACTGCAACAGTCGCTGCACTTCCGCTTCATCTTCCAGCGGAATAACAAACAGGTCTTCCACTTCATCACTGCTGACTTTGCTGAGCAGACAGATCAGCGCCCAGTCTCCCGTCAATGCCATCTGGGTCGCGGCCAGAAGATCTCCCGGCTGACTATCGCGCAGAGGCTTGATCGCATCCAGCGGTTCATGACAGCGGGACAAAATCTGCAGCCCTTCACCCAGCTCGGAGTCGATCTGTGTCAGCAGGACAATACGTCCATCTTGAGTCACCAGATTACGGGCGGTTTCCAGTACGCTGCCCAGTTGATTCCACTGATGGCCGGTGGGGCCATCCTCGACGGCTATAATTACCATCTCTGACTTGTATTCCGGCTCCAGTTTCCAGTACTCATCCAGTAACTGTTTGGCTTTTCTGAAAGTTGCTTCGAGGCTGCCAAATACAATTTCCGCTGTGGTCTGCCCACCGGCGGGGATGACCTGCAGACTGTACTGCAGCCCCAGCATCCAACCTATCTCGTCAATCAGCTGACGCAACGGACGACTTTCCGCAGGAGTCAGTTCGCGATGTGACTGTCCGCGGCTCTTGATAATCGCTTCCTGCGAGGAAAGACCCGGATAGATGGAACTGCCGCCACCTGCATAACCGATTAATGGATCAAAGCCGACTTTTTCAATTGGTAGAATGAAATCCGCTTCGAGCAGATGCCGCGACAGATAGATTCGTTCTCCCCCAGCCGAAGTTCCCAGGTAGCCGACTTCTTCTTTGGAGTCCGGATCATGGATCACCCATGATGCGTGTTCCTGCAGTTCGGAGGTCACTGCTGCTTTTAATTTTTCCTGCAGGGCATTCGATTCTGAACGTGTCTGCAGAATAGTCACATCACCGGCTTCGATTCCACAATCGCAAAAGTAGTCCCAGACCGCATTAATGATTTCGGCAGCAACTGGTGCCTGATAATCGACGGCAATCGTGATTTTATCCCCAGGTACAACCGCCAGATCCAGCGGGGGTAATTCCAGGGGACTGTTTAATACCTGCGTCATCCGGGAAGCAACATTGTCGATGCCGGGAGGTGCCTGGTGATAATAGATCAGCCGCTCGGATGGAATTTCACATTGAAATGTACCGTTAAAGCCATAATTTAATTCTATCTTGACCGTTTCCGTCATCGAAGCTGTTTCATCCCGCTTGACTCGACTTAGTTTCGTACTGATTCAACTGAGAATCGTGTTTTTTACGAATTGGAGAGTTGAATTCCGTTAAAAGTGGACCAACACTGGAATGTTAGCGGTTTAGAGGTGATTTCTACAGGATATCTGATCACAATATTAGAAAGTCACTGCAGATTGCAACGTAAGTTACATTCCGGTTTGAAGGATTTCGCCGGGTTCGCTACAGGAACGTCACCATGACAGAAGACGATCAATTAATGATTCGAATTCAAAGTGGCGAGCTGCGCGCGTTTGATGAACTGGTTGAAAAATATCAGGGCCCGCTGATTGGTTTTTTTTTCAGAAATACCCGGGACTCCCAGCTTTCAGAAGACCTGTCTCAAGAAACATTGCTGCGTGTTTATAACCAGTCGTGGGATTATCTGCCCCAGGGACGATTCCGGGGCTGGATGTATCGGGTAGCCCGCAACCTGCTGATCGATAATATCCGACGCCAGTCACACGATGCGTTGATTAAAGCCTATACAGGTAAGCAGGCAGATGAAGATGATTCACTCAATCGTCTGGCCTGTGAAGTCGTCTCGCCGGAAGAGAAGGCTAATATCAAAGAACTGGCGTTGATTGTCGATGGACTACTGGCAACGATCCCGGAAGATCAACGTTTAACATTTACACTGCATCATTATTCAGAACTGACACTGAATGAAGTCGCAGAGGTCATGGAAACGAATCTGGCCACAGCCAAGAGTCGACTTCGACTGGCCCGGGAAAAACTGCGAGAGAAATTAACACTGATGGGCGTTACAGGCCCTCAAAAAAATTGAGTTACTGTTATAATAGAGAGAATTTCAAAAAGAATTGAACCCGATCGAAGCGATTTACGTTGACTCCCGCGGGCCAGCAAAATCGCTTTCTTTTCACTAACACCTGCAACAGTACGGAGTAGAGGGGATGAGCTATTTCAGTCGGCTCACTGACATTGTTACCTGTAACTTGACTCACCTTCTTAATAATGCGGAAGATCCTGTAACGGAGATCGAACAGATTATTTCTGAGATGAAAGAAGGAATTGCAGGCGCGAATCGCAGTGTGAAAACAGCCTCTTCTAATGAACAGACGATTCAGCAGGAACTGTCTGATTATGAACGTCAGATTTTCCAGTGGAAAGAAGCAGCAAAAAATGCGCTGGCTCTGGGTGATGAAACAGAAGCACGAAACTCTCTGGTTCGCAAACAGGAAGTGGAAGATCTGAAAGCAGGCCTGGAACAGCAACATCAGGCCGCTGTCGCAACCTGCGAGCATTTGACCACGACCCTGCATGCCCTGGAAGCCAGATTAGCAGAAGCTCGACGCAAGCAGCTGGAATTAACGGAACAAGCCGGACTTTCAGAAACATCGTCACAAAATCCCCCGCATGCCACCGATGCTGAATCTCCCATGACTCTCTCCCGCTCAGAACAGATCGATTCGGAACTGGCTGAATTAAAGCGGGAACTGGGCCAGTAGCCGAGGGATCCGAGGTTGTCTGGCTCAAATTGACGAGCAGTGAAGCAGAATACGCTATAACCCGTGTAATCGATTTGTCTTAAGGAACCTTATCCTCAATCAATGTGAACATACGCTTTGTAGCCCGGATTGTTGCTTAAGAATGGATCATTCAACAAGATGGTACTTGCAACCGATCAGTTCTAATTTAGAATTAAATAATAGATAACTGGATGATCGGGAAGTACTTCTTGATCCCAAGTTCCGGTTCGGATCAGAATTTCCGGAGAAGGCTCCGGCAGGGCTGATACGATTCAAAGAATCCGCAAGTTCTTCGCAAAGGCTTTTGTCTGACGGGTTTCAGATTTGATATGACTGAAATTCTCCAGCCAATTGTCCGATGATGATTTACACACATCCTCAATTCCTAATTTACATCAATGATGTCGGAGTCGTGCCACCATGGCCAAAAAATATCTGAACCTCGAAGAAGCAGCCGCCGAGCTGGGCATGGAAAAAGAAGAATTGAACCGCATTCGAGAAGCGGGAGATATTCGTGGTTTTGCCGATAGAGGTGCCTGGAAATTTCGCATGGAAGATGTGGAAGAATTAGGACGTAGCCGCCAGGCAGATTCCGATCCTGCGATTCCCCTGTTCAACAATGAAGATCTGGAAGATGACGACCTGTTCGATTCTGCCATTCTCGACGACGATGGTCTGACTCTGGAATCAGACAGTGTCATTGATGAAGATGAAGTGGGCGAACAGGCAACTGTAATCCGTGGCAGCGTGCACGATGACGATGATGAACCAGTCGAACTCAGCAGTTCCGATAGTGATGTACGACTCGTGGTCGACGATGGTGACGATCTGCAGCTGGACAGTGAGCCGGAACTGGTTGCGGTTGGCGAAGATTCTGACAGTGATGTGCGCCTGACTGAAGATTCCAGTATTGACCTGGGCAGCGACAGTGATGTCAAACTGGTTAACACCGACTCGGAACCGGACTTTGAAATCCTGGATCTGGATACAGGCAGTGACAGTGATGTCAAACTCGTCGCTGACGACTCCAGCCCGATGGGCAGTGAAAGCGATGTCGCTCTGATTGGTGAAGACTTTGATCTGGGCAGCGACAGTGATGTGGCCTTAGTATCTGACGATAGCGATGAATCATCAATCCTCGCAGAAGACAGCGGACTTTCCCTGGCCGAAGACAGCGGCATCTCATTGGCATCCGACAGCGGTATTTCTCTGGCAGGCCCACTGGACAGCGGCATCTCTCTGGAATCGGCTGATGAAAGTGGGATTTCCCTCGTCGGTGACGACGCCAGCGGGCTTTCACTGCAAGATGATGATACTGGCAGTGATATTTCCATCACTGCAGACAGTGGTATCTCACTCGAACCATTTGACGTGGAAGACGCCGATCAAACTTCTCCCATGGTGTCTGCCGGCGCAGGAAAAGATGCGACCATGGAAATTCCAGCGCTGGACGATGACGAAGATTTCGCCGACAGCAGCTTTGACCTGGAAGACACTAATTCCGACACCAGCGTTCTGATGCTGAATGAAGACGGCGATACCGGTGGTTCTTCAGGCTCTGTGATACTGGATTCAGATGATGATGAAGGTGAGTCGGCGATTTTTGATGACGATGAGTTTGCCAGTGATGATGGCATGTCAGACGTCTTCGATGATGAAGATGACTTCGACGATATCTATGATGCGGACGACGATGATTTCGATGACTCCTTCCAGAGTGGTGAAAGCCATGCCGAGTTTGTCGCTCCTGCTTCCTTTGCAGGTGGACGAGGCGCTGCGATGGCGGCCCCCGAAGCGGAATGGGGAGTGGGGACATTCGTGGCATTAGGTATCTCAACACTGTTAATGAGCATCTGCGGCGTGATGATGTACGATCTCATCCGCACAATGTGGCATTATGATGATCCTTCTGCTGTCAGTTCATCCTTGCTGGATATGGTCCGCGGACTGTTTTAAACAACGTCTGCTGTCAATCATTCCAGCTTGAGCTCAGTTGTTTCTCATATCAATCTCCTGCGCTGATATTCTGAACGCTCAGTAACAGCAGACAGTTTTTTTCTGCTTCTCACCAGATGTTAACGCTGTGGTCGGGACTCAGGCGGATCAGGTTTCTATAATGGAAACCATAACGTGATACCCGCCCTGACCACACTGCTTTGAACTGGTGAAAGATTATGTATCAGAAATCCCTGTGTCTCCTCGTTCTGCTCACTCTCGTTATTTCATCCCCCCTGCAGGCGGCTGAGCGTACGCTGCGCTATCGCGATCGCAAACCTCAGGAATACAAGCTGACGGCCCGCGCCAGCAAAATCGACCCCCGCACGAAAGAACATCCGGAGATCGATTATGTCTTCGAAGCGAAAGGTAAGCCACAGGACGTGGAACATGCTGTGGTAGATACCCGCGTCAAACCACGCGGCAAACTGGTAATCTGGCTGATGGGTTACAACAGCCAGCTGTTTGACCGGCTCTCCAGCTACGGCCTGCATGCCATTCAGGTACATTACGCCAACCGCTGGTTCTCCAAAGTCTGTCGCGAAAATCCCGTCGGCGAAACCTGTCGTGGTAATGTCCGTCTGGAAGCAGCAACCGGTGAAGATTACAGCGACCAGGTTTCGATCCCCCACCCAGATGGCATGAAAGAACGGGCATTACAGTTTGTGAAATGGCTGGCAAAAGAAAACCCGCAGGGTCAGTGGAATTATTACCTGACTCCGGATGGGAAAGATCTTCGCTGGGAAGATGTG
The DNA here is from genome assembly GCF_007746795.1 of Gimesia algae. Taxonomy (NCBI): domain Bacteria; kingdom Pseudomonadati; phylum Planctomycetota; class Planctomycetia; order Planctomycetales; family Planctomycetaceae; genus Gimesia; species Gimesia algae. The sequence continues at coordinate 6,979,953 of NZ_CP036343.1, forward strand.
ATCATGGCAGGCAGCTCGCACGGTTCCACAACGGCGGCCCGGTTTGCAAAACATCAGAAGGTCAGTCGCGTGGTCATGTTCTGTGGCCCGCGCGATCAACTGCAGAACTGGCAGATGCTGCCTTCCGCGACTCCCACGAACCGCTACTTCGGTTTTTCGCATGTTCTGGATGGCGGCTGGACTGCCGACCATTACTGCCGCTCCTGGGAATTGATTGGCTTGAATGAATTTGGCCCGATCGTGAATGTAGACAAGGCAAAGCCGCCCTATGGAAATACCCGGCGTCTGATTACCGACTTCGATGTGAAAAACAATACCCGTCGCGCCCATTCCTCTGTGGTCCCTGGGGGCAATGCAGGGAAGAACGCGAAAGGCCAGTACATTCATGAAGCAGTCTGGCGTTACCTGTTTACCGAACCGGTTGACAAAGTAGGAAAGCCAGTGCCCCTGGATCCTGGCTGCGAGAAAAATCAACGAGACAGCTGATGTGTGAAGAAAACCGGATCTTCTGCAGTACCTCATTTTTTTGATGGTTGAATCATTAAGTCAGGCAAAAGGGAGTCGCCCCCAGACCTGGATGACACGGGGGACTCCGGATAATGTTTTGGGGTCTGCGGCATAGTCATAGAGTTGTCTGACAATCTCATCGATCTCCCCTGGAGTAGCGAGCCCGTCTTCGAGAATCGCGTCAGCGATGTTTTCCATGGTGAGGCCATTCAGCTGTTTGACTTCACCATGCATTCCCGTGGGCTGAACGACGGAGACATTCATGTCCTGTAAACCACAATCCCTCAATATGGAAGGTAGCCGTTGCCCGATGTTCGGGTCGCCGCCTCTGTGACGAACGACGGTGTTGTACAAATCAAAGAACTTTTGAAAAGCGGGACTCTCCGGGTAGTTGAATGAACCGCTGAAGTCGATGTCTTCCAGAACCAGGTAACCGGTGGGACGCAGTTGTTTCAGAAATGATCTGACTGCGGAAACCGGATCCTTAAGGTGGGTGAGCAGAAATCGGGAGTAAACCAGATCGTACTCCGGCACCGTTGGAATCTCGCGGGCATCCGAGAGACGGAATTCAATATTCGTGAGCCCCTGCTCTGCTGCTTCCTGGCGGGCGATCGACAGTTTGGTCTCATCAATATCGACGCCAACCACTTTTCCCGCCGGTGCCACGCGGCGGGCCAGTTCGCGAGAGACATCACCACCGCCACAGCCCACATCCAGACAGGCCATCCCTTCAGTCAGATTGACCTGATCAATCAGTCTTGCAGTACTCTCCTGCATGACACGCCCCAGCACGCGAAGGCGCTCCCGCCCCTCGACGCCGCCGCGGATAACATATTGAGTTTTTCTGTTCATAAGCTCACGCATGAATTATCTTTTCTCATTATCGCAACCTGAATTGATGTAACTTTCCTCCCTCCAAGCAGGTAACGTTGAACTCTCAACAAATTCACGTATTATTACTCGATTGGAATTCATATTTTCAATAAAAAAATAGTCACACTCGCCCCGTTAAGTTTCCAGCCAGATCCACCATCTTAAATTCTCTATCTCATTGCCTGCTTCTGAGCTGAACCGACGCTCAAACACCCCACAATCTCACTCCGCATTTTCATATAGCCAACACAGTATTTTACAAAACTGAAAACACACTGCCCTCTTTCGATACGCGTAACTTTATCAAAATGTTAAATAAAGCTGGAAATTTGAAAATATTCTGTAGTCTGCCCCCGATTACTGGAATCTAGTTAGCAGGGGATCTGTATTACAGTGTTTCTACGCGCATCCAATCAGAACTGATTTATCTGATGAACGAAGTCATTTTGAACAATGAATTTTTCCAACAGTTGCTTAAGCATCAGGGGCAGCTGCATGCCTATGTGCTTTCTCTGGTTGGAAACACGTCCGATGCCCACGATTTACTACAAGACGTGAATCAATGTCTGCTGGAGAAACAAAGCAGCTTTACGCTGGGTACGAACTTCCTGGCCTGGTCACGAAAGGTAGCTTTCTTCAAGATTCAGTCATACTGGCGCGATCAGAGCCGAAACCATATACTATACGTCGATGAGCTGCTTAACAGCTTGTCAGAAACCATCGAATGCATGCCTGATTTATATAACGAACAGATAGAAGCACTCAAAACGTGTATTACCCACTTACCGTCAGACAAACAGATACTCATGCAGCAACGATACGGACAGTTTCTGCCTCTGAAACAGATTGCTGAATACTGGGGAAAATCTGAAAAAGCGTTAGGCGTGATGCTGCTGCGTGTCAGACTGCGGCTGCAGGATTGCATCCAGAAATCCATCGCAGCGAGGTCCCGCATCTGATGATTAGAGAAAATTCAACCAGCTGGGAAGACCCACTCCCGAAACTGGTGGCCCTGTATTTCGATAACCAATTGAATGAACGCGAATTGAAGCAGTTGCAAACCCGGTTAAAGAGCGATCCGGAAGCACGCATCTTCTTTGTTCAGTTTTCTACCCTGCAGACTCAACTGGAATGGATCCATACCGACTCATCCTCCCCGCAGGAGATGACACACTTACCAGGGTCGATCTATTCCAGAAAAAAGAACTGGAATCTCATTCTATATGTCACTTGCTGTGTCTGTCTGGTTCTGGGGGGCCTGTTCTCCATGCACCTGATGACACCCGTTGCCCACGTATTTCCGGAACCCGGCAGTGTTTGGAGTTCTGGCAATATCACGACGGAAGAAAAATTGCTGCCCGGTTCTCGCAGGCATTTGTTAAGAGGGGCGATCGAAATTCGCTTCACTTCGGGATCAGTTGTGAATCTGAAGGCTCCCGCGCAGTTTACCACTCACAACTCAAATGAAATCTTCCTGCAAGCAGGAAAGCTGGTAGCTGATGTCCCGGAATCAGGTCACGGGTTTACTGTGGAAACGCAGACGGGAAAGATTATTGACCTGGGTACTTCGTTCTCCGTAAATGTCGGTGCTGAACTGAACACGGAAATCAATGTCTATCGCGGCAAAGTCCAGGCCGCAAGTTCCAAAGAGACAGAACCGCCTCGTGAAATCCTGGCAAATGAAGCGGTTCAGATCGACTCGGTTACGAATTTGATTCAACCCCGGGATTATACCAGCAGTGATTTTATCCCACTCATTTCGCGAGATTATGCGGTAGATCAATTTTCTGATAATGTCATTTTTCAGGAACAACTGCCCGATCAGATTGCGCAGGGCGAATTCCAGGTACTCGAACGGGACGGAACGATTTTTCTGTTCCCAGAAAAACGCGATATTCTGCTCTCGGAGAATTTGCCGGTCTCAATTAGTCAACCGGGCGACTACCGGGCAGAAGAGCAGATTGAAAAAGAAACCGATTTTGTCTCGCGAGGCATGAAAGTGGATTGCTATCGGATTTACTACGATCCCGCCAGCAACCATCGTGAAATGATTCGTGCTGAAGGAGTGGTTCATTTTAATCAGCCCATACTTGGTTTGATCACGACAAAGACACGCCTGCTTGAGACAGACTCTGTCTTGAACCCGCTGTGTGCCGGTGGCAATTGCCCCCCCCATTCAACATCAGGAAGTCGAAGCCCGGGTCGAAGAAGATGGCACGCATCAGGACATATTGAGTCTGTCAGAAGATCGCAAAACACTTAAATTTATTTTACAAACGGGAACCAAATATGTTGACGAATTTCGTGTTCTGGTTGCCAGCCCCTGATTTTATTCAGCAAACGTAACATTTTTTTATCGCTGAAGCTCATTGTTCACACGCTGCATCTGAAAGAGTGTTGTGTGTCATAAATTAGTCATTATCTATTGTTTATTCACAAGGAGACACTTATGAAAATTCCTCGACCTGCAAAACGCCTTCGCGGCTTCACATTAATTGAATTACTTGTTGTGATTGCCATTATTGCAATTTTGATCGCCCTGTTGCTGCCAGCGGTTCAACAGGCGCGAGAAGCAGCCCGCCGATCCCAGTGTAAAAACAATCTGAAACAGATTGGTCTCGCGTTCCAGAACTATCACGACACATTTAACATGTTCCCTCCCGGTTATGTTGACGAGCGGGGTTCAGGTGGAACACTAGCAGATAACGAAGGGCACTGGGCCTGGAGCACAATGATCTTGCCCTATCTCGATCAGGCCCCCCTCTATAACCAGATGAACCCTGGCCCAATCACTCCTTCAACGGCTTTGAATGATGCAGCCATCCGCACCAGCATGCAACAGCCACGCGCCGCCTTCCGCTGCCCCTCCGATACCGGGCCAGCTCTGAACGGAAACGCCGGCCAGGAAATCCAGGCGGATAGTGGAACGAATTTCGGTCTCCCTGTGTCAAACTATATTGCTTCCAATAACAACCGTACCTTGCGGCAGTCTCGTTCATCGAACGGTGCCAACGGTGGTTCAGGGGCGACAGGCGCGTTCTGGCGCGACAGCAATTTACGGTTTCGTGATATCACGGACGGAGCGAGTAATACGATCCTGGTCGGAGAGCGGTCCTATAAAGTGGGAACCGTCGATTTTTATGCAGGAACTCTATACGCGGCTCGTGAATATGGTGGAACGAATGGACCGGAGCAGGCGAGTGGAAACCAGGGACTGATTGCCATCTTTGGCGGCTCGACGTATTCCATCAACCCGACCAACCCGTCAAACGTGGCGACTCGTCAGACCTACAGCAGTCAACATACCGGCGGAGCTCATTTCGGGCTTGGAGATGGTGCGGTACGGTTCATCAGTGAAAACATAAACCTGAATACAGACGATGCCGTCAACAGTACGCTGGAAAGTTTAATCGGGGTTGCCGATGGTCAGATCCTTGGGGAATTCTAACCATCTCCACTGAGGAATCGTCATACCTGTAATTCGGGTTCGATTTGTCAAACGGTCTCGCGTTAGCGGGGGCTTTCGATGATCGACACCCGAATTTTCAATGATGGTGATTTATTTTAGTGTTGCTGACCTGGAAATTGCATGAGCCGTTTTGGTTGAGTACATATATTGCAGTAATAGGATCATTTTCATGATGCTCAGGATTTTAAGTTTGTGCTTGTTGAATAGTTTTACCTGCCTGATATTGTCAGGTTGCGGGAATTCGGGCCCTGAACTTGCTACCGTAACCGGTAACGTCACTCTCGATGGTAAACCCGTACCTGATGCACGGGTTGATTTTTCCCCGCAGGAAGGACGTGCATCGGTCGGTACTACAAATGCTGAAGGCGTTTATGAATTACAGTACTCCCTCGAAAAAGAAGGGGTAGTGGTTGGTTCGCATAATGTCAAAATCACCACGGAACGTGCGACGACAGGGGGTGAAGGAAATGAACCGCTGGTACCCGGCTCCAAAGAACTGCTTCCGTCAGTATATAATTCGAAAAGCCAGCTGACTGCTGAAGTCATACCAGGTGAAAATGTCATTGATTTTTCTCTCCAGAGTCAACCCGACTAACAGGAATCACACAAACAAAAAAGGGCGGCTGACCTTAGATCAAGACGACAGCAATCGATCAAAGGATGGTCGAAGTATAACACTGAGTTTAAGGGAGATCTGATTTTGATCAGCACTGAGAATGTTGATAAAATGCCATGTCAGAGACATGCGGCGGCATGACTTCGCAGCGCTACGCGTGGTATTTTGAAAAATTAATCAATAACTGGGTGTGCAGTAGATACCTTGGCTCTCTCTGGTTAAAAACATCCTTCAATTCAGATAAGACCAGCCAGGATTTTTAAGCATGATTTCATAACTTACCTGATAATGCCCCCACAGCCCCCTTCTTCGCAACGCCGAAATAGAAGCTGGTCTCTAAAAGACCCGAACAGTTTGAACAGGCCACCTAACCTTAACAACGCGCCCACTATTCCTGGGGAAGTCCAACCCTACATTCCGAGCGAATTCTTAATCATGAATAAGGAAACTGAATCAGGTGGCTAATTAACTTCTGTAGATCTTCCGACAGATTTTTTCTCAAATTCGGTTAAGTCTTCGACCCGAGTAAGTGATTCATCAGAAGCCTCCTGAAGCCCCACCAGCAAAGTAGCGCATACCGTAAGACACATTACGAAAAGCCCAAGTAAGAATATTCCAAGAGTACTCATTTAGTTTGGCCCCTTCCTTGTAACATGAGACATCCAAAGGACAGGATGGAAGGAACCCAAATGCCTACAAACATTCCTTCTTCTCTCTGGCCTCCAAACCACAATGAGACTGAGAACAGAAACGAGATGAATGCAGCAAAGATAAACAAGATTTTTCCATATTTTATTCGTTTCACAGTTACTACTATCCTTTTATGAGATTAATTCGACTTTGATATCAGGCATTATTTAATTTGGTCTTCTGAAGAGATTGCCAGGCTGAAAGCCGCTACAAAGACAATCGCAAATACGATTAAACCAAATTTGAAGATATCAAAATCGTTGATGGTTGAACTCCATATTGAAAGATTAAGTCAATACAAATACTTTAGATCGCTCATTGGATTTGCCAAGTGGTGAATCAGGCTACAGAGCTCGGACCGACTGGCAATGGTATGGAACACAACACATCTCCCCGCCGTTCAGTTCGCGATCGAATTCATCGAGCAGGATATTGGATAACAGCGACGAGAGCGGTCCCCCTTGCGGGGTCCTTTCACAGCGAGGGCTGGCGATGCCCCTCCCTGATTCCCGCCCGCAGATTGGCACGGATCAGCTTCAGGATGCGTCGGTCCTTGATCCACTGTTCCAGACGTTCCATCAGGACGTCGTGATTCACGCGATCAAAGAACTTTTCCAGATCCATGACCCAACGCTGGTTTCAGAAATCCCGGAGTTGTTCGACGGTAACACCGTCGATTCCCGGCTCACTTTCGCTAACCGGTTGACAGCGTCATGCCTGACGCACCAAAAAAAGGGCGGCTGATCTGAGATCAACCGCCCTCTCGCAGTTTCAATTTTCAATTACTGAAAACTCTTCTGGCGTCTCGTTGACTAGTTGCTGACACAAGTCTTAGGAGCAGGTGCCGTGCAGGTCTGCGGCTCGGGGCAGCAGGTGGGCACGGGTACCTTGCGGCATACTTGTCTCGGCACACATCGGGTTTTCGTCACGCAAACAGTTCGCGGTACACACTTGGTTCGGGTCACATACCGTGTGCAGCAGACCTGCTCACAGGTAGTGTAAGGAACTTTGCGGGTACAGGTTTTTTGCTCATAGCTGCAGGTAGTGTAAGGAACCTTGCGGGTCCGGCATTCTGAAACCATGGTGCAAGTGGTATAAGGAACCTGTTTGGTCACACATTCTTCTTTCCAGCAGCAGGTCGTGTAAGGAACCTTGCGGGTTCGGCATTCACGTACCATCTGGCAGGTCGTATAAGGAACCTTCTTGGTTCGTGTTTCGCACTCATAACGAACGCAGGTGTACGGTACCTTCTTGGTAATCGTGCAGGGAACTCGCTCACATACTGTGTAAGGAACCCGCTCGGTTTTGCACTCACGTTCGTAAGTTGTGCAGCAGACTTTTCGGGTGACCGTCTTGGGGCACCAGACTCGTCGGCAGATTGTAGTGCCGGGGCACTGTACTTTGACTGTTTTGCAGCAACCGGGTTTATAGATCGGGCAGCAGGAGCTGCAATCGTATTCCCAGGTTCCTGGTTCACAGACACATTTCTCAACAACCGGTCCGGGGCAGTGCTCTGTGGTTGTTTTCCATTCGCCACAGCAGACTTCAACATCATGCCAGGTATGAACGGGTTTGCAGACAGTGCGGCAGACATCCCGGTAGCAGGTTTTGTAATTGGTTTTGTAGATCGTGCAGCACACATCACGGTAGTGTGTTTCACAGATCGGGCGGCGGACGGTGTAGCAGACATCCCGGTAGCAGGTGTTATACACCGGCTTGCAAACTGAGTAGCAGACATCGCGATAGCAGGTGTTATACACCGGGCGACGACGTTTGCAGCACACAGTTTTATAGCAGGTTTTGTAGACAGGTCGGCATACATTATAGCAGACCTCTCGGTAACAGGTCTGATACACGGGCTTGCAGACCGTGTAACATTCATCACGGTAGCAGGTCTTGTACACATTCTTTGAGTATTGCACGGGAACTTTTTCACAGACAGTATCATAGACTGTCTTCTGGCAGGTGTAGTTCTGCTTTTCCCATACGGTTTCAACTACGGTTTTATAGCAGGTACTTGAGCATTCTTTGGCAGCACAGTAATCACCACAAGAAGTACATGCCTCTGTGGGGCAACACTTGTATCTACCTGCTCCCAGGTAACCTGCCTGGGCTTGTTCCCCAAAGCAGGCCATAATCATAGCGGCCGCCAGAAGGGGAATCCAGGTTGCATTCTTCATCGGTCTATTCCTCTACATGAGTTATTCAGCATACAAAATTGAAAACTGGAAACAGTTAGAATCTACTTCGTCATCAAAGTTAGCACTGCTTAACCGATACACCCATTTCCCCACAGCTTACCACCCATCCCGTTCCCCGAAGACACCACAAACCATTCGATCACTACAACCGATACCGGTCTGACGTTTGCCAGGCATGTTCCCCGGTTCTCCTCCAATGATTATGACTGTTATGCCGATAGGAATGATCTAAGTACCTGACTGGTAATCTCCAAAAGCTGCTGGAAGATTTGCGGCTAAGACTCGATCAACGAATGCCTGCCTGTTATCCTCAAATGACTCAAGGAACCTCTAATCTGTGTTCAATAATAAAGTGAGACATTTAAATGAAGTTTGGCATTTGTCAGGAATTGTTTGTTGACTGGGACTGGGAAAAACAATGCGATTTGATCGCTGAAATCGGTTATACGGGGATCGAACTCGCGCCGTTTGCTTTTGCCGAGCGCCCCTCGGACATTTCTGCAGAACAACGGGCATTCCTGAGGAAAACCGCAGAAGACCGTGGGCTGCAAATCTTTGGCCTGCATTGGCTTCTGGCAAAAACAGAAGGCCTGCATCTGACTACCGCGGATGCCGCCGTGCGGAAAAAAACGGCTGATTATCTGGTTGAACTCGGGGAACTGTGTGCCGACCTGGGAGGCGATTTGATGGTCTTCGGTTCTCCTTTCCAGCGAAATGTTGAAGAAGGCATGTCACGCGAGCAGGCTTATGAGAATGCTGCTGAAGTTTTCAGGAACTGTCTGCCAGCCATTGGTGAACGTGGTGTGCGAATCTGTATGGAACCGTTGACAACCAAAGAAACGGATTTTGTGAATACCTGTGCCGAGGCGCTGGAACTGATCGATATGGTCGGAGCTGACAATTTTGTATTGCACCAGGATGTCAAAGCGATGCTCGGCGCAGAAACAGAATCGATCCCGGAACTCATTCACAAATATGACACACGAACCGGTCACTTCCATGTTAATGATTCGAACCTCCTGGGTCCCGGCATGGGAGAGACCGACTACCATCCGATCTTCAAAGCGCTGAAAGAAAGTCGATACGACGGGTGGATCTCGGTGGAAGTTTTTGACTACAAACCCGGCTGTGAATTTATCGCGCGCGAAAGTTTTCGTTACATGAAAGAGGTCTGGGAAAGCGTCTGAACGACTCAAAACAAGCGATGAGGCAAAAATATTTTTGAAAACCTCAAAATAATTCTGCCCCCTTTTTGCTGTTGTTTTGAATTACCACAAGCGTGTTTTATAACAGCGTCTTTTTAAAGACAACGACATTAATGCAAAATCAGAATGATCGATTTTTCCCTATTTTTATAGGGTGAAATCGATCTCTTATTTTATGCATCGCAAACAAAACGCGGTAACAACAACACGCGTTATTTGCATTTTCTTTTTTAAACGCCCTTGACGAGTCAGTTTACAACGAACAGAAAAGATGCTTTTCATAAGAGAATTGGCTTGCAGAATTTTTCGAAATATTTACGATGATGGCCATTAAATAGATGTAAGTCCTTAGTGCGTAATGAGTGTCAATTCAGAATTCGTTTTGGTTGAAAAATCATTCATTTTAATCGGGGACAAACATCGGAGTTTGTCAAGGTTGACAGACTTCAAATTCTTATTCGTTGTGGCAGACCTTTGCCGACTTATAGCCCGGAGCCAGCGGCAAGGCAGCCCTCGTTTAACTCTCAAAGGAGGATTTGCGGTGGCAAAGAAAAAGGCAAAGAAAAAGGCAAAGAAAGCAGCACCTAAAAAGGCAGCATCAAAGAAAGCTGCTCCCAAAAAGAAAGCAGCCCCAAAGAAGAAAGCAGTGAAGAAGAAAGCTGCTCCAAAGAAAAAGGCTGCTCCTAAAAAAGCTGCTAAGAAGAAAGCCGCCCCAAAGAAAAAGGCAGCTGCAAAGAAAAAAGCAGTTAAAAAGAAAGCTGCTCCAAAGAAAAAAGCTGCTAAGAAGAAGAAATAATCTTATTTCTGTTAGCAGCAGGAAACAACAAGCCATAACGAGTAAGAAGCGATCGGTTTTTCGATCGCTTCTTCTATTTACATGACGGTCCATTCAGCGAACGTAAGTTCCAATATTGCACCCGCACAGCATAAGTATTCATTAATACACTTCACCCACTCTTATGCTGGCACCATGACTTGATTTAACGCTACAATCAAATCTCGATTCATTCGTGATTCTGATGAGACGGAAAGTGCCCTTGCCTTGAATCAGCTCAGCACAGAACGGCCTGTAAAACCGAAACGAAAATTGTGGCGTACCCGGTTTAAAGTGGCGCGAAACACATTATGTTTTGCACCACGAATTTCTTATGACGATGTCTGTCAGCCCGCGGTCTCTGAAGAAGAATTACAACATTGGGGCGAATCGATTCTACTCTCCGATTCCACCGCAGTGTTGCATCGCGATGGTACCATAACACGACGCGCTCACAACATGACCGCGCTGTACGCTAATGAATCTCTGGCGCAATGGGATGAAGTCTACCGGTTTCATGATCGTCAGACAGCTCTGCATAAAATTCAGACTGCCAAAGTCTATCTACCTGATGGCAGTGTCAGAAAAGCAAAGAAAGTAGTACAGCCTTACGGCCAGACAGCGGTCAACTTTTATCCGCTCCGCCCCGGTGTCACAGTCGAACTGGAGGAACAGCAGGACTACTTTATCCCGGATCGGATCGCTGCCTGCATGTGGGGACAGGAATACTTTCAGTTCTCCATTCCCTGTCGACGACTTCGCTATACCGTCGCTGTCGCGGAACCGTTTACTCTCCAGTACCGTTTGCATCTCACCGATTTGGAACCACGAACCTGGAAGCACGGATCCTATCAGGTCTATCAGTGGGACCTGCATGATCTGCCCGGCTACGAAACCGATGATGGCACTCCCCATCCGCGCGAGGTACTGCCCTGGGTTGATCTCACTACGCTCACTTCCTGGGAACCCATCAATCGTTTTTATCTGAATGACCTTGAGCCACCTGAAAAGACACCGCCACAAATCCAGAAGCTGTCAGAGGAACTGATTCAGGAGGACCAGACAGAAGAAGAGAAAATTTTCACTGCTTACAAGTACGCGTCAGAGGATGTCCGGTATGGGCGGCATCCGAACGAACTGGCTCTGGAAAAAACACGCGAAGTGGGATCAATGCTGGAAGACATGCGCGGCGACTGCAAAGATAAATCTTCGCTGCTGGTCTCCCTGCTCAGGCACCTGGGAATCGAATCTTCAATCGCCATTCTTCTGACGCGCATGAATGGTTCCGCAGCATTACTGCCCGGTGCGCGTTTCGATCATGCCATCGTCAGTGTTACCACAGCCAGTGGAGAACGCCTGTGGCTGGACCCCGCGGGGGGACCGGTAACCTTCAAAGATATTCCCTATAATGATCAGGGAACACAGGCTCTGCTTCTGAATCGTGAAGCCGGCGAACTTACAACCATTCCGGAAGGTGGTCCCGAGCTGCATCAGATCAATCGTGTTTGTGAAGGGACTCTTGCAAGCGACTGCAGCTATCAATTCACATCGGAAGTCACAACATCCGGTGATACCGCGATGGAGTTTCGTTTAAAATATGTGAACCGTAACGAAGACTATACATCGCTTACTCTGGAAAAAGAACTGGCTGCTTCATGGACGGGTGCCCGCATCGAGGCGCCGCGTTTTCTTGATTTGAAAGAGATTTCACAACCGGTCCGCTACAGCTGCCAAACGACTCTGGACCAATGGGCGCGCCAGATTGAAGACATCATTCTGTTTCGAATTCCCTGGATCGGGTCCATGCAGACTGCCGGTCTGATCAACGTTCAAAAAAGAAATTCTGCCCTGCAGACTCCCAGCCCGATCCGTTTCTCCGACAGCCATCGCATTCAGATCCCCGCTGGATTTTCCGGCTACGGTTTGCCTTACGAACATCATTTTGAATGCAAATGGGGCCATTATCAGGCATCCGTCCGCGTTGAAGATTCGTTCCTGATCTGCGCGAGGCAGGTAGATCATCTGGGTGGCATCGTGTTGCAAAATGAGTATCCGGAGTTCAAAGAATACTGGGAATCCTGCACACGCGCCGACGCGCTGGATATCGTCTTAATGAAACAGGGAATTTAAACACCTCTTTCATTCCACGATCTCAGGCTATCAGTTCCCGATTGTCAATCCAATTCTGAACTTCCAGACAGGAAATGGTGTCAGAGGGAGATAAATAGCCTATTCTCTCAGGAACAACCTGTTAAAATAGAGAGTAGGAGGCAGGGCGCCCGTTTCGCCCGAACATTACTCTCCTCTTTTTATACTAGATAAGGTCATAGCTCCTTGGCGGATCCAAAACGAGAAGAACTACAAGTTAAAGCAAAACGAGCCATACTGGTCTCTGTTGTTTCTCCTTCAAATCACATCGATAAGAATCAGGCCCTCGACGAATTAAAAGGACTTGTGGAAACTGCGGGGGTTAAAGTGGTGGGTACTCTGGTGCAGAACCGGGAGCATCCCCATCCGGCCACCTGTCTGGGAAAAGGGAAACTGGACGAGCTCAAACAAATGGTAAAGCACGTCGATGCGGAGCTTATCATTTTTGATAACAATCTTTCCCCCTCTCAGGGGAGGAATATCGAAGAGGAAACAGGCACGGTCATAGTTGACCGCAGTGAACTGATCCTCGATATCTTTGCGACTCACGCCAAAACTTACGAAGCCAAATTGCAGGTCGAGCTGGCACAGTTGCTTTATTTCCGACCACGTTTGAAACGCTTGTGGACCCACCTGGAACGTATCGAAGGGGGTGTCGGCGCGGGTCGTGGACCTGGTGAAAAGCAGCTGGAAACCGACCGTCGACTGTTAGACAAACGGGTGGCTGAACTGAAGCGCAAACTTTCGGAAGTTGAACGCCGCCGGGAACGAACCGTCTCCAATCGATTCCAGCAGCTGACCGTTTCGCTGGTGGGATATACCAACGCTGGTAAAAGCACGCTGATGAATGCGTTGACGGGCGCGGATGTCTATATCGCGGATCAGCTGTTTGCCACACTCGATACACGCACGCGTCGCTGGGAACTACCACACTGGGGTGAAATATTATTGAGCGATACCGTCGGGTTTGTTCGCGATCTGCCTCACCATCTGGTCGCCTCGTTTAAGTCCACGCTGGAAGAAGCACGACAGGCAGACCTGCTACTACACGTCGTTGACTGCAGTAATCCTGAAGTCGAGCATCATATCAAAACCGTTAACAAGGTTCTGGATGAAATCGAGATCGAACATAAGAACGCCATCCTGGTGTTCAATAAAACGGATAAGGTGGAAGACCGCTCGAAGCTGGATGTGCTGCGTCTGAAATATGACAACGCAATCAGTGTCAGTGCGGTTTCGGGTGAAGGGCTCGATCGACTCTCCCAGGCCGTCATTGATCGTCTGGCCTCGGGCTACGTAATCGTCGAACTGGAAACGCCGGTAGGAAATGGCAAGCTGCTTTCACAACTGGAGGATCATTCTCTGATTCTGTCACGCGCATATTCCCATGATGATAGCCGGGTGACCCTTCAGGCTCGTATCGCCAGACGGTTTCTGCCGATGCTGAAAACCGACCCCGATACCGAGCTCAAAATCCATGATGATGAGCAGGCTGTTCCCGGTGATATGATTCCGGAAGAAAGTGTCAACGAACTCTAAGGACGGTTCCCGACCCGGTACGCTTTCCCCTCCCAGCAAAATTGTGTATTACTGATTCATATAGAAACGTTCTCAGACGTGAATGGAGTGATGACCGCATCGTTCGGAAAATAAAAACTCCGGAATAATATCCACCAGATTTCCAGAGACAGACTGACAAAGCACCAGCGCGATGAAGAAACGATGGATTTACGGCATCATAATTTTTCTGAGTATTACTTCCATCGGTCTGGCGATCGACTGGTGGTCGGCTCTACCTGAAGGCGAACAGGCAACCTATGTCGGTCGACAAACCTGTTTCCAATGCCATCAGAAAGAAGCCGCGGAGTGGAAAGGTTCGGATCACGACCTGGCCATGAATCCGGCCACTCCCGAATTTGTACTCGGGGATTTTGATAATACCGAGCTGGAACACTTCGGCATCACTTCTCATATGACTCATGAGGGGGACAAGTATTTCGTCACCACGCAGGGTCCGGATGGCAAACGGGCGCGGTTTGAAGTCAAGTACGTGATCGGTGTGCGGCCACTTCAACAGTATCTGGCGGAGCTCGAGCGAGGCAGGATTCAGGTGCTCCCGGTGACCTGGGATACGGAAATGAAACGCTGGTATTACGTCAGTCCCGATGAACCGTTTGGTCCTGATGACCCGCTGCACTGGACCGGATCCGCTCAGAACTGGAATCACATGTGCGCGGAATGCCATACGACAAACTGGGCGAAAAATTATGACGTCGCAACCGATGCGCATCACTTCTCTTTTTCAGAGATGCGTGTGAGCTGCGAAGCCTGCCATGGCCCGGGTTCGATACATGTCAAACTGGCCAATTCGCATTCGGTGTTCTGGGATCGTCGTTACGGATATGGTCTGGCAAAACTGAAAGCGAAAGACGCCACCGCGCAACTGGAGAGCTGTGCTCCCTGTCATTCGCATCGACGGCATGTCGCTCCCGGCCATACTCCCCTGGACCGTTTTCACGATCATTATGCCCTCTCCCTGCTGGATGATCATCTCTACCACCCCGATGGCCAGATCAATGAAGAAGTCTACGTCTTTGGTTCCTTCACACAGAGCAAGATGTATCGCAAGGGTGTGCGCTGCACTGACTGCCATAACCCCCATTCGCTGAAGCTCAAGTTTGAAGGTAACAAGCTTTGTACCCAATGTCATCTGGAAGCCAAGTACGATATCCCCAGCCACCATCACCATAAGATGGGTACTAAAGGAGCCGCCTGTGTCGAATGCCATATGCCATCCAAAACGTATATGGGAGTCGACCCGCGACGAGATCACAGCCTGCGGATCCCCCGTCCTGACCTGAGCGTGAAGTTAGGGACTCCCAATGCCTGCAATCAATGTCACACCAAACCTGAAGAGAATGCAGAATGGGCGTCACATAAAGTAGAGGAATGGTATGGTCCGAAGCGACGGGACGACCCACATTATGGAGAGATCCTGGCGGCTGGTCGCGCTGGCAAACAGGAAGCCGAACGGTCGCTCATCAAACTGACCCGCGAAAAAGAGGTCGGTCCGATTGTTCGCGCCACTGCTGTCTCCCTACTGGCGACACGCTACAACACACCCGAAAGCCGCGAGGTCGTCGAACGGGCGTTGAACTCGAAAGAAGAACTGGTACGTCTGGCTGCACTCCAGGGGTTTGAAGGTTGGACTCCGGGTCCCGAACAGGAAGCCAGCGAGATCGGCAAACTGCTGGCAGAAGGACTGACCGATTCTTCGCGCGGCGTGCGGTCTGAGGTCGCCCGCATCCTCTCCGGACTGCCGATCATGCCGGATACCAGCCAGAATCAGAAAGCATTGAAACAGGCGCTGGAAGAATACAAGGCAGGTCTGCTGGCGGATGGAGACCAGTCCGGGTCCCACATGAGCCTGGGGATTCTCTATGCCAATCAGGGAGACATGAAGAAAGCGGAAGCGGAATTCCGAACGGCTATCAAACTCTCACCAGCCGTCGCGGGTCCGCGTTCCAACCTCGCACAATTACTGGAACAACAGGGCAGAGCAGACGAAGTCAAAACGTTACGAACCAAAGAAGCAGAGTTGCTGGCGCGAGACGCGCGACTGCTTCCGGAAAATCCCATGCTGCAATACCGTCTGGGACTGCTCTATTATCTGCTGGGAAGGGAAGACGAAGCGGTCACCGCGCTGACGAAAGCCTGTGATCTGGAACCACAGTCGGCTGACTTCCGCCTGATGCTGACCCTGCTGTATGAGAAACAGCAGCAGTGGAAGCTGGCATGGGAATCAGCGGCAGCGTTAGTTCGACTCCAGCCGAACAACCCGGAGTTTCGTCAGATCTATTTGAATATGTATCAAAAAGCAAACCCGGAAGGCAAGTGACTGCATCCCGGGTTTGCGGCTGGCTGTAAGTAATCGGCTGACGAATCCGTCAGGCTGACTTTCTGAGAACCCCTGTGATCCGCTCGAAGCTCTCATTGGAATCAAAGGGAATCAGGATCTGTCCCGAGTGTTCGGTCTTGAGTTTAATCTCTACCTGGGCTCCCAGGATCTCCCGCAACTGCTGCTGCAGATCCACCAGATGGTTGGTCATCTGCGGGGCTGACGCGGGTTGTTTCGTGTTCTCGAAGGGGACCGTGTCTACATCCCCTTTGAGGATTTTTCGAACCTCGGCTTCAGTCTTGCGAACTGAGAGCGACTCTGACTGAATCTGCTCGCAGACAGCAATCTGCTTCTCGCTATCCAGACTGAGCAGCGTCCGCGCATGACCAGCGGAGATTTTTTCTGCCTGCAGCGCCTGCTTGACAGGTTCCGCCAGGTCGAGCAGACGGATCATATTGTTGACGGTTGAACGATCCAGGCTCAGTCTCTGGGCCAACTGTTCGATAGTACTATCAAATTGCGACAGGTAGTTTTTGAAAGCCTGCGCCTTCTCGAGTACGTTCAGATCTTTCCGCTTGAGGTTCTCCTCAATCGCGACTTCACAGACCTGTCGCTCTTCCAGATTCATCACACGGCAGGGAACCGTTTTCAATCCGGCATCACGGGCCGCCTTCAGACGACGTTCCCCGGCAATCAACTGGTACGCCCCTTCGAAAGGTCGGACGAGCAGTGGCTGCAAGACTCCATGCTGGCGGATACTGCCTTCAAGTTCTTTGATTGAGTCAGCAGCAAAATCCTGCCGAGGCTGGTAAGGATTACGTTCGATCAAATCGATGTCAATCTGATCCTGTTCAGCGGGCACGAATACTTCCTGCGCCTCTGAATCCGGGTTGTCGTTCTGCTGGTCCGAATCGGAGTCACCACCTCGACCAAGTAAAGCGTTCAAGCCGCGACCTAATCTGCGACGGGGTGCGCCGGGAGTTTCTGTGGGATCAATCTGTTGATCTTCTGGATTCTGGTTTTGATCTTCCATGACCTTCTTCTCTTATAATTAAACTGCCTGACAATAACGGAGGGAATACACGGCGCGGGATTCTATTTCGAATTCTGAATTGAAGCAAGAGGGCTTTCGAAATCTTGAGGGGGTGATTTAATAGTGGCTGGTGTTTCACGTGGAACACCCACCTTGCCTGGGTTACTTGTCACGCTTCAACAGCACCAGTCCGAATCAGCTACGGGATGCTAGAGCGCATCACATTTAACCATAGCGTCTCCCAATCTATTATACTCGGTCCAAATGGCCCTGGAGACGCTACAGTAAAACTGGACACAGTCTAATAGAATTGCGCAGTGAATTATCAGAAGCTGCTGTTTCACGTGGAACGCCTGACTTACCAGAGTTACCTGGCGCGATACAGCAATACCGGCTCTGTTTCAGATACGTCGACTGGCGAGGACTGATTTAATCTGACCAGGAGGCTGGGAGAGTAATCGTAAGAATGAACCAGTTCGAAACGGTCCCGTACTGCTGCGAACTGTTTCTGAAAATCCGGATCGGTTGCCGCATGGGGGCCCACAATCAGGTAGGCGGGATTCTGAGCAGAAAGCGAATTCAGAAACTCCAGATCAGCTACCGGACCTGTCAATGGATGTCCCTGAGACTGGATGTTAAAAAACAGAGCAGGCTCCGCATAGGTGTAGAGGATGGCATTCTCGCTTCTGACATCTGACTGGGAGCGGAGATCAGCAAGTATGTTTTGCGCGATCGCCTCCAGGTCGTTACGCGGCTGCCAGGCAACCATCGTCCAGGGCTTGAATACGACGACCAGCAATACCGCCACCGTGACCACACCTACTGCCGGAGTGAAGCGGAAGCGATTCTGGTCTGATTCGGAGGAGGAGAGCAGGTCAAACAACGACCCACCCGCGCGCTGCTCCAACCAGCCAGCGAAGGCAGCAGTACCCAGCCAGGCCGCCATGGTCCAGGGAATCGTCAGACGGGGATAGGGATAGTAAAGCGGTGTTGCCAGCAGCAGTCCACAGAACCAGGCAGCCAGTAACCAGACAGCCAGTTCGCGATTCAATTCCGATTCTGTCACCTGGCTCTGTTCTGTTGACAGAGCGAGCCGAAAAACACCAGAAGCGAAAAACAACTGCAGCAGAATACCGACACTTGCCAGTAGACCAAGCACGGGGCTGATCCCCACGAACGCGGCGAGCAAAATGGGAATCGCGGCAATCAGACCAGACAGGATCAGGTTCCACGTGGAACCCGGAATCTGATTGTCGGTGACACCAGAAGATTGGGTTCCAGACTTCGACATTTTCCAGCGGACAGATACCAGGCAGAGCGCCAGGCAGACCACACCCAGACTGAAGAAACCGGACGTGCCTTCCAGCATTCGATGGTTCTCCCATTGACGCCAGAAGGAATCGAACCAGCCGGAGAACCCGACGACGTAGCGGCTGTGATTGGCAGCGACAACAGAGTACCCGCCCGACTTCTGCAGTCCGATGAGAACGGGAGACCAGACCAGAAACGCGACAATCGCGATGACCAGCCAGCGGAGAAAATATCTGGCAGGCTGCAGTAGCTGGCGGCGGCGAAACAGTAGCCACGGAATCAATCCCGACAGACCAACGGCCAGAGGCAACCAGCCATTGTATTTGATCGACCAGCCAGCCCCCGTCACGATGCCCGCCAGCACGGGCCACTTCCAGTCATCAGCGATGAAGCTTTTCCAGGTCAGGTAGACTGCCAACAGCAGGCAGAAACCCAATCCGACATCGGTGAGCGCGACCCGGCTGTAAAGTAGATGCAGGTCGCTCAGGCTGGCCAGCGTGACTGCGACCAGACCCGCGGCAGGACCAAACCACGCGCGGGCCACCCACCAGGTCAGCAGCACGGTCAATATTCCGAGAAACAGGGACGGCAGGAAGACACCCCAGACGCCACTGCCAAGAAAGATCATCGACCATTCGATCAGGAACGGGAACAACGGCGGGGCATAGAAATGGCGTCCCGGATACGCGCCCCCCTGCTCCGCTGAAAACCACAAATTCGATGCATAGACTCCTTCGTCAAAATGTTCGATCCCGGAATCGGAAAGAAACAGAACCCGCAGCAGGCAGCCCACCAGCAGGATCAAGGCAACCACGATCGTTTCCGACCGGAGGATCGATGTTGTTTTCTGATCTGTCTGCTTGAGTCGCGCCACGTCCTGCTTTCAATATTTATGTCGATAAGGGTTAGACTGTGTCCAGTTTTACTGTCACGTTTCCAGCGGCGTTGGGTCCGCACATAATGGATTGCATGATGCGATCTTAACTGTGATGCGGTCGATCATCCAAGTTTTTAAATTCTACAGGAACTGCGGCTTTATGCCTATCAATTCCACTGATTCGTGAATTATCATGGACAGGACGGTAGCTGCAATCTGAACTGCGAATCGGAGACCGGAAGAAAACCAGGAACACGAGTTGGGATTCTGTTCTGTCTGCCTATAATTCAGTGAGTGATATTATCGAATTTTGGCCTGGAAGACAGCCCTGTCTGATCGGGATCTGCAAACGTCAACAGAACATTTTTGTTATCAGAAGAGAGAGATTAATCAGATGAGTACTCCAGCAAGCCTATATGATGAAGCAGTCAAAACCTATGAGGGTGGTGATGTTGAGCAAGCTGTCGAGAAGCTGAAAGAAGTTCTGGCGATCGATGAAAACTACACCCTGGCCCATTCCGCAATTGCCGTTTACTACCAGAAGCTCGGCAAGTTTGATGAAGCGATCGCTCATGCCACGAAAGTGACCGAACTGGACCCGGATGATTATTTTTCCCACATGCAGCTCTCAGTCATCTGCCAGCGCTGCGGACGGATTCAAGAAGCGGAAGACGCGTTAGCCAAAGCCCACTCAATGGGACAGCGAAAATAACACGGCAGAATCAGATCTGATAAAACACAAAAGCCCTCACCCGAATTTCGAGTGAGGGCTTTTTTTGTATCTCATCTGATGCCAGGTTTACTCGTCGCTGATCACGCGAAAGGGTGACTCATCTTCCGCAGGGAACGCTGGCTGATCCGAGACCTGTTCCTCACGAATTTCTGCAAATGGATTTTCATTTTCAACAGTGATACTGGCAGACTGTTGCTGAATGACAGCTGGCTTTTCATCAAACAAAATTCGCGCCGGTTCTGCCGGCGTAAGCCGCGCTCGGGAGACAGCCTGCTTGACTGGAGAGTCATTTTCGATCTGCGCAATTTTGAGTGACGAGGTCGTATTAAAGCTGCGACCATCGGGAGATTTCATGCGGACAATCAGAGTCAGTTCTGAATTGCGTGGCGTGGTTTGCCAGGGAAGTTCAAACCGGAACCCGGAACCGGCGAAGCCGGAGTACCAGTGGGAACGGACTTCCTGGCTGTCGAAGGTCCATAAACCGACACGGCGATTCTCTTCCGGCTGATTCAAATCCACCAGTTCAAGTTCGAATGCAGCGGGCAGTTTCACCGTTTCCCCATCTGCGTCATGAGGAGTAATGACGGTCGTCCAGAGTTCGTCACCCTGCTTGCTGTCCAGATCAACGCCACCGGTGAGCAGGCTATTGACCTTCACTCCGGTCACCTTGTAAAGGGCTTTGGTCTGCTCGGGCAGCAGGCTGCCGTTGGATGCTTTCGCCAGTTGTTTTGACATCGCTTCAGACTGATGTCGTGCCGAATCCAGCGCGTGCTGCGATTCTTTCAAATCGCGCTGCAAGGCAAAAATACTGTCTTCCTGCTGACGCAGTCGGGCTTCCAGCAAATCAGAATTACCACGACCTCCACACCCCATCAGGGTGAGAATCAACAACAACGACATCCTTGTCGTAAGGTATTGCTTCATCGGAAATCAATCAAAGCAGAAGACGTCTCTTCTGCCCTCCTCTAAATCAGATTACAATTATTCTTTGGTTCCGGGCAGTTGCAGGTGCTCCAGAACATTGTCAATCAGACCATACGATTTGGCTTCCTGGGCGTCCATGAAGTTGTCGCGGTCTGTATCCTGTTCAATTTTTTCGAGCGTCTGACCAGTGTGATGCAGCAGAATCTCATTCAGACGCCGCTTCATCTTCAGTACTTCTTTGGCGTGAATTTCCAGGTCGGTTGCCGTTCCCTGCATTCCGGCGAGTGGCTGGTGAATCATGATGCGGCTGTTCGGTAACGCATTGCGTTTTCCGGCGGCACCCGCAGTCAGCAGCAGGGCACCCATACTGGCAGCCTGCCCGATACAGTAAGTGGCCACATCGCAGGAGATGTACTGCATCGTATCATAGATGGCCATTCCCGCGGTTACGGAACCACCGGGAGAATTGATGTAAAAATGGATGTCTGCTTCGGGATCATCGAACTGGAGGAACAGCAACTGGGCGACCAGACTTTGTGCCACCTGATCGTTGACCTGTGACCCCATCATCACGATGCGGTCCTGCAACAGACGACTATAGATATCCATGGCCCGTTCATCGCGGCCATTTTTTTCGATCACATAAGGAGTAAGGACCGTCATATAACACTCACTTCAATTGATGATAAATTTGATGGTTGATAATCATTCGACAGTCTGCCTGCCGACGTATGTTGTTTTCTATTCTTTGTCTTTATCTTTTTTATCGCGAACCAGCAGTTCATCGACCAGGCCGTATTCAACCGACTCGGGAGCGGTCAAAAAGCGATCGCGCGAGGTATCGAGGGCAATCTGTTCGATTGACTGACCGGTGTGGTTGGCCAGAATCTGGTTTAAAACTTCACGTGTATCGAGGATGTCTTTGGCCTGAATTTCGATGTCGGAAACCTGTCCGCCGACTTCGCCGTAAGGCTGATGGATCATCATTTTGGCGTGGGGCAGAATGTAGCGTTTGCCTTTTTGACCACCGGCGACCAGAATTGCTCCGCCACTGGCTGCCAGACCCACACAGTAGGTGGCAACATCGCATTCGATAAACTGCATCGTATCGTAGATGGCCATGGTGGAGGTCACGGAACCGCCGGGGGAATTGACGTATAAATTGATGTCCTGATGCCGGTTTTCAGACTGCAGATACAACAATTTCATCACGATTAAATTCGCGCTGGCATCGTTGATCACGCTGTCCAGAAAGATGATCCGGTTGTCCAGCAGGAGATCGCCAATCCCCATCTGACGCTGCTGTGAATAACTTCTGGCACGCTGGTTTGCCTGGGTTGGCATCGGCCCGGATAGGGGGTCAAACATGATATGATCCTGAGATGTAATGGTTGCTATAGTGACTCGTGACGAGGTTAATTCTGATTTAACTCTCACATCGTTTTGAACCACCGACTATGGCTGGCCTGTAACAGGCAGTCAAGTGGCAGCTCGATTATTTCTGTTCCCTGACAGGGAGGAAGAGGGCCTGTTTTGACCCGCACGCGTTCGCGCAGGAAGACCCTCCTGTTGATTTGAAAATTATATACCGTTCCTTATCCGATTTCCCTGTGATTCGTCAAGAGACGTTATGCAAAGTTCCCTTTCGCAGCAGTCTCAACATCGCTATCTTTTTCTCTTCAGGAAAGCTTAGGTTCTCAACACCCTGGCAAAAAGCGTACATGCATACAGTATCAGAAATAACGGTAAAAAAACACCAGAGATCCGGAGAGCTCTGGTGTGATCATGTTGAAATCAATCGGTGAGCAAGGCGCTTTACAAGGACTACGGGACCTTGCCTCGATCAGAAAGCGCCCTTCTCTATTTCAGCCTGTCCATAACGCTGACCGGCGGGAGTGAGCAGGCGGGCGTAGATGGCAGGATCGATTTCGGGCGCCAGCGATTTTCCGCTCCCATCGCAGAAGATCACATTCACAGAACCGCCGGGATGATTCGAACTGGGGCGCCAGGCTTGTCCTTTCTTCGCTTTCAGATTAGAGCCGATGCGAGAATCTGTTGAGGTGGTCTTATTCTTCAGATCGAATCCGGCCGGCAGTTTCAGCGATGTGCTGCCACTGGGGTAGACACCCTGCATATCGATGCCGAAACCCAGACTGCCCGTATCCTGGTCGGCCCAGTTCCCGGCCTGCAGATTTTCTGACAGCATTAATGTCTGAGCAAGTCCGTCCCCTTCCGAAATGAAATCCAGAGACATCCGCGAAGTGAACGGTCGCCAGAAGACGCCGCTGGCATACTTGACCGGAATATCGTCTGTCGTCGAGGGATCACCATCCAGCCCTCCATCGCCGGCCGGATGATGACCGATTCCTGTGGAGGCGTTATAACCTACCCCCGTCTTATTATAATTGGCCGTCACATATCCAACATTAACAACATAAGAGAGTGCCCCCTGATCTGTTGCAGACTCGTCACTGGGGCAGGAGAAGACGGGAAAGCGAATCGCGTTCAACGCAGCCAGTTGTTTGATCGCGTCTGAATTCGTATTTGTGTCTGCTGCCAGATTCGCAGTCGCATCCCACCGCTGACGAAAACCGACATTGTCCAGGAAGGGCAGCAGCGTCGTACACCAGGTCAGGTCATCATAACTGGCATTCGCATTCGGTTCATCCTCGGTAGAAATCTGCAGGTAGGGATCGACCAGAAGTGGCAACTCAGAGTTGTTCCCCGAGGAAAAATTGACCGTCGCCAGACCGAGATTTCGCATGTTATTCAGACAAACCAGTTTTCTGGCTGGTCCATGGGAGCTCGGCCCCATCGGCATGATCACCGCCAGCATCAGGAGCGCGATGACGAACAGGACTACCAGCAGTTCGATCTTTGAAAAGCCGTTGCGGTGCAGTCGTGGCTGTCTGGTTCTCTGAATCTGCATAAGATACTCCTTCTCTACCTGAGACGCTGTCACCGTTTCTAAACCCGCCACAAAAAAAGCACCAGAGATCCCAAGATCCCTGGTGCCCACATGTTTGAACCGATTTGAGAACAATGACTCAAATCATGGTTGCAGTCAACTTCATTCGCTTAGAAAGAAGTTCCGTCAACCACAGCCTGGCCATAACGCAGACCAGCGGGAGTGAGCAGACGAGCGTAGACGCCTGCATCCATCTGTGGTGTCAGTGATTTTCCACTACCATCGCAGAAGATCACATTCACGGCACCACTGGGGTGGTTCGAGCTGGGACGCCATGCGGTTCCTTTGGCGGCGGTCAGATTAGAACCAATACGTGAATCGGTTGAGTTCGTTGTGTTCTGCAGATTGAAACCGGCAGGCAGAGCCATGGTGGTGCTGCCGCTGGAGTAGACGCCACCCATATCAATACCAAATCCGAGGCTGCCTGTATCCTGGTCAAACCATTCGCCGGCCTGCAGGTTTTCAGAAAGCATCAGCGTCTGAGTCATACCATCGGCAGCAGAAATGTAGTCCAGAGACATACGTGATGTATGAGGACGCCAGAAGACACCGGTTCCAAATTTAATTGGAATGTCTGCAGTCGTCCCGGAATCGCCATCCAGTCCACCATCGCCAACAGGATGATGACCTACACCTGTGGTTGAGTTGTAACCAATGCCAGTGGAATTGTAATTAGCTGTTACGTAGCCAACATTGACGGCGTAAGACAGTGCTCCCTGGTCCGTAGAGAACTGGTCGTCAGGACAAGTAAACACGGGGAAACGAATCACGTTTAATGAAGCGAGATTCGTGACGGCGGCCGAATCTAGTGTGGCATTAGCGGCTGCACTGGCAGTCGCATCCCAACGCTGACGGAAACCGACGTTATCCAGGAATGGTAACAGCGTGGTACACCATGACAGGTCGTCATTGCTGGCCTGTGCATTGGGTGCAGCGGTTGTGGAAACTTCAATGTTAGGATCCACCAACAGTGGCAACTGAGAATTGGCACCGGAGGAGAAGTTGACGACGGCCAGTCCGACGTTTCGCATGTTGTTCAGACAGGACAGTTTTCGCGCTGCGGCACGGGCACTTTGAATGGCCGGCAGGGTCAGCGACACCAGGATGCCGATAATGGTGATCACCACCAGCAGTTCGATCAGCGTAAACCCTTTACGCTTCTGCAGCTTTTGTTTCATTTTTCGTGTATTCATGTCATTCTCCTCACTTAGAAATACGGTTCAAACAGATTATATATTACTTGTTGCCAAGTATCAAAAACAAACTCAAAAACATCTCGATTCCACAGGAAACCAGAGGATTCCCGGACTAATCCACTCTACAGGAACAGACGTTTCAACCGTCTACTTCCCACAGACTCTACTCACAGGCCCGCGACCAGAGCTGGTAACTTAGGTTACATGTGATTCCCCCTCATTCCTGTGCCTTATCTTACTATTATACCCAATTGTCCTGTTGTAATGATCAGGTAAAACATAAATTCGTTAATCTTCCTGGATCGACTGAATCAAATGGCGATAGCGAACCAGTCGTTTCCAGTTGTCATATTTTTTCGTGGTCGGCTCATAGGCTTCTTCCACACGGGTCCGGTCCACCACAAAGAAGCCACGATAATCGGGAACATGAACCGATTTACCGTGTGCCCGGTCGCCGATCTGCACGACGTCATCATGGGCTGTCAGGCCCGCTCCAGAAGCTTCAAAGTAAGCCACTGACATAAAAACCGTAAACGTGTTACTGCGGGTAGTCATATTTCCCATAATCTTGGACAAAATCCGGTTCCGCGAATGGAAGTCAGCCGGTCCGTTTTCATGATCGGATCGCGTAGCCACTTCAAATAATAATCGAGGATCGTCGACATGCCCACTCGAAATATCCGTTGGCAGCGATCGAAACAGACTATTCTCTCTTAAATCACGAACCCCCGTGGTTGCTGCATTCCGAGATCCAAAGAAGTCGAAGCTGCGGAAGGGGCGTGAACCAGGCGTTCCAGGCAATTCGATATTTGCAATAGGATCAACAGCATCGCGTGATCTAATAAACTCCGCCCACCAGTTACGGGCAGATCCTTCGCTGGTATCGTTGAGACGATGAATTTTATAGGCATTCGTGACATCAGTGTTATACGCCCCACCGTCGAGGACACTGCTTGTCGTTCCCATATCATCAATCAGTGCCGCCAGGACTGAAGGATCTCTGATCGTGTTCGGATTCAACTTACCGGGAACGCGAAAATCTTTGAGTGGATTGGCCAACTGGCGATGAATGCGTGAAGGAACTTCAACATATTCAAATAGTCGGAACCAGAAATTATCGTCGTCATCAGGCCCTGTATTATTTTCGCCATCCGGATTCAGAAATTTCTGAATCCCTGCCGTCTGCACACCATCAAGCACACCAATTCCCGACTGCTGCATCGCACTGTCGACCAGGGCATAAGTCATCAGTCTGCGTCTGGTTTTACCCGCACTGGACGAACCATCCAGGTTACTTCCATTGGGGCCCGTCGCGGAAACGGGTAAGGTCTGCGGTGCCACGATCTCCTGGGTTGGCCCGACTATGGGAATAGAAAACAGTTCCACTGGTGATGAAAAATCGCGATCGAAATGCGGTTGCCAGGCAGTAAAGTTTGTGGTCGTACGTGAATTCTGCTGACCGATCGTATTACGAATATTCCCGGAAGCGATCGTATTCACGGTATCAGACCGTTGATGTAACGGCTGTGACCGTTCCTGGCTTTTCATCGCTCCCCGGTCGAGCTGCGCCTCTGCGGCCGCGGCGGTATCGGATGTCAGATTGAAATCACTTTTGGGAACTGAAATCTCATCTACCAGAATCCAGGGGTTATCACTATCCGGAACAGGAGTCCCGGTTGTCACATAAACATCGCGGCCCAGATGTGCCTTACGGAAGAGTTTGACTTTCACGTCGGTTGCAGTCGCAGCTAACTGAGTTCGTCCCTGGTCAAGGAAACTTCCCGCGCTGGTGGTAATATCAGTGAAGCTGTCATTCAGAACCGTGACGAGAGACTGTGTTGTTGCCTGATCCGTCACCATATCAATTTTGTCACCGGCGGCGATGGCGACGGCGGGAATAATCCGTTCTCCGGCAGCTGTAAAATCGCCGTTCCCGTCCAGGTCGACCCGTAATTCACTGTAGGGATCGCCGCCCCCCGATTCAAATGTATCACCACCACTGGAACTTAACAGAGTAAATAATTCTCCCGCACGCACACTTTTGTTTTTGGGGATGGCATAGCTTACCATGCCTCCGTCTACTTCCAGTCCGAGCATCCATTTTCCACGTGTGCCAAATGAGACCGTGTAAGGACTGTTATTTCGTAGTTCAATGGCGCTAAAAAATCGCTCTTTATCAGTTCCATCAACTTTGTCATCAGGGAACTGCGTCACAGCGTGATCTGTCATCTGATCTTCGCACTGAACCAGAGTAAACTCACTGAGTGTCAGTTCGACAGCTTCCACACCCCAGACCACTTTACGCTGTCCAGTCGCCTGCTCAGCCGAAGTATTCGTAAAAGGATTGTCATCCAACCCCCAGCCATCACCTAAATTAGTATCGTACTCAAAACGGGTCATGACACTATCGGGGTCAAGGCTGTCGACCAGATTCACGGCAAACTGGGCCATTTGCAGCATTTCATCCGAGCTATAATTTCTAGGATATGGATTTGCAACTGTAAATGAATCAGATGATGGTGACGTAAAACAATTCAGGGAATAGAGAAGCGTATAAATATCGCGGGCCATCCGCTGACGGTCATAACGAGCCCAGAATTCCTGTTGTTCATTGGTTGTGGGAGGATAAGCGGGCAGACTGCTGCTGCTCCAACTGGTATTGATGGCAGTCGCAGGTAATAAATCCAGCATGGTATTGCCATTCAGATCTTCTCCTGTATCCAGGGAACCATTACCATTACTGTCTTCGCCCGGATGGGATGTAAGCGGACGATACGAGACTGTACGACCGGTTCCCGTATTTTCTAAAACCAATAACTGGTTCAGATTCAGTTTGGTTTGATGGGGAGTGGAGATTGTCCCTTGTGGTAAGCCAGTTCCCAAAAGCTCCAATAATTCAGGTCGAAATGGATTTGTGGGATAAGGTGGAGGAAATTGATTCGTTATTCCGCTAGTAGAAACAGGTTTCGAAAACTGTTTCAGATCCCAGGCGATGGTCGTAAACCGTTTGCGGCGTTCGTAGTCTGTGCCTCCCGTGGTTCCAAAGTTCCGAGGCATTAAGGAGGCCAGACGGGACGTCACGCCGGAGCTCACAATGTCGGTCCCGGAAAGCTGCAGATGCGCCATCTCTTCCGGACCGAAAGGGTCATCATAGGGGCGCTGGACCTTCTCCATATCCACGACGATTTCATCCGAATCGTCCAGCAGGTAGTAATCTCTGGCCGGATCAGAGGGGTTACCAAACAGCGCGGAAGGCCAGCGGACGGAAGCCGGTGTATTGAATAATTCAGGGCCGGCAATTTCATAATTCACATAATAAGGCCAGGTTGCCGGACCACCAAAGGGAGCCTGCAGATTGGTACGACGGTAGTCCGCTCCCGATCGCCAGGTACGGCCGGCACCGTTATGAGCGAGCGGGTGTTTGAATGAAATCGCACCCGCGCGTGACCCCTGCAGGGAACCACTCTGGTTACTGCCTTCATAACGGTCTCCGTTATCGTCGACCCCACTTTGGCCCGGTCGTGAAAATTCACCGGGTACAAGGTTATCACCAGTAGCATCCCGCTGCGCCGCATACAGACGGTTGGGTTCACCCCAGCGACCATTGATCAGGTCGCGGATATCGGACTTGATGCCGTAGTCAATGGTAGCAGGAACCGTAAAATCGGGGCGCCCGTAATTCAGGAAGAAATATTCCATGTTGGAGAGTTCCGGCCAAGTGGTCGGCTCTGCGCCAAAAAACATGTGATGCTGATTGAAAGCGGTGCCGGCAGGACTGGGAATCCGTGCTGTCAACGCCCACTGTGGATTGATCTCACCGGGAGAAGACAGCCCCTGATGAGAGCGGGACAGGAAAATGAACTGGTTCGAACCAGAGCCCGAGGTATTGTTACCGAAAGTACCGGCAGGGGCATAGTTCAGGTCGATGCTTCCCGGCTGCCGCATATTACCGGCGGTATTCAGATCGATCAGACCGTTGGTGTCATACACGGTGAACGAGAACAGGGGGATGATATAGTCCCCCGGGTTCTGCGGGTCTTCGATCGGTGGAAAATCAAGATCCAGCCAGACCCCTTCCTTAATCGTATCGCCGTCGTTGTCGACGTCGAGGGTATAATCGGTATCCGCGTCACTTGTCCAGACTCCCAACGCCCCCGCAATGTCAAAATCAGTTGTATTAAACCGTGGTGATCCAGAGTCTGTATCCGTATCACGATGAATAAAATGATGCTCATTATGCGGACGGAAAACCCGTTGCGGTGAAATTGTGGCTTCGTTATAGGGATCCGCTATTGGATTTCCACTATTATCACGTAAGTATTGAGGCCGATGAAACGAAGGGATAATGACCAGTTGTACGTCGTTTAAGTTGCCCGGCCAGGTGGGTCCGGGAACATAACCTTTATACGCCAGAAACATGTTGTTAATATCTGGTGAAGTATAGTCAACGTCGGGCTGAGGATAATTATTATGTAAGCTAAGATTTGAAGGAACAGTTAAACTAGCAGAAGGAGAAATATTAACATTTAATAGGTTATTACTATCTGCAGAACCATCGTAATCTTGATCAACGATCAGACCATTTGATCCATCTAAAATCACATTGATTCCCTGGCCATTGAAAGGGCTCTGATCCATGCTTATCACATCAACACCACTCTGGCTTGTTTTTACTGTTCCCAGCATATTGTAGATCATTGAGTGGCGGGGATAATCGCCGCCCCACAGGGCGCTGTTTTTACGGTATTTGTCGGGTCCTTTGATCAGTTGTTCGAGGCCCCAGTTGAACAGGACGTCTGCCTGCAGGCCGGGATCGGCTTCGTTGATGGCGGCATCGGCAAAGTTTTCGGCACTGGTCTGTTCCTGCGCGGACAAGGTGTAGAACACCACCGCCATCAAAGCGAGAATGGCGAGCAGCGCAATCACAACGAGCAGAGTGGACCCGCGCCGCTGGTGAATGATCTGGTTCTGGCAGCTGCCTGTTTTTTGTTTCATTAAAATGGATTTCATTTCCATACCTCCCGAAGTGTCTGATGACCGTGACCCGGACCGGCACTGGGAAAACATTGTTGGGGTTTCAAAATATCAGGAATCACTCCGCCAGCAGATTGCGTAACGGATGAATGATCGTCATTTGTCGTAACTGATCAGATGAGACGTCTATGTATCGAATGGTAATCTGAATCGCTTTTAACGCTTTGGGGTTCGTGGAACCGTCGACGGGCCGGAATGGTGGCGGATCCTCGCCGGTTGCATGATCATTATCCCCGTCGGCATTGTCGAGGTCATACTGGATATGCCAGGTGTCATAAATATTGGTTGCATGGGTCGCATCCGGATTATTATTTTTGTACGCAGGAGTAGCACTCGTGGCGTAGTCCACCGCGATGGTATTCCCGATATCGGTGAACTGACCTAATGCCTCATCGAACAGTTTAATGTCAAAGGCAATTACGTTCGGCAGCACCAGATCTTCAGAACGCCGTAAACCGGACGCATACTGGTTGACGACATTCGTCGTGCGATCCAAAACCAGGGTGGAACCAGAGGGGCTCATTGGATTGGAGCCGCCGGCTGTTGAAGGCGCCTGCGGATACCGGAAATCAATGTCGGATGTTTCCTGGTGGGTAAACCGACCAATAAACTGCGGGTATCCATCAGCATCATCCACATACTCCCGCGGCAATCCCGTAGCATGATTATAACCAAAGCGAAAACGGGTACGCCCCAGTGAAAAATTCGGTGCTTCCAGTGTGGTATTATCCAATGACTCTACACCATGAAAGTTCGCATAAGCGGTTGGGGTGCCGTAACGATAGACGGAAAAATCAAAATCATTCAAGAAATTACCAGAGGTATAAGAATCTAAACCGACGTCGTATAAATTGTTGGCCGGGTCGAAGAATTCCCGTCCCCCCGTGGTCATTGCATTTTCAGCAGTCTGCGGTTGGGTGGAATCGGTGGTTTCCAGATCCAGTGGCTTGCGAATTAACATGGTCCGTCGATAGAGGTTTCCGCCTCTCATGAAATAGCAGACTTCAGCATAAGGAGACACAGAGGTCGTATCGGAGCTGATCCTGGCGTCATCGGTTTCGGGTTGATTGGGATGGGCAATCGATGGCTGTTGTCCAGAAGGTGTCACAGTAGCTCCCAGCACAGACGCTTTCCCGTAATAGGGGGTCGTATCCAGAAGCTTGGCGGTAATGTTGGCATCGACTGTAAACTGAATCAGGTCATCAGAATCGTTATTCGGATCGTTCTCCGAAATGACCAGATATCCTTTTCGATCTGTAAAATCGCTGACTCTGAAAGCGGTTGCCTGCTCAGTGGGGTCAAAGGGTATCACATTCTGAAAAGTTCGTTTATTCAGGTCGGATTGGATGAGTGTGGTCAGCATGCGTGCCCGTTGATCGTTTTCAGAGAGGCCACGCTGGGTGGTAATCGAGTTGGCAGCGATCTGGAAGATCTGGGTAAACATCACCATCATCAACAGAACCAGCGCAACAGATACCAGCAACTCAACGAGCGTAAACCCGCTCTGAGTGATTGCATGGTACTGCCTGCTCTTTCGTCGGGCAGCGAGTTTTCTGTTACCTGCTGAGTATTTCATATTGAATTCTCAATTTCCGTTCGATATGTCATTTCTTTTGAATCGTATCCAGGTGATCAGTTAGAAGGGTCCAGTTTGTTTCCCAAAGCATAAACCTGAACCACATCCGAGCGGACGATCACGCCATCCGCAGTCTCAGCAAGGCCCGCCGAGTTCCGAATATCCTCCGCGATGGGTTGATCCAGGACTACGAGGGCTGCTGTGGCAGTACTGTTTTCTGTGTAGTTCTGAATGCGATACCAGCGCGCGTTTTTGACATCAAAGATGTGCCCCCCCTTCTTGAGGGGCGGCCTGACATGATCAACGGACACGTTCAGAGGAGGTCCTGTAATGTTGTTATTGTAATTCAGTGTGAACTGATAGTTGGGTTCGTCATCCGAACCTTTCCAGCCCAGTTCACCCCGCTCATCGGTGGTTCCATCCTGGTTATCATCTTCGCCAGCAACTCCGGGAGCCCCGTCTGCCCCGGTCGTGTATCTCACAAAATCACTGACGCTGTGTACGACTTCGCTGAGCGGAGAAAAGTCCCGTTTGAAAAATACGACTACATCCACAGAGGCGACCCGGGTAGGCTGGTGCCGTACAGAGAGGAGATAACTGTAACGCTGTTCCTGGATTTCAATACGAACCTTCGACACAATCCCCAATCCGCCTGAATCGACGTAGCGCAAATTATCCGGAAGAGCCGTAAAACCTGTTAGCGTATGGCTGGAAATATTAGCGGGAGGAATCGACGTCAGGGGGCGTACCTGGGCGATTTTTCCCGATTCATCAAAGATCACAATTCGAGACCAGATCCCCTGTGAATAACCGGCGACCGCATTCTGGTCAATTTCTGTCATCAGTTCGGTCGACAGATCTTCCGGATAAAATTCGAGCTCGGTCAGAGAATTCGATTTCGGGATCCCTTCAAACTGAACTCGCCAACTGTCCTGCTGAGAGAAGAAATTCGGTCCCGAGCCCATCGCAGTAAAACCGGCATCGAAACGGATCACCCTCCCGTTTGCAGCCCCCTGGCCATCATTGCCGAAACGTCCCCGATAAGCGGGATCATCTGCGAGCAGATAGCCAATCGGATCTACAATATATTTACGGTTGGTGTAACGGTGCTCATCGCGATTTCCATCATTATCGGGATCGTGCAGTAACCGGTCGGGGAACGCATCGATCATGGCTTCGGCGTTATAACGTAATATGGTCGCGTTGGTCAACTGGGTCGCCTGCGCACTCCGCCTGACGGAGATTGGGAACAGTGTTGCCAGTGGAATCACGCCCAGCCCCATGATCATGACAGACATGAGGACTTCCATCAAAGTCACACCACGACGGCGACTGACAGCGTTCTGGCCGATTGTTTGATAAAGGGATCTCATTTGGCTGTCGCTCCCGTTTCCGCATAATAAAAGACGTCTGGTGGCAATTGCGTTCTGGCATCAATGCCCATGGGAAATGCATTCACGCTACCCGTGCGGGTAAAGATCGTCAGCAGTGAAGGAGTCGTATTCTCCACCACCTCCCATTTTGCCGAACCGTCCGTAAATATCTTCCCCGTATGACGGGGACCATTCAAAGCAGTGCTTAGGAACACGGCAGCATTACCACCGCTGGTGCCGGCTTTTCTGCAGATGTATGTTCTGTCGTAAGGCATATATTGATATGTGCCCCGCGCTGGAAGCTGTACGATAGCCCCTTCGGGATAGTCGGTATTCCTCAGCCAGGAAGATTGAATATTGGCGAGTGTATCAATCACAAAATGAATTTTTCCGCTGCTGGCTTCGCTGCCCATAACCGAACCACGGGGCGAAAACATCAGATCCAACTGGTTGGAATAGAGGCGAAAATCGTCTGAGCCTGGCCAGAGTAATTCGGCGTTATCATCAGCGCCACCACTGAGGTCATCATCGATCCCCGCTTTGCCTGGAGCTCCATCAGGCCCCAGATTTACATGGGCTGTATCAGCGGGAGGCTGCCAACTGGCAGGCAGGAACGAACGGTCCAGGTCGATCCCGGTATCATTGGGCAGTAGAATCGGTTCTTCGCCTGAAAGGACAGCAGGAGGCAATTCCAGCAGATAAGTAGAAGGACCACTTCCGGGAGAGAAGGCCACAACCTCATCCGGTTCTGAAGTTCCCGCATCTCGATAGGGGGTGGTTAACCGCAACAGTTCTGTCCCACCTGAAACTTCCGACCCAGTGACGTCAACCACATACCAGGTCCCGCTGTCATCGCCGGGAATCTTGATGCGTATATTTTCTTTAATCATGCCGCGTGTATAGAGTGTGGCCCAGTCGGTTCCCACACCACTTACATAGTAGATATCCGGAGAGTCAGCGATGTTATCTGAAGGGCTATTGTCGGGCCGCTCCATCTTAATGAGTCCCTGTTGCCAGTAAGGGCTGGGGGCAATATAGACCATACTGGTAACCGCAGTCGGGTTATTAGGGTCGAGCATAAAGCGGACACCCCGGGGTGCTTTGGCATAAATGGCACGATCCCGTGCACCCGCGAGATACGACTGCACCTGGCGAGAGGCACTGCGGGTCAAATCGGTAGAGAGCGCAAAGTTGATCGAAGTGACTGTCATCACAATCAGGATGGCGATGATGGAAATCACGACCAGCAACTCGACGAGCGTAAAGCCGACTCGTTTTGAAGATCGCAGCTTGAACTGATTGTTCCTGTGAAAGGCTGGCATATGCTTACCTTCCTCCGGCTCGTTGATTGTGATTGGTAATATTGTCAAAGACCCCTTCCACGGGTGGTACAGCCGTCGGTTGTGCCAGAACTCCATTGTTGGTGAAGTCATGCGGCTCATACAGTCCGAGGATTCCATCTTCACCAGCAGAAACGATCAGAGGCAGTGAGTAGGTATCCAACACCCCGTATTCGCAGGGAAACAGGCTGGGTAGAGCAGTCGTGTCGTAATAATAACTGGCAGAGTCGTTAAACAGTGTTTGGACCAGGCCGTTCGAACGGGAGTTCTCGTTGGCAAGCCGCCCCAGTGGATCATCTGCATCAACTTCCAGAGGATCCCGTTCGGAAGAGGAAGTGGGCACCGGGGGCAGGCTACTGAAAAATGCGCCTGCGACATCACGCCGAATAGCACCCCCCGCCCCGTAAGGGCGAAACAGGCGTGACGGCCAGTGATAGAACCGCAGAGGCCTTCCCCAGCCATCAATAAACTCTTTCAGTCCGTCACCATCGGTATCAGCAACTTCGGAAGCGTTAAACGCATCTTCTCCTATAGGAGCAATACCCAGTCCGTTAAATTGTGTCAGAACGAAATAGAGATATTCAGAACTGATGCTGAGTCCATCGTCAGAACCGAGACTACCTGCAGTCCCTGCGGTGACACCAGGCTGAGCATCCATGACGTCATTGATTTTTACATTGTCTCCGATAAACTGCGGGAAATTTTCCCGAAAGAGATCTTTGCGAACCAGGATTTCGACAATTGGATCAGTGAGCGAGTAATATTTCTTATTGCCCAGTTCTGAAACAAGCTGTCCCCGTTTACTGCTCAAACGAGGCTGAATCAGTTTGTCAGACCGCTTGGAATCCAGCAGCTTGTGAAAAGCCTGTATCCGCTGGCTCAGCAAACCATTCACCTTGATGATATTCGCCATGGAAGCTTTTTCACGAGCTTTATTGCCGATATTACGTACCACGAACGCTGAGGTGGCAATCAAAAATAACA
The DNA here is from genome assembly GCF_007746795.1 of Gimesia algae. Classification (NCBI taxonomy): domain Bacteria; kingdom Pseudomonadati; phylum Planctomycetota; class Planctomycetia; order Planctomycetales; family Planctomycetaceae; genus Gimesia; species Gimesia algae. Next base: position 7,015,723 of record NZ_CP036343.1, read on the forward strand.
GGATTGCCACGACCATCATGAGTTCGATGATGGTAAAACCATCTCGGCTGGCTCGAATATCTTGATGAGTCTGAAAACGACGCATGAAAAAACCTGACTTAAAAATACGGGCCCGAGTGACTTAATTATTTCAGCGATCCGCTGGTGAAATTCGTGATATTATCTGCTTCTACAGTGCGTCCTGCAGGGAAGTTTGCATCCTGGGAGTAGTTCCCGCCGGTCCCAAATTGAGAGTCAGCGCCTGGTGAAATAATCTGGAATGATTTGGGCTTGAAAGCCGGCCCCAACGTATCGCCAGGTCTACCCTGATGATACACGTTAGTAACATTCAAACCTAAGGCAGGTATTGAAGGCAATTCTGAAGTACGATAACCGCGTCCGCCGTAACTGCTGAAGTACAGATAAGGCAACTGCTGACTGGGAAACGCATCTTTATATTCGACTGCCGTATCGTTATCGATATCAGTGAAACGTGAGATGTCGAATTCGAAATAAGGCCCCTGACGATTCGTCCCGCCGGAAGCAATCGAAAAAGGGTTGGCAGGATTTTTAGAAAATCCATTTGGCGTTTTCCCCGTCGAATCGAAGACACCTCCCAGGAAAAAGACCAGACATTCTCCCGCATTCAGAATGAACTCATCTGATGTGTCACCATCGTTGTTAATATCTTTACTTAACCCAAAATTAAATTGAGGCCACATCTTGCGAATTAATGCTTTGCTGTGTGCATCCCAAGAGGCACCACCCGCTTCATGCAATTTGATGTAACTGGGCGGATCAATTCCGAAGTCGGTTTTGAAATTGGTAATCGCTGCTTCCAAATTAGCGATTTCCGTGCGAACCTGTGACTGTTGTGCCCTCAGTCGGACAGAGCCGATGGCGGGGACGAGCAGACCGATCAGAATCAGGATAATGACAATCGCGATCATCAGTTCGATTAAGGTGAACGCACGCCTGCTATACTCTGACGCCGAGAGGGTAATTGGCGGCCGACGTTTCATTGTTTACTCCTAACTCTTTACGGAACAACAGTTTGAGACTGGAAAACCCTGTCTGCCAGTGCTTGAGAGCGAAATCAGCAGAGAGTTTTCTACATTATAATAGAGGCAAATTTCATGCCTTGATACCAGCAATAAACGTAACCTGTTGTTATTGTTTACTATATCGCTATTTCACTACGTCACAGACAGGTGATTTCGTGGGAAAAATCTGTATTATTCTGCAACACCCTGTCCAAAACACTACGAAAGATCGTTCAATAGTTTAATTAAGGGCATGAAGAGGGCGATCACGATGAAACCCACAATCAGCCCCAACACGATCACCATGAGTGGTTCGAGCAGACTCACGAGAGCGTCCACGAGCACGGCGACTTCTTCGTCGTACACGTCGGCCACTTTATAAAGCATATTATCGAGTGCACCGGTCTCTTCACCGACGTCCACCATATTGACCACGATATCATCGACGATTCTCGCCTCTCGTAATGGCACCGCCATGGTCTCCCCTTCGCGGATCGCGGCGTAAATGGTATCGAACGCGCGCTGGAAGACCATATTTCCTGCGGTATCGCGGGCAATGATAATCGCTTCCAGAATGGGAACCCCGGAGGCGATCAGCGTACCTAAGGTACGGCAGGTACGTGCCGTCACCGACTTACTGATAATCTTTCCTAATAACGGTATGCGCAGCGAGATCCAGTCGACCACGAACGCCCCCTTCTTATTCTTCTTCACAATCTTGATAAAGATATAAAACGCCAGCGGCACCGCCGGAAAGAGGTAAAAGTAAGAGACGACAATATCACTGATACCCATGAGCATCAGGGTGATACCAGGCAGTTCGGTACCGAAATCCAGGAAGATCTTTTTGAACTTCGGAATGATCCAGTACATGATGAACCCGACGATCAGGCCGGCAACCGTGATCACGGCGACCGGATAGATCATGGCCCCCTGCACCTTTTTCTTCAGACTCTGGGCACGTTCCTTGAACTCAGCCAGGCGTTGCAGAATGATTTCGAGGGCACCACCGGCCTCCCCCGCTTTCACCATGTTGACGTAGAGGTTATCAAAACATTTCGGCTGTTTGGCCATGGCTTCGGAGAGCGTGTTCCCCGATTCAATATCATCAATCACGCCATCCAGCGACGCTTTGAGCGGACCGGGCTTGGCCTGTGCTTCCAGAATTCGCAGACTTCGCAGGATCGGCAGACCGGCATCCTGCAGTGTGGACAGCTGACGGGTAAAGGTACAGAGCTGCTTAGGCCGCACGCCACCAATGGAGAAGCCCCCTTTTTTGGCACTGGCTTTTTTCGCTGCACCGCCGCCCGTTTTTCCGCCGGCTCCTTTTTTCTGTTTCTTTCCGCGACCTTTTTCGGCAATTTTGGTAACAAAAAAGCCCTTCTCTTTAATGAGTGTCTGCGCATCAGCTTCAGAAGGGGCCTCGATCGTGTCTTTCACTTCGAGTCCAGTATTATCCATGGCCTCATATTGATAAACCGGCATGGCGTTACTCCGTCAAAAGTCGTCTTAAAAAATGGTTTGTTTTGTAAATGAGCCTGATGGCTCTCAATTATGCAATGTCTTCCACCACGGTTTCGCGGACCACTTCGTCGATAGTGGTGACGCCGTCAAAAATCAGTTTCAGCCCCGCTTCGCGGAGGGTGGTCATCCCCTGGCTGCGGGCCATGTTGCGTATATCATCAACCGACGCATCTTCGGTAATCAGGTCGCGAATTTCATCGGTGACATCCATAAGTTCATACAGACCGGTACGGCCTTTATAACCCGAGTTATTGCAGGTCGCACAACCTTTGCCGTAATAGAAGCTGTACTGGCGCGCCTGCTCGATCGGGAGCTGCAGTTCCATTAACAGTTCATCGCTGGGTTCAAATTCAGTGCGGCATCCCTTGCAGATTGTACGCACGAGACGTTGTGCCTGAATGGCTTCCACGGTTGCGGTGATCAGGAACTTGGGAATATCCATATCGAGCAGACGGGTAATCGCTGAGGGCGCGTCGTTGGTATGCAGGGTGCTGAATACCAGGTGGCCTGTCAGCGCCGACTGAACGGCGATTTCTGCTGTTTCGAAATCGCGAATTTCGCCGATCAGAATCTGGTCGGGATCGTGACGCAAAATCGCACGCAGAACGGTAGCAAAGGTGACTTGAATATCGGGATTGACGGGAACCTGAATCAAACCATCGATATCGTATTCGATAGGGTCTTCAGTCGTAATAATTTTTTCTTCGATGACGTTGAGTTCATTTAAAGCGGAATACAGCGTTGTCGTCTTGCCACTTCCCGTTGGCCCCGTCACCAGTACAATTCCGTTGGGGCGGTGAATCATTTCACGAAAGCGTGACAGGGTGGTGGGATCCATGCCGATCTTATTGAGGTCCAGCTGCACCACGGTCCGGTCGAGCACCCGCATAACAACCGCTTCGCCAAACAGGGTCGGCAGCACACTGACCCGCAGGTCAACCGGGTTACCGCCCACGTTGAGTTCGATACGACCATCCTGTGGCATACGGCGTTCTGCGATATCCAGGTCGGCCATAATTTTCACACGCGAGACGATGGCATTGGCCAGGTGGCGTGGTGGCGGCACCATTTCATAGAGCACGCCATCGGCACGCACGCGAATTTTGAATTCGTCTTCGAAAGGTTCCAGGTGGATGTCGCTTGCCTGATCTTTGATCGCCAGCAGCATTACCATGTTTAACAGTTTTCGAATGGGAGCGGCGTCGGCAACTTCTTCGGACGAAGAGAGGTCGTAGACATTTTTTGTTTTATGTTCACTCAGCTCGTCTTCCATTGAGCCGATGACATCTTCAATGCTGTCCTGACGCTCCGCGTAGTGTCGGGCAATCGCTTCTTCCACATCTTTCAGATTGGAAACGGCACCCCGGACATCATACCCCAGGAAGTTACGCAGGTCATCCAGTGCGGACACATTCTGGGGATCCGCCATGGCAACGGTGAGCACCCCATCTTTCAGTGACACCGGCATAATTTTGTAGATGGAGGCCATCGTTTCCGGCACGAGTTCGAGCACCTTGGAAGGGATATTGGTCTCTTCCAGCTCGATGACGGGCATACCCCACTGCTCAGCGAGCGCCTGGGTGACTTGTTCATCAGTCACCAGCCCCATGCGGATGCCGACCTGACCGATGACCTCACCCGGGCTCTGCTTCTGCTCTTCCAGGATATCCCATAACTGATCTTCTGAGATATATCCCAGATCGACCATGATTTGACCAAGGCGTCTCGCTGCCATGTATGCCTACCTTTTCAGTTTGATTATTCTTTCCGAAATGACTGACGCGACCTGGTGCTTCCCTGCTCCCGATCATTAATCTTCAAAATCATCATCATCCTCTTCGTCGTCATCTTCGAGCAGTCCCTTCTTGGCCATGGCGATTTTGGCTTTGAGCTCGCCGGGATTATTCGACCGCATGACGACATCTTTTTCCTCGCAGAGCCCATCGCGCCAGAGATTAAACAGCGCGTCATCCAATAACTGCATACCGTACTTACGTCCGGTCTGAATACTGGAGTTGATACGATAGGTTTTGGCTTCACGAATCAGGTTGGCAATCGCCGGCGTTACTACCAGCATCTCATACGCAGCCACCAGCCCTTTTGGTTTTTTCGGCATGAGAGCCTGACTGAGAATGCCGATAATAGACGAGGAAAGCTGAGTTCGAATCTGGTCCTGCTGACTGGTGGGAAACACGTCGATAATACGGTCGACAGTCCCCTGAGCCCCGGTTGTATGCAGTGTCCCAAACACGATGTGTCCGGTTTCCGCAGCAGTAATCGCAGCGGAAATCGTTTCCAGGTCACGCATTTCCCCCACCAGAATCACATCGGGGTCCTGCCGCAGAGCACGCCGCAAGGCTTCGGGGAATGTGGGGACATCGACGCCAATTTCCCGCTGGTTGATCGTGGATTTATTATGCTGATGATAATATTCAATGGGGTCTTCCATCGTGATGATATGATGGTCCATCGTATTATTCATGTGATTAATCATACTGGCCAGACTGGTTGTCTTACCACTACCCGTTGGTCCCGTCACCAGAAACAGACCGCGCGGGCGTTCGAGCAGATCTGAAATCACCGAAGGCAAACCCAGCTGCTCGAATGTCAGAAACTCGTTGGGAATTCGTCGCAACACCATGCCGATCTGGCCGCGCTGTTTGAAAACCGAAACCCGGAAGCGAGCTTTATCACCAAAGGCAAACCCGAAGTCAGTCCCCCCGACTTCCTGCAGTTCCTGCTGGTTTCGTTCGGGTGTGATACTCTTCATCAGGGCGACAGTATCATCGGGCTCCAGGCTTTTGGTTTCCAGACGCACCATGTGTCCGCCCATGCGAACAACGGGGGGCTGGCCTGTGGTGATATGCAGGTCACTCACCTTTTCTTTAACGACCGTCTCCAGCAATTTGTCAATCTGAACTGTTGCCATCCAAAGTACTTTCTGAAAACTCTTTGACTGAAAAGTGAGCGATCACCGAAAGTTCACGGGAACGACGATTTACGCCAGAAGTCTGGATCATTCTTTGGTTTGAGTTATTCCATTTCCCAGAACGAATCAGCTCCTGGATCTTTGTCCCTGAACAACCGGGTCTAACAAGAATTTAGTGAAACGAAAATCAGTAAAATTAAGGAAATAAAGATAAGACGATTTAGAAATGTAGTATGAAATCAGGCCGCTTTTGGCGTGCCTGGCTTAATTATCCGGTATTCTGCAGCAAAACTCAACAAATGCACGAAAATAGATCAAACTCTTCACATGAAAGCAGAAGCTGTTTTTTCCCCCGTTTCACCTGAAGAATCCAATCGAAGTCGCTTTTTCTCCCCTGTTTATGATCCTTCCAGACCTTTTGCCAGCTTCATTGCTTCCGACAGAGTTGTGATGCCCTGCAGAGCTTTCTCGGCAGCATCCTCAGCCAGCGATTTCATGCCGTGAAGCCGGGCCTGTCTCCTGATGTTCTGTGCGGCCTCACTGCGAAAAGTCATTTCACGTATAGAGGAATTCATCATCATCAGCTCAAACACCGCTTTACGCCCCTTGTAACCAGTGTGTGAACACGTGTTGCACCCCTTACCTCGATGATGAATGGCATTTTCGAGCTGACTTTCGGTAAATCCGAGGTACTCGAGTTCCCCCGGATCAGGGACATAAGTCTCCACACACTTTCCACAAACGACACGTACCAAACGTTGCGCCATGACTGCCATCACACTGGAAGCAACGAGGAACGGCTGTACCCCCATATCAATCAAACGTGTAATAGAACCGGGCGCATCGTTCGTGTGTAGCGTACTGAATACCAAGTGTCCTGTCAAAGATGCCTGGATCGCCATCTCCGCTGTTTCTTTGTCTCGAATTTCACCTACCAGAATCACATTCGGAGCCTGTCGCAACATCGCACGAATAATGCGTGAAAAATCGAGTCCAATATTATGCTTCACTTCCACCTGATTGATACCGGGTAGATAGTACTCGACAGGGTCTTCAGCCGTGATGATCTTGCGGTCTGGCCGGTTCAGTTCACCGAGAGCACTGTACAAAGTGGTCGTTTTTCCGGACCCCGTGGGACCGGTCACCAGAAAGATGCCGTTTGGCCGACGAATGATCGTCTGGAAGCGGCGATAATTTTCTTCCGAAAAACCGAGGTTACGAATCCCGACTTTGATGTTATCGCGGTCCAGGATACGCATGACCACAGCCTGGCCATGATTGGTTGGCAGAATACTGACACGCAGGTCATAGTCCTTGCCGGCAATCGTCGTTTTAATTCGACCATCCTGAGGACGCCGTTTTTCGGCGATGTCCATAGTCGCCATAATCTTGAAACGGGAGACCAGTGCCATCAGCAGGCGGCGGGGTGGGCTGTCGCGTTCTATCAGTACACCATCAATGCGGTAGCGGATACGAATCCGGTCTTCGAAAGGTTCGACATGAATATCACTGGCCCGCATATTAACGGCTTCACTGATGATCAGGTTCGCCAGCCGAATCACAGGGGCACTGTCGTCTTCTTCCGCAACATTATTTGAGCTGGCAAGTTCGGTGGCGGTGATATCGATGGCCGTTTCCGTAAACTCCTTTAACATCGTATCGACCGACTCGGTTTCACTCTGACCATAATGCCGATTAATGGCGGCCTGAATCGATTCAATGGGAGCCATGACTACGTCAATATCACGGTTAATAATGAACCGCAGTTTATCGAGTACTTCGTATTTCATCGGATCATGCAGGGCAATCTGCAGCGAATCCCCATCCATTCGCACGGGAATCACGGTATTTTCCCGCGCCATGGATTCCGGAACGAGTTCGATTACCGACTGAGGGATTTCGAAGCCTTCCAGTTCGACAAACTCATATCCATACATGGACGCCTGGGCCTGCGCAATGACTTCGGCTCCTACATATCCCAGTTTGACAAGTGCTTCTCCGGGGGAAATTCCCATGGAACCGGCCAGACTCGAGGCTTCATCCAGCTGCGCCGGACCAAGAAACCCATCATCTACTAACTGTTGCATCCAATCATCGGCCATTCAATTTCTCCACGGAATAGAATCAGTTTTAAACTGCGAGGACTCTGTTTTTCCCATAACATACAGTTGGAATCAAGACTCCGGTCAAATCTGGTTTATGAAAATTATATGAACTCCCAGTGGCATTCCACCATCCAGCAGATCTAAATCCTGCTGAATCCGTTCGTCATACCCGCATCAACGGAGCGGACTGCTTTCTACTTTTCCAATACGCGATTGGGGAAATAAGAGGTTAGATATGTCGAGCGAGAATTGTTCAAGGTGTCTGGAGCTGATAGAGCGACTTCCCCGGAACACGTTTTGAATCGAGTTGACGGGAAAACTCTATAATCAACCAGAACAGGCTATTTTAATTTTGTAGTAGACGTTGAAGGGTGTCAAGGATGTAAATCACGATACTGATAATACTTGAGAGAGTTTTCACATTCTCCCTTTCCAGCAGGTTCACTGCTGGTCCAGAAGTCTCAGCCCGAAAAAGAGAGTGCCATCTCCTGCATGGCCGCTACGGTTGTGTTAATTTGCTCCACTGTTGTAAAAGGCCCGGGACTAAAGCGAAGTGTTCCCCCGGCTTCTTTTGAGCCAATACAAGCGTGAATTCGAGGGGCACAGTGTAAACCTGCCCGGATCTGAATCCCGAAATTCTCATCCAGAATGGAGGCCAGTACCTGTGGTTCAGCGGATTCACTAATCAGACTGACCACCCCTACCCGTTCTTCGGCCGCTCGGGGTCCGGTCATCAGAAAACCGGGGAGTTGCTGTAGACCTTCCAGCAGTTGTGCTGTCAATTGCTGCTCATGCTGGCGGAGTGCAGAGATCCCCTGTTCGAGCACGTACTCAAGGGAAGCACGCAATCCAATCAGCCCCGGGGCGTTGTGATTCCCTGATTCGAATTTTTCAGGTATGGAATCTGGTTGTGTTTCTTCTTCGCTACGTGTGCCGGTTCCCCCCTGGCGAAAGCTTTCCACCTGATCGGCCAGTTCCGCACGCAGATACACCAGGCCAGTTCCCAGCGGGCCCAGCAAACCCTTATGGCCGGGACATGCCAGGAAATCAACAGGCATCTGGGATACATCCAGAGGCAGATGACCGGCTGTCTGAGCGGCATCGACCAGAAAAAGTACGCCCGCCTGGCCTGCGATTTCCCCAACTTCATTCACGGGTTGAATGGTGCCCGTCACGTTTGAAGCATGATTGAGCATGATGAGCCGCGTGTTTTTTCGAATGGCCTCCCGAAATGCCATCGGTTCGACCAGACCAGCCTGATCTGCGGGAATGATGGTAGTCTCCAGTCCCCAGCGGTCTTTCAATGTCTGCAGCGGCCGCAGTACCGAATTGTGTTCCACGTCCGATGTGATGACATGATCTCCGGGCTTCAGCACGCCATGAATAATTGTATTCAGGCTGTCTGTCCCGTTGAAGGTGAAAGCGACTTCTTCAGGACGTGCTGCCCCCAGCAGTCTGGCAGCGAGTTTTCGACATTGATCGATAGAGGTCTGCAGTTCGATTGATTTCCGATAGGCTCCACGACCGACGGCGGCACCTATGTTTCGATTGTAATCATCCATCGCAGTGTAAACGGAATCTGGCTTGGGAAAGCTGGTGGCTGCGTTATCCAGATAAATCAACGACTGCTCATTCATGGTTCAAACTCAATCCACTTTCAGATTTCAACCACCGATGGAATACATCGGGCGATCCGGCTGAATGAATCGTGCTGTGTTGATTTCATGCCCTTCTTTTTTCGCGGTAATACTGCTGTGTACCGCCGCGATAATTTCCGCATCGGGGGCGTTCGCATGAAACAGCCCGCGGATATCCGTTTCCTCCAGACTGAACAGACAGTTGCGCAACTTCCCGTCGGCGGTTAACCGAAAACGATTGCAACTCATGCAGAAGGGGGCACTGATTGAGGAGATAAACCCAATCCGTCCGACACCATCCTCGAAAATAAAATTCGAAGCGGGGGCACTCTTATCAGGCTGTTCCTGCGGTACCAGTGGCATGATCCCCTGTGAAAGGATCTCCTGAATTTCATGAGCGAACAGTACTTTTTCGCGTTCCCATTGATTATCCGCATCCAGTGGCATGAACTCAATGAAGCGAATTTCGGCACCCGTTTCCCGGGCGAGTTTTCCGAAGGGAACGATTTCTTCTTCCGTCAGATTGCGAATGGAAACCGCATTGATTTTCACGGGATCAAAACCGGCGTCATGGGCAGACTGAATCCCCGCCAGGACTTTATCGTAATCATCGCGGCGGGTGATCTGTTTAAACTTGGCGGCATTCAGCGCATCCAGACTGATGTTGATCCGTCTCAAGCCGGCATCATAGAGTTGTTGTGCCTGTTGTGGCAGCAGGATACCGTTCGTGGTAATGCCGATATCCTTAATTCCCGGAATGTCGGCAATCATTTTCACCAGCTCGGGAATATTTTTTCGAACCAGAGGCTCTCCACCGGTCAGTCGAATTTTGTCGACCCCCAGTGGTACTACCAGTCGGATGAAGCGAACGATCTCCTCGAATGACATAATCTTACTGCGATGCACGAACTGCACATCTTCGGAAGGCATGCAATAAAAGCAGCGAATGTTACAGCGATCCGTTACGCTGATGCGAAGATTATTATGCACACGTCCAAAGGTATCTATCAGTTGAGTCAGATTTTCCATCAATGCCTCTTACGATCAAGGTGGGAAGTACGGCCTGCTGTCTTCCGCCGGTTCTTTACTCCTATTATAGTCAGTCTCAGACCGGAACCTGCTTTATTTTGCTTTGATTTCCGGATGTTCCCATTCGGTTGTGCCATCGGACCAGTTTTCCTTTTTCCAGATGGGCACAATCTCTTTGAGCCGATCAATTAGAAAATGCCCTGCTGCGAAGGCTTCCTTGCGATGCGCGGAACTGACGGCGATGGCCACACTGATTTCCCCCAGGGTCAGGTGCCCGACCCGATGTTCGATGGCAATCGCGTGCACGTCCCACTGGTCGCGTGCTTCGTCGATTAATTGCTGCATCATCTGGTCAGCCATCTCCGGATAGGCTTCATAGTCTAATGCCACAGTCTGTTTACCTGCGGTCATTTCCCGCACGGTCCCCATAAACAGAACCACGGCACCACATTCATTAGAGCGCACCTGCTCGGTGATGGCGGCGTAGTCAATGGGTTGATCTGTGATGGAAATGGAGTCTGTTTTCATGATCGGTAACCAAAATACCTGTTTGTAAGATTCACTTCAGCCACCACTGACGGGGGGAAAGCAGGCGACTTCCTGTGTTTCCGTCAGCAACTGGTCTTCTCCGGCGTAGGCATTATCAACGGCAATTAAGAGCCGTCCACTTAATGGCTGTAACTGCGGAACCTGTTCGGCGATGGCCTGACGCAGACGGGCGACCGTTGTTTCTCCCCCCACCTGGACCGAAATCAAATCGCTGTTTGCCAGTTCGCGGGCGCGGGCGAATAACCTGACCTGAATCTGCTGGGCTGTCATGACACTACCAGTTTTTTCTTTTGCGGCTGCAAAGCCCGTCCCAGTTCAGGCATCAGTCCATAAGAGAGTGCCAGCAGTTTGAGAGGGTGAATGGTGGGAATCCGGCTTTCCTGTTCCATCTGCATTTTGCAACTGCTGCATTCAGTCACACCCGCTTGAACGTTTGTTATTTTCATGTGATCGATCAGCTCCCGACCGATCTGCCTGGAGGTTTCAAAGGTGTCGCGGGCCAGACCGTAGGTCCCGGCCATGCCCGAACAACCTTTTTCAATTGTATTCACCCGCAGCTCAGGAATCAAAGCGAGAAGCGCATTTAAAGCCGAACGGGACGATAAAGCCTTGATATGACAGGGTGTATGGTAGTCCAACTCCAGATCCAGGCCCCCAAAATCGGTCCTTAAGCATTGCTCTTCATATCGTTGCCAGAGGAATGCCCCTGCTTCACTGACCTGTTCAGAAATGACCTGGCTGTCTTCGCCGGGCACCAGCATCGGATACTCCTGTTTCAGACAGATTGCCGCTGCAGGTTCTGTGCAGATAATCTGATGCCCTTCTTTGGCAAATTCTGCGAGGATTTTGATATTCTCTTGCGCAACGCTGCGTGCCGCGATTAAATCACCGGCGGAAACCATCGCCATCCCCGATGCCAGCTGCTGCGGAGGGACGTACACGGGAATCTGATTGTGCTGCAAGACCGCCAGCATCGCGTGGGCCAGTTCGGGATCGTGGTAGTTGGCGTAATAGTCGACAAAAAAGATGACCAGATTCGGGTCACTGCCTGGTCGCGGTCGTTTCAAATATTTCTTGGGGACTGATCTCAAAAATGACCGCCGCGAAAAGAAAGGCAGCTTGCGATCGCGGTGAATGCCCATCATTTTTTCCATGAGCCAGCGCGCGGAGGAATTATTGATCGCCCAGTTCGCCGCCATCGAAAGTGTACTGCCAAATGCGCCGAAAGAATGAGCCCTCGACAAGATCCAGTCGGTATGATCCAGCCCGTTCGCAGAAACATACGCTGCTTTGGCTTCGATTGCCATCTGAGGAATATTGACGGTTGAAGGACAGTCCAGTTGACATTGCTTGCAGTTGAAACAGGTGTCGGCGAGATGTTTGGTTTCTGCTGAGGAGAGTTCATTGGGGTGCAGTGCACCAGAGAGCAGTCCGCGGAAGAGATTCGCTTTAGCACGGGGGGAAGCCTCTTCCTCAGGGGCAATCCGAAAGACCGGACACATCCGCGAGCCGGCGTCCTGTCGACGGCAGGAACCACAACCATTACAGCGCGATGCCTCGTCCTGCAGCTCCTGTGGTGTCCAGGCAAGCTGAAGATCAACCAGTTCAGGAAACTTATCAGGAACCGGTCTTAAGTTTCGAATGGTCACATGCGGATCATCGTTGATAATCTTGCCCGGGTTGAGCAGATTGTGCGGATCAAATATATCTTTGACCTCACGAAATACACGATACAGATCACCGTATTGAGAGCGAATAAAGGCAGTTCGCGCCAGTCCGTCGCCATGTTCACCGCTGATCGTGCCATTCAGAGCGAATACCGTCTGGTAGAGTTCGCGGGCAATGGTTTCCAGAATGGGTGCGTTACGATCTGTCAACGCCGGTAAAAAGGGACGCAAGTGAATCTGCCCGGAGGCGGCATGGGCATATAATGTCGCAGTGACCTGATGTTTCTGAAAGACTTTTTGTGCTTTTTGCGAGAACTCATACAGGCATTCGGGGGGAACGGCGATATCTTCGACGAACGGCTGAGGCCGAGATTCACCAGGAAGACGACTGAGCGAGGGAACGACTTTTTGCGGCAGTGACCAGAGAAAATCCACTTCGTCCGGCTGATTGGACTCCATGGCGACGACCACACGGGAATTAATATTCTTCACTGCGAGGATCACGTTATGCAGTCGCTGTTGCACCTGAGCATCACTGAAGCCGACCTGCTCAACCAGCAGCGCCGCTTCCGCCGCGGGAGAAATCAGCGATGCGAACCGCGGGTCTGCGTCGCGTGCCAGTGACAGCAGACGCCGATCCAGCAGGTCACAGGCCGAAGGCTGCTCGTGAATAATCGTCTGCACAGCCTTGATGGCAGAGGCCAGATCTCCGAACAGCAGCAGCGTCACACCCCGATGCGCGGGCAACGGTGAGACATGCACCAGCGCTGAAGAAAACAGAGCCAGAGTGCCTTCCGATCCAACCAGCATCCGCGCCAGATTCAAATTTTGTCGACTTCTAATCCCTTTGAGGAAATACCCACTGCAGTTGGGAATCCCGGACCGCTGTTTTTCCTGAATCAAGGCGGCATGATCGGTCAGCAGTTTGGAGAGTTTGCTCAAAATCGTACGCTTGGCCTGTTCGCCACGTGCTTCGGGAGTCGGCTCGTTCAGGAGTGATGTCCCGGACCCCATTGGAAACGGCTGGTTCAGAATCGACAGACTTTCATTTCCCACTTCGAAGCAGGTTCCATCTGCAAGAATCAATTCCAGTCGATTGACATAGTCGCGGGTCGAGCCAACACGAATCGCCCTTGAACCGGCAGCGTCGATCGCCAGCATACTGCCCAGCGTCGTCACTTCCGTATTGGAGGGATCCGGAGGAAAATAGAGCCCCTGCGTTTTCAGAAAACGATTGAGCTGTGCGTGCACCACACCTGGTTGCACGTGGACCAGATTATCGCTGATCAACTCAAAAGCGTTCATGTAGCGTGCGCAGTCAATCACAATCCCACAGCCGACTGCATCGCCAACCAGACCAGTCCCTGCTCCGCGTGGAATCATGGGGACATTCATTTCAGAGGCATAGCGGGCAATCGAGATCAGATCGTTGCGATCACGGGGAGAGGCAATACACAGCGGCGGAACCTGGTACAGGCTGGCATCGCTGGCGTAAATTGACAACGCAACGGGATCGCATCGTACATCACCTGCAATCAGACTGGAAAGATCTTCTGCAATTCGTTGCTGTTGACGGTCCAAAGTTACTGGCTCTCAGGTTGAAATATTCGCACGCAGATCAAAAGTTTTTGAGGCAGGTTCCATTGTATGCGATTGAAGTACCCGGTTTGAATACTCAATCGACCGAATCAGGCTTCGAGCCGTTGATTCCATTGCCGCTGTGAAAGAACCCCTATAATACACGCAGCCCACAACATTTATCCATCCTACCTGTTCGACACTGCTTCACCAGCAAGTCAGACTCCAGTCGCTTCAACGCGCTTCAGCAGACTTCTTGCCGAAACCAGAGGTATCGCGTGACTGTGTTGAGAGCCACTCGCAGGCAGGTTCCGGTAAGCCTTCATGGCCTCCCTGAAAAATTGTCACACGTGCTTTACCCGATTTTCGTCTGAGATGAATGTCGCGACCGTAGGTTTTATCAGTCGCCTGATCGGAGGGCTGAGGATCTTTCAGGGCACCCAGGTCCCACAACTGTTCTATTTCTGCCTCAGTCACAGGGGCCGTCTCGTTCTTTTTCGACAGTACGTTAAAGGCATTAATTGTATGTGCGAAGGGAACCGAACCGGTTTGGCCATCCGTCACACCGGCATTGAGATCCAGGGGTAATTCCGTCGCATTTCCGATCCAGAAGAGAGGAGAACGATCGCGGTATTCGACATCAATGGCTTCAGAGGTGCCCGGCTTGTCAGTCAATGATTTTAAAATCATGCGTGCATAATTCTGCGGCACGCCGTCTTTGAGATGAAAGCGGTACCACTCCGCCAGATCGCTGATGCCGACCCAGGCGGAAGCCGCCGAGAAACGATCAGGATGATGACCGGCCATCAACATCGTCATGTGTCCGCCTCCTGAAGAACCGGCCAGGTAAATGCGTGACTGATCCACATCGTAATGTTTGATGACATAATCAATGGCATCCAGAATATCCTGTCGCGCCAGTCGAGAACCACAGGCTTCGGGCTGCTGATTGACGCCCCGAAAGTCAGGGTGCAGGTAAATCCAGCCGCGCTGTTGGGCTTCTTTCAGCCACTTTGCATTGTTCTGCTTATAATTGCCACTCCAGGAATGCAGAAAGACAAACAGCGGTGTCGGAGTTGTTTTCGCAGCAGCGGGAGCCCAGAGCATAGAGGGTTGCATGCTGTCATCCAGACTGCTGTTGACTTTGATGAGCTCCAGCCTGGCCGGATTCTGTTTCACCTCAGAGACTTTTTCCGCTGCTGACAGACATTCCGAATTTAAGCAAATCATTCCTGCTACGAAGAGGGAGAGCAATACGAATTTTGACATGGATGCGGTTTCCTCAGTTCTTTGATATGACACAGTACTTATTTCTCTTCCTGCGACTCTGGTTTCTGGTCGGCATATTCAATTCGGCCCCAGAGGTTTCCGCCGACCTTACCATGCTGCCAGGTACCGGCATAGCGGCCTTCGAAAAACATTACGCGCGAGGTGAAGGTCCCCAGTCCGGGGATGGTCATGTTGGTCAGAGAGATGACGGGGGTGTCACCTGCCCAGAAAACATTCAGAGGCATCGGGACATTGACATCATTATCGCCGTACTTGATACGGGCGGTAATCAGCCACTGGTCTCCCTGCAGTTTTTTCATGGAAGCGATTTCATAACGTTCTTCGCGGGGTGGTTTGCCGTTCTGTTTTCCATCGACGCTGAAATGCCCGACCAGCGTTGCACCGCTCATCTGCTGTTCCAGTTTTTGTTCCAGTTCCGCCTGACCAGTTGTACCTGAACCCTTCTCATCCGCCTGTTGGGCCGCAGAGACTGCTACAGATGTCAGCAGCAGCACACAGACAGTCAAAAAACGATTCTTGAGAAAACTCATGATTTCGGCCTCTCATTTTCTTTGTGAATTTTCAGAACGAAGTAAATTCGCTACGATACCTTAATCCTACACGATAACTGCTCAGAGGTGAATCAACCGGTCGAACATATGACAGAATCAGATCATCAATCACAGCCTGCCGGCCCCATCGGGTCGGGAGCCCCCTTGCCGGGAACTCCCCCTGATTATAGCATCTTAACCCCTGCTTTTGAAAAGCTTTGCGATGTAATCGCCCGTCTGCGTTCACCGGAGGGCTGCCCGTGGGATCGGGAGCAGACGCTGGAATCCATCAAGCCTTATACGCTGGAAGAGACCTACGAACTGCTGGAAGCCATCGATTCCGGCAACGACGAACACATAATCGAAGAGCTGGGTGACCTGTTGCTGCAGATTGTACTCGATGCACAGATTGCCGCCGATGAAGGTCGATTTGATCTAACGCATGTTGTCGATCGACTGACTCAGAAAATGATCGAACGCCATCCGCATGTGTTCGGCAACGTCGCTGCCGAGACACCCGATGAGGTGCGGCGCAACTGGGACCAGATCAAAGAGCAGGAAAAACAGCGAAGTTCGATCTTTGATGGCCTGCCTGCAGCGCTACCGGCATTGGCCCGGGCGTCACGCGTGGCAGAGAAAGCGGCCAAGGTCGGCTACGATTTCCCGCAGCGTGATATGCTGTTTGATAAACTGCGCGAAGAAATCCAGGAACTGGCAGACGAAATTTTCCCCGATGGTCAGATTCCTCATACACCGGCAACGGTTGAGGCAGACATTGTCGCTGATACGGAACTCTCGGACCCTGAACTGCGGGCGCGGGTGGAAGGGGAACTGGGAGACATCCTGTTTGTGGTCGCGAATATCGCCCGCCGCTGGAAGATCAACCCCGAGGAAGCGCTCCGCAAAAGCAACAGCAAGTTTCAACAGCGTGTACAGAAAATCGAACAGGAACTGGAGCGAGCCGGTGGTTCCATTCAGAATGCATCACTGCAGGAAATGGAGCAGATCTACCAGGCGGTGAAGTTACAGGAAAAGCAGGACTCCTGAAACTTTGACCTGCCAGCAGCAATCAGGAGACTAAAAAGGCAGGTCAACGCCCAGCCCTTCTTCGAGAGCCAGCTCATAAACTTTGACGCCCATGGCGACATCTTCGACCGCCAGTCCGACGGATTTAAACAGGGTGACCTGATCATCGGTGGCCCGGCCGGTTTCGCGTTCTGCAACAATCTCACACAGGTTATGCATTAACCGCCAGTCGGTAATGCCTTCGTCGACGGGCTGCATGAAGTCGCCTGCTTCAATTTTGCATTGTTCAATGTCGTCGCAAACAATCACGTCGGCCCGTTTAATGGTTGTACGGTCGATTTCCCGTCGCGTGCGGTGATTGGATCCGATCACATTGAGGTGCGTACCTTCATCAAGCACACGCCCGTCAAACAGGGGGGCTTTACTGCTGGTGGCGCAGATAACAATATCTTTTTCCGCAGCCGTTTCATCGGGAGAGTGTGAGGCGGTGACTTCAACATCACATAATTCGGTCATTTCTTCGGCGAAGCGGCTGCAGTTCTCGAAGTTGCGTGAGTAGACTGAAACAAATTCGATTTTTCTGGTTAAACAGATCGCCTGTAACTGAGTGCGTGCCTGAAGCCCGGTGCCAAACAGGCCAACCACTTTGGAATCGGGTCGCGCCATATATTCGGTTGCCACCCCACTGGCAGCACCGGTGCGAAGCTGACCGAGAAAATCTCCTTCGATCAAAGCCTGCATTTCGCCAGTCTGCTGATCATAGATGGCAACGTGGAACTGGGCAGCATCTTTGGTGGTCGTGTAGGCTTTCCAACCAACATAACCCAGATATTCACTGGCAGCTGACATGGTATGCAGCATGATCCCGGGCGCTTTGACTCGTTGCCGGGGCTCATTTTTTGCGCGACCGGCGGCCAGTTCCTTGAAGACCTTATGTGTGATCAGGATGGATTTCTCCATGTCCATGAGAGAACGAACGTCGTCTTCGGTGATATACAGTGCCGCCATGTACGGTTACCTTTGCAAGTGTAGCCTGTGTTCAGGATTACTGTAGCGTCATCTGAGTCGAGTATTATAGATCGAGAGGCGCTATGATTACATGTGATGCGTTTTAAAAATCACTGGTGCACATCGATGATGTCGTCCACAAAAGACGACGTCACCATCTTATTACACGCTAACGTGAAACCAGTTGATATACAATACCAGTATCAACCTGATAGTAGCCAACCGCTTCCGCAACATTCCAGGCAACTGTATTAGTCTCATCGACGTGCAGTTCGAGCTTGGTGATCAGTTCATCCTGCAGTCGGCGGGCGATCTCCAGCAGTAACGACTGACCATACCCTTTGCCGCGTTCCTCTTGCTTCACGAAGACATCGGTCAGTCCGATCACGCGTTCTTCCCATTTGGGTATGTAGAGATCCAGGCCGACGATGGTAGCAGAGGCGACTGCCGGCTCACCTGTTTTGGAAGCAAGTTCAAAATGCAGCGTTTCAAGTCGTCCCAATCGGGTGAGCCACCACCAGTTGGGTGCCTGGAAATCATCGGAAATGTTCAACTGCATTTTCCGGCGGATCGTCACCAGATGAAATTTGATGGGCGGTTTCTGGCCGAGCAGATCTCGCTGATAGATGCGGGTTGAACCAATCGATTCATAACCCAGGCTTTTGAAGAAGGGATCCGCCAGTGGATCAGACAGTAGAAAACCAGAAGGACGAGTGCCCCCATACAGGCCCACCAGATATGGGGATCGCTGTCCGGAAGGTCCCGCAGTAATATCGGTCGCGCCTTTGGATTTGAGGTACTCTACTGCCCTTCGCACGAGTTCGCGACCGATTCCCTGGCGACGGTGATCCGGGTGCACAATAACAGCACAAATCACGCCTTTGGCATAATCCAGCGCCGAGCCTGCCTCATTGGCTCCAAAACCGGCAAGAATAAACCCGACCCTCTCGCCGTTCTCTTCCGCAATGATCAGACCATCGGGATCGAAGTAGGGTTGTGAGAAAATCAAAACTTCGAAGGCATCGTTGCTGAGACATTCCGCGGCTCCTCTACCCAGTCCTGCAGTATGCCATAATTTCAGCAGCTGCGGTGGGTCAGTATTATGAAACGCGCGAAACTCAGTCACAAAGCTCTCTCACAAAATGTGAACGGGACTTAGAATCAGATATTCTGAAACAGGAATAGAAAAAGCCCTCTTGCGAAATCCCAAGAGGGCTTGTTGATTCCTTATTTTACTTTTTTAACAGCTTCGATAATAGCGGCAGCGGTCAGACCGTATTTGTCCAGCAGCCCCTGGGGATCTCCACTTTCTGCAAAACAGTCACCCACGTTGACGTAAGCCATGGGAACCGGATTGGCCTGCGAAACCGCCATGGCAACAGCAGAACCGAGTCCCCCGTGTGAGAGGTGCTCTTCTGCAACGACAATCGCACGGGTTTCATGGGCTGCTTTCTGAATGGCTTCCACATCCAGTGGTTTGACAGTATGCATGTCGATAACACGTACACTGACTCCTTCTTCAGCCAGCTTGGTAGCAGCATCGATCGCACCAGCGACCATCAGGCCATTCGCGATAATCGTGACATCGTCACCTTCACGAACCGTATTTGCTTTACCAATTTCGAAGGTATCACCCTCGGTATAAATTTCGGATACTTTAGGACGTCCCAGACGCAGATAAACAGGTCCATCGTACTCCAGCATGGCAGCGGTTGCCGCTTTAGTGGAAACAGCATCGGCGGTGACAATCACCACCATGCCCGGCAGACTGCAGGCCAGCGAGACATCTTCGATACCCATCTGTGAAGGACCATCTTCGCCGATGGAAATACCGGCGTGGGTTCCCACCAGTTTCACGTTCATATGCGGGAACGAAATTGACATTCTGATCTGGTCGTAAGCATTACACAGCAGAAAGGCGGCAAAGCTGGCGACCACCGGGATATGTCCCGTTGAAGCCAGGCCCCCGGCCACACTGACCATGTTGCTTTCTGCAATCCCGACATTAAAGGCCCGTTCCGGATAGGCGTGGGCAAAGACTTCTGTTCGGGTGGAGTTCCCGACGTCACCGTCTACCGTCACGATTCCCGGATATTTATCACCCAGCTCTTTTAATGCATCACCAAACGCATCGCGGGTGGCTTGTCCAATTTTCAATCCACTCAGTTCGCCTAAATACATAATGATCAGTCTCTTTTTGTATATGTTAACTTTAGATGTTATTTGTTTCGATCCTCCAGCGGTGTTCGACTGTCCGGAACCGATTCCGTTCAGGGACACCTGCTGGCATAGGTTCTAAGCAAGAAACGCCAGAGCTTTTTCTGCCAGTTCCGGTGAAAGCGGCTTACCGTGATAGTTCACATCGCCGGTCTCTTCCAGGATCGGAAGAATTCCATACCCTTTTTTCGTCTTTGAAATAATTGCTTTGGGACGATCTGTGACGTTGGCTGCATTTTCCAGGGCTTCCACTACCGCTGCCTGGTCGTTGCCTTCAATTGTCTGTACGTACCAGCCAAAAGCGGCAATTTTTTCTTCAAAGGATCCCAGATCGAGTACATCATGAGTCGCGCCGGTCTGCTGATATCCGTTCTGATCGATGATGGCAGTCAGGTTGCCCAGTTTGTACTTTTCGGCAGCCGCTAATGCTTCCCAGACCTGGCCTTCTCCCATTTCCCCGTCACCGATGACGACGAAGACGTTGGAACCATTGTCGTTCAAACGTGCGCCGAGGGCCTGCCCGATTCCCAGTGAAAGTCCCTGCCCCAGTGAGCCTGTCGAGGCTTCAATCCCGGGCAGACGTTTCATGTTAGGGTGACCTTCAAACGGGCTGCCCAGTTTGCGGAGGGTCATCACATCGTCTTCAGAGAAGTAACCTGCTTCTGCCATAGCTGCGTACAGCACGGGAACGGCGTGGCCTTTACTCAGAATGAATCGATCACGGGCTTCCCAGGTCGGGTTTTCGGGATCATATTTCATGAAACCACCAAACCAGAGTGCGTTCACAACTTCCACAGCAGACAGACTGCTGCTGGGATGTCCGCTGCCGGCTTCAGTGGTCATACGGATGATCAGACGACGAAGGACTTTACCTTTTTCCTTCAACTCTTCCAATGATAAGGCATTTGCTTGAGCAGCCACTGTGTTTCCTTCAATTCTTCAAGACAGACAAAAAAGTCGCCCTGTTCCCATCCGACTTACTTCCTTCAGTTTGTAATTATGACGAACTGATTGTACATGACTGAAGAAGTGCGGTGCCGAAACCGGGTAACCGTAGATTTGAGCGGCGACAGCATTCACGCGCCACCAGGCGCAACTTAAGCGCGTCGATATATTAAGCGTATGCTAACGAGCAAAGCTGCCAGCGACAACCATTCCGGCAGGAGAAACCGGTTTGACAAACTGGAAAAAGGGCTTACCTGACCCGATTTTTCGCTAAATTCACAAATCTCTCCCTGAACTTTCATCCGGGTAACACTCTGTCTCTGTTTTAGCGAAATACACAACTGTTTACACAAATTACCTTTAAAGCCTGAGACACTTCACGCATAATAGAAATTATTCCACCAGCCAGATCATCGTAGATCCTGTCAAAAGTGAGGCTCTCAAGTCATGCCTGAAAAACCGTTTACAGACCAGGAACTTCTGGCCTACCTGGATGAAAATCTCTCGGTCGCGCTGATGTCTCAGATTGAAGACGCGCTGCGGCATTCTGATTCACTGCGGGTCCGACTGGCTTCGCTGTCACGACAGCGGAACGAGGGCGTGCATTCGGTGGGAGAAATCTGGAGACGCAATCGGTTGAGCTGCCCTTCCCGCAGCCAGCTGGGAGGTTATCTACTCGAAACATTGTCACCCGAGTATCACGAATTTATCGATTTCCATTTAACGGAAACCGGTTGTCGCTACTGCGAGGCGAATCTGGAAGACCTGAAAGCAGGGCTCTCTGCTGCGTCTCAGGATTCGAATCGACGTCGCCAGAAATACTTCCAGTCTTCCGCCGGTTATCTGTCCGCTGACAAAGACGAGCAATAACCAGCGCCGTCAGTCAAGCGGCTGCGACTCAAAGTCGGTTTCATTGACCCAGCCTGCTTTGATTTTTTCACCCTGCATAAAGCGTTCATAAAAGCTGCGTGTACGTGGATCGGAGTACTGATAGTTCTCGAAGATCGAACCGTTCCCCAGTACCCGCGGATCTTTTTGTGCCGTCAATTCGTCCTGCAACTGTTTTTTCAGTGAATTCTTCACCCCCTGATGGGCGGGCAGTGTTGCCAGGTTCTGCATGCATTCCGGGTCCTCGCTGATGGCATACAGTTCTTCTGCTGGTCGTCTGCCGAACGCCCACTGCCAGAAGTCTGCCTGTTTTCCGTCGCGACGCAGCTGCAGGATGACCGATTTGGTCGGGCTGCCATCACAGTTCAGATAACCGGTTTCAGGATTGCCGGCCGGCCAGCGACCGGGTTCGTCATTTTTGAGATAGAGCATCCCCTGCTTGACGATGCCTCGAATCGGATATCCCTGATCATGAGGTCTGCCGATATCGTGACGTTCTTTACCAATCAGAACATGGTCGCGCTCTGGATTAACAATGCCCGATTTTTCTGACTGGAAAATATCCGACAGACTACGTCCGGTGATCGGCTGCATGCCCGCATCTTCAGTGGTCAAACCCGCGACTTCCAGAAACGTCGGCGCGAAATCGATGAAACTGACATAATCTTCGATCACCCGGTTACCGGTGGGAATCCCCTGCTTCCACATGATGGCCAGCGGCAGATGGTTGGAACGTTCATACTCCTGTCCCTTCACTCGGGGGAACGGCATCCCGTTATCGGCGGTCAAGACCACCAACGTATTATCCAGTTCGCCACGTTGTTCCAGCAGATTCAGCATGCGCACCAGATGCTGGTCGAAGTGTTCAATTTCATAGGCATAGTCGAGCATATCCGTGCGAATGGTTTCGTTATCAGGCCAGTAAGCGGGAACACGATCGATGTCGGTAAGCTTCTTGCCAGCTTTCTTTATACCCGCGCCGTACTCATATCTACGATGCGGTTCGAATCCGCCATACCAGAAACACCACGGCTTTTCTTTTGCACTTTGTTTGAGAAACAGCTCAAAGTTGGCGGCGTAATCGATGGGTGAGATCCCGCTGGCTGGTGGCTTCGTCTTTTTCTGATTAAAAGCGGGTCCTGCCAGATTGCGGCGTTTGCCGTTCGCATCGACGGCGACACCGGGAGCCCAGCCTTTCGCCGTCTTCCCCACTGCATAACCGGCATCCGCCAGTGATTCGACGTAGGTTTTAAATTCCGGAGGGAAAAACGCCATATGATTGCCGGCTTCCTTAAGCTGCCAGGAATTGCGGCCGGTCAGAATACAGGCCCGTGAGGGCGCGCACTTGGCATTCGGCGTATACGCGTTGTTGAAGAGCAGTCCTTCTCGCGCCACCCGATCGAAGCCGGGCGTCTTGACCCAGGAACAGCCATATGCGCCCATATGAGGAAACGAGGCATCGTCGGCAATACAGAACAGAATATTCGGACGTTTTTTCGCTGCCGCTTTGGACTCTGCTCTGGTTACACCGGTGCAGAGCATTCCGAAAAGTAACAGGTATATTACTGCGGTCAAACGGTTCTTCATTTCAACTATTCTCCGGTAGAGCTATCCAGGGTGGAAGCAGTGACGGCTGTAAGATCGATCAATTATCTTACGCGACCAGAGATGCAGTCTCAAGAAAGAAAGGCCCGCGCGGCTCAGTTACAACTGAAGTCAGTCGAAAGTACACAGGCGACAGGGTTCTGCTGCCGTTCGCGGTGCCTGTTTTTGAGGAAGCTCAACAGGAGATCACTGCGGAGGTCGACATCCCTTTCATTCAGGAGCATCTGGCTCAACGCCGGCTCCAGCCTGATCGTACCGGCCAGCGTATCACAAAGTGTTCCCAGGCTGACCTCACAATGCAACTGGTGATAATACATCGGATTGGAAGCGTGATCCATATAGATGCGGGAATAAAGTTCCAGCAGTTCCAGTTGACGATGGTCGCGGTGAATGACAGGCTGATCAGCATAATAATCTGTTTTCAGATCGAGCAGCGCTTTCTGATAAGGCAGCGTTGAATTCTGCAACACCACCATCTGTGCGCGACACAGACCCTGCAGCAGAATCGAACGGGCTCCCGACTGCAACTGGTAGGGTGCTTGAACAGAAGCGACGCAAACGGTGCGAATCTTGGACTCGGGGGAAAGTTCCGTGCCCGTAGCAGGACACGTCTGCTTGAGATCGACGGCGATGAATCCATGGGCATTCAGGGCATCATCGATCAACTGGCAGTCAGCGGGATCGGTGAGGCGGAGTGGAATCACCGCATGCGGCAGGAGTACGCAATCTTCCAGCTTCAAGACGGGAACCATTCCGGTGACGGTCTTTAACTGCTGCTCGATTACTGCGTTGTCTGTTAGCATTATTTATATTCCAATTCCATACATTGAAAAACCATTCCGAGTCCCCCATACTGAGTCTGTTCTTGAATCTCAGCTGGCGGGTCAAATCATGTCCGTCAGAGTAGCACCTCAATTTGGGAATTGTCACGCAGAATATGGCTAAAAATAAATCGCAAATCGCAGCCGGTTCCGGTTATAGCGACTCACTTGATGACAAAAAGAAACATGCCCGCAAAATCGCGAGGGGGCTGGCACGACTGTTCCCGGAACCCGAATGTGCGTTGATTCATGATTCGCCGTTTCAACTGCTTGTCGCAACCATTCTCTCAGCACAATGCACTGACGAACGCGTGAATGCGACTACGCCGACCCTGTTCAAAAAATATCCGACTGCGGAAAAACTCGCGGCCAGTAAACAGGAAGATGTTGAAAAGATTGTGTACCCGCTCGGGTTCTTCCGTGCCAAAGCAACGAACATCCGTAAGATGGCCCTGGCGATCACAGAAGAACACAACGGCGCGATTCCCCGCACACTCAAAGAACTGGTGGCGTTACCCGGTGTCGGCCGCAAAACTGCCAATGTGGTTCTGGGAACCGCATTTGGAATTCCGAGTGGCGTCGTTGTTGATACGCACGTCAAACGCATCTGCAATATCTTCGGGCTGACCACCAGTAAAAACCCGGAGATCATTGAACGCGACCTGATGGAAGTCCTGCCGAAAAAAGAATGGATCGACTTTTCCCATCGCGTCATCCTGCACGGTCGCGCCACCTGCGTGGCCCGCAGACCCCGCTGCACGGAATGCAGTCTGCTGAAGATCTGCCCGCGGATCGGGTTGAAGCCGCTGGTGGAGTGAACGCTTTTCACCAGTGGAGTGCTGGTACTTGGCTCTGTTTCCGAAAAGGTTTGCCCGAACTGTTGAAAGCCGGTGCGCGTCGGTTTATGGTTCCAGTATGCAGAGTCTTTTTCCAACCTTCACAATAATGAGAAGCCAATGATCCTGACCGGGAAAGAAATTGAATCACGCCTGGGAACAGATATTGTCATTGAACCCTACCATAAAAAATATCTGAACCCCAACAGCTATAACCTCTGCCTGCATAACGAGTTGATGGTCTACGAGGAAATCGTACTGGATATGGCCCGCCCGAATCGGCTGGGAAAATATGTCATCCCTGAAGAAGGCATGGTGCTCTACCCCGGTCAACTCTACCTGGGTCGAACCATCGAACGGACCGAAACGCACAATCTGGTGCCGCTGCTCGAGGGACGCTCTTCAATCGGACGGCTGGGAATTTCCGTACACGCTACTGCAGGCGTGGGCGATATCGGTTTTTGCGGTTACTGGACGCTGGAAATCACGGTAGCGCAGCCGGTACGCGTTTATGCGGGTGTTGCGATCTGCCAGATCATTTACAATACACCGATTGGGGAAATCGTCGAATATAACAGCGACAAGTATCAGAATAACAAAGGTATTCAACCCAGTCTGCTGTTCAAAGAACTGGATCCGGCAGAGTCTCGCCAGATGCGGCTCTCCTTCGGCGAAGAAGTATCCCAATAATCTGTTTTCACTGATCACAGAGTTGATTGAACAACAAAAAAGGCGTTACAGAATTCACTGTAACGCCTTTTTTTATTTGAGATTTGATCCGCTTACACGGTCCAGGTATCACCGGTGTTAAACAGTGCTTCCAGATCTCCTTCGCCGTTACGTTCGGTGGCAGCCTCCACCTGCTGATAGACGGCTTCGTTGTAGGTGGGCTGATCAACGGCTCGGAAGACACCCATCGGTTCCGGCATTTCCGGATACCGCATGCTGGCCAGCAGAAACGCCAGGTTCATATCTTCTGACTTTTCATCGTGGAACAGCAGATCGTCTTCCGTGACTCCTTTACCCAGTTCGACCACTTCCGGCTGGTCGTGACTGTTGAGGCGAACGCCTTTATCGCGATTTTTACCAAAGATCAATGGCTTGCCATGCTCGAGGAAAATCACATTCTCTTCCTTTTCCCCTTTTTTGGAGGCAAATGCAAACGCACCGGAGTTGAACACATTACAGTCCTGGTAGACTTCCACGAAAGCAGACCCTTTGTGATGTGCGGCACGCTCCAGTATGCTGGCCAGGTGCTTCACATCGACATCGACAGAGCGGGCGACGAATGTGGCCCGGGCACCGATGGCAACCGACAGTGGATTCAAGGGACGGTCGACCGAACCGAAGGGCGTACTTTTCGTTTTGGTTCCCGTAGGACTGGTAGGCGAGTACTGACCCTTGGTCAAACCGTAAATCTGATTATTGAACATAATCACTTTGAGATCCACGTTGCGACGCAGTACGTGCATGAAGTGATTCCCGCCAATCGACAGCGAATCACCATCACCGGTGATCACCCAGACCTGCAGATCGGGGTTCGCCAGTTTGACGCCGGTCGCAATCGCAGGAGCCCGTCCGTGAATACTATGCATGCCGTAAGTGTCCATGTAATACGGAAAACGGCTGGAGCAGCCAATCCCGGAAACGAACACGAACTTCTCTTTAGGAATACCCAAAGTCGGCAGGACTTTTTTCATCTGGGCGAGAATGGAGTAATCACCGCAGCGTGGGCACCAGCGAATTTCCTGATCACTGGCAAAATCTTTTGGCGAGAGGACAGGTAGTGGGATATCAACGCTCATTTATTTCTATCCTTAAACGCAATTGCAGTTTCTTAAAATGGTAGATTATTAATTTGAAAACCAGAGGGAACCGTAAAATTATTTCTCGTCAAGCATCTCTCTGATTTTCTGTTTGACTTCACTGATCAGGAATGGCTTACCCTGGACCTTATTCAGGCCAACCGCATCAGCCAGATAAGTACCGCGAATGATCATACGTAATTGTCCGGTATTCAACTCGGGAATCAGGACTTTCTTATATCGCTTGATCAGATCGCCCAGATTTTTCGGGAACGGATTCAGATAGCGGATATGGGCATGCGCCACCGACAAACCTTCCTGAACCGACTGTTTCACCGCTGTGCGGACCGCACCGTAAGTCCCCCCCCAGCTGATCACCAGCAGGTCGCCGGATTCAGGACCTTCGACGGTCTGTTCGGGAATGAAGTCGGCAATCCCGGCAATTTTTTCTGCCCGGAGTGTCGTCATGAACTGGTGATTTTCGGGTGAGTAATTCACGTTGCCGGTCACGTCCGATTTTTCCAGACCGCCGACACGATGTTCGCAGCCGGGTGTGCCGGGAATGACCCACGGACGAGTTTTCTTTTCATTCCGCAGGTAGGGCATGAATTCCCCATCCGTTTGCGTATTTTTCTGGACGATCGGAATTGGTTTGAGTGACGAGACATCAGGAATTTTCCAGGGCTCGGCACCGTTGGCGATATAACCATCGCTGAGTAAGAGTACGGGCGTCATGAATTCCACCGCGATCCGCAGTGCTTCCTGTGCCATCTCGAAGCAGTCTGCTGGTGTCGCAGGTGCGATGAGAGGCATCGGGCAGTCACCGTTGCGGCCGAACATGCACATATACAGGTCCGACTGCTCTGTTTTGGTAGGTAGACCCGTGCTGGGTCCGCCGCGTTGTACATCAACCACAACCAGCGGCAATTCCATAATCGCAGCCAGTCCCATACCTTCACCTTTTAAAGCGATGCCGGGACCACTGCTGGCGGTAATCGCCAGATCGCCGGCGAAAGCAGCACCAACGACACTGGTAATCGCGGCGATTTCATCTTCCGCCTGAAAGGTGACCACGTTGAAATTTTTCAGTTTGGAAAGTTCGTGCAAAATGTCACTGGCGGGAGTAATTGGATAACCGCTGTAGAAGAGTTGCTTGCCAGCCAGTTTGGCTGCCGTCACAAAGCCGAATGCCAGTGCTTCGTTGCCGGTCACCTTGCGGTAATTACCCGGTGGCAGATCCGCGGGATCAACGCGGTAATGCACGGTAATCGCTTCGGTAGTGATGCCATAGTTATAACCGGCGTGCAACGCTTTGAGGTTCGCTTCTACCAGTTCGGGTTTCTTGGCGAATTTGGATTTGACCCATTCTTCGGTCGGTGTGGCATCACGCTGATAGAGCCAGTACACCAGGCCCATCGCGAAAAAGTTTTTGCAGCGTTCGGCTTCGCGTGGTGAGAGTCCCAGTTCCGCGACAGCATCACGCGTCAGGCTGGTCATGGGCACTTTCTGAAGCTGGTAGGCAGCCAGTGCTTCTTCGTCGTCGAGCGGATTACTGTCGTAGCCGGCTTTCGACAAGTTGCTTTTTTCAAAGGCGTCTTCATTGACGATCAGCGTACCGCCACGTTTCAGGTCTGCCACGTTGGTTTTCAAGGCAGCAGGGTTCATGGCAACCAGTGTATCGACTTCGTCACCGGGTGTGAAAATATCGCTGCTTGAGAAACAGATCTGGAAGCCACTCACTCCCCCCAGCGTACCGGCGGGTGCGCGGATTTCTGCGGGGAAGTCAGGTAATGTTTTCACATCGTTACCGAAGACAGCAGACACATTCGTGAACTGCGTGCCGGCCAGCTGCATTCCATCGCCACTATCACCACAAAAACGAATAACAACAGCATCCAGTTGTTCGCTGATCTTGCCATTAGCACCAGACACATCAGTGGTCGACATTCTTTTATTTACTCCCCGGTAGTCGCCTGGGTTCAGGCGGTACAATCTCAGTTGAATGAAAAAAATATTTTAATGGTCTGTCTTCTCGGCGATCGCAACTGCCGTCCGATTACAGAGACGGGTTTGCTGGTCTGGCCCTGTTTCTCGATAACGAAAAACCAGACGCTTCATCACTGACAAGTTGAAACCGTGGAAAACGCGATGTGCTCTCTCAGACATGGTTCGGGACTGAATTGCTTCAGACCCCGCAGAAGGAGGGAAAGACGCAGGAGTAGGCCACACTTGGTTTTCACAATTTACATGCATCATTTCGTCTGTCGGGCGATTCCTTTCAATCCCTTGCGAGCATTGAAGTTCCGGCTCCAGACATCCGTGCTTTCCATCACGGCCTGCTTACCATCACTCCTTTGAACGGCAAACTCAACGTAACAGATTTATTCCTTATAATCGGCATTTTTGCACTATATTCAACAGTTGGAAAGGCCTTAAACATCACATTCTTTGCTGATTCTTCAGATTTTCTCTCATGAGATGCGGCAGACCTTCACTCATATTAAATTATAGGCAGCCTTTCCTGTCATCCAAACTATTTTATACCCTGATGTCCTGTTTTAATTCCCTGGCTGATTTCAGACCAAGGTCAGCGATACAACTTGTCCTAAGTCCAATGAAAACAGGGAGTAAAAACCAATTGGTTCCCACTCCCTGTAGAGACACGGTTCACAACAACCTGTTCAACTCATTTTCGTCATTGTGTAAAAATAATTCATAATATCGTGAGGCAGCTCCTGAACATCAATATTATTGAAGCCAGCCTCTTCCAGCATCGAACAGGCCAGTTCTTTGCCCCAGCAGGTTCCCAGCCCCGCGCCTCCCTGGGCCAGAGAGACGGTCATGCAATGCATGGTCGAGATCGTATAGAACATCGGCCCCAGTGGATTTGCAATATTCTGCTCCACATTACTGGAGGCGGCGATATCCTGCATGAGAAAGGTTCCCCCCGGTTTCAGAGCCGTATTGACCTGGCTCAATACCTGGTCCGGTTTAGCCTGATCGTGAATCACATCGAAGGCGGTAATCAGATCAAAAGTATTGGTCAGATTCATCTGAGAAACATCCTGCACCTGGAAAGTCACGTTGGTCACGCCCCGTTTTGCGGCTGAGGCTTGTGCCCGGCCGATCGATTCTTCTGAGATATCGAAACCGGTAAAGCGACTTTGAGGAAAAGTCGCGGCCATTTCAATCAGCGCCAGCCCACTGCCACAACCGATATCCAGCACTTCAATGCCTGCGTTCAGTTTCTCTTCGAGTCCGGGTACCAGTGGCAGAATATGTTCGAACAGGCCACACACAACCGAGTTATAACTCTCTTCGGCCATGACTTCGTGGAAGCGGGCGAACTCGGAATAAGGGACTCCGCCCCCTTCACTGAAGCAGTCTACGATCTGATCTTCCACGGAGCCGAGCACGGAAAACCACTGCATTGTCGTGGCAAAGTTATTCGAACCAGCGGCCCGCGTCAGCAGGGCGGCATGCTCAGCAGGCAGAAAATAAGTCTTCAAAACCGGGTCGTATTCCATAATTCCGCCTGTGACCATCGCCCCCAGCCACTCGCGGATATAGCGTTCATTCATGCCGGACTGCTCTGCGATGGCCTCGCTGGTGGCATGCTCCATCTCACTCATGATGTCAAACAGCCGGGCCCGGTGACCGATTGAGAGCATGAATGACAACGCACTGTGATTGACGATCTGCAGCAGTTTCTGGCCGAACTCGTCTGTCCGCTCCGCGTCAATATTCAGATTACAGTTGTTACACATTGTGAATCCCTTTCTTACTGATTCCGTTGATCTAATTGGTTCTGATTTCCAGTCCGCGGGAAGCCCGACAATCCCGCGGATAAATTACTGAGCGAAAAAGTCGACCGAATGTTACCTGTTTTTTTGAAAAACACGAGACTGGATCCAACTTTGTCCACCAGATGCATAAAGAATCTCTTGTGCGATAGACTTACACAGGCATCGAGTGCTAAAATAGCGTCTCTTCCGATCCGGAACACATCCGCACACAGGAGGCCGCTGATGCCAGGCAGATTATCAGACCGTCGTCTATCGCGCCGCGAATTGTTACGCGTGGGCGCACTGGGTACCGCCGGTCTCACCCTGCCTCAACTGCTGGCATCACAAGCGGCGCGCGCCGCAGACTCGGTGAATGGTCCCGCAGCGAAAGCCGATGCCTGCATCATCCTGTTTTTGAATGGCGGCCCCAGTCATCTCGACATGTGGGACATGAAACCTTCCGGTCCGATTGAAATTCGCGGCGAATTCAATCCCATCGCCAGTTCGCTGGAGGGGGTCCAGGTCTGCGAACATCTGCCACTACTCGCGCAGCAAATGCATCACACGACTTTAATTCGTTCGATGAATCACAGCGTTAACAATTCCCATGCGGCTGCCGTCTATGCCGCACTCACCGGACACGATCGCGGCGAACAGGGAGGCGTCGCAAAACCCGATGATCATCCCTGCCCGGGAGCCGTGCTCGCCAAACTGCGACCGACGCCCCACGGTTCGCTGCCCTATATCTCACTTCCCTACAAAACCAAAGAAGGTGCCGCCGGCCCGCTGCAGCCCGGTTTTCTGGCCGGCTTCATGGGCGCGACCTACGATCCGTTCTGGGTACTCGATGATCCCAATCAACCGAATTTTCATGTCCGCAATCTGGCGCTGCCGGACGGCCTGGCCATGGATCGCATGAACGATCGTCGCAGCCTGCTCTCATCACTCGACCACGGATTAGACCTCGATTCGAATCAGACGCTGGCCTCGATGAACGATTTCCAGAGACAGGCGTTTGACCTGTTAACATCCAATAATGCCCAGCAGGCATTCAAACTGAGCGAAGAACCAGACTCTGTCCGCGACCGTTACGGCCGCAACATCTACGGACAGAGTGTGCTGCTGGCGCGACGACTGATTGAAGCCAATACACGTGTCGTCACCATGTCGTGGGCGCCGCATGCGAATGCCACCTGGGACACACACGGTCAGAACTTCAACAAACTGAAAAACGAGCTGCTGCCGCAATTCGACGCCGCCTGCAGCAGTCTGATCGCCGACCTCGCTGAACGGGGAATGTTACAGCGCACGCTGGTTGCCGTGCTGGGCGATTTCGGCCGCACACCGAAGATCAATAATAACGCCGGTCGCGACCACTGGAATTCGTGTTATTCAATCATG
Organism: Gimesia algae; assembly: GCF_007746795.1. NCBI lineage: Bacteria > Pseudomonadati > Planctomycetota > Planctomycetia > Planctomycetales > Planctomycetaceae > Gimesia > Gimesia algae. Next base: position 7,047,920 of record NZ_CP036343.1, read on the forward strand.
CTGGCCGGCGGCGGGATCAAGCCCGGCTTCGTCCTGGGAGCCAGCGACCGCTCGGGCGCGGTTCCCACGCACAGTCCCGTCTCCCCCGGCGACATCGTCGCCACCATGTATCGCCTGCTGGGCATCGACCACCAGCATCTGATCTACGACACACTCAACCGCCCACACACGGTTGTCCCCGAAGCCCGACTTGTACCGGAAATTATGGCGTGAGTAAGTTTGTATTAGTCGGAGTGAGCAATGATAAATGGCATGATCACCTGGGATTACTCAAAACGGACGTCCCTGGTCTTCCTGTTTGTCTCACTGGTCGCAGGTCTGCTCTCCTGCAGTTCTGAAACTTCCACACAGGTTTCGAAAGAGGCCTCCCTCAAACAACTGCAGCAGTTGAAAGCCGAATTGTCGTTCAATGCGCAGAGACAACTGATCGCCATTGATCTCTCTGAACGCGATCTCGCGGATGCGGATCTACCCGATTTCTCGCCGTTTGTGGAACTGCGTGAATTCCATGCCATTTACACATCACTTCGCGGCCAGTGTCTCTCCTCACTCAGTCAGTGCCCAAAACTCGAAGTGCTCAACCTGTATGCGGCACCGATTGAAGACACATACTTAAACCACCTGTACGGTGCCGCCACTCTCAAAAAAGTCAATCTGACAGGATCCAGCGTTTCAGATAAAAGTATCTCTATCATTAAATCCTGGAAAAATCTGGAAGAACTGGAACTCGGAGATACCAGATTCACCCTTGAGGCAATCGAAAAATTACACAGAGAACTACCGGAAATTGAAATTTACCCAACGCCGTCCTCTTTACCTGCAGGCCTGTGAGCAAAATGGCTTCGACTCGCTCACCCCGTTTCCGCAAGTTTTTAATCCTGGCAGGGATCACGCTTGTCTGTCTCTGTAGCTTCATTGCCTGGCAGATCATGAAACCCAGATATCTGTTATCAGGTGTTACCAGATCATGCTTCAATGCAGAGTATATCGCGCCTGAAACCTTACTGGCCGTTGGAAATCGAAAGCTTTATGAATTCAAAGGCCAGAACTATTCAGAGTCAACGATTTTGTACGCTTCGGAAACGCGGTTATTTTCTCTGGGGATACACCGCGATTCGCCCGTGAAAGTCATCGTTGGTGATTTAGAGGGTCGGATTCACTTCCCAGAGACTGATCTGGCTCCAGTGAAAGCCATTGGGGGGGTTGTCTTTGCCTGTGGCATTAAAAGTTCCCGGGATTCCTCTGAATGCACCATCATCGCCGCAGGACATGACGGCGTCCAGGATATGGGATGGGGAGGAAATGTTCGCCTGATTCGATACAACGGCAAAACACTTGAACTCGGGAAGAACTACGAATTCGAATGGACGCCAAAGAGCTTGTGTATCGCCCGCAAAAGCAACACGATCATTGTCGGCTGTGCGTCTAAAGAAGTCATACACATTGACCTGGATACTGATGTGCGCAAAACGATTCGAGTGGAAGGAGGTGTAATCAACTGCGTTTTGTCGCACGATGAAAATCTGCTCGCGGTCGACGAATACGAGTCTGTGACTGTACGGCGTGTTGCGGACCTTGAAGAAGTCATCGCAAGTATCCCCATTCAAAAAAACGAGCAGAGGGTTCACACCTGTATCCGCTGGCATCCGACACAACCAGAAGTGCTGATGATCGCGGAAGCCGGCGTTGGTATTAAACTGCTCAATGTTTCCAGCCAGGAAATTCAGATCATCAAAAACCCGGACATCACAGAGCCAACCACGATCTGGTTTTCAGAACACGATCACACTTTCAACCTCGTGGAGAGAGACTGGCGTTTTGTGACGATGAAACTGGATAAATGATAATTAAGATTGATTACCTGGTCAGACCTCTCCGTCTCAATCCACATTTTTCCGATAGACGAAATTCATAGTGTCGAGTTGTAACAACATGCTCAGTTCGACCAGCATGTACAGGGTGCGGTAGATGGTTGCCCGCGCACAGCGCCTCTGCTCTGCCTGCTGCGCTTGCATCGCTTCAACCAGTTCCTCGGCGGTAAACTCGTCCGGCTGTCGGGCGACTGCCTGGGCTACCAGCAAACGTTCCCGGGTCAACCTGTGGTTTTGAGAAATTTCGTGCGTCTCAAAGCGTGCCTGCAGTTCATCTTTAAAGCTCATGCTTCTCTGCCGTCACCAGATCGCAAAAAGTGGAGAAAAATAACCACGTGTTAGACACGGATGGACCGCCGCAGTTATAATGAAAAGTAATCCATGCCTCGCGCGATTCCAGACTGATCCATATTGAGAATATCTGTTTACAGACATTTGGAACATCATGATCAAATACAAAATCCCCCACTCCCTGTGTTTCTTATGCTTCGTTCTCATCCTCTGGTTCAGCATTGACTCGTCTTCCGTGCGAGCAGCAGATGAGCAGTCGAGCAATAATTCGTCGGAGACAAAAGAAGATGCTCCGTTGCGACAGCAGGAAAAACAGTTCCGCTGGAAATTTGAGCCGGGTAAAAAATATTTCTGGTCGTCTATGTTCGAAACCAACTTCACTGTGCCTCAGGGGGATGCTGTCGTGAAAGCCGCCGGAGGGTCCACACTCGATTTTGAAATCCTGGTACTTGATCGAACCGGGGATCAGAATCTGACCAAACTGAAAGTTTCCCTGGTGGGAGTACGTGCCCACAGTACCATTCCGGAAATGGAGTTCGATTACGATTCGTCGAAAAAAATCGATGAAGCAGAGCAGAATGAGATTTATCAACTAACTGCTAAAATGTTTTCTGCGATTATCACGGAATTTAAACTGGAATGTCTGGTTGATGCACGTGGCGTGGTCAAAGATGTGAGCTATGACAAAATTTTGATGACGAAACTGGAAACGTTACCGAATTCTCAGTCGCTCACCGCATTGTTGACTGCTAAAGGATTGAATTCCTTATTCTATGGCGGGTTGATTCCTTTTCCTGAGGAACCATTGCAAAAAGGAGACTTCTGGGGTCAATCCTATTTTGGTCAAGCCGGCGGATTGGGCACAATAAAAATTGAGTTCATACCCCGCTATGCAGGTCCCGTAAAACGGGAAAACAAACAATGGGAACAATTTGATGTTGAGTTAAAAATGCATTTGCTCAGATCTTTTCAACAACTGCCTGTCAAAATAAAAAAACGAACTTCGACCGGCGTCTTTTACTTTGACCCGCAATCGCAAATCGTACGCAGTAGCGAGTGGGAGTTGAAGTTCGATCTCGTCTTAAATGACGGTGCCGCTAAGGGACAATTTAACTTTAAGGGAAACTCGCGCTTTGGTTTTGCTGAGGAACGAAATAAAATAAAAGCCAAAGCCACTGAAGCAGAAAACCAGAAATGAACCAGGTATGGTCTACCGTGCAGAGATTACAGCCGGTGCAGATTCAATTTATGTCTACTGCTCCCGATATCCCTTGAGATTGAGATTAACCTGTAGCAGCGAGTCATTACGTTAAATTTTTTCAGATTGATCTGACAACAATGAAACTCACCAAGGCGTTTCGCGATGTCCAATACGATTCCTGGATTTGCTGAATTCGCACAGCAGCCTGATATATCCCATCAGGAACTGGTGTCCCGACTGGAAAACAGTTCCGGCCTGGGTGTCTCTCTAATGGATCCGAGCGAACTATATAACTTTCCTGACAGCCATCTGCCAAGCGAGTCTGCGCTGGTATTTCTGGTTTCAGACTATCCGCGCAGCAAAAACGCGACTTACCTGGTTGACGGTCTGGACTTTGCGCCGGAAGCAGACATTGACTTGCCACTTCGCAGCCGGGATCGTCTTGAGCTGATCCTGTTGCTCATCGAGTCGCTGTTCGAGAACTACAATATTTCCCGGCTCTGTATTGCCTTTAGTGACATGGATCAGATTGAAGCGGTCATCAAAACCGGTCAAGCCGATCTGCGTAAGACAATTTTAGAGGATTGCGAATCCAATATCATGCCCCCCTGCTCAATCTATGACATCGTGGCAGATTGAGCGGTTCAATAATATTGAAGCGTGAAGCCCTTCATGCCTCTTCTGCGACGGGGAAATCGGTATAACCTTTGGCACCGTTGGGGCTGTACCAGTCCTGCATTTCGGCTTCAGGCGCGAGTTCCAGGCCTTCCGCGAACCGGTGGACCAGATCCGGGTTGCTGATAAAGGGACGGCCGAAGGCGATCATGTCGGCATCACCGGCGGCGATGGCTGCTTCGGCTGATTCCTGTGTGTAACCGCAGTTGCCGATCAAAGGGTGGTGAAAGACCTTACGAAACTCGGCAAGCGTCATCGGCTCACCCAGTTCGTGAAAGCCGAAACCCAGGCCATCCATGACGTGCAGATAAGCCAGGCCGAACTGATCCAGCTGAGAGGCGACGTAAGTAAACTGCTCCCGATAGTCGGGGGAGCCCATGTCGTTGAAATTTCCATTAGGGGAAAGCCGCACGCCTACACGATTTGCCGGCCAGACTTCGGTCACCGCAGAGACCACTTCGCCCAGCAGACGATACCGGTTCTCCACGCTGCCGCCATACGCGTCATCGCGGTGATTGGTTTTCGACTGCAGGAAGGTGTCGAGCAGATAGCCGTTGGCCGAGTGGACTTCGATGCCATCAAAGCCAGCCCGTTTCGCCCGTTCGGCCGCCTGTTTGTAGTCGGCGACGATAACCGGCAGCTCTTTGGTTTCCAGTGCGCGGGGGACTTCGTGTGGTTCTTTGCCTTTAGGCGTATGAATATATTCCGCGTCGATGGGAATGGCTGAGGGCGCGACGTGCTTCTCTCCGTTATGGAAACTGGGATGCGAGGCCCGCCCACAGTGCCAAAGCTGCAGAAAGATTTTCCCCCCCTGCTCATGGACGGCGGCGGGAATCTGCTTCCAGGCCGCTTCCATTTCGTCCGTATAAATGCCGGGACTTTCATTCCAGCCATTCGCCTGCGGGGAGATTGTGGTTGCTTCCGTTAGAATCAGACCGGCAGCGGAGCGCTGTTTATAATATTCTGCCATCAAAGCAATGGGAACTCGCTCTGTTCCTGCGCGAGACCGCGTCAGGGGAGCCATGGCGATCCGGTTGGGCAGTCTGAAATCACCAATTGTGACAGGCGTAAACAACTGGGGTGAAGTCGTGGTCATAACAGATTTCCTGGATGAAGTCAGTTCAGAATGAGCGCTCATACAATGCTTAAGTCCGGCTGGTCAGTGTAGTTCACCATACCCGTGGAATAAAAGGTTACGGCACCCGGTTTATTCTGAGGTGCGTCGGTTCGCAGTGGTACGGGCAGATCCGGGGAGATTTACGAAACTGGCAGTTTAGAGACCAGACCGCGGGCTGAGACGTCGATGTTCAGGTCTATTTCCACTTCCAAACGCCTCGAATAGGTCACTGGCATGTGAATTGCTTTTAAGCAGGCCGTACCCGTTGCATCGTATTTTGAGGATCGAAGCCCCATGAAAATCAGTCGCCTGCGAAATGTGTTGAAACAGACCGGCTCTGAATTCATGTCCGACGAATGCATGGGCAGCGGTGCGGCGATTGCGTATTACATGATCTTTTCACTCCCCCCCTTACTGGCAATCGTATTCGCAGTGGCGACTCAATTCTCATCACCCGAAAGAGTGACGACGGTCATCAATTCCCAGCTGGGGTTACCTGTCGAGCAAAATAATGTTGAGACAGACGGCAGTTCGTCCTCATCCGCGTTTAATCTGACCAGTGTTGCCGAGCGTGCTCAGCCTGGACCTAAACCGGAACACCCCTGGTGGTCGCGCATCCTGGGAATAGGGATTCTCGTATTTTCTGCCAGTGGCGTGCTGGCCCAGTTGCAGGGTGCCTTGAACAAAGCCTGGAATGTCGAACCCGATCCCCGTCAAAGCGGAATGATGTCCTTTCTCAAAAAAAGATTGATCTCCCTGGGGATGCTGGTCGTTATCGGACTGCTGTTACTCGTTTCCCTGGTGCTGACCACGTTTGTGGATGAGTTCACCCGCTGGATTCAGGATGGCGAACTCACCGCTGGCATGCTCACAGTGATGATGGTCATTAATAGCATCTTGACTTTAGGGCTGGCGACCTTATTATTTGCCGCCACGTTTAAAGTCCTGCCTGATGCACAAATTAGCTGGCGCGATGTCTTTGTGGGAGCAGGCGTGACAGCGTTCCTGTTTGTGATCGGAAAAACCGGTATCGGCTGGTATCTGCAGGTTTCGGAGGCAGGGTCCAGCTGGGGAAGCGCTGCGACGTCCATGATTGGAATTCTGATCTGGGTTTACTACTCGTCCCTGATCATATTACTGGGAGCCGAATTCACACAAAACTGGGCCATCGAATTCGGCAGCGGCCTCAAGCCGGCTCCGGGTGCCATTCTGGTCACCGAAGAAAAAAACTATCACCGCACAGAAAGTGAAGTTCTGCTTCACAAAAGTTGATTCCGTGTAATCGTTATCCCCTCCCTGATGACCCGTATTGAAAGGCATGTATCATGATTCAGAAAGTAAAACGCAAACAGTCGTCCCCCGTCAAACCCATTGTTCTGCCCGCGCGGGACAGTGCTTACCGCGCAGAACGCGCCGATCGCTTTGCACAGTTTGAAAAGCTGACCCGTTTTCTGGATGATGCCATCAAAGTGCCGGGAACCAACATGCGAATCGGCTGGGATTCCCTGATAGGAATTGTGCCCGGCCTGGGAGATGTGGTTTCGACTGCCTTATCCGGCTACCTGATTTATCAGGCAAAACAGCTGGGTGCCTCTAAATGGGTGTTGACCCGTATGGCGGGCAATGTGGGACTGGACTTTTTGATCGGCGCCGTCCCCGTCGTGGGAGATGTCTTTGACGCCTTCTTCAAATCGAACCGTCGCAATTCCCAACTGTTGAAAAAACACCTGGATCGACGCAACGCCGGTTGATTTCCACTGTCGGAACAGAATTGCTTCACTCTACAGAAAATCGACCTATTTCAGTTCGAGATCATAGGCCCCTGGCGGGGCGTCAGCTTTGACTTCGATCCGCAGTTCGGTGGTGGCAGGGTCGCTGTATTTTTTATCGAAGGTCGGCAGTTTGACTTTAGGAGCACCACTACCCGGTGGCGGCGTGTAAGGGAAAACAACGACTTTATACCAGCCGGGGGGCGCCCCGTTTTTTGCAGCGGCAATCAATTCGTATTTCCCCGTGTCATCAGCGGCCCCGCCCGGTTGATATGGAGCTGTGTTCCCCTGCTCCGCGTCAGGTCGAAAAGAGATGCCGACTTTCGGCAGTGGTTCACCATTCACACGGACCATTCCCGATACGGGAACCAGCGTGGGACCCGCCTCCTGCGAACTGCAACTGCTGAGACAGCAGGCGGTCATCAGCAGGCACAGCTCACTCAGAAGACGGTTCCCGAACCGCCGATGATACCAGTCAGTCATCTTATATATCTCCTGCATTTATTTTTACACAATCAAATTGTTGTCGAGTTTTTTAAAACTCTCCGAGTATTTCTCCGCCATTCGTACTCGACAGGTCCCGGTACGTTGCCAGATCGATGTTGTCTGAAATGAAACGTACTGCGCCGTCGGCCATCAGAAAATGACCGCCGCCTGTATGCTGGCTGGCAAAGCTGTGCACGACATCCCAGGGCAGCGTCAGGGGAGATCGCGAGTTGTAGGTATTTAACGGGACGGCACAACTGGCATTACATTCGGCGGCGTTCATCCAGCTCCAGCCGGGACGAAAGCTGGCCGCCATTGCTTCATTCGCCACCGATTCCCCCACAACGGTCGTATTACTGGCGCCATCGGTAATATCTCTGAGGCGTCTGAATTTCCGATAACTGAGCGCGAAAAACAGCCCGTTATTGCTTTCAAAAGAATCACCACCCACGGTGATAATGTTGTTGGTGTAAGCGCCCCACTGCCAGTCGCTCCCCATGACACCTTTGTAATCGGTGCGTGCGACATTGGTACCTCCCGTTGTATAGGGAGTTGATTCAGTGATCACCGCCGGCGCCGGATCGCTGGGGCAGAGGAAGACGGGAACGACTGTCGCCAGATGCCCGCTGTCCAACATCGTTTTATTACCCGGATCGCATTCGTTATAGAGCGAAGCCTGGTCGATATAAGGCAGAATCCGTACCATCCAGCCCCAGGACTTTGAGGTCTGGGTATGGCCTCCAACTTTGGCTGTATCTCCGTAGCCACCGTACAGATTGACGGGAAATCCAGTAAAGGCATCGTGATAATTGTGCAATGCCAACCCGAGCTGTTTCAGGTTATTTCGGCACGTGCTGCGCCGGGCGGCTTCGCGCGCCTGCTGTACCGCTGGCAGAAGCAGTGCAATCAATATGGCAATGATTGCGATCACAACAAGTAGTTCGATCAAGGTAAAACCGGTCTGACGGACCGGAAGACGGGATCTGGCCTGCATAGGACACCTCCTTAATAATAAGCTCTATTTCACCTGTTAATCATAGCGTTTATGAATCACTGTGTCAGAAACCACGGGAGCGTCTGCTGTTTCTGAGATCAATTTATTTCCGGGTCGCAGTGTAAGTTTGAATGTTGTTCCAGTAGTTGGCTTTAAATCGTCCAGTGCTGTAATCATCGAGCAACAGCTCCAGTACGGACATGATTTGAGAGACCATTGATTTTCGTGCTGCATCAGGATCATGTTGTCGGATCGCGCGCAGCACGGTTCCATGTTCCCGACAGACACGCGAGACCATCAGCGGTATCGGCTCCGGAGTCACTTCGAAGAACATGTCCATAATATGTAAGTTACTGACCAGCTTTTCAGCCGACTGATTTCGGGCAGCGTGTACCACCGCCATATGAAAATCGAGGTCAACCTGCTGCCACTCTTTCATGAGAGTGCCTTCCAGCTTCGTCAGTCCCTCGGCGCGGATCTGCCTGGCCAGTTGCAGCATCCGACGATGGACGGCAGTAATCACTTCAATCGCCTGGGGGGTGGCTTCCAGAGCCGCTTTTTCGGCCGCAAAACCTTCCAGCGCGGATCGCAGTTCGCACCATTCCCGGATTTCGTCGCGACTGGGGAGTTTGACGAAGGTCCCCACCCGGGGAACCTGGCAGAGAATGCCTTCGCTTTCCAGTTGTAAGATGGCTTCGCGGACTGGTACCCTGCTGATGCCCAGCTCTTTCGCCAGCTTCAGTTCTTCCAGGCGGTTTCCCGCGGTTAATTCACGGTGTTGAATTTTATTTCGGATGTGAAAATAAGCTTTTTCTCGCAATGTCGTGAGCATTTTGGCCTCCACGCGAAAAACGGACGCTGTGTATACACAGAGTATACACATAAATAATTGCGCATAACATCACAATTTTTAAATAAATGGCAGTTTATGAATAAATGATCAGAATTGCGTTACTGGAATTTTGTCAGTATCTGACGAAGATCTCAGTTTTGCGGATTGGGGACCGGCAGTTGTGCACCGACCTGTTTGAGATGCTCCTGCAGCCGCCGTTCAAGCCGGGCGGTGAGTTCCGGGTACGTCTTTGAAATATCGCTGGTCTCACTCAGGTCGTCAGCCAGGTTGTAGAGTTCATCGTGGCCGTCTTCATAATAATGGATCAGCTTATACTCGCCGACACGAATGGCTGAATAAGGAACGCCGATGAACACGTTGTAATGTGGATAATGCCAGTAAAGGGCTTCGCGGTTGAGTGTCGCGGCGGGGTCTTTCAGCAGGGGAACCAGGGAGAGTCCGTCGACGCTCTGATTGTGGGCCGCGTTGCCTTTAACGCCGGTGATGTTCAAAATCGTCGGATAAAAGTCCATGGTGATGACAGGTTCCTGACAGACAGAGCCTGCGGGAGTGACGCCAGGCCAGAGCACGATGGCAGGCACGCGGGTCCCCCCTTCCCAGTGTTGCCCCTTCTCGCCGCGGAGGGGATCGTTATTACTGGTTTTGCGGCGGACTCCGCCATTATCGGATGTAAAAACAATCAGCGTGCGGTCCGCGATGCCACTCTCTTTCAGTTGGGCACGGACGCGGCCGATGGCTTCATCGACGCTTTGAATCATGGCGGCGTACTCGGGATTTTTGTGCCGTTTACCGGCGGGTAAGCCTTTATACTTCTTTACCAGATCGGGGCGGCCCTGAATGGGGGAGTGCACGGAATAGAACGAACAATACAGAAAGAAAGGTTTATCCTGCTGCCCGCGGATGAGTGCGACCGCTTCGTCGGCCATGCGATCGGTGAGATAACGATCCTGCCGCTGTGCTTCCGTCAGACTGCTGTCCCACTTCATCGCATCACCGCCATAGGGGAAGTGATAACTGCGGGGCAGACCACGATTCGTCCCGCTGATGTTGACGTCAAAGCCATGATCCTGCGGAAGATTCCCGCGGCCGCCCAGATGCCATTTGCCGACATGAAACGTCTGATAGCCGGCTGTGCGCAAGGCCTCGGGCAGCGTCGTGTATTTCTGATCCAGATGTTTTTTCCATCCGGGCGGCTTCAAAGGGAAATCGGTGTAGGACTTGGCCCAGCCGGGAATCCAGTCGGTCAGATGTGTGCGTGCGGGATACATGCCGGTCAGGAGCGCACCCCGGGTTGGCGAACAGGCATTACAGGCGGAATAGTTCTGCGTGAACTTCATCCCCTCAGCAGCGAGTTGATCGATGTTCGGACTCTGGTAGAAGTCACTGCCATAACAGCCCAGATCGGTCCAGCCCAGATCATCAACGAGGAAGAAGACCACGTTCCAGGGCTTTTGGTCTGCGGCGTGTGACGTTCCTGGGACAGCAAACATCGACGATAACAGGAGCACAGCCTGTAAAACCAGTAACAGCATGCGATACATCATCAGTTCTTTTCTCACTCCTGGTTGGAACTCAGAGATCAGACTTGAACACAACATGATCTGACCTATCGTAACAGGTTTGAGATGCGGAAGCATTCGATAAACAACTTAAAAGCGATGAATGGACAACAGTTGCAGTAGTGAATTATCAAATTTCGGAAAGAGTTGACAAAGTGAATTGGTCGTATTGGAATTGTCGGTGACATGCTGTTTCGGTTAGCATGACGGATGTCAGAGTCACCCGCCGAATGATTATGTTCCCTTCGAAAGTCAACTACCATGCTCCAGAACTGTTTCCTGTTTCTGTTCTCCTGTCTCTGCCTGGTCCCGATAAAAGCGACTGCCGCGACGGTGATTAACGCGGGTGTGGGTGGAAACCGGAGTTCACAACTCCTGAAGCGACTGGACCGCGATGTGCTGGCGAAAAAGCCGACGACGGTGGTGCTGATGGTGGGCACGAATGACCGGCTCAACTCGGGCGGGTTCATCGACATTCAAACCTATCGGAAGAATGTGGAATCGCTGATCGATCAGATCGAAGCAGCCGGCGCAAAAGTTTTGCTGATGACACCTCCCACGTGTCTTCCCGAGCTGCTGTTCAATCGACATGACCGTAAGAAGTATGACGATCAATCACCGATTGAGCGGATGCAGGAAGTACGAAGCGTGCTGCTGGATTTGGCCCAACAGAAACACGTGGGCCTGCTGGATTTCCACGAATATCTGATCCAACACAAGATTGCCGACGATCAGAAAACGAGCATGCTCCGCAACCCGGCGAACAGTGGCGTGAAGGATGGCGTGCATCTGATTCCCGCGGGATACGAGCTGCTGGCAAAGCTGGTCGCCGAGAAGCTTCAAGCAGGTGAATTTGATACGACGACGGTTGTCTGTTTCGGAGACAGTTTGACCAAAGGTTCTGCGAAAGCGAATTACCCGGCGTCTCTGCAGACGATTCTGAATACCGGGAAGTGACAACAGGTCAGCTGGCATAGTTAAAAGGAGTACACACGATGGATGAGTTCATGCAGGCGGCGATTGAAGAAGCCGAAAAAGGACACGATGCAGGAGGCGTACCCATCGGGTCGGTGCTGGTTCACGAAGGCAAAATCATCGGCCGCGGACACAACCAGCGACAGCAGAAAGGAAGCGCGATTCTGCATGGCGAGATGTCGGCATTGGAAGATGCAGGCCGGCAGCCGGCCCACGTGTATCGTAACTGTGTGATTTACACAACGCTCTCCCCCTGCCCGATGTGCAGCGGCGCGATTCGCCTGTACCAGATCCCCCGCGTCGTCATCGGCGAGAACCAGACCTTCCTGGGTGACGAACGCCTGCTGAAATCGAGCGGCATCGAAATCGAAGTCCTGCAGGACCCACACTGCATTCAACTGATGGAAGAGTTCATCGCCGCCCACCCCGAGATGTGGAACGAAGATATCGGGGAGTGATACACGGGTAAAATTTTCTTAGCAGCTCTGATGACGATACTACAGACCTGCTTTTCTGTGCGATTCCCTGGCAATCATGGAAATGTGTCATTGGAAGGAAGAGCATCTTCACAAGCTTTATAGAGATTTGCAAAAACCGGGGCTAATGGTGAACTCCTTGCAGTCGACTGTGTGACAGAAGATTGAACGCCGATTTGTGAATCAACAAGATCAGCCGCACGGCGTTAGCCGCGGTTCCTGTCCACTTCATTTGGCCTGCATAACTTGATTGCCTTTTACAAAGTCTCATTCGAATTGAGAAGCAATTACCAGGACTGAATCATCTCATCACCGCGATCAAGTACTTCGCGAATGGCAGTTACCAGTTCATCGAGGGTATGAAGGCTTGTCGTTGAAAACCCGAATGATTGTGGTTCCTTCTGCCGGGAAGCAATTGCCGGTCTGACAACAGCGAACTGAAAACTCGGCTCTAATTGATCGACGTGCAGATCGCTGATCAGGTCCACGTCCCGTGCCACCTTACAGGCTGGGACATCAAAGAATTGCGCGATCGCTTCTCTTAGCTCGAGTAACAGCGAGGTATCTTCGCATGGTCTGGCTGACAGAAACTGTTCGTCGGTTGAATCCCATGAGGCGAGTAAATTGCCACGGACTTTCTTTATCGTGGCAGAATGCCTGGCAAAGTCCCGGCTGCCCAGCAGAACCGCGGCAAAGAATGTGCAGAAGGCAGGTATCGAGGCCCCCACCAGCCGTGCGATCCAGGGCCCATCTGTAATAAAGAGTGAGACCACAAATCCGATCACGAACGGCACAACAGCCAACAGTCCGGAAAATATCAAGAGGAATCGCATTGATCAGTCATCTCCCCCACTGAGTACGCCGAACGGGATCAGGACTATTTTACATAACAATGCAAAGGCAGCCTCTCTACTGAGTCTGCACCAGCACACGTAATCGCTTCACTTCGTATTGTGAGGCGTTGGACATGAAGGTCCAGTCGCGGGTTTTTCCGGTACTGTTGCCGATGCCGACGTCTGCGCCGGGTCCGCTTTTCCACTGGTTGATGGCGAAGATCGTCTGCTTCGCCTCATAGTTGTGGACCTGCATGCAGCCGTAACCGTCTGAAGGCTCGGATGGTTCATCGCCGAAATCCCAGAGGGTCGCACTGGCGTTGGGGATGTTCTTCGCATTCAATGGGCCGTAGTTGCTCGGCCAGAATTCGATGTTGCCGCCGGGCAGACCTTTACCCGTCACGATACCGGGCACATTGGAAACCACATTGAGATTATTCACCTTCGTTTGAAAGCTGGCTTTGCTCTCAAACGTGGGCACAGCAATTTTAGTGATATCAGTGGTGAAGGCGTCCATGGAGACATACACGTATTGCGTTTCTTCACCGATCTTCTGCAGCTCCAGGAAGTAGGCGATGCGGCCATAGGGCGTGGTAAAATCCTGACTCGAATTGAAAGTGTAATTGATTTTGCTGCCCAGATTTTTCAAATCAAGATCGTAGACCAGTGTGTACTCTTTGGATTCTTCGACTTTGAGTGACATCCAGTCGCGCTGGGGCACATCGCCTGCCCGGAAGGGAGTCGCTGGCAGACCTTCTTTGTTGGACAGATTGGGTTCTGCCAGTTTATTCCAGCCGAACCGCATGGCGGCGGCCTGCTTGACTTTGGGAGAAGACAGAATCACCGAGTCCCCTTCAATGACAGCTTCGGCGGGAACGAAGTCGGTTTCTTCGCCGATGATTTCGAACCAGTTGAGCGGTTTACCATCGCGCGAGACGAGTCCGCTGCCGACATGATCGAAGGTCACACGCAGTTTGGCGCCTTCTTTCTTAAGCGATTTGAAGACCGGCCCGGAATGCACAAGGCCTTTCTGGCCGTATGTGTTTGCCAGCGCGATCAGTGCCAGACGATCGCCGACGTCCTGCTTGTTGGTGGGATGGATGTCCTTCAAATCGCCGATATCATGAATCACGACCTGCCCGGTATGGGGAATCTCCAGCGCCTTGTTCTGCGCTTCCCAGAAGACAGGCAGAATACTGGGCGATTCGCTACCGTACTGAAAGGGAGCGATCTGAACGTAAAGGAAAGGAAATTCTCCCTGGTTCCAGACTTCGCGCCAGCCGCCGATGAGGGCTTTCATTTTTTCATAGTAAAGCATGCCTTCGCCGTGATTGGATTCGCCTTGATACCAGATGGCACCACGAATGGCGAACGGAACGAGGGGATGAATCATACCGTTATAAAGCGTGGTGGGAGAACTGCGACTGGTGAGCGGCTGAATGGCCGTGGGATACGCAGGAGGCGGCGCGAGCGGCGTTTCCGCTTTCAATGCCGTTTTTGCTTCCGCCGTCCAGTTTTCCAGGCCTTTCAGATAATTTCCCAGAGTAGCCTGATAGGCGGCGGTTGCGGGGTTGGTGAGTTGCACCTGTTTCTCGATGTCGGCCAGCGCGGGAACTTGCGCAAATCCTACAGGGGGCGTCCAGGGTTCGATGCGAGTGCCGCCCCAGGAAGAATTGATCAGCCCGATCGGGACATTAAGTTCCCTGTGTAATTTGAGACCGAAGAAATAACCGGCTCCGGTATAGCTGCCTACGGTTTCGGGCGAACAGACGGTCCAGGCGGCATCGACGTCATCTTGTGGAAAGCCATGGGGAACCTTGGGAATTTTGATGTGACGAATCAGCGGGTAGTTGGCGGCCGCCTGTTCCTGTTCGAAATTGTTGCTGCGGGAAACGGGCCATTCCATGTTGGACTGTCCCGAGCAGAGCCAGACTTCGCCGATCAGCACGTCTGAAATTGTGACCGTGTTTTTTTCTCTGACCATGAGCGTTATCGGATCGCCGATCTGCTGAGGTGGCATTTTCACCATCCACTCGCCTGCAGCGTTGGCAACTGTAGAAGTAATAGAAGTGCCCAGTTTCACCGAGACCTCATTCCCCGGATCGGCCCAGCCCCAGACCGGAAGGGGCTGCCCACGCTGCAGAACCATGTGATCCCCAAAGATATGGGGGAGACGGACTTCCGCCTGGGTCTGTGCGGTCACACAAAACAGAACAAAGCAGGTCACAGCGAACAGTGAGATGCGATTTGATTTCATCAGGGTTTCAATTCGTTTGGAGTAATACGTGAGTAGCTGGCAGGAAACAAAGAATGAGGAATGAATCCTGCTCTCTATTAAAATGATCACCAAATTTTGCACACGACGCAAGGGAAATGCCTGAGATTCACAACTATCGCTCAATACCAAAGCAATCTGCGCGACGGTGTTTCAGTGAGACGGAAGATATCGGCTGGCGCTCTGCCGGACCTGATACAGGGGGAATTGGGCAACAGTACTTCTGTTTCAATCACCAAGTGGTTTGAGGCGCAGTGTGAGGGTTACCTCATCGGGATAGCGCCCGTCCGGTCCGGAGCTAAGCAATTCGACCTTCTGACGCTGCGTTTGAAATCCCGGATAGGACGCGGTGAGTTCATAGATGCCCGGTGGTCCTGCAAACGAATACCTCTCATTCTGCTGGCTGTGAAGGGAGATTGTTCCCGAGCTGTTTTGCAGTTCAAGATCACAGCCTGGCAGCGGGACCCCATTCTGGGTGAAGACGTTGATCACTCGTAATGCCATATTCCTGGACGGATTTTTAATGTCGTTGGGAGTCAGGTTCAGGGATTTCGTTTCCTGCGCTTTGAGCGAGACCGGAAACGATTCAGTGGGATTTCGAATATCCTGTCTGGTTAAAAAATAGTTGCCCGCGGGAATATTGCCAGCCGTAAAGTTCCCCTTTTGATCAGGGTAGATGTGTGTCAGCAGCTGTTTATCCTCGCTCCATAATTTGAGCGAAGTGCAACCACCCGGGCCACAGAGCGATTCGTCCAGCTTACCCTGCAAGGATGACACACCTTCTGGTAATGGCAGCGTGACAGTGGAGTTCAACGATTCGGGAGTGACGCTGATTTTCTTTCGCACCGCAGGATAACCGGGACGCTGGGCGACTAATTCGTATTCGCCCGGCGGGACCAGATTGAAGACATAAGGTTCACTATTATTCTGGCGTGGTGCCAGGATGCCCGTATCCAGGCCGAATGTCCAGACGGGGTTGTAAGTCTGAAGCGTCAGGCGCAGGTTTTCGGTCGCCTTTGGCGTACATTTCACCGTGAGCGTGCCGATTTTCTGTTCGATGGTGCCGAGATCCTGATCTTTTGCAAGCAACTGGAACGAGTCGACGCGAACCCATTTATCATGCATTCCCGGGACCGCGTAATACAGAGTTCGTTCGGCGGGACCTGCTCCATAGAATTGAAATCCTCCATCGCCGCCGGTGATGGTAAACGCACGAAAGATGCCAAAATTCGGGTTCTCGCCGGCAAGCAGTAGACGCGTGTTTGATAAGGGGGCTCCGTTGACTTTCAACCGTCCTGTCAATTCGGGACGACCACCTAGATTGAGTATGCTGGTCTTACCATTTTCAGGCAGAATGGCCTGACGCACGACGCCATTCGAATTCCCTTCGTCGGCTCGTAGCACGTAACAGAGTTGTTCGGGCAGATGCGCGACTGAGTACTGGCCTTTTTCATCGGTGATCACGGTGGCTAAACGTCCCGCATCACTGGTGGCACTACCGCTGTAGCCAAAACTGTCTTGAAAGAATAAGGTCACGTTTGGTTCCGGCTGGCCTGCGTCATCAGTAACCAGTCCCTGTACCGTACCGCCACGTTTGAGAGTCACCTTGATATCAGGAATCGGAGTGGCTGTAAGGTCGATCGCTTTGACAATCGCAAAGACATAGTCCGGGTGAGTAACTTTCAGGGATTCCCTACCGGCGTCAAGGTGGGTCAGGGTGAATTTTCCATCAACGGTTTTTGCAGATCCTTCCTCTGTTGTAAAAGCCCCTAATGCCGGTGGCATGACGCCTCTGGATTTGGAGAGGGGAATCACGGTGGCTCCGTTGATCGGCTGACCTTGTGCATTCACAACAGTTCCAGAAAGAGAAACCCCCGCTGTCAGTTTGACCTGGATCGGTTTCCCCTGGTTTTCATCGGTATTGATCGGTTCGCTCAGGGTTTGTGCAAAACCGTTCGCAGCGACTTCAATCCTGTAAATTCCAGGTCCATTCACTTCCACTGCGAATTTCCCGTTTAAATTATTGACGTCCTCCCAGCGGGAGCTCTGTACAAAATTAGGACCACGTAATGTCCTGATCTTGATCGCACGAACCTGGTATTTTTTGACTGGCAGAGAGCTATCGCCGCGGACGACCGTGCCTTGCAGTTTTGGTTTTCCTTTCACCACCACATTGAGAGTGATATTTTCAGACGGAGCGGAGACATCGTGCGCCCCTTGCAACTCGAAATTGGGGGACTGGATATCGAGTTTATATTTACCACGCTGAATGGGATCGATCCGAAATTCTGTCTTCCCTGGCCTGATATAGACGCTGCCACTCCGCTGCGGGTCATCTGAATTTGCGAAGATCCAGAAACCACGATATTGCTGAGGGTCGCCAGTAAAGTTGATCTTGCCGGAAATTGAGACCAGCGAGGCGGGTGAAGGATAATGGAGCTTTAAGGAGAGAGGTTGCTCCTGCTTCAACAGAGTGGTTGAGTTGAGCATCGGCTTTCTCGTAAATGTGCTCCCCCCCGCAGGTACAGACACCGTGACGTTGTAGACATCATCCACGATGTGAGGCAGAGTAAAGGTACCATCCTTGCTGATCTCATAACCAGAGGGAGATCTGCCGAAGGTCCACCAGTCGGGCAGCGCAATGATCTTCCACCCGGCCGGAGGTTTGCCGTCCGAGCAGAGGACTTTACCTTTTACTTCGATTCCCTTGCGCTGTACCAGTTTCCGTTTGACGATTTTTTCAGGATCGTCGAGTTTGATCACCAGTCTCGCAAAGCCATACTTCGACGAGGAGGTCGCAATCTGGTATTCGAACTCAGACGGTTTCAAGCCCAGTGTCACCTGGCCTGTGCGATCGGTGGAGACGGTTTCCGGACTGAAACCACTTGTGTCTGTCAAAGATTTGGCATGAACGGTGACATCAGGCACAAGTTTACCCTGCTCATCCACGGTTTCGATACGCAACTGGCAGGCACGTTCGAGTGTGATATTCTCTACCGTATGTGAATTGGATGAGAGAATGACGCGCGGACAATCTGTGCTTCGTTCAACCCCCACCCACCGCAGCGACTTGATCATCATCCGGTGCTCTCCCGGCTTTTGGATCTTCGAAAACAGATAATATCCTTCCTGATCCGTTTTTGTCTGAATCAGACGCCCGCCATTCTGGTGCAGGAGTATGACCTCGGCATCGGTCACAGGCGCGCCAGATTGATCTACAATGCGTCCACTGAGGATGCCTTGCGAGACAGGTGATTCTTTTTTGACACTTTTCGGTTGCGCTGAAGGCTCTGATTTCTGGTTCGGTTTCTGCTTCGCCTTCGTTGCCGCCGTCTGATTCGATTTTGGTTCCTGCTCTGTTTTCGCCGACGGTGCTTTGTCCTGTTTCACTTCCGGATCAACTGCCGCTTGAGAACGATCCATCCGCGACATGGGCAGCAGCAAGATGCCAGCAAGGATGATGGTTGCAAAACCGGCAAACCCCAACCTGGCAGACCGGGGAACAGGACGCGAAATAATCCGTCGCACACGCTGTGCCAGCGGCTTACGCGGTTCGAGAATTCCAATCAGTTGCAAGCTGAGCTTATCTGGAAACGAGGTCAGAGCCGCGATATCCAGTAACGTAGACGAATACTGGTGTGATTGCACCTGGAGTGTCACCAGCACAGTTTCATCCACGGCCTGTTCGCGTAAGCGTCTGAGCATGCTATGAGCAATCCACACCAGTGGATTATAAAAATAAAGAATCAGCAGCAAAGTCTGTAGACAGTTCAACTGCAGATCGTAGCGTTTCCAGTGCGCGAGTTCGTGCACGAAGACCTGCCGCAGCTGATCGTGGTTAAGTTGATCCAGCAGGTGACGAGGCAGGATGATCGTCGGTTTCCAGAGTCCACAAATTGCCGGACTGCCGACCTGATCAGAGATTTTCAGTTGTACAACATGTTGTTTGAGACCAGACAGCTGACAGCAATCATTGAGCAGGTTGACCAGTTCAGACGGTGCACCATCTGCTCGTTTGACAAGATACCGAACCTGGCGTGTGCGACGGACGACGAAAACACACAAGACTACCACGACCGATAACCAGGCCAGTAACAGCATTGCTGTGGGGTTGAGCCGTTGATAGGGAACGGGAGTTGCTTCGCGAGGTTCTGCAACTGGCAGAGGTGGAACCGGTGTGACGCTGGAAGCCATTGAGGGAAATTCAGCGGGCTCTGGTGCGACATCGGGAATCACAACCGGAACAGGCGGTCGTTCTGTTGAAACAGGTGCTGTTGGTGTGGTCTGTAGTTTGAAAGATTCAGTCGATTCGACGTTCACCACGGCGGGGGAAGATTCGACTGGAGAATTTGCGGGAATGTAGTCCGTTAACCAGTACGCGGCGCTGGCAGGAGAGTAAAGCGTGACTGGTAGAATAAGCTTGAGCAATACCAGAGACCAGAGCCAATACCGGGTGACGGCGCGCACTCTATGGCGCAGGCATAAATCGACCAGCAGCAAAACGACCACCAGGACACAGACCTGCGCAAACATCGCACTGCTGAAACTCCAGAATCTCTCGCCATAGTGATTGAGCAGTGTAATGATCTCATTCAATGGTTCAGCCATGTCTCTGACTCCCAATCTTAAAATGTGTTGCTTACTCAGGCTTGCGATCGGCACGTTTGATGATCTTGCGGAGTTGCTGAATCTCTTCGGTAGTGAGTTCTTCTTCGTCGACGATGAACTGCAGCATGGGAGTCAAAGCACCATTAAAGGCGCGACTGAGCAAACGCTTCAACTCACCACGTTTCGCATTGTCGGGGCTGATAGCCGAGCTGAACAGGTTCAGGTTCCGGATCGACTTCCTGGTTAACAGCCCCTTGGTCACCATGCGATCCATCGTGGTCTTTACCGTGCTGTAAGCCCAGGCGTAAGATTCCGCCAACGCTTCCTGGACCGTTCCCGCGGCACAGGGTTCGTGCTCCCAGACCACGTTCATAATGACCCATTCCACGTCGGTCATGGTTGTGGACGGCTGATTCGATTTTGCTTTTTTGCCCATCAGTTTCTCCTCATATTCGACACATGCCGACATTACACTACATTTGTCGAACTGTCAAGAAAATGTTTTCCAGATTATCAGAAAATAAATCAGAGCATCCGAAGCAGGATCGTACGGATCAACGCGCGGACGACTTCAAAAATTAATCCTCTGATAATCGGAATTGAACAATTTCGAGAATAATGGACCTGCGTAGAGAATTTGTAAGCGAACTTAGAGGACAATGATTCCATGAATGAACCTGTTGCACCGGAAATGGCTGGCATTGCCTGTTTGTGTCTTGGATTAGCGCTGATCATCTGCGCGACCTGGTACCCTCAATTTCTTCTCTACCGCATGCATGCAGACCGAGTGGCCAGACATTGTGGAGAAGCAGCCACTAAGAAATTATTTCAATTGATTGGCATCGTTTCTGTCGGGTTCAGTATCAAACACTTCCTTGGTGCCTGGTTTTCATGAATCACCGGCCGTCTGGTAATTGATCTCTGCTTTGTGGGTTTGTAAACCATCACAGAGCGGATTCAGAAAGGCGGGTACGTAAAAATATCGCAAACAAATCGCGATTCGAACGTGCGACCTCTACTTCCCGAACTTATTGATTGCATATACAGCTTCTTGTGGTCAAAAGCCTGGCAGGCGATCACCTCGTTCAAAACGGTTGAGGGACCGTCGTGTAGTGGAATTCGGCCGCGGTCTGCGGTGCGTGATCAAGAAACATGCTCTTCAGTCGCTGGTCTGCATTGCTTCCAACAGTGGTTTACTGTCGACATCAGGGTATTTGAGGCCCAGTAGTCTGGCGATGGTGGGAGCGATCACGGTATTGTCTACAGCGGGAAGTTTTATTCCTGTTCGGATGCCAGCACCAGCCAGGATGCACATGGCGTTCATCTTCGGAAGTTTTGCCAGAAACCCATGAGAGCCAAGCGACGTTCGCGCTTCTTCATACGTGGTAACAAGGGTATCTCCTGTCACGGAACCCGAAACAGCGTATCCCTCTTTCGCGACCAAAATGGCGTCGGGGACCTGGTTGTATTCACGCGGGTGCGGGAATCCGACTTCGTCGAAGCGATCTGGCAAGAGAACGTCGGCAACGCCTTCTTTTCCAACGAACATTTTCTTGAAATCAGCAGCTGCCCGAGCAGCCTCAGCTGGATTAGTGCAGTACACAAGACCAATGCCACCTTCTGGAATGACATGCACCTGTGCCTGCGTCAGCTTTCCATCTTCGACCTTCAACAAACCTGCCTCTCGCAGTAAAACGTTGGGCCGAATCGCTTTGGGTGTGAGCGTAAAACCATGATCAGCCACCAGAATAATCGTCGTCTTTTCACGAATTCCAGCATCATCGATCGCGTCTATAATTCGAGACACACACATGTCTGCATATGCGTTGGCGGTGTAGCCCGCTTGTGACTGTGGCCCCCGCCTGTGATGGGTCGCATCATTATTCAGCAGATGGATAAGCATCAGATGTGGTTTTCGTTCACGAATTAAGTGACACGCTGCTTCAGTCCAGACATAATCCAACCCGACGATGCTGGCTTTCCGAAAAGAGGCGTGTGTCTCGTCTTTCAAGAGCCCCTTTTCAATCAGTTCTGTTCGTAATCGGGGCGTTGTATAATCAAGGGCATTGGGAACATCAGGAAACTGGTCATCAAATGACTTTGAATTGCGAGTACATGGCCAGTTCACTTCAGCGGTTCTCAGCCCTGCGGCATGAGCCACATCCACCACGGTGGGAACTTTCACAAGATCACTCTGGTCGCGATGTGAATCAATCTTTACTGGCACTCCAATTCCGCCACGCACCAGAACCCCATTTGCAAGTACACCATGCCGACCGGGTTTCATGCCTGTCACCAGAGTTGTGTGGTTGGGCCAGGTGACAGAAGGATCAGAAACTTTCATTCCACCATCCACGATACAGCCTTCGCGCGCGAGTCGACGAATTGTTGGCAATGGTACTTTAGGATCATCAACAAGATAGGCTGCTAACCCGTCAATGCTGATCACAACCACGTGATGTTGCGCATCGGCTGCTTGAGCCACAGTCAGAGTGTTTAGACAGACCAGAGCAACAACAATCAGACAGTAGAACCGACAATAACTATAACGCATGCAAGCTTTCTCCCAGGCGATTGGTCTATTGAAATATCACCTTCACCAGCGTTCGATCAGTACTTTGACTTACTATAACGTATCGAAGACTGCCCCATTGAGCAATTTATCTCTCAGTTTTCAGTTGAAGGATTCGGTGTAGCCGTTTTTTCAGGGACTCCCCCAATGCACAAACAGCTAACTCAGGCGTTCCAGAACACTTTCACTGTTCAGCCTACATTCGACATCGATGCACAGGTACTTTCGTGGTAGTGCTGTAGCGACGTTCTAAAGATGCTCCGGTTTTTTCACCACAGAGGGGAATAAATGATTTTGATTTCGAACACGGCAATCACGAATTCACCCTGGGTAGACCACGATGAGTATTGTGTGATTCAGCAGACCTACGCGAAAACGAAGAATAAAGTTACATATTGAAAATCTAATTTTGCTTGGTATTATTTATAGCATGCTGGCATTATTTCCAGCATCTATGTGTGATATGAAGCAGCTGGGCATCATAACAGAACTAAAACCGGTTATTTTGTGCGTATTTGTTCCATATCGGTGTCATATCAGAACAAGGCCGTGCAGGTTAATAACAAGTTATTTGGCACGATCACGAATACTCACACAGATCGGAGCGTCTCGATGAAACTAACGATGATTCTATTGCTTGCCGCCATTGCGACGCCCGCCATTTCCCACGGTCAAGAGAAACCTGCTAAAGTGGATTTCGTCGCTGCTCTCAAGCTCAAAGAGTTTGCGCAACTCAAACGCCTTTACATCGCTCTCGAGCATATGGAGTTTCCGAATCCAGAAAACCGGATACGAACCTGGAAGCAGCACAACACCGAAGGAATTGCTGGTGAATCTGATCCCGGCCTCGGAATTACGATCGATGCAGACGAATGGACGCTCGAACGAGTAAAGAGTATCTGGAAGATCAACTGGAAGGATTACGATTTGTCGACTGTCGCCGTGATCACGAAACGTGGCAAACAGATTCAATTTGTCGACATGACCGGCGACAATGTCGACAAGGTGAAGGATTTGCCGATTCGACGTGGCGATGCGGTGATCTTTCTTAAGAAAGAATTGGCCAAATAATATTGGCATGAACGCGAAGCCGCCGATCGCGCGTATTCAAATGGAGCATCAACCGCGGCGGCCGGGT
This sequence comes from Gimesia algae, assembly GCF_007746795.1. NCBI lineage: Bacteria > Pseudomonadati > Planctomycetota > Planctomycetia > Planctomycetales > Planctomycetaceae > Gimesia > Gimesia algae. The sequence goes on from NZ_CP036343.1 coordinate 7,071,613, forward strand.
TATGCCAGACGTTATCCAATAAACTCATTTGTTTCTTCAGACGTCCTGTAATTCGACCGTTAAACGGTTTCGCGTCACTTCGATCTGATCTGGATTTGATTCATGTCAGTCCGACCGCTCAATTGTGTTCGCGAAACTTGTTGAATCCAGGACAGCAATCGAAAACGAATAATATAGCAAACTTCTTATGTACTCTCAAAACTCATAGGTTTTCGTGGGACCTGGCTTAATTAGACGAATCGCATTCCTGACAAATCTATTAATATTTCAATCACAGTACGCGCGCTTCTTGCAAATTTAGTCTGAAAACGCTCCTGGTTCACTAACATACAACAACAGTCGGTTGAGAATGGATATCATCAATTGATTTCAAAACTAGATTGTCAAAGTACTTAACGCGCGACTGAATAAATTGTCCATACGTGGTTTTTCGTTTTTGTCAGCTGCCCAGTAGAGAAAATCAAGTGTGTAACCGCTTACGTTATCACCACATACCGCATCGACCAATGAGCATAATTTCCAACCATTGCTGTCTTTAATCTCCTTCGCCATTAATAACTTCTTGGCTATATATGCTGAGGATCTAAAACGCGAAAATGTAATTTTGAGTACTAGGTTTCTGAAGCAAATTCATGCGACTTTTGAAGATCGAGAAACCTTATCCGATTATGGTTTGACGTTAGATTTCTGCTTGCCTAACATCGTTCCAAAGGCTTGTGCAGCAAGTTGCGCGAGGGAGTCGTCTTCCGGTCCTTCGACAGAACCTGCAACACCCACCCCTCCAACAACAACATTGCCGACCTTAAGGGGAACTCCCCCCATCAAAAAAAGTGCCTTCTGCGCATGCGGGAGTTGCCCATCATCTCCGTCATCACTTTTGATGGTTTTGAGAACATCGCTTGTGGATGCCTTAAAATTCACTGCTGTCCAGGCTTTGCGAGTCGCACCGGTAATGAACTGTTCGGTGCCCAAGTCGGTCCGGAGAACAACGAGTGGAATTCCCGCCTCATCAACAACGGTCACGGCGAGATGATCGACTCCCTTCTTTTTACCTTCTGCGATAGCGAGGCGCGCAATTATCAATGCCGCTTCAAACGTCACGCTTTGTTTCTCGGTCGTCGCCGATGTCACGCTTTTAGGAGGAGTAACTGACTTAGACGTTTGGGATTTCGCGCAACCCCAAATACTCATCATCACTATGCCGATGACCGGTACTTTAAGCATTCGCAGGCACATAATAATAATTACCATTCCCTCGCGCGTACGCTATCTAAAAAGTGAAACTCATAAACTTAATTGCGGCGGCGCTGTCTAATGCGAATAGCGCCGTCGATTGAACCTGTCTGTTCAAGAGTTGCTGGTCCGGTACCGCTCTTGGGATCGGTTCGCCACGGCCATTCAGTCGAATTAAAGGGCGACATCGTTGGGAGAATCGGAGTCATCCCCCTTTTTTGGCATTGCTCTTCAATGGCACGTCGTGCGCCACCACCAAGCAATTCATAGTCCATGAGATAGTAATTCCCAAAGTACACCATTCCCAGTGACCTGTCAGCAATGACCCGCGTTAACAGGCTTAGCATTTGCTCTTCTGAGGTTACGAATTCCGTTGTCTCAAAGAGGATTAAACGGCGATGAATCGATTCTTTGCCCATGTATTGCACAAGAATGCTAAACAAAATGTTGTTCTGGCGAGTGACATACATTGTATTCGTGGCGGCGTGAACTTTATTCCAATCATCACCCAGCATTTTTTTCCATTGATCAAGGACCGTCATCCAATGCGAGACCTGCTCATCAGCGGCAAACCAGATTGCCTTCTCAGCCAACGGCTTGAACTTCTTCGCAAAGTCATCAAGATCTTCGAGAGTAAAGGTGCCGTTTTTAAGAGAATTATCCATGAAATCAAGATTGTTCTGTAATATTGCGCGTAAGACTTCCCGTTGATCGTCAGTGACTTCCAGAGAATCTAAAGAACCCACTGCTGTCTTTATCTTGCCTCGATACATTTGCATTGGTACGCGCCATTCACCACGTGATGGATTGGTGATGTAAGGTACGGTAAGCTGATAGATGGCCATCGCACTGTGACCGCAGGACTTTACATACTGATAAACAATCGAAGGTGATGGTGCGACAAGTGGCTCTTTTCCAGGACGATAAAGGGTCATTTCCCCACCGCCACCTGTGAAACGGGCGATGATAATCGGCGTTCGGGAAAGGATGTTCTTCTGAAACTTTTTTAAGGCACTGGCGTAGATGGGCATCATTGCCTTGTCGAGGGAGAGAACATTGTTCGAGGCGACTTGCCCCGCTGTTGCATGTTGAGAGCTAGAATTAGGCTGTCTTGTTTTGGCAGGTGAAAGAAGTTCTATGTACTCAGGCAGCTCTTGAGCACGTACTGCTGAGCAACAACAAAACAATCCTACAAGGATGATACCGGAAAGAAATCTGAACGACATTTGTAGACAATTTGTTTTCATGTTACCTCCTGAAGCATACAAAATGAGCCCTAAAACACTAAACTAAAACCTCCTCGTCTAGTCCTTTGCCTAGTTGACATTCGACAAGGTCAAATGTCAACTATTTTTCCAGTGTTTTCAGGACTCCACAGACATTGGATGCATCACTTTTCAATATGAAAATTCATGTAAAACTCTGAAACTGGTTCGCATCTAGTAACGCTGAAACGTTCATGTTCACTACTGACCAGATTCATAAATTTGATGATGTTCGAAAAACAAAGCCGGTAATAGCAAGAACTCATTGAATGATCGCCGCTTCAAGACGATGAAACAAAATCCAAGAGAATAAGTACGGTCTAAGAAACTTCGCTACAGGCCAGTGTGACAATAGGCATGTCAAAATAAGAGCAAAGCACGAAAAGTGAGTGCGAACACGTCAGAAGCACTGGGATTGGCTGCCGGGGTGCTGATATAGGTCAGGTTTTGTTGGAAAAAGAGATTCTTGCACAGTTTCATTTGATAATACCAGGTATAGATCTCTTCCTGAGGCCCGAGACCTAAAGTCGGATCATCGTTCATTTTCCCATAAGCAAAGGCAAAGCCTATCGAATCTTCATCACGTGTGGGAAGCGGGCCAAAATAGGTAAGACCAGCTCCAACGTACCGGTGCGTTTCAATGAATGCGGAATTGGTCGCTGCGAGTTGCAGGAAGGCGACAAGTCCATCCGGACTCTCACCCGGCCGCTCGTAAAAGAGTCGCTGCGAAGCAAAAAAGTAGCCTCCATCAGCACCATTCACGTTACCAATTGAGGCCGCCAGTGTCCCGGTTTGATACCAACCACCGATACCCATTTTGCCAGGTTTATTATCGAAACCGAGAGTCCAATTGATGCCGGTTTCGGCAACATGGAGGTAGTGACCATCGAAACGGGGTCCAGTCAGGCCCGTTTTACGCCCCGTGGCCAAACTACCATCGTAGAATCCATATTGCACATAGAAATGATTATTGGGAGTAAACGAAGCCACAACTCCTGTGGCTGAATCGTAATACCCGGGCATAATTCCAAGTTGAGTTGGGCTGACATAAAGCGGTGTCAACATCGCCCCTGAAAGACCTGGTATATTCAGGTCCTGTTCGGGATAGGGTATCGATCGCAATACATTGTTGAAATCATAAGTCGGAACTGACTTGCCAAAACGCAAGATCAGCCGGTCGTCGAGAAGAGCCTGACGGTACCAAAGCTGGTAAAGCTCCACACGCGAGTCAGGCGGCCCCGCGTCCAGTGAATTATAGCCCATGACGGTAGCAGCGTTATTATTCACCGGGTCACCAAAATAGAATAGGACCTCGGTTCCGATCATGCCTCCCTTCCAATTGAAGGCTTTTTCTGTGTCGAGCGAGAAATCAAGAACGGTGAGAGTATTTCCACTCCATTTTCCTGGGGTATTTCCGCCGGAGACCTGCCCGTTGGCATCAGTGATATGCAGACCTCCAAATCGAAAGCCATTCTCGTTGATCCCCAACCAATCGCCCAATTCACCAGACCCAGTAGTAATGTTGACAGCCGCTGGGTTACCACTGATCGCAGTTGGCAAGGTCACCGACTGCGATGCCATCGAATTATAGTCGATGGTGTGGTTGTTGAATGGTAGCACATCTTCATTTGTATTTGTTACCGGTGGCGCTGGTGGAATATCAACACGAAATTTATCGTCTAACGAAACATTCTCGTCACTTTGACTTCTGGGAAGTGTTTGAGAATAAGCAGAGCAGACAAAAGTGGACAAAGTTATTAGCGTTGTGCAGAGGAATACGCTCCAAAACCTGTTCTGTACTGCCCGAATCCTTTTCATTTTCAACCCTTGGCATAAAAGCCACAATGATATTAAACGTTTTATTATTATCGTCTGTACAACATCGTACACCATAGAATCTTTAGTGAGTTTCAATAAACCATCAAAGATTTCCCTAACCTGTTTTTAAGTAAATAGTAACGTCCGATATCGCTTCTTGAGGTGCTATTTTTCCAAAGTAAAACGGTAGTCGGTTGAGAATTGATAGGATCGCCCTGTTGGCGATTCCGCCACCGACAACCTCTGAAGGTGTGAATTGAACAAGTCGACTAGGGGAAAACGTGGCTCTTAATTGAAGTATGCGCGCCGAAATGAGTTTTCCGTCCGCTGTGGCGCAGTTGGACGCCGCCGATCCTTGCCCTCCCAGCCGCAAGAGGGGGCCGCAAACTGGCCAGATACTGGACTCGGGGAGGGCGTAATATTATGATAGGTAGTGAAAGATGCTTAGGGTGTTTTCAGGCTCAACCCAAATGGGAAATCCCGGATTATACGTATCAATGTGAAAGCGGTTCATCGTTCCATGGCCACGTACTAAAAGGGAATTGCTATGCCAAGAGTACTTTTAACAGGATTTGATACGTTTGGAGCCATACCCGTAAATCCTGCAGGAAAAGTTGCCCGATCTCTTGATGGCAAAAAAATCAATGGAGCCACAGTGATCGCTAGAATTGCTCCGGGCGTGTTTTTTAAATCCATTGACTTTGTGAAATCAGCTATTTCAGAAGTGAAGCCGGATATTGTTATTATGCTGGGAGAATATGGGGGCCGTTCCATGATTTCAGTAGAGCGGATCGCGAATAACCTGAATGATTCCACTCGATATGGCTTAACCGATAACGAAGGTGGCTCCATGCAAGATCGATTGACAGTCCCCGATGGACCAGTTGGCTATTTCACAACGTTACCAATCCGCGCGATGGTAAAAGCCATGCGTAAAGCCGGAATTCCTGCTGACATCTCAGACACGCCGGGGACGTTTGTCTGTAATCATTTGATGTATGGAATCCTGCATTATATTACAATTGCAGATCTTCCCATCCGCGCCGGATGGATTCATCTCCCGCATCTCCCCAGTGTGGCCGCCATGGAGTCTAATCTCGGCGCCCCTAGCATGTCTGTAGAAACAGCAGTTACCGGACTGTCTGCCGGGATTGAATCTATTTTGAATCATAAAGAAGATATTCTCGATCCCATTGCATCGGCTTGGCAAATCTGAACTTAAAACGAAAAATTGAAGTCCATCGCGGTTTAGGTACTGGAGACGTTCGGTTTGGTATGTCACTTGCAGAATTATGACGTACATTCCAGAAAATATATCTGAGAACTGAATGGGCGGAAAACTTTAATACAGTTCCGTTTTTCAGCAAACATCGATGACTCGGCTCAGAGTTGATAGTGGACAGAAATGAGATTCATGTGCGTTTTGCGGAAAACACCATATGCTCTCCAACTCGCCCACCGTTGCGACGAGTTACCCAGAGTCTTCGGTGGCCATTCAGGCAGATTCGAACAGGCTACCGCTGTACCGAAAACCCGTTGGAAACCCTTTTGATTGATGATTTGCTCCGTAAAAACACCCTTTTAGCTGGCGCATCATCATGGCCTGACATGACTACATTTGATCTACGCTGAATCTCATACCGAGCTGTCGAGAAGGAACAACCGGTAACCTTCGTCCCTTCCTGATTCGACCAACTATGTGCCAATCGATGCTGATTTCTTAATAAGTCCTAGCCAGATATCAGCCAGGCGGCGGACAGCATCCTGAGAAGCCCTCAGGAGCGATTTAGGGGCAGGATGTAAGAGAAGAGTTCAGGAGGCGGGAGCAGCGATTCTGGGCGGCTCAGAGCGTTGTAATTTTGCATGGAAAATTACAGAATAACGGACCACTTAACGGACCAGGGCGATCCGAAGAATAACGGACCAAAAAGCGTTTTTGTAAGTCGTTAATATAAAACAACTTAAAAGTCGGGGCGACACGATTCGAACGTGCGACCTCTGCGTCCCAAACGCAGCGCTCTAGCCAAGCTGAGCTACGCCCCGCAACTTAATCAGAGGCACAGTTTAGAGAGACACGATGAAGCCGTCAATGGTTCTCTGTGTTCTCTTCCAAAAATATGTAACCTCTACTGATGCAAGCAGATATTTAAACCATCATCAGCATTAAGCGAGGATTTCTTTAATCAAATTTCCATGAACGTCGGTCAGGCGGCGATCGAGGCCATTATTATAGTAGGTCAGCTTATCATGCTGGAAACCGAGCAGATGCAGGGCGGTCGCGTAAAAATCCCAGACGGTGGTCGGATTGAGCTCGGCCCGGCGACCAAACTCGTCAGTGGCACCATAGCTGGTGCCCCCTTTAATACCGGCCCCCATCATCCAGCAGGTGAAGCCATCCGGATTGTGATCGCGGCCGAGCGTCCCCGATTGATGTGTGGGCATACGTCCGAATTCTGTGGTCCAGAGCACGAGCGTTTCGTCTAACAGGCCACGCTGTTTCAGATCGGTAAGCAGCGCCGCCGTCGGTTGATCAAAGATGGGACAGTGTCGTTCGTAGTCGGCTTTGAGCGTTTTGTGAGCGTCCCAGTTCAACAGGCCATCCACGCCTGATGCCCGCGAGGAACAGTAAAGATTCAGATAGCGCACGCCCCGCTCCAGGAACCGTCGCGCCAGCAGACAGTTGCGCGCGTAGGACGCTTTCAGCTTATTGGGGTCTCCCGTGCCATACTGTTCGTGAATCGACTTGGGTTCGGAAGCGAGGTTCGAGACTTCGGGTGCCGACAACTGCATGCGGGCCGCAAGTTCGTAGGCTTCGATCCGCGCCTGCAGATCGGTGTTGCCCGGCCGCTGTTCGGCGTGTTTCTGATCGAGGAACTTTAAGAACGCACGCGTGGCTTTCTCTTCTTTGGGTGAAATCCCTTCGGGAATTTTCAGATTGCGAATGGGAGACTGCGCATTCATCACGATCGCCTGATGCTGGGCGGGGAGGAAGCCGTTGCTCCAGTTGGCTTTGCCGTTTGGGGGTTCGCCGCGAATATCGGGAATGGCGATGTAGGCGGGCAGGTTTTCATTTTCACTGCCCAGCGCATAACCGAGCCAGGCACCCGCGCTGGGATAACCTTCAGTATCGTGGCCGGTATTCATGAACACACAACCGGGACCGTGGGTGTTGGTTTTGGTGGTCATCGAATGAATGAAGGCGATGTCATCGACATGGCGAGACATGTGAGGCAGCATGGTCGTACACATTTTGCCCGTCTCTCCCTGGGGTTTGAACGCCCAGGGGCTTTTCATGAGGTTGCCGTTTTTCCCCTGAAAGCTGACGAAGTTTTCTTCGCCGGGCAGCGGCTTGCCATGATATTTTTCGAGGCTGGGTTTGTGCTCCCATAAATCCATATGCGAGGCGGCACCGGGGCAGAAGATCTGCAGGACCCGTTTGGCTTTCGGGGGGAAATGGGTTTCATCGACGCCGGGCTGCCAGTCTTTGTTCTGCTTTGAATTGCCCGATTTGGAATTCGCGGCTGACAGATCGTTGAGCAGCAGGTTCGTCAGTCCGAGACCGGCCATGCCTGTATAGACGCTGGAAAAAAACGAACGGCGGGAATGCACCTGTTGTAACAGGCGTCGCGTCGTGAATTGGTCAAACGGATTCAACATATGGTTCACCAGTTCAATCGAGATAAATCAGTTCGTTGGAATTAATCATGGCCCGACACAGGGCTTCCAGGCCACTGGCGGCGATGAGCGCGCGGGCGGCCTGTTGTTCTTCAGATCGAGGACTACGGGAATACAGTAATTGGAACACGCGATCAATCTGTTGATCAACATTCTCCGCGCCCGCCTCCTGCCTGAGACGTTCGGCGAGAAAGCGGGAGAGATCGAGCGTGAATTGATGGTTCATGAGCGTCAGTGCCTGTAGCGGCGTGGTCGTCGCGTTTCGTCGGGGAGCGGCAAAGGCATTATCGGGACAGTCGAAATCGGTTAACAGATCGACGCGGGCCGCGCGGGCATTCTGATGATAGACGGCGCGACGGTAGGTTTCCGGGCCGAACTGTTCGAGGGGCACATAGGTGGCGACGTTGTCCTGCAGATATTCATATAAACGAAAACCGCGGCCGCCCATTTTGAGGTCCAGTTTTCCGGTGACGGATAACAGCGTGTCACGAATCTCTTCTCCCGACAGGCGACGGGGCGGAAATCTCCAGAGCAGGCGGGAATCGGAATCGATGCGGGCAGCGTCTTCGCGGAAGGTGCTGCCCTGCTGATAGGTTTCCGAGAGCATGATCTGTTTATGGATATCTTTGAGACGCCAGCCGTTATTCTGAACCTGAAGCGCGAGCCAGTCGAGCAGCTCGGGATGACTGGGCTTGGTTCCCATGTAGCCGAAGTCACTGGGCGTGGAGACGATGCCGGTTCCAAAATGGTAATACCAGAGCCGATTGGCGAGCACGCGCGGCGTAAGCGGGTTCTCTTTGGAAACGATCCAGCGGGCCAGTTCCAGACGACGTTGACCTTGCGGTGCATTGGCGTCGAGCTTATAGCCTTCTGTCACTTTATTGAGTGTGGTCATGCTGGCAGGGACGACGGTCTCCCCTTTACGCTGCGGGTTACCGCCCACAAAGATGTGAAAAGGTCCATTGACCTGACTGTGGTTACCCACCCACCAGGAGGGGGGATTGGGAATGGCGGCCAGTTGTTGATCAACGTGTCTGATTTGTTTATTGAATTCATTGAGCTGGCTGCGTTCTTCGACCGTGACTTCCAGATCGTAGAATCGTTTGCGGCGGTGAGACGTACTGACGGGTTTGCGATTGCGGGAGGAAGCGACTTCCTGCCAGGTTTTGCCATCGGTGGAAACTTCGAGTTTGTATTCCGCCAGAAAGGTGGCTTTGTAGTTGCTCATAGCGGCGCCGGAGCGATCGCTGGAGAAGCGCACCCGATTGATAGTCTGTGGCTCAGCGAGTTCGATGGTCAGATCGGGGCTGCCGGCAATCCAGCAGGCACCGATTTTCCCGTCGATGGTCAAGCCAACATCATAGGCTCCGGCAAAGTCGCCGGCGACGCGACTGTTGGCGCCGGTGGCTTTGCCGCCGTTTTTCGCGAGCGCGACATTCTGTGGCGTTTCGCCGGCAGACCAGACTTCAAATTCATCGACGCGATATCCGGTCATGGCGCGGGGATTGGTATCGAGTCCCTGCGAAGTGAGCCGCACAAATTTGGCTGTGACGGGGGAAAACGATTCTTCCACTCCTGTTCGTTTTGCTGGTTCGCGGGTCCACTCTTTTTCGTACTCGGCGGCTTTCGCCTGGGCTCGTTTCTGAATGGCGTTTTCGATTTCGCTTTTCTGTTTCAGCAGTTCAGCTTTTTCTTTTTGCAGTGGCTGGCGTTTCTGGAGTTGCTCCTGACGGTCTTCCGGACTGGCGATCACGCGGCTGCCATGCCTGACGCCGGCGAAGGTCGCATAGAGACTGTAATAATCCTGTTGTTTAATGGGATCGAATTTATGATTGTGACAGCGACTGCAACCAACGGTCAGCCCGAGGAAGGCTTCGCCTGTGGTACGAATCATATCGTCAATCGTGTTCGCACGAATCTGGGCGGCCTGCACCGGGTCCTGATTACCGACGTTGTCATAGGGACCACAGACGAGGAATGTACTGCCGACGACAACATCGGGGTCATTTTTGCCGATCACATCACCGGCCAGGTGTTCGATGACCATCTGATCGAAAGGTTTGTCTGCATTGAATGACCGGATAATATAATCACGGAACGGCCAGACATTATCAATGATCACATTGCGTTCGAAGCCATTACTCTCGCCGAAGCGAACGACATCCAGCCAGTGGCGGCCCCAGTGTTCGCCGTAACGGGGTGAGTCGAGCAGTCGATCGATGAGTCGTTCGTAAGCATCAGGAGCTGGATCTTTTTCGAAGGCGGCAACTTCTTCGGGCGAGGGAGGCAGACCCGTCAGATTATAGGTGGCCCGTCTGATCAGTTCGCGTTTTGTGGCGCGCAGTGACGGCTTGAGATTTTTCTCTTGCAGCTTTGCGAAGATGAACTGGTCGATGGGGCTGTTCTGCCAGTGGTCGGGAGCGGCTTTGCTTTCGGGGGGAACTGCATTTGCCAGAGGTTGCAGAGACCACCAGCTGAGATCGGCTTTGGATTTTTCCTGAAGTATGAGGCTGTCGGGCCAGGCGGCTCCCTCTTTGACCCAGCGGGTGAGCAACGCGACCTGTTCTTTCGCGAGAGGCGGACCTTCTTTGGGCATGGCGGCTTTGCCGGTATCGGGGCTGGTGTGAACCACATCCAGCAGATAGCTTTCTTCAGGCTTGCCGGGCGTGAGGTAGCCTGCGTCTTTGATCGACTGCAGCGTGGCGAGGGAGAGATCCCCTTTTTCGTTGCCCGGGTTGTGGCAGCGGATGCAGTGATTGACGAGCAGCGGCGCGATTTCGTTTCCGAAATCGACCTTGGGTGTTGAGTCCGGTGTTGTTTCTGCCGCTGTGAGCAGCAGGCTGAGACACGCCGAACAGAGTGCGATCAGACAAAGTCGGGATACAGGAGATTGAGTCACTGAGCCAGTCCTTCAAATTTACTGTCGTTCACCAGAGGATGATTAAGGAAATATAGTACGCGGTTTATGTCTCCTGGCGCTGAAACAGATCGCGTTCCAGCCAGACAGGAGTCTGCTGCAGATGTTCGTGCATGGCTTTGGCGGCTTTGTCGGGATTCCCCTTGATCAAAGCCTGCACGATGCGCAAGTGCTCTGCATTCTCTTCCATATGCTCAAAATCTTTGACATTCTGTCGTTTACTGTGGCGGACCTGTCTTAATGTCTGATGGAGTACCCGGTAGCGGTTAATTTCCAATGCCAGCCGCTCGCTGCCACAGGCACGGTAAATGAGTTCGTGCAGGTAGTCGTCCCACTGTTGTGTTCTTTCAGACCACTCGATGGTTCTTTTTGCAGATGCCAGCTCACGGAAGGTCTGCTCAAGCTGCGCCAGCTCGTGCGGCGTGATATGCCCGCAGGCACAGCGGGTGGCTTCGCTTTCCAGAATGCGGCGGACCTGGCAGATTTCATGCAGTTCCTTCACGCCGAAATTACGGAGCACGGCACCACGATTCGGAAAGATTTCCACGATGCCGATGCCTTCGAGTTCCACCAATGCTTCACGAACCGGGGTAGCGCTGACATCCCATTCCCGGGCGAGTGACTGAACCGTCATGCGCTGATTGGGCTGGTATTCCCCCTGAAAGAACTTGCTGAGCACCTGCTGCACCAGCGTCTGTCTGCGGGAACCATGAGTAATCTGTCGGGTGACAACGGTCGCCATGATTGTTTGCTCATTCTCTTAAAACAGGGGAAACATCAACTCGTTCAGGATTATATATAATTTAAGCGTATTCAATACAATAAAGCAAGCGTTGTCTACTTTTCTGCATTCCCTCTACTACGACGTCAGACGGTCCTCGGGAGGGTTGTATTTTGCAATTTGGGCTGCCCCCCATCGATCGGGCATTGGCAGGGCCCGCAGAATTATTTCGAATTTATGCAAAAGATCAGGGAAACCGATCGACTCAATCAGGGTTTATTGGATTACACAAGTGCTTCCATATTATCTTAACCAGTGAGGGTTGGTGATGCGTTATTTTGTATCACGTATTTTGATGGGACTGTTTCTACTGGGACTCGTGACATGTCTGATCCCCGAGCCCCAAAAGAGTTCCGCCCAAAATCAGAAGGGAAAAAAAGAAGTCCCGATTCTGTCGAATATCGCGCCTCTGCCTAAAGATTTGAAGATTGTGGAGGACATTGAGTATCGCCCTGGTGACCGCCGCGCCTGGAAACTGAATCTGGTGATGCCTCGTGAACGTGGTGAAAAACCGCGTCCGGCTATTATCTTTGTGCACGGTGGCGGGTGGTCGAGTGGCGACAAAGGTCGTGGAATCTTCAAGAGTGGCCCTGTGGAATACGCGAGCCTGGGTTATGTCTGTATCAGTGTTAATTATCGTCTTTCGGATGAAGATCCGTTCCCCGCCTGCCTGCAAGATGTGAAGTGTGCCGTACGCTGGTTGCGGGCGCATGCGGAAAAATATAATGTCGATCCTGACCGCATTGGCGGGTTTGGAAATTCCGCGGGAGCGCACCTCGTCAGCCTGTTGGGACTGGTAAATAAGAATCAAAATCTGGAAGGTGATGGTCCGTGGCAGGATCAATCCAGCCTGCTCAATGCCGTATGTGTCTCCGCGATCCCGTCCGATTTTGTCAACTGGCCCGGTGGAGCCAGGAATAAGCGAACACTCTTCCAACTGCTCAACTCAAGTGAAACAAGTCTGGAAGAACTGGCAATTCAAGCGTCTCCGATCACCTATGTGAATAAGCAGGCCCCCCCCTTCCTGGTCTTTCAGGGAGCCGGCGATCGGCTTGTGGATGTCTCCCAGGCAGACAGTTTTGTCGCCGCTTTGAAAACTGCGGGTGCTGTGGATATCACCTATCAGCGATATCCAAAAGCGAATCATGATGTCTTTACCAGCCATCGTCGCGAAACCTACCCGGAGATGGAAGCCTTCTTTGATCGCGTGCTGATGAATTCCCCTGCCAAGATAAAACCGACAGGCGGGGCTTATCGCAAAACAATTCCTGCGGCCAGCTAAAGCACATCACATTTAACCATAACGTCTCCCAATCTATGATACTCGGTCCAAATGGCTTTGGAGACGCTACAGTAAAACTGGCCCGTTATTGGACTGAAAACGTTCTCAGACGATCTCCCGTAATTGGATTCAGGCGGGTGACTTCCGTGACTTTCCACTCGCCTCCCATTTTCAGCCATCTCAGTTCCCAGCGCGTGGGCTGCTTGCCGGAAACTCCTGCATACATGGCGGTTCCATTGGCGCGGAAGTGCATGATCGCGATAGAATCTTCCGACTTCATTTCCGTTGAGACATCGGTAATTCTGAGATCATCGTTCAGCGTCACCAGTGACAGAGCGAGTTTCACCATATCCTGCAACTGGTTCGCCCGGGGGCTGATATAATCCAGTGTCTTCTCTTGCTCTTTGTGCTGAAAGGCATCGATCAGGCTATAGAGGTCGGCTTCCACACGCTCACGTGGTGTGACGATATTCTGTTCGAGCGCATAAAACCCAACCGTTACCAGAACCATGATCAGGCTGCCGATCAGAAATTTCCCCAGACGCCGCTGATACCATAATATAAACAGGATCGCGGCAATCGCGGAGCAAACGACCATTGGCGGGATCGCGGTTTCAGTAAACCACATGTGTCAGTCCTCTTACAGTTCCTACAACGCAGGATGGTTTTCCAGAACCGCCAGATTATCCCGATGAATCACTTCGGAGTACGGGACGGCTCCCAGTATGGTGGCAATCTGATCCGAACGTCGCATCACTATCTTTGCCAGATCGTTTGAATTGTAATTACTCAGCCCGCGGGCGAATTCTTCTCCCGAAGGGCTGACCAGCGTGACGACTTCACCACTCTCGAAAGTGCCATCAATCGAACGAATGCCAATCGCCAGCAGAGATTTTCCCCCTTCTCGAATGGCTTTGGTCGCTCCCTCGTCCAGATGAAACTTACCTTTAGGGCGAATCGTATATCCAATCCAGCGTTTCCAGGCAGAAACGGAAGCCCCCTGCGCCAGAAAGAGTGTGCCGACATCATCACCGTTGAGGATTTGATCCAGAATCCCTTCCTGCGTGCCATTGGCGATAATAACATTTTCTCCCACTGCAGTCGCGGAATGCACCGCCTGCAGTTTGGATTTCATCCCGCCGGTGCCGAGCGAACTGCTGTCATCGGTGGCGAGGGACAATAACTCAGGTGTCCAGTCCTGGACCTGCGAAATGCGGGCGCTGTCCGGAGATTTTGGATCGCCGTCATACAGGCCGTCGACAATAGACAGAATCACGAGCAGTGGCTTCTTGACCAGGCTGGTAACCATCGCGGCGAGATGGTCGTTATCGCCGAACTTGATCTCTTTGATACTGACGGTGTCGTTTTCATTGACGATAGGTACCGCACCGTATTCGAACAGAGTATGTATGGTGTTACGTACATTGAGGTAGCGGGTGCGATGCTTGAAATCATTGGCTGTCACCAGCAGTTGCGCCGCATGGTAGCCGTGCTTCTGCAGGCAGCGATCATAGCGACGGATCAGATGGGCCTGCCCGACGGCGGCGGACGCCTGCAGGTGCCCCAGATCTTTGGGTCGCTCTTTTAAGCCCAGCAGTCCCATGCCGGCACCGATGGCACCACTGGATACGACCACCACTTTGCGGCCAGTCTGCTTGACGCGGTGAATCTGTTCCGCCAGTGACTCTATGCGTGCGGGGTTAAGTGTATCGTCCGCGCAAGACAGAACGTTTGTTCCAATTTTAATCACCAGCGTTTCCGCTGTATCGATCACTTCACGTCTGGTTCGACTCACAGTCCGCACTTTTTCCGGGAATCACTAAAAATTTTCAAAGAGGCACTCCCCACCGGGTCCCTATTTCTTAATATTTATATAATATAGAAGTCAGTGGCTGCAGCATAGACACAGAACAAAGCGAGTTTGGCAGGAAAACAGGGGCGATTTTCACTGAAATCGTCTCATTTTTCGTTATTACGCCTGATTTTGTTTGTCTCTCCTCGACAGTCCTGAAACAATTTACCGCATAGTTCACCCGGTTCACACTGATTTTGAAACCCTTATTCACGAACTAAGGCATTTTATGTCGGAACTATACCACGAATGTGGCGTTGCAGCTGTCTACCATCTTCCTAACCGGGAAACCAGTCCGCTGGCCCCGCTGGGATCTCCTGAGAAAACTTCACAACTCATTTCCCGTCTACTGCTGGATATTCAGAATCGCGGTCAGCTGGCGGCTGGAATGACAACATTCAACCCGGCCCGGAACCAATTGATCGATACACATAAAGATGTCGGTACCGTTACCGAAGTCTTCCAGCTGAATCACCAGCAGACATTTAACGCGCTGATGAAGAAGTATGAAGGTCCCGCTGCGATCGGACATGTGCGCTATGCCACCTGTGGTAAAGATGACCGCAGCTATGCCCAGCCTTTCGAACGACATCATATTCAGAAATCCAAATGGTTCAGTTTTGGCTTTAACGGCCAACTGGCCAATTATCAGGATCTGTGTAAAGAAGTGCTGACCGAGTCTGATTTTCACCTGGCGCGGGAAACGGACACCGAAATCCTGATGCATCTGCTTTCGCAGGAACTCTCCAAAGAGAATCCGGGTGAGTTGCATGAAATTCTGGGCACACTCAGCAAACGGCTGGACGGCGCCTATAATATTGTTTTTCTGGACGCGCTGGGCAACATGTTTGTCTCGCGGGATCCCGTTGGTATTCGTCCGCTGTGTTATGCATTTGATGGTTCACTGTTTGCGGCTGCTTCGGAAAGTGTCGCGCTGGCAAACATGGGATTTGATGAAGATCAGATCGAAAGCCTGGCTCCCGGCTCCGCAGTCATCATCAAGGATGGCGAACTCTCGATCCACGAATATGCCAAGCCCACACAGAAAGCACACTGCTTTTTCGAATGGATTTACTTTGCGAACGTCTGCAGTACGTTGGATGACCAGAGCGTTTATATCACTCGTAAACGTCTGGGCGAAGAACTGGCTGAACAGGAAACGGTGCCCATTGATGACGACACGATTGTCGTTCCGGTGCCCGACACGGCCAAAGCAGCCGCCGACAGTATGGCCTATCACTTGAGTGTGCCCTGCCTGGAAGGCCTGATTCGTAACCGCTATATTGGTCGTACCTTTATCGAAGGCGCGAATCGCGGCGACAAAGTCCGGGCGAAATACACGCCGCTGCCTGAAGTTCTGGAAGGCAAACGCGTACTGCTGGTGGAAGACACCATAGTGCGTTCGACAACGATGAAAGCGTTAATCAGCCAGTTGAAAGAACGGGGACGTGCGAAAGAAATTCACGTGCGTGTTGCCTGTCCGCCGATCATCGGCCCCTGTTTTTACGGGATCGACATGTCGACCATCAACGAGCTGTTTGCCCCCCGATTCCTGGAGGGTGGCGAAATGAATCCCGAAGTGGAAAAAGCGATGGCCGCTGCCATTGGCGCCGACAGTCTGAAGTATCTGCCGAAAGAGTCGATCGCCCGTGCCGTTGGTCTGCCCGGAACATCACTCTGCCAGGCCTGTATCGACTCCACCTACCCCACCGAAGCGGGTCGTAAACTGTATCAGATCGCCGTCGATAATTCTCAGAACGAGGACAGCGGTTCCGATTCTCAAAGGACTTACGATGTCACTCCCCCTACGCCGGTTCGCTCCTGACGGTCTGATCAGAATTCAATAAAGGAATCCACGGTCCTATGTCTGCCTCGCATGAGATAGAAATCCGCGTCCGCTACAACGAAACCGACGCGATGGGTTTTCTGCATCATGGTAATTACTTCACCTATTTTGAAATGGGTCGCACGGAACTCTTCCGATCTCAAGGTGGCAACTATCGCGAGATGGAAGAGAAAGGCTACCTGCTGGTGGTCGCGAAGATCGAATGCAAATACCGGCTGCCGGCCCGCTATGACGATGTGTTGACGCTGCGAACCACGCTCTCCCGCGTTACCGGCGCCAAGCTGGAACACAAATATGAACTGTTTCGTGACGGCGCGAGTGTTGCTGTCGCTCACAGCGTTATTGCCTGTGTGGACCGCGAAGGAAATATCCAACGCATGCCCGCGGCGATGGAGCAACTGGGTACCGAGAGTGAGTAGGTCTCTTCCATAGCTCAACACAGGTGCAACACCAGCACAAAGCTCCCGCTGCATCGAAAGCAGGCTGCGGTTCTATGTGTCCGCACTACGATCAGGTTATCGAATGTGATGCGGGGGCACTCAGTCTGTCAGTTCTTCACGGTCTGCTGTTGTTTTGCAAATTGGGGCGGCTTGACTGCTGACTCTTTGTCGTTGGGCGGAATCGTCTTGACGACTTTCCAGGCCAGACCCAGTTTTTCGAGGACGAGAATCGCACCGTAGGTCATATCGAGTTCCCACCATTTGTGACCGTTCTTTGCCATCCGCTGGTACTTGTGATGGTTGTTGTGCCAGCCTTCGCCGTAGGTCATCAAAGCAACCCACCACAGGTTTTTGCTGTCGTCGGTCGTTTCATAATTGCGATAGCCCCAGATGTGGGTAGCCGAATTGACGAACCAGGTTGCGTGCAGCACGTAGAACAGACGCACGAACATACCGTAAACGACCATGCTGATCGCAGTTTCTCTGCCACCCAGCCAGTAACCGATGCCATATAAAATAGCGCCCAGGCCGATGTGCCAGAACAGAAATGTTTTCTGCAGGAACCGCATGAACGGGTCTTTGAGCAGATCAGGGGCGAACCGCTGATGGGTGCTCTGAATTTCTTCAGAGCTGTGATAGGGAACCAGCCAGAGAATGTGGCTCCACCAGCGACCGTCGCGCGGCGAATGCGGATCGCCGGGCTGATCGCTGTGCAGATGATGTTTCCGGTGATTGGCGACCCATTGAATGGGAGGTCCCTGCCCGGCCAGTAAACCGATCAGGCCGATCGCACGGCTCATGAAGGAATACGTCTGAAAGCTGCCATGGGTGAGCAGGCGATGATAGCCCATGCAGATCCCGATGCAGCCGGTCAACCAGCCGAGGAAGATGCAGGTCAGCAGACCGGTCCAGGTAAAGTAAAAGGGAGCGGCCAGCAGTCCCAGGTGAATGGCGACGACCCAGCCGATATTTGCCCAGTCGGTGGTCGCATATTTACCTGGCAGTGATGTCTCAGGTTCGGGCGTCTCAGCAGCTGCGTTTTCAGGAAGAAGTGGGTCCGTTTCCGGAATTGGCGCGAGTGTCTGCTGTGAATTCATATTTAATAGCCCGATGCGATCAATGTCTGAAAGTAAATAAAAAGTCGGCAGATTTTACGGGGATCGACGAATTGTGTCTATAGCGGTGGGGGCGATTGGGGAAAGAAGGGAGATTTCTTAAGACGGGTGTACAGAAGCAGATACGATTTTCAGAGCAACAGAAGCGACTATCGGTCCTCATTGATTCATGAGCGAATGACATCTTCAACGTTCACGTCAAAAGTAAACTCTCTTTCTGGCGGAAGTTCGGAATTCAACTGCATGCGTCAATTTTCTTTGCTCACGGATCAATATGGGCTGCCCTGTAAGACGGCTGTGTCTGTAGCTCGCGCAGCTTCCTGATTTCGGGTATCAACTGCTGCTTGTAGATCCCCTCTATGGTAATCGCGCGTTTGATGACTTCATGCTTGGAATTTTGTGCCAGCAGAATGACTCCCAACGGAATCGTATCGTTCAAATATCCCTTCAAGACTTCGAGCTGTTCTTCAGGCAGTTCTGCAAGATCAATCTGGTAACAGGCGATGGGCTGACTGTAAACCAGGCGGAGCATATCAGGATCGCGCGAGTACTCGTACTCGTATCCGTATTCGTGCATTGCCGAACTGATACACCAGCTGGCTCTGGCGCTGATCAGAACCAGCCTGCCTTCTTCCAGGTACTGATGAATGTCTGCCAGCGAATACGGGGTCCATATGATCCGATTTGATTTGGCGGGAAACGGAACCAGAAAAGAAAGTAGGACCAAAGCCAGTGTCACCAGTGTACCTGCGGCGAGGTGAGTCAGATGAATATTTTTTCTTTGACGGTACATTCCTGTCGCTCCTTTCGTTAAGAACATTTAATCTGAACCTGCTTGCAGAAAAGAGTTTGCGTCGTCATGATAACCGGCACAGTAAGTTAACGGGGATCTCCGGTTCATTGAAATCCACTGAAATTTTATGAACCTGGTAGGAATGCGAACCATCCTTTCGTTATAATGACTCTTCAGCCAGTCTTGAGCCCTTTCGACGGGCAAACAGGGTCCGATACTTACTCGCCTTCTATCAATCTGACCGTGGGAACGACTATGAAATTTCAACTTGTACTTCAATTTAATGGAGCCGTAATCTCTGATTACGATTCACTCGTTGATCTGGAATCAGTACTCATCGATCAAATCCAGGTGGACGGAAAGACCATCGTTGACGGTCATGATTTCGGCAGTTCGGAAATGAACCTGTTTATGACCGTTGATGATCCGGCAAAAGTATTGAGTCAGATCCGGACGCAGATTGAACATCCGCTGATGAACCGTTTCAAAGCCGGTTATCGCCCTGTATCTGAAGATGGATTTCATGCAATCTGGCCTGAATCGCTGCATGAGTTCTCGATCAAATGAGACGGGAGTCGCTGCTCAGATTACCCGTGGTCACAGTGAACCGTCAACGCGGTCTGCTCGCTTGAGCAAAACCTTAATTCCCGCAGATCTCAAATTCGAGATTCGGATATTTCTCGCGTGCTTCCAGGGAGAGTGGTACTGGTTTTTGAATCGCGATATCACACCATTTCAATCGGGAGAGCTGGGGCAGCTTAGTGAGCAGCGCCAGTCGTGCGTCCGTCAGAGTCGTCGGATCCCGGATTTCGATCTGCTCGACATGAGACAACCAGGGAAGCAGATGGGCTGACTCGTCACCAAAGTTCAATGCATAGACATCCAGGCTTTTGAGAGCCGGCATTTTTGCGAGTTGTAATAATGTTTCCTGGTTCAGATTCAGGTTTTTACAGTAAAAACTTTCGAGTTGCTTGAGTTGGGTGATTGGCTGCAGCGCATAGGCATCAGGCAGTGTGATCGGAACTTGACAGTGCTCCAGGTTCGTAAAGCTGCCCAGCAGACTGAGCGCCTGGCGGGCCTCTTCCCCGGTCAGATGAGTTCCCGTATCCCAGCCAAATGTCAGATCTCTCATCCCAGGCAGATCGCTGGCCAGTTTCTCCAGCAGATAAAGCATCTCATCCGTGGATCCCGAAGGGATCTTGAGGGAAGTGAGCTGGGGAGCGAGTACGAACGCATCCGCCAGTTTCTTTCTGGGGAAGATACTGCGGATCACCCACTTATTCAGCTTCTGATGATCCCCGGTTTTCAAAAACTTGACGAGCACATCCTGCTTGACTGTTCCGCAGTCGACTTCTAAAGACACCAGTTGTGAGCAGCCTGCAAGTTTCATCCAGAACGGTGTGACATCTTTAGATGGCAGAGCAATACATAACTTCAAATCTTCCAGGTAGGGTAGATCCAGAACTTTTTCTGCGACGGAGTAATTGATTTTTTTCTTGCCGAAATGCAGATGCAATCGTCGTAAACCGTCTATTTGAGCAATCTGCTCCAGGGCTGTTTCATCCAGATGTGAATGCAGGATTTCCAGATTCTGAAGTCTGGAAAGTTTGCGAAGTGCCTGATAACCCCGTTCGTTAATGCGACAGTAAGAGAACTTGACTCCCGTCAGTTTTTTAATTCCTTCAACTGCTTCGATACATTCTCCCAGTTCCGGGTTGGACTGGTCGCGCGTGCCATAAAACCAGACACGGACAGGGAAGGGCAATTGATTGATCAGGGGGACTGCTTTTTGAAGTGCTTCCGCATGCTGATAGGTTTTTTTTCCGTCGACGATCTTCTCTGGATTTCCCACCCAGATGGAGAACGGTTCGCCATTCCGGGGGAACCAGAGTGTCAGTTTTTGATCGCGGATCTGCTGAAATAAATGATTTAAAGCAGGGTCGTGCCATGGTGCCTGTGAATCGTTGTTGGCATTCACCGGTCGCAGGCCACTCAATTGAGGAACCCGACTGGCAATCACCTGATTAATTTCATCCAGCCGACGACCAGTCTTTTGTAAATCGGTATGTGTATGATGTTGAATGGAAGGGGTGGCATCAGTCAGCGCCTGTTTATCAGCGACCACAGAATGTGTTCGATCTGTGTTGATCAGAACCCCCCCAATGCCCGCCACTGCCACCAGCACTGCCACAACCGGAATCACCAATTGTCGAAACATCCGTATTCTCCTACTGTCAACATCTGGTTCCTGAAACCGATGCATGCCCCTCGTAAGCCGTGCTTCTCGTGATGGAGTTGCCCAATCCACCTCCTGAGCTAAACACTTCACTAACTTATTGTACAGAACAAAACAGGTGTTGTCCGCTTTCAGATTTACAATTTTTTAGTTCCGATCAGTCCACTGACAGGTCACTTTCCCTATGTCATAGCGTGTTAAGAGGTTATCGCATTTCGTTATCAGTCACCACAACTGAGTAATTTCCCTCCTGTTTCGTGATTTTTTTCAAAAAACCGGTAACAGTCGGGCGGAATGTTCGCTTGGTAGTTCAGGCAGGGTTTTCTCACTCACTATTGGAAAGGGCTGACAATATGACAACTGACACGGCTTTCACATTCGGCTGGGAAACGACGGCTCACTTTGAGTGCCGTCTGCAAGAGATGATTAATCAAGGAAGCCTGACTTTGATGCTTTCGATAGGTTACCGAACCGGTTTATTCGAAGTGCTGGGAACACTGGACGCGGCGAGCTGTGAAGAAATTGCAGAGCGTGCCGGCCTGAAACCACAGTATGTCAAGGACTGGCTGGAAGTAATGACGACAGGCGGGATTCTGGAGCATGATTCGCTCTTCCAGACTTACCGTCTGCCTGCTGAGCAAGCTGCGTTGTTGCTGCAACGTGGAAGAACGCATTCTTACGCAACCAGTGTGCAATGGGTGTCCCTGTCTGGCAAGCTTGAGGATGAGATTGTGACCTGCTTCCGCGAAGGAGGTCCGCTGCCTTCGGACCTGTTTACTCAACTGCAGTCACAGCTTGCGGAAGATAATTCCGTTTCGATCATGAACGGTCTGTTTCAACATGTATTGCCCCTTGTTCCCAGTCTGATCATGCAGTTGTGTGAAGGCCGTGATGTATTGGACCTGGGTTGTGGATGTGGTAATACGCTGATCGAACTGGCCCGCATGTTTCCTGCCAGTCGTTTTTCAGGCTATGACAGTTCTTCGACTCTGATTGAGAAAGCCCGACGAACTGCAGAGGAAGAGCAGATTGAGAATGTAACTTTTATTCAGCGCGAACTGTCAGAAATTCACGCGATTGATGCCTTTGATCTGGTTACGGCTTTTGATGTACTGCAGGATCAGGCTCAGCCGTTTCGTATTCTGGACCAGGTCTTGACCGCCTTGCGACCGGAAGGACTTTTTCTGATGCAGGATCTGGCGCGCTCTCGAAGCAGAGAGATCAACCTGCAGAATCCGCTGTCTACTCTGATGTTCTCCCTGTCCTGTCTGCGGAGCATGGTAAACGCAGAGCAGGATCAGACTGCCGATGGTTCCCGCTGGTGTCAGGAAATCGCGTTGCAGACATTACAGGAGGCAGGCTTCACTTCGATCGACGTTCATACGCTGCCCCATGATCTGGTCAATGACTATTATGTCGCCAGAAAACCACCGAGGCCTGTCGCCTGAAATTGTCCCGTTTACTTCCGGAACAGTCGTTCTTCCAGCAGTTCATAATAGCGGGCATCGGCTCCCGCCTGACTGGTACAGGCATGCAGGATTGCGGGATCAATGAAGACCATGGCTGGCTGTTCCTGACAGTGCGTGGTAGAGGCTCTCAGCAGGTAGTTGATATCAGCACGGTTCAGGCGATGCGTTTTACACAAATCGTAAAATAGTCCCTGGGGGGTATCCGTATTTGCTTTGCGCTGCAGCTGCAGGTTTTCCCAGAGATACAAGACGAGCCAGACCACGCCAATCACGATGGTCCCCGAAATCAGCAGCCAGTTTTCCTGCAGCAGACTCCGATTGCGAAACGCCCGGGAAACTTCGTCGGTATGTCCTGCCAGCAGGAACCAGAAATCGATGTTCATGTTTCGCTTGTCCCTTCCACCTGATTCAGATCGGGTTGTTCCTGCGTCAGCGGTCTCTGCAGTGCTTTAACGACGATTTCCCGGATGCGCGAATTTTCATCATTCACCAGTGTTGCCAATGACTGTCGCGCGGCGGAATTCGAGATGGTGGCTAGAATTTCCGCACTGGTTCTGCGAACCAGATCATCGGAATCTTCCAGCAGCGCCGCCAGTGCGGGTACTACCTGATCATGTAATTTCAAAGCATGGGCACAACGGGCCGCCTTGATACGCCGTTTCCGCAGTGGGTGTGACATGGCGCGGCTCAAATCGACGATGCACCGCGGATTCAGTTTCTGCAGCAGCTTTCCCACCGAGGGACAGACCTGAGAATTGAATTCTTCAAAATGTTCGAGGACATACTCGACGTCAAAACTGGCCAGTTCCTGCCGCGCTGCTTCACGGACTTCTTCTACCGGACTGTCAATTTTATTAATCAGCAGATTCATGGCATCCGGGACATGCTGCGACCGGAGCTGGCAGGTAGCCCAGGCCTGCTGAATGGGATCTTCCGAATCCAGACTTTCCAGGACCATTTCCGTGACTTCGGCGGTATCCAGGTTCCGCAGCATATCGATGGCGGCTTCTTTTGCGGCAGGCGTCCCATGCTGTAGCATCCATTTTTGGGCCTGTTTTTTGCTGGCGATATCGAGGTTGAGCAGGCTGATCAATCGAATCAAAGCGACCTGCAGAACCTGGGGTATGCGACTGAAATCCTGGCGATCGGCACGGAGCCAGATCACCTGATCAATCTGCCTGAAATTCGAGTGCTGCAAGTCGGTCGTTTTTTCCGGCAGCCAGCGCAACAGATGGGCGATGAATTCGGGGTCGTCGCGCGTTGAGATCGCTTCCAGCGCTTTCGCATTCGGATAATTCACTTCCGTAAAGTCACAAATGAGCTGCATGACGCCGATGTGTTTACTTTGTTTCAGTACCTGTTCCACCAGTCGCCGGATATCTTCGTGCGAGTTCCAGAGTACCTTTCTGATGGCAGGATCTTCGACATTGCCCAGAATCAGCAGGCTTTCCATGATTTCTTCAGGACGATCGAATTCCTGCAGATGTTCGGTTGCTGCGACGAGTGCGTTGAGATTGTCACGCCTGATCTCTTTTGCATTTTTCAGGAACGCACGGGAGTAGACGGAATCGACCGAGGGATTCAGAAAGTATTCGTAGAGCCTGCCTACCAGGTAACGGAGGGTTTGTGATGTCAGATCCGGCTGATGATTAACCAGCCGTTTATTTTCAAACAAAGAGATGATTGAGGAGATCTGTTTAAAATCACTGGTAAGACGGACAAATTCCAGACCGCAGTACTGCAGTTCGCGATTGCCGTGCAGCAGGCATTGCCGAATGGCAGCATCGAGTGCATTCGAATGAGTCTCCAGCAGTTTACGGATACCGGCAGTATGGGTGGGGTACCGCCGAATCACTTCGACCAGTCCGCGTGAACTCTGCTGCTGCAGTAAAGCGAAGACGGCCTGCTCGCGAATTTCCGGATTTTCGACGTCGAGAGCCAGAATCAATGCGTTTACTGCATGAGAATTTCGGCTCTGCGCAAGAACGTCAAAAGTTTTAGAGATTGATGAAGCCATGCCGACATGAGATCGTATAAAGAGTGCCTGGATCTACAAAAGCAGAAACAATCATATTCCTCGGGTGATGACTGCCACATCATTCTCCCGACATGACTGAAAATCCTCTGCTATTGCCCGCTATCTCTATATCGTATGCAGGTACAGTAGAACTCAAGTTTCCCTGCTCTAACGCGACTATCCGGAATAATCGCTACAATCCAGTGAGAATACATTAAACCGTGCCTGTCGGGTTGTAGCGATGCTGTTCAGCCAGCCTGGATGAGGTCCGTCAGAAACGCGTACGACTCACGGACGACATCTGGAGCCATGTGACTGTGACGGCTCAATTCGACGTGCAGGCCGCCGGGATATTCTATCTGTCGCAGCCCTTGAATGACATCCGGAAAATCGATGTCGCCTGCGCCGAACCTCAGATGATCGTGTTCTCCCTGGACCATGTCTTCAATATGGATATTGAAGATCCGATCTTTCCAGGGCGCCAGAGACTGGCTGATCGGCAGCTCTCCCATACACTGCAGATGTCCGATATCAACGGTCAGGCCGAAACTGGGATGACTGACGCGTTCATTCAACTCTGCGAAGTCCTGCAGCGTTTCAATCAGCATGCCCGGTTCCGGCTCAAACGCCAGCCGGACTTCTTTCTCAGCGGCATACGCGATGAGTTCGCGGCAGCCTGCTGCCAGTCGGTCCAAAGCGGCTTCACGAGGCAGGTCTTCTTTCAGCTGACCCGCCCAGAAAGAAACCGCATCGGATTTGAGAAAAGCAGCCAGGTCAACGCAGCGCTTCAGAAAATCGACACGTCGGACGCGGGCCTTTGGATCGGCGGTCAATAAGGTTGGCTCATGTTTCTCTCGCGGATCCAGCAGGAACCGGGCACCAGTTTCGATGACCGAAGATAGCTGAAACTTCTGGAGCAGCGACTGCATTTCCTGCAGCCGGCAATCCAGATCGGCAGCGTAAGGATTCAGACAGTAATGATCGATGGTCAGCGCCACCGACTGATAACCGGTCTCTGCCAGTAGACGGATGGCGTCATCCCAGCGATGAAAGGCCAGACCATTCGTGTTGTATCCCGGTTTCACAATTCGATTTCTTTATGCTGTAACAAGAACGCATCACGTTTCACCATAGCGTCTCCCAGCCTATTATGCGCAACCTAAATGGCCTTGGAGAAGCTACAGTAAAACGAGACACAGTCAAAGAGAAGAAAAAAGCCCTCGATCTTCAAGATGAGGGCTCAAAGTTCCATCTGTGCCACCAGGCTCAGTCAGCCAGTGGTTTGACACGGATATTTTTGTAATACACGACGCTTTTGGGATCATGGGCCTGCAGTGCAAAGCTCCCTTTTTCACCCAGTGAAGGAGAGCCGGTCGCACCTTCCGGCTCGGTGTAATCGACGACCGTTTGATCATTGATTTTAACAATGACATGACGACCGTTGACGATAATATGCTGAGTCCACCATTCGTTATCTTTGGCGGGTGTTTTAAACAGTTTGACCCGGTTATAGAGACTGCCGGTTTTGACAGGATCTTTGTGACTCACGTTGACCTGTGATTCATATCCCTGTGTCGGCCAGCCTTCTTCCTGGAATTTAGTGTGGAAGAAAATACCCGAGTTGCTGCCCGGAGTCGTTTTCACATCTGCTTTGAACTCAAAGTTTTTGTACTCTTTGTTGGTGAAGAGATGCGAGCGTTTCCCCGTGACTTCGATCACGCCATCTTTCACTTCAAAGGGTCCCCCTTCGGCGACAGTCCAGCCAGTGAGATCTTTACCGTTAAACAACTCGACCCAGCCCTCTTCAGTTTCAGCGGTCTTCTCACCTGAGTAGGCACTGCTGTTTCCAATCAGGGACGAGACGAGCAGCGCCGCCATCAGTCCGGTACATACATTAAAACAGTTGCTAGCGCGGTATTGGTTCATCGTGTAGATCACTCCTCGGTGTCATCAGTAATAATACGGTTTTTGTGTCGCCTTTGATTGAGCGTTGGCTGAGTTCACAGCAGCAATTCGGAATACCATATATGCTACGCGGCGACTGAACCGGTTAAAAGCAAACAGGGCACTTCCCGGCATATTTTCCGGAAAGTGCCCTGTCTTGTATTAAGGACATTAAGTAATTCGCCGTGGTTTACAGCTTGGGAATTTTGATATCTTTTCCGACTTTGTCGTATCGCGGATCACGAAATCCTTCTTTGAAATACATTCCAAACCCCTGTCCTAGCTCATACTGAGCCCGTTGTGCCCAGGGGGTTCCCGCGTGCTCTTTCATTACAAGTTTGTACTGTGCTTCCGCCTTCTTCAACTGCTTATCCAGCTCTTCGGTGCTGACCTTTGTCAGCTTGACCTGCTCTGGATCGGGAGGCAGCATTTTTTTACGTCGATAGACATTCCAGACATTACTTTTTTTCTCTTTAAGTTCCGGCATATTTTTCGCGTGCTGATCCATGGCCAGACAGTACTGAAACAGACGTACGCGATAGGCCAGACATTGTGCCAGCGCCAGGTCGTAGGCGGCACGCCAGCGGGATGATTTTTCCTGCGCCCGTAGCGGCTCAACGGATTCCAGAATACCGACGGCGAGCTGCAGCAGCCCCATGGCGCGGATCGCCTTGGGAACTTCTTTACTGCCGACTTCATAAAACTCTTTCTGCTTGATTGGATAATAGAGCTCTCTGATGTTTAATTGTTTATCCAGATGTGGATTGAGTGTGGCAATCACCTTCCAGATGGAAGTACGAAACTTACTGGCGCTGCGTTCTGCATCGTAATCACGACGAGCCAGCAGGAGCGGTTGATACTCTTTCATATCCTGGAAACGGAATTGCCGATCAGCGGTACTGCCGGCGCCTCCCAGTTCCCCTTCTTTTCCGGGCAGGACGAAGAAGATCCCCCCGGTTTCACGGGCGATACGCACCTGTTCGTAAGGTCCGAAGCCCGCAGAGAATGCGTCCCAGCGACCATGCAGACCATCGTACTGCAATGCTTCAGGAAACGCGGTTTCCGGACCACGATTGATCCGAATCCAGTGTCTTAGATTATAGACCGGATCTCTCCAGATCTGGCGGGCATAAGGATAGCCGAAGACCGATTCCCGCCCGAGGATGTAAATGGGCGTTTTGAGGCGTTTGGCACGGGTAATGACGTCTTCCACCTTGCTGCCATCATCGCCTGATTCATCGGTGACCAGGACGAGACAGAGCCGACGATCGGTTTTCCGGGCCATAAGGGCGTACTTATCGAGTGTGGCGGAAACGGTCTCACACATGTTTTCCAGACCGGTTTCATCGGTCGGAATTTTGTTAATTGCGTCCTGAACTTCTTTCAGGTCGGTCGTGGGTTTGGGCGTGTGGACATGGACTGTGGCGCCATAACTCAGAATGGATGTCAGCAGTGTCTGATCCCGATCACGGGTTTTTGATTCCTGTTTGGCAGCGATCCCCAGTTCGCCGTAAATTTTATTGAAGTTATCTCGGATTTCTTTCTGGTCGTCTTTCATACTGCCCGACTCATCGAACAGCCAGACAACCATAATTTTTTCTTCCCGCATGATGCGGATCAGTTCTTTGGAAATCCGGCTCATGGCTGACCCGTAGCCTGCTACGACAGCCCCCACTTCACCGGTGACTTCACCCACTCCCAGGTCCTGGCCGAGGATGTCATCGCCGGGCGCTGTGATCTCGCCCGCGTTGATTTTGATTTCAGGTTCTTTCAGGCTTTCTGATGTCTCGATCTTCTGTGAAGAAACGGCAGGCGCTGTGGAAGCCCCGACGTTAGTGGAAACCATCCCGCCAGACGTCACACTCAGGTTCTCGGAAACTTCCAGATTGGTTTCCAGCACCTGTTCGAACTCAGCGTGATCACGTTCCTCGTCGAAGATCGTTTCGATCGCCACTTCCGGCTGACTGTCTGTCAGTTGATGGTGTATCAACCCCATCCCCAGCAGAATCACCGCGTGTACAATTAAAGAGGTGAAGAAAGCGGAATAATCTCGCGCCTGAGCCATCTGTAATAACCCCCCGGTCATTTTTATAGCAAACTGCTATTGAAAACGAGTGCCTGTTTTGTCTCAACAAATATTGAAAAGTTGCTGATCCGGTTTCGAAAAATGATATGAATATAAAATACCGGTCTGCGCTGAATATTCCTGTCAGACCAGTCGCTAAACTGATTGTATTATTAGAGATCGTGGTATTCAACAAGGTCAGATTTTGAGTGGCTGGTTCCCATTGACGCCCCGTTTCTTCAACGCCTCTTTTCTCTTACGTTGTTCTTCTTCGAAACGTGGGTTTGGTTTGCGAACGCGATTTCCCTGGGGATCCAGGTTCAGCTTCATTTCCTGCCATGACCAGCCCAAAGGTTTGTCCAGCTCTTTGGCCGCCAGATAGGCCCAGGGAGTGCCAGGATGTTCGTCGATCAGGCCGTTCAAAATCTCCTGAGCCTGTTTGCCCAGTTTTCGCACGGTGGGACTGGACCGCACATCTTCTGCGGGCACCAGTCGCCAGGCGTTATTCTCTTTTTTCTCAAATGTTTTCGGGCTGCTCTTCATATCTGCCAATATGGTATTGTATCCAAAAGCCCGCACGCGTGCTGCCAGTACACGTCCCAGAGCCAGGTCGTAATTGGCCCGCCAGCGGGGTTCGCTGATCTTGGGACGATCTTTCAGCCCCTGTTCCAGAAGCACCTGCAGCTCATTGAGCCCGTAGTCGAGTTCGGAAACAGGTTTTTGTGCAACCGTGATCGCCTGTCGTAACGCATTATCGGTATTGGCCGGGAATTCCAGTGTGAGGGTCGGAATCCTCCGTTTTGAGTTGCGGGTGGCAGTCGCCGCCATGACCAGAGCCCGCTTTGCCATATTTTTATTGATACTATTCTCGTAATCACGAATGGAAATATAGTCGGGGTGATAGGCCCGCATGTCGGCTGGTTCAAATTTGGGTCCACTGGTTTCTTCAGTGATGAAATAGATCCCATTGGTTTCTGCACACAGACGTGTCAACGCATAAGGACCATAGCCAGAAGAGATCTCCTTGATGTCATAGCTGCTCTGTCCCCAGAAAGGCAATTTAATACGTTCTGCCGCGACCGTTTCCGGTCCGGTTTCAGAAACAGCGGGAACAAAGACTCCTGGTTCGATTTCGAAATTGACAGTCACTTCACGCTGGCCGAAGGGGGCTGCATTTCCGACGACATAACATTTAATCCCTTCACGTTTAGTCGCTGAAATAGCATCTTCCAGATTGGTTTTGTCATCGGTGCCCGCTTCGTCCGTCACCACAATCACCATCATGTTACGACGGCCCTGCTTTTTATAAGAGCGATAGCGTTTGGCGATCTGAGTGACGGCTGAAAACACATTTTCGTTACCGGTTGTATCTTCTTTAATCGATCGGATCTGCGAGACAACTTCTTTGACGTCGCTGACCGGATCTTTCGTGATGAACTGGGTCGTGTCACCGAAGGCGGCGACCGCGGTTCTCAGTGAGCTATCGTCTTCCGCTGCATCCAGCAGCCCCAGTTGCTTGTAGACGTTTTCAAACCGGTCGGCGATCTCATTACGTCGCTTGCTGACGGAAGGAGAAACATCAAACAGCCAGACGACCAGCAGTTTCTTTTCCTTGGCAGCGGCTGCGATTTCGAGTGTCAGGCGGTCGATCGCGCCGGCGACTCCGCCATCGGGTCGGTCGGTTTCCCCAGAGACTTCAACCGCAGCCATCAGTTCTTCTTTGGCGGGTTGAGTCATCAGGTCATCAATGATGGGCTCGGGGGCTTCTATTTCCGTTTCGAGCTGTTCCTGCATCGCCTGCTGCTGTTCGACTGATGTCTGTGGCGCCGCAGCCATGGACTGGGTCATCAGTGCGGTATCACCCGCGGAGCCGACAACGTCCTGGATCGTGGGATCAAGTTTAAACGAATTATCATCAAGCTCTTCAATCGAAGAGATGATCGCGTTTTCAGAATCAAGCAGCGTGATGCGCGTGAAGCTTGCCAGCATGAACAGGATGAGCAAGTGAACCCCCAGACTGATCAGCCAGGCGGGAACTTCCTTCAGGTTCAACCAGTTGTGAGGTTCAACGTCTACAATTTCTTCGACATGAACTTCCCGGGTGGAATTGACAACACTCACGGCCTGCTCCTTTAGGATTAGACAAATACTTTAGCCTGTTCTCCATTTCACACAGAAACAGCGAACAGAATTCGTAGTGAACATGACGGGCTGATAAAACCCGCGCATTACATCAGACGACATTGATGATTATAAGAATTGTCGTCCGGAAATGGTTCCTCAAATCTACGATTTTACCCCTGAAATCAGACAAATACAATCATTGGCCGCTCAAGCTGACGTAATAAGTGTACCCTTGGACACATTTTTCTGACATACAGGGGAAAAAGACGCTACTTAATAACCGCAGAAAACGGCTCAACATTCGTCATTTTTTTACATTCTCTAATATTTCACAACGATTTACGAAGAACGATTACCAATACCAGGTGAAATCAATAAACTGACGTCGCAGAGACCCTGGTATGTTTTCTTCCTGCAGGTACCCAATTCATGTCATTTGAGTGGCTCACAGACTGGCTCCCCTTCACGTTTTACTACCTGATGGTGCTGCTGCTGTTTCTGGCGAACCTGACTTCGTGGGTATCAATCCTGTTTCTGGTCCCCGGTAACTGGATCATGGTATTCCTGTCGGCCCTGTTTTATCTGTTTATGCCGGGCCGGGACGAGCATGGCATTTCGCTGACCGTACTGGTGATTGCCATCGCGCTGGCCGGACTGGGCGAAGTCGTGGAAGCGCTGGGCAGTTCGGCGGGTGCTGCGAAAAAAGGGGCCAGCCGCCGTGCCATGATACTGGCTCTGCTGGGGACGTTCATCGCCAGTGTCATCGGGGCGACCGTCGCGACTCCGCTGCTGCCTCCTTTGGGAACCATCGGCGGTGCAATCTTTGGCGGCGCACTGGGTGCTTTTGCCGGTGCGTATCTGGGTGAAGTCTGGAAAGGCAATCAGGAAGTCAACCGCATGCACATCAGCACCGCGGCGTTTGTAGGTCGCCTGCTGGGTGTCGTCGGCAAACTGGCGATCGGCGTTGTCATCCTGGTGATGCTCACAATCGACTCTCTCTTCTAGAGCGCATCACATTTCACCATAGCGTCTGACAATTTATTATACTCGGTCCAAATGGCCCTGGAGACGCGACAATAAAACTGGACACAGTCTGAGCAGGTCGCAATTCTGTCTTGTGTGCGTAAAAAAAGTGCTCTCCTTCCAAAAAAAGAGAGCACCCTTTTAAGCCAGTTCATTGTTCAGGAACTGTCAAACATCTCGAGGTCAAACTACTCGAGATCAAATTTAATTTCGTTGTCGCCTTCTTTCACGACGGCAGTCAAACCGGATGACTTCTGCATATTGTACTTCGTCGGAATAAATGAGGGCTCCATGGACGCTTCCGGATCTTCCGCAGAAATGCCTTCCATATCACGTTCGGAAATGATGGTTACTTTATGCGTGCCGGGAAACGCGCCATCGCCTTCTTCATAGGTGGTCAACTGAAAGCTGCCATCGGGTTGAATCTTACCGTGTGCAATCTGCTCTCCCGAGTCGGGGAAGAACACAACTTCGCCGGTTTCCAGAGGCTTACCTTCATAGGTGACGATACCTTTGACAGGTGCCGTCGGTTTCTTATCGATCTGCTCACCACAGCCTGTCATGATTGACAGCAGGAGCAAAACCGAACACAGGGATATCATATTTAACTTCATTTTGGAGCTTTACCAGAGAATAAATTGTGAATGAAAAGACCAGGCACGGCACAGTGAAATCGCCTAAAGTGGTCCCCGTTGATACGGAATTCAAACAGTGAGGAACTGCCTGTTTCAGACAGTCCCCCTGATTGAATTGGTTGAGTTCGATTTAATATTCGCCGAGGACTTCTCCGGTCGAGCGAGTGGCCAGACCTTTGAGCGTGTCCAGGTTCATGCTGGCAGACAGAAACTGCACGCGTCCGTCACAGAACAGCAGATGCGCGCCGCCGACATGGGCACTTCTCCAGGAAACACCATACTGACTGTGTGTGCTGGATCCAATCGGGTACTGAGTGGCCTTGGTATCAATCATCAGGAAGCCATCGCCGCCGGTATTACCACCGTACACATAAGTGGCCCAGGTCCAGGTCACCATGTCATCAAAGCCGGTGTTGTTGCCCCAGCCATTCAAACCCGAAGAGAGTTCACCCAGCAGGAACGTGTTGGATGTCCCATCGGTAATATCTCGCATACGAGTTTTCGATTTGGGATAGAGCACCCCCGAAGTGGTGTAGTTGTGAGTTGACGTGGAAAAACCGGACTGCAGCCCGACATCTACCGAACCGCCATTTCCCCGATAATGCAGCCCGCCATGTTGGGCGGGAACAGTGGAGTGCGTGGGAGCCGTTGAACCCAGTTCGGAAGACGGGCAGAGAATCACCTGAATGGGTGTGGTAAACTCCTGACGCGATCCAATGGAAGCGGAACGCCAGGGAGTGATCTCGTTAATCTCGCCTGTGATGGAAGAGATGCTGTTATAAAGCGGAGCCTGATCAATGTAAGGCAGAATCCGGGCGACCCAGCCAGTCTGATATCCACCCTTTTGAAAGTAACCGGTGGGCATCATCAGGAAATTATCATGATAATTATGGAATGCCAGTCCCAGTTGTTTCAGATTGTTACGGCACTGAGACCGTCGGGCGGCTTCCCTGGCCTGCTGTACTGCAGGCAACAGGAGGGCGATCAGGATTGCAATAATCGCGATTACCACCAGCAGTTCGATCAGTGTAAAGCCACGTCGCTTCTGTGTGTTTAGATTCATGTCACTCTCTCAACTAAATAAAACAAATAAAGAAGATCGAAATCTCGATTTCGGTCACCCGACAGGGGCATTGACCAAAACACGGAAATACTCAAATAGAAAACAGACGGTCTCTCTGAATGACCGACTTACATAGATATATTAAGTTATTACTACTCATATTATTAAATATTTTTTACAATACAATATTAATATATTGATAAATAAATTATATCTACTGGACTTACGTCAAAATATCACATCGCAATAGCTTTATATGTAACAAGATACAGACACGATCCGTTCTTGATGTATTACCAGCACAATCGGACAAAAGGGCCTTAAGAGCCAGCACCCCACACCACGCATTCAACCCACATTGACATGGCAAATCAAAAGAAAACGGGGATTGAAAACCATTCAACCGGCGTCTTTCAGATCAAAAGAGAACTCACTGGCGTCCTCTTTCACTTCAAGCTCGAGCGGGCTGGACTGGCTGTCGCGAAACTTCGCCGGGATCGCGGGCGAGACTTTCTTTATCGCAGCTGTCTGCCCTGGCTGGGGAGGGACAGGATCCATTTCAGGAGGCAGGATGGTCACACTGTATTTGCCCCGCGCGACATTCGGGATGCTGACGAAACCTTCCTCTGTCAGCGCGTCCCTGTTCTTGGATCATCATAAATCTGGTCCCCTCACGCGTTGCACTCCCCTTCTCGAGTTGCACTCTCTGAAAGAAATCTGCAAACTGAACCAGACGAAAGTCTCCGATACCTGACTTGAAGAACGCTCCCTCAGAGAAGGACCAGTGCGGATGACCGTTGATGATACGATTTCCATGCGATTAAGACGGGCTTACCTGACGATGCATCGCGCGGCGCAGGCGCACTTTGCTGAATTTGGTGTGACCGTCGATCAATACGTGCTGCTGTCGGTGTTGGCTGATGCAGAAGGCATCATCCAGACCGAGCTTAGCGAACGCATGTCATCCGATGCCAATACGATCGGTGCCATGTTGAGACTGCTGGAACAGAAACAGCTGGTCCGCCGCGAAGCCAGCGAAACAGATCGCCGGGCACAACGCGTCTATTTAACAACCATCGGGAAACGGCTGCAGAAAAAACTGGTCAGGCACTCCAGCCAGATCCATCAGACCCTGGAAGCAGCCCTCACGCCCCGTAAGAAACAGACCCTGATGAAGGGCCTCGAAGAAATCACCCAGGCTCTGCAATAGACCCAATCAGAGGCAACTCCTGCAAAATCATTCACAAAAAATGGGAGAAACCGCGAAACTTCCCCCAGCCGACCGGGTTCTATCTGACATAATACGTATACGTGTTATTTCGATCGTTTTGTATTCCACGCCTTCAAACGGGCGTCGTAATAAACCAGTCCGAGCACTTCAGGAGACCCGCATGACGCCGCTTTTACTCAGAACCTTGATCGTGTGCCTGGCATTCACTGTTTGCCTGGGAGAACTGAGCTTCGCACAACGGCCCCGCCCCAACAGGCCATTCCGGGCGAGACAGAATCTGATTGAACACCGTGACCTGGAATATGCAAACGTCGATGGCTCGTCCCTGCTGCTGGATCTGTATCTGCCCCGCGATGTCAAGAACCCGCCACTGGTGGTCTGGATTCATGGCGGCGGCTGGCGGAGTGGCAACAAAGGACGGGGCGGCAAGTTTGTGCCGCTGCTGACCGATGCCGGTTACGCCTGTGCCAGCATCAATTACCGCCGCAGCGGCGAAGCGAAGTTCCCGGCCCAGATCAACGACTGTAAAGCCGCCCTCCGCTGGCTGCGGGCGCATGCGAAGAAATATGGATACGATGCCACACACATCGGCGTCGGCGGCGCTTCCGCAGGCGGGCACCTGGTCGCGTTACTGGGAACCAGTGGCGGGGTCAAAGATCTGGAAGGCAACGTTGGCAAACACCTCGACCAGTCCAGTAGAGTACAGGCCGTGTGTGACATGTGGGGGCCGACCGACTTTCTGCAGATGGACAAACATGCGATTCCCGGCTCGCGGCTCAAACACAATGATCCCCGTTCCCCCGAATCACTGCTGATTGGCGGCCCGATTCTGGAACACAAGGACCGCGTCGCACGGGCCAACCCGATCACCTACATCGACCAACAGGATCCCCCCTTCCTGATCATCCACGGCTCCAAAGACCCCGCGGTCCCCGTGCATCAAAGCATCATCCTGGAACAGGCGCTTAAGAAAAATAAGGTGCCCGCACAACTGCACATCGTCGAAAACGCCGGTCACGGCGGCCCGGAATTCAACGCGCCGAAAATCAACAAGATGATCGTCGAATTCTTCGATCAGCAGTTGAAGCAGCCCAAAAAAGGACCTGAAAAACGACAGCAGAAAAAATAACGGTCTCGTGGCAGCTGCGGAATGCTCTGGAACCAGGCGGCGGATGCTGTCATACTGACTGCTGACGATTGAGGCTGTTGTCTCAACTGAACCCATTTCGTCATTTCTCCAAAGGATTTCAGAATGACGTCTGCTCCGGAACCTGACCATACCGTTGATGCCGCATCCAGTCGGCGGAATTTTCTCACCGCTACCGCCGGCATTGCCGCTGGTCTGTTGCCCGCTACTCTTTCTGCAGAGGAACCCACCATGCCCTCGGTCTCCACCCGCCCCAAATGTCTATTCTTTGATGTCAACGAAACACTGCTCGACCTGGATGCGATGAAAGAGAGTGTCGCGGCAGCGCTGGGAGGTCGTCCCGACCTGCTGCCGCTGTGGTTCACGACGATGCTGCAGTATTCGCTGGTGGCAACCGTCGGCGATCACTACGACGATTTCGGCGTGATCGGCGCTGCCACACTGCAGATGGTGGCCCGCAATCATGACATCGATCTTTCAGACGACGCGGCAAAGCAGGCGCTCGCACCGATCCGCTCTCTGCCGGCCCATCCCGATGTGAGACCGGCCCTCGAATGGAGATTGGCGTGCAAAGCGGACCCACTTTGGGGGAGTTATTGGCGCGTAAAATGGACCCATCGTAGCAAGTTCCTGATACTGGAGGCTTTTGACCTTCAGTTTCGGGGTGAAGGATGCTTACGGTGGACGATTACGGACGTATACGGCGTGCTCATCGCGACGGGATGAGCATCCGGGAAATCGCTCGGACATTTCATCATTCACGGCGAAAGATCCGCGAAGTATTACACGGTGCAGGGCAACCGCAACAATATTCGCAGCGCCAGACTCAGGCGGCTCCCCGACTGGGCCCCTTCCATGAGACCATCCGACAGATTCTCGCCGATGATGAATCGCAACCACCCAAACAGCGGCACACAGCACAACGAATCTTTGAGCGACTGCGGGACGAGCACGGCTATCTCGGCGGTTACGATGCAGTTTGTCGATTCGTGCGGAAGCACCGAACCAATAAACGTGAAACATTCATCCCGCTTGATCACCAACCGGGCCAACGGCTGGAAGCCGACTTCGGCAAGATTTATGTCGATTTTCCCGACGGACGACGACGGG
This sequence comes from Gimesia algae, assembly GCF_007746795.1. Lineage (NCBI taxonomy): Bacteria > Pseudomonadati > Planctomycetota > Planctomycetia > Planctomycetales > Planctomycetaceae > Gimesia > Gimesia algae. The sequence goes on from NZ_CP036343.1 coordinate 7,108,694, forward strand.
TTTCAGTGTTGATTCTGGTCTGGTCGTATTCCAACGCCCCCTTTGTGATCGCTCTACCGACGGAACGGACCGAAGCGATTCTGGAAGGCATGGTGCAGGCGTTCGAGTATTTTGATCGCGTTCCCAAAGAAGTCTGGTGGGACAACCCGAAAACGGTAGCCGACGCGGTGCTCAGCGGGCGGAGTCGCAAAATCAACCAACGTTATGCAGCCCTGGCAAGTCATTATGTCTTTGAACCACTGTTCTGCCTGCCGGCCAGCGGGAACGAAAAACCGGTCGTTGAGAATCGCGTGAAGACGTTGCAGCGGAAATGGTCGACTCCGGTTCCCAAGATGGAAGATTTCGAGGAACTCAACAACTATCTTCGGCAATGCTGCCTCCAGGAACAGCAGCGTCTCAGTAGTGGTAAGACAGAAACCATCGGCACACGATTGGAACAGGACAAACAAAACGCCGCCGGGTTGCCCAGGCACCGCTTTGATCCGTGCATCCGCCGGGAAGTAAAGGTCAACAAGTATCAGTTCGCCCGGTTTGAGAACGTGGATTACAGCGTGCCGCGACAGTGTGCGTTTCAGACGGTGAGCGTCAAAGGTTACGTTGACCGTGTGGAAATGGTCTTTAAGGGAACTGTGGTGGCAACCCATCAAAGAAGCTATGAGAAAGGGTGTCAGATTCTTAACCCGTTGCATTACCTCGCAGCTTTGGGGCGGCGACCGGCTGCGTTAGATCATTCCAACGTCTACCGTCAGTGGAAGCTACCGCCGGTGTTTGACGAACTTCGCGAACGGCTGGAAAACCGGCATGGCTTATGTGCGGGAGCAAAACAATATGTACGAGTGCTACAGCTATTGTCCGCACATCCAGTCCAGCGCGTCCAGAAAACCATCGAACAGTTGCGTGGCCCCGAAGGAGCGGATGCCGACCGGATCATTCGCCGGGTCAAACGCAGTACCGCGCATGCCCGCAATCAGCCTGATTTCTCTCCGGCAACTCTGAGCAAAGAAGAATTGAGTCGTCCGGAGGTCTTGTCGGTACAGGTTCCCTGTCCGAGCCTGAACCATTTTGATTTGTTTCTTTCTACGTCAACACAAGGAGATCATCGTGCCCCCACAAACAATACAGAAGAAAAACGATCCGAATCTACTGCTGCAGAGCAATCTCAAGCAGTTAAGGTTACCGGCCATGAATGCGGAGTTCGAGAAGTTGGCCCACGAAGCGGCCAACTCAAATCAGACGTTCGAGCAATATCTGCTGCAGTTGACTGAACTGGAAGTGGCGGCACGGTCCACGAATGCGCTGACCAGCCGGATCAAACAGGCTCAGTTCCCAGTGGAAAAAGGGCTGGAAGATTACGACTTCGCGGCCATGAAATCAGTCAACAAACAGAAGGTGTTGGAGCTGGCCCGTGGTGAATGGGTCCGGCAACATACCAATCTCTGTCTGCTTGGTCAGCCGGGAACGGGCAAAACCCATCTGGCGATTGCACTGGGCCTGGCCGCCTGTCGTGAAGGAATCCGAACGAAATTCTTCACCGCTGCGGCACTCGTCAATCAACTGGAAACCGCGCAACAGCAATACAGTCTGGAGCGTCTCCTGAACAGGCTCGACAAGCTCGATCTGCTGATTGTCGACGAGCTGGGTTATCTGTCTTTCAGCCGTGCTGGTGCGGAACTACTGTTCCAGGTGTTTGCTGATCGTTATGAAAGACGAAGTCTGCTGATCACCAGCAACCTCGCCTTCAGCGACTGGGGCCAGATCTTTCAGGGCGAACGGATGACGGCAGCACTTTTGGATCGATTAACGCACCATTGTGAAATATTTGAGATGAATGGTGAAAGCTATCGGTTCAAAGAGTCGATGAAACAAAAGAAGCCACCTCGCAAAAAAGCCTGAGTCGCTTCCACACTTTGGCATACTGACCACCACGTTACCCCACGTGGTTAACCCAACCCCAGGTGGGTCCCATTTCCGCGCCAAAGTGGGTCCGCTTTACACGCCAATCTCCACTCGAACAGTTAAAAGAAGCGGGCTACCGCATGGTGACACTGACCAATTCCTCACAGGCGGGCGTCGATGCGCAAATGAAAAACGCCGGACTGACGGATCTGTTCGAAGACCGCCTGAGTGTGGAAAACGTGCAGATGTTCAAACCGCACAGCCACGTTTACAAATGGGCGTCGCGCAAAATGAACGTGCCTCCGGAAGACTGCATGCTGGTCGCCGCCCATGGCTGGGACATCGCCGGTGCCCTCTGGGCCGGCTGGCGCGGCGCCTTCGTCGCCCGCCCCGGCGCCCAACTCTACCCCCTGGCAAAGCAACCTGAAATCAACCAGCCAGATATGAAACAGGTGGCAGCTGAGCTACTGCAATTGGGCGGAGAATGTTGTTCGTAATCCAGAAATGCTAGAAGCATAGCTGTAACTAGAGAATCATTTTTTAAATGATTAGCCATTTCCATGTAACCTTTGCCATTCAAATTCATCTAGTCCAACTCTAGAGAGTTGCGACATTATTCGATGAACTAATCTCTGGGCAAATACAGGACGCAGTTCAGCAATCCAAATGAGTTTAGTGTTTCCACTCGGTGTAAAAAACCATTTATCACCTTCTTTTTGGGGTATTATACACGCCGTCTCGTTAGAACCAAAATTAAAGACTTTTGTTGCAAACGGTTCATGTCGAAAACTTAGGCAGATATTTTTGTTATCATCATTTATTACCAATTCAAATGGTTGATTCGGCTTTATAGATTCCTTGAATTTCCCAAATATAAATGGATTTTTTTTATTTGGTTCTAAGCGAACACAATCACACAAAGGTTGAAGGCATACGTAATAGTCTTCAGTCGTTTTGGTTCTTAAAATTGATCCTAGTTTTATTTGAGGGATTACTGTTCTCAATTGAGAGTTAATTTCGGTTCTGAGTGACGATATACGGCTTAATTCTAAATATCTTTCTCTTCCTACTTGGGTATCTTGATGAAATAATGGATAGATTCGTTTGTACAAAGTTTTTGTCTTTTTCCACAGTGTTTCATCAAAAACATTTGTGTCTAATGAGGTGATCACATCCTCTTTTTTTAATTCAATAAATTTTTGCTCTTCAAACTCCGCAGTTTCTTTGATAAGTAATTTATCGCATGGGTACACCCCATCTGTGATATACTCTGTTAAGACTTCCTGACCTACAGATTTCTCTATTAATGAGGAATAATCAAAAGTCGCTTTAAGCTCATCTGCTATTAATTCAATCAGATACCTTGATGCCTCTTCTTGATTATGGAGCAATATTCTGTGAGCTATAAAAGCGCCATCAAGTTCTTTTCTAAAACGCTGAAGAACATGCTGAGCGTTTTCTCGAACTTGGTGAATTGCAGCCATAACAGAATTTGGTACAAGTCCACCAGCAAATTCAGCAAAAGTTTGAATGATAACATTCGGCAATTCTTTTTCGCTTATGCCTTGAGGATCTTCTCCATCTTTCTTCATAACGAATTTTACTCGAATATTATTACAGCCTAGTACTACTTTATCTCCATCGATCTCTTCTAAAATCTTTATTTTATCTCGAACCGATTCATAAGGAATCGTGAGATCACCCTCTCCTGTATAGATAACGAATAATCGCAATCTCCCACCACGATTGCTGTCCTCTTGTATCAGGTCTTTTATGATAGTTTGCGCTATTTCGCCATCATCTCCGTTAATTTGCCAGTCAAGTATTACAACATCTGCATTTTGAGCAACGTTCTTTGTGTACTTAACTGGATCTTCGTTGTGAGCGGGGGCTAATACAGCACATACTTGACCATTATTCGCAAATGAATCAATAAGTATCTTTGCATCTAATCCATGTTTTTTTGATGGTGGCCTTGAATTCTGATTTTCATCATCAGTACCGCCAATATTTCCACGTGGTGATGGATCTATTATTTCTGAATTAGATTCCGCCTCAGACTCTGGTTCCCTTAAGTAAGATTCATCGTCCAACACAACAACTGTTTGAAGAAATTCGGAAACTATTTCATTCGTGATATCTGAAAAACTCATGTTGTATTCTTTCGACATAAAATCATCTATTTCTTGTCCCTGTGCCTTATCCGGAATACAACTCCTTTACCTCGTTGAGGGGGATCAAGTGTAATCTCATAGCCAATACGATCAAAAGTTTGCTTGCAAACGTGTAATCCCATCCCTTGTCCAGATGGTTTTCGAGTAAAACCGAGATCAAAAATTCGTTCTACATCTCTTTTATGGATTCCAGGTCCAGTGTCTGAGAGAAGGATATCTTCACCATCCATGTCCAGATAAATATTTCTTTCACCTCGTCTATCACTTAGCCAAAAACATGAGTTATCTACTAAGTTAACAAAACATGGAAAAATCGAAGATGGATATTCAAATAAGATATGTTTTCTGAATGCGAGAGAGGCAACTAATTTAATTTGATGCCGATCGAATCTTTGTGAAAACAGATCCTGAAGATACTTGTTTATCTCGCTACCACTAATATCAATTTTCTTTCTATTCAGTCTGCGTGTTAACGGAGTAAAAAGAGTCAAATAGCCATCCAAATGATCAAAATTAGTTCTTATCTCAGAATATAATTTTGCTAGAGCTTGGTTTGAGTCTGCCCACCTCTTCAATTTTCTAAGTGATTCGCGCAAGCCACGTACACAACTTCTAAACTCATGGTGAATCACTCCTAAGGCCATTCCTAACTGAAGTAATTCGTTCTGCGAAGCAAGACTCTCTTTTAATTCGACAAGCTCTTCCTCTAGTACTTCAGTCAGTTCGTCAGCCGAAGGACTATTAGGTAAAAATAAAGAGCTTATTTCTGTAACTAACTGTTTAAGCTTATCTATTTCTGGTTCTACACACTCGCGAAATTCATTATCCCAATTGACTTGAAGTGTCTTAATTTGAGAATCGGTCAATTTAGCAAATTCAGTACTGGAAGCTTGGTCTAAGACTCTAGACGTTGATTCAGAAATATTATTAAAATGAAAAATAGATTGCTCATTCACGCGTGATTGAAGACAATTAAGTTCATCATGTGAGCTGGTTATCAGATCGTTGGCAATTTCCTTGTACTCTGTTGTTTTCCCTTCTAATCCCAGTGTAATAAGATCACTTTTACTAATTGTCTGACCTTCGTAATTCAGTACATCAGATATATAAAGTTCTATTTCATGTTCTGCCGGTAAAAATAATTCATTTTCCAAACGCTCCCATTCAGTTTCAAAAGATTTGAAATCGTGTGCCAATTCCTTGGATAGCCCAACCCCTTGTGGTTTAGTGATCCTCAACGAAGCTTTTATTTGAGCCAGCATATTCCTCGACTCTTTCAGAATACGCGCTATCTCTGTTTTTTGATCAGACCGCTTTCTTTTAAGTTTAGTTGTCTCGTTTTTAATTTCGGATTTTAAATCATCAATTGAAGTCTGAGGAAAGTCGTTGTTTATATGTAAGAAAAACGTCTCTAGTTGGTGAGCTAGTTCATTGCGTTTTCGCTTTGCCTTTTTTTCTCTCTCTCTCTTGATAATATCTTTCTGTTTTATCTCTTTTTTTAATGCATCAAATATTTCTGAATTTATTCCCCCTTCTCTGAAAAAATCTGCAGCAAGTTGAATGAAAAAATTCTTTAATATTCCTCTAAATTCACGATACGCTTTATTCTCACGAAATCCTTCGCGACCAGCTTTTTCAACTAGGTTTTGATTGTTCGATTTTGTTAATTCAATTGCTCCAAAAATTCTTCTATAGGAGAAAAAATAATAACCCATTCCCTTGGTTCTACGTTTTTCAATATCTAGAAAGTCATAATCTGAATCACCGTAAGGTAGAATTCTAATACCATCCCGATATATATAAATTCCTCCTATGGTATTTAATTTGGAACTAATGAGTGCAAATTCATCTGACGGAAGAATCGACTCTGAAGGGCTTCCTTGAACATAAGCAAAATTAATATTAAAGGGCCCACAACTTGTCTTTTTTTTCGATGAGTTATTCCAGCCTGTTTCATAATCTAATGGTGCTTGCCCGTATATACGTACCTTCCCTTTAAAATGACCATATTGATCAAACCGTCCTATAAATTGATGATCAGCATTTCGAGCTTCATCTTCTGTAAAGAATTGGTTAGGTCCTATTAGTTCTTTGATAGCTCCTTCGTTGGAATGTTGACGGAACTCTGCTATCAACGGTACTTTCCTACGAGATGAACTCATAGTGTTAGTAAAACCTATTAACATCTTCACAAGTGTTGATGAGGGCTCAACGCTATCTAATGCGATATCTTCTTTAATTATTGAATCTGCTGGTTTGATATAAAAATGAGTCCCATGGTCATTTGATGCATTGAAAGTCGGGCCAACTGGAAGAAAGTTAATACATTCCTGAGGATCAAAGTCAAACTTGGACATTAATGAGAGGATTCTTTGCACTTCCTTGGAATCCTTATCAGGTGCGATAGTTTCCAGATTAACGGCAGATTCTGAAACCATTGAAGATACGTCTTCTACGGTAGGTAATGTACTTCCCTCAAATTCACGAATAGGAATTTCCACATCAACAAGGTCAATTTGTGGAAGTGAGAAGACATCCCAGTTTATATATGCAGCAACTAATTTTTGTGACCTATTTTTTCCTTCTATTTGTTTGGCACGAGTTAAGATAAACACCTGTGGGCCTAAGGCTGCAACGGCAAGTCGTCCAATTCCTTTTTCACCTAAAACGGCTCGAGCTTTTTGTTCGGGATCAACAAGAGATGAAGCATTTTCTATTAATTTACTCTCTGTTCCCAATGTCAACCAATTCGATTCGAATTCGTCTTTAGACATTCCGAGACCATCATCACGTAATACGAACAGGTCGTCATATTCATAATAATCTACGACCACATTTTTAGCGTAAGCATCGTGAGCGTTTTTAAAAAGCTCGCTGATTGCAGTCGGAATTCCTGCGATTTGTTGACGTCCCAGCATGTCAACAGTTCTAGCGCGAACTTTTATTTTCGCCATTAGAGTCCTTCTTTCACAGCTTGACGATGATACCGTCGATAGTGGCTAATAATTGCTTTCCCAATTCTCTCAGCAAGAAGTGCAGGTACAGCATTCCCGATATGTCGCGACATGGATTGAAGAGAACCATGAAAAATAAAATCGTCAGGAAATGTTTGGAGTGATGCTGCTTCTCGAACACTAATTGCTCTGTCCTGCACAGGATGTCCAAATCTTCCGTTGGATATTGTTATACATTTAGTGGTAAGAGCCGATGCTGGTCGATCCCACCAAAGTCGACCGTAAACATCAGTATGTCCTTCATGTTCTTTATGACATTCTAGCAATAAATTCTTAGGCCAATTTCTGCGATCACCTCCAGCCGGAGTCTGTTGTAAACGAGTTAAATTTTGAAGTGATAAACCACGTGCTCTGTGGTTTGGAACATCTTGGTGCTCCTCACCGGCAGTAATCGCAGGAAAGTGCTCAATCCAATCTCTGACAGTAGAGAATTCCGGATTTTGTGTTCCTTCTCCATGTGTTGCCTCTGGAATGGAAATATCTCCCAGTCGGCTACCAATAAGAAGCAGTCTCTGTCTTCTTTGAGGAACCCCATAATCTTGTGAGTTAACAACACGATCATCAAATGAATATTTTAGTGATTCTAAAAGCTTGATAAATCGAGAAAAAGGACCAGACCTTTTAGATACTTTTTGAAGACCAGGAACATTTTCTACAAATACATATTCTGGCAAAAAAAACTTCAGAAATCGATGAAACTCATCCAGCAGTGATGCGTCGTGATCTTTAGTGATACGTTGAACTTTATTTCGATTCTGTTGAGAGAAAGGCTGACAAGGAGCACATGCAGAAAATAGAAGCGGGTATTTACGATTAACTGATACGTAACTCTCTAAATCTTTTGGTACTACATTGCGGATGTCTTCACAAATAAAATCAGATCGTGGAAAGTTCCTTCGATAGGTAATTTCTGCGTCGGACGCATTATCAATTCCAAGAAGAATTTTCATACCAGCGGATTTCAAACCACAACTGGTTCCCCCACATCCTGAAAAAAAATCTACGACTCTGATCTTCATAAAATACCGCCCTTTTGTCCACGTGCATAGTTTGCATCTAACCGTATATTTTGGATCGGCGAATGTCACAAGTCTACACTATGTAGATGTTTTTAAAACATCCATTAGAAATAACAGCTGGTGATATCAGCTGTAAGAAATTACCTAAATTACAATTTATGACAAAGAAATAAGTTCATGCCTTCTCAATACTTAGTCTTTTTTTTAGTTTTTTTTGCAGGGTATCAGGTTTTTGAGTTTCACACTCCCAAATAACAATAACTTTCCAACCCTCAGATTTAAGGAGCTTAGTATTTCTTGCATCCCTTTTTTTATTTTTCTCTAGTTTATCGTCCCAAAACTCCCTATTAGTAATTGGACGGCGTCCCTTAGGACAATCATGACCATGCCAAAAACAGCCATGAACAAAGATTGCCGCATGATATTTGGGAAGTACAATATCAGGTTTACCAGGTAAATCTTTGCGATGCAGACGAAATCGATATCCAGTAGAGTGTAACAATTTTCGAACGATTTTCTCAGGTTTTGTATCCTTTGAACGAACTCGGCTCATGAGTTTTGATCTTTTAATTTTAGAATAGTGATCCATGAATAAATCTGCTTATTTCGCTGTAATTTACTTTTAAACAGTTCATACTTATCTGTTTGTCTATCAGAAATTGTATTTAATCAATCATATACTTCCTATGTAATCTCCTACCCTCATTTCCCACAAAACCCGGTGGAAACCCTATGCGCTGCCGAACTTTCGCTGCATAATGCGGGTCCTTATGCTCACAATAGTGCGTTTCCCCGTTTTTTCTGTTGATGTCTGATGTCCCGCGGTGATGTGAATTCGGCTGCTGCTGACGCTGGTGCTGCCAGTGAGGCGGCTACTGCTGCGCTGTCGGAACTGCCGGCTTTGATCGCGCGTGCGATGGCCGGGGACCAGTTTCGGCTGTCACAACGACTGCGGTCGATTAAGCAGGCACAGAAAAGTAAAAAGCCGTTCGATAAGAATCTGCAGCGGCTGCGGGAGGAACTGGAGAAGTCGCTGGCCCGCCGCGAAGAACGGCGCAAACTCTGCCCCAAAATCACCTTTGACCAGAGTCTGCCGATCCATGAGGAACTGGAGTCGATCCAGAAAACGATTGAAGAGAATCAGGTGGTGATCGTCTGCGGGGAGACCGGATCGGGGAAATCGACGCAGCTGCCTAAGCTGTTACTGTCGATGGGACGCGGGATCAGCGGCATCATCGGGCATACACAGCCCCGCCGCATCGCGGCCCGCTCGGTCGCCGCCCGTATCTCAGAGGAACTGGGCCGTGAACAGGGAACCGCGTGTGGCTTCAAAATTCGCTTCACCGATACGACGAACCCGAACACCTATATCAAACTGATGACCGACGGCATCATGCTGGCGGAAACCCAGACTGACAGTTTCCTCAATCAGTACGACACGATCATCATCGACGAAGCCCACGAACGCTCGTTGAACATTGACTTCCTGCTTGGCTTCCTCAAACGCCTGCTGCCGAAACGCAGAGACCTGCGGGTGATCATCACCTCGGCGACGATTGACGCGGAACGCTTCAGCGAACATTTTGCCAGCCGCCAGGGACCCGCGCCGATTCTGAATGTCTCGGGGCGCACGTATCCGGTCGAGATCCGCTATCGTCCCTTTGATGACGAACCGGCTGGTAAAGAGACGGGCAAAGAAACTGGCAAGTCCCATCATAATTCATCCCAGAACAATTCACGCGACGAACAGTCGCAACTGGCGGATGCGGTCAACGAACTGGCGGCCATTGATGACGGCGACATCCTGATTTTTGTCGCAACCGAATGGGATATTCGTGAGACGGCCAAACTGTTGCGGGGTCGATCGATCATCGGTGATGACGGCGGACGACAGACTGAGATTGTGCCCCTCTACGGGCGACTGTCGACGGCAGAACAGAACAAGGTCTTTCGCCCTTCCTCGTATCGGCGGATTGTGATTGCGACCAACGTGGCGGAATCGTCGATCACGGTGCCCGGCATCCGCTACGTGATTGATACGGGGCTGGCACGCATCAGCCGTTATTCCAGTCGATCACAGGTCCAGCGACTGCCGATCGAAGCGGTCTCGCAGGCGTCCGCCAATCAGCGAGCCGGTCGCTGCGGTCGTGTCGCACCGGGGATCTGTATCCGACTCTACAGCGAAGCCGATTACAACGGTCGGGATGAATTCACATCACCGGAAATTCTGCGGACCAACCTGGCGTCGGTCATTTTGCAGACGCTGAATATGCGGCTGGGGGCAATTGAAGAGTTCCCGTTTCTCGATCCCCCGAAGCCCACGGCAATCCGCGATGGCTACAGCACACTGTATGAACTGGGAGCGATTGACGAACAGAATCGGCTGACGGACATTGGTCGCAAAATCAGTCGCCTGCCGGTCGACCCGCGGATCGCACGCATGATTCTGGCCGCACACGACGAAAACTGTCTGCACGAAATTCTGATCATCGCCGCGGCACTCGAACTGCAGGACCCGCGGGAACGGCCGATTGAAAAACAGCAGGCCGCCGACGAAGCCCACGAGCAGTTTCGCGACCCCGATTCGGATTTCCTCAGCTTTCTCAAACTGTGGGACTTCTATCACAAGCTGAAAGAAGAGCAGTCACACAGCCGCTTGCGACGCGCGTGTGTGCAGAATTTTCTGTCATACAATCGGCTGCGAGAGTGGGCAGACATCTTTCGTCAACTCAGACAACTGGTGGAAGAGAGCGGGATCAAACCGCATCCGCGGAAAGACGATTCGGCGGCCATTCACCGGGCGCTGCTGCCGGGCCTGTTGTCGAACATCGCCATGCGTTCGGATACACACGAATACACGGGGGCGGGACAGCAGAAGTATTTTCTCTGGCCGGGCTCGGGGATTTTTGAGAAGAAGCCCAAGTGGATCATTTCCGCCGAGCTGATCGAAACGAGTAAACGCTACGCGCGGACCGTCGCGAAGATTTCGCCGAACTGGATTGAGCCGGCGGCACCGCACCTGGTGAAGAAGAGCTGGAGCGATCCCCGCTGGAACGGCGAAGCGGGCTCGGCGGTGGCGACAGAAAAAGTGACACTGTTCGGCCTGACCATCGTACCCCGCCGCCCCGTGCATTATGGGAAAATCGATCCGGAACATTCGCGGACTCTGCTGCTGCAGTACGGACTCGTCGAAGGGGACATTAATATCAACGTCGACTTTCTGGCACACAATCAAAAATTCATCGAAGATCTGGAACAGCAGCAGGCCCGCTCGCGGCGTTACGATTTGATTCCTTCTCAGGAACAGCAGTTCGCCTACTATGACCAGCGGATTCCGGAAGACGTGTATGATGGTGTGAGTCTGAAGAAGTGGTGGAAGGTCGCCAGCCGCAAAACGCCGACGCTGTTGAATATGCGACTGGAAGATTTCTTCGATACGCAGTCGGAAGAGATCGACGAAGGCGAATTCCCGGACGCGATCAACATGGGCAAGATGCAGTTCCCACTGGAATATCATCTGGAGCCGGGTGCCGAAGAAGACGGCGTCACCGTTTCGATTCCGCAGGAGAGTTTGAATCAACTGTCGCCACAACGCCTGGGCTGGCTGGTGCCGGGACTGCTGGAAGAAAAAGTGGCCGCGATGATCAAGGCGCTGCCCAAAGCGGTTCGCCGGATGCTGGTGCCGGCACCTGAGACGGCAAAACAGGTTGTCAGTAAGCTGGAGTTCGGCAAGGGTTCGTTTGAAGAGACGGTGGCTGAGATGCTGTCACAGATTTCAGGCGAACGAATTACCGCCGACCAGTTTGAGATCCAGCGCCTGCCACAGCATCTGCAGATGAATATTCGCGTGCTGGACCAGGGAGGCGACGCGATCGCCGTCAATCGGAATTTGACTCAACTGCGTCAGGAGTACGGTTCGAAAGCCGCCAGCAGTTTCACGGCACTTTCGGATGATCACTGGAGCCAGTCTGGCTTGACGGACTGGACGTTCGGTGATTTTCCGGCAGAAGTGCAAATTCAGCACGATCAACTTTCGCTCACCGGTTTTCCCAGTTTAGTGGATGAACAGACGACAGTAGCCCTCTGCCTGCGGGATACGCCGGAGCGGGCCGCCTACGAAACGCGGTTTGGATTGCGGCGGTTATTTGTCTTGTCGGAACACAAACGACTGAAAGCCCAGATCGAACACTTACCCGATCTGAACCGGATCTCATTGTACGCGACCGCGATCGGCGGGATCAATTTGCGGGAACAACTGGTCGAACTGCTGGCAGAACGGACCCTGTTTGGCAGGAAAGAACAACTGCCGCGGAACGAGGCTCAGTATCGTCAACTTGTGAAGGAGTGGCGGAACCAGATTCCGGTTGCAGCGCAGGACCTGGCGAGTCTGCTGCCGGGACTGTTTGAGCAGTATCATAAGATGAAGGTGACCCTCGATAAGACGAAGGTGCCTGCCTGGAGTGAGCCTTTGCATGACATGCGGGCGCAGCTGAATGCGATGATCAACGCCCGGTTCCTGGTAAGTACGCCTTACCCGTGGCTGCAGCAGTTTCCGCGTTATCTGCAGGGCATGGAGATGCGATTGAGCAAGCTGGGGGGAACCGGTCTGAAGAAAGACATTACGAACATCCGCAGTATTTCACGCTACTTCGAATTGTATTCACAGCGGGCAAAGCAGCATCACGAGCGGGAGATTGTGGATCCGCAGTTGATCAAATTCCGCTGGATGCTGGAGGAATTACGCGTGTCGCTGTTTGCCCAGAAGCTGGGCACGGCTTTGAAAGTCTCGCCGAAAATTCTGGATCAGCAGTGGGCGGCGGTGCGGGACTGATTTTTTGCTCCCACGAGAAGATAGCGAGCGCCAGACCTGATTGCTGCCTGACCGTAAATTGTATGCAGAAGCTGTGACCTCCTGCTCACTATGCGCGGCCAGAATTGCATTCGAGATTACCCTTACACCTTCTTTCGTGCTTTCGTGTCATTTCGTGTTTTTCGTGGTAGGTAATTCTGATTTGAATGTCTGCTCTGTCAGTTTCCTGTTGTCTGCGACAACCCCGAATTGCGTTCGGGGCTATCCCCTGATCTGTTTTCAGTGGTTTGGGATATTCATCTGCAGATACTGGAGGCACTTCTTTTATAATGTGGATGAACCAGGTAAGAAGGCGTTGATCACAGGCACTGTCGGACGAGCCGACAGATGGTACCCGGCAGAGATTGTTTTTCTACCACGAAAAACACGAAACCACACAAAAATGAATTGAGTTTGTTGTATCAGACGGGGCAGAACGAAACTGATGGCAAATGCCGTGTTGAACGAGCCGCCAAAGGGAACTGGTGCTTTATTATGATAGGTATTGCGCTGCATTTTAGTTCTTTTGCAGGAGGCTTGATTTCATGTGGGAGGGTAAATCTTATGGAGGGGCGTGAGGGGATCAAGTGGATTTTGAGAACGGGTTGGCGATCTGTGTTGATACGGGTCCGATGCTGGGATGAGCAGTGCCGGGGCCGGGGTGAAAGGCTGCGATGTGTGGCGACCCGCAGGCATACATCACGAACTGGTAACGTTTCATGCAGTGCAAATCTGGAAAAAACAGGCTCATTTGTAGTGAAGATCAAGAACAAGTGTCGCGTGTTTCAGTGCACTGTAAACTGGGCACGCGCGCGACTCAAAACAGCGTTTATCGCCGTTGGCACGGCGGGGTCAAGTGCAGTTTGAGCAGTTGAGGTGACCGGTTTGTCAGCGGTGCGGTTTATACAGGTGCTTCTTCGAACTCGTTGAATTCATCCATGAGCGAGTTGATGGCAACGGACGAGCCGAGAACATAGATGCTGTCGCCGGCGTTGAGGATGGACGAACTCGGAGGTGGCATCTGAGGCTGCTGACCGGGTCGACAGATGCCGACGATCATGATGCCTTTAGTGCTGAAGTCGGTTTCGTGTAATTTTTTGCTGCAGTAAGGATTGCTGTCTGTGATCTGGAGGTCGGCGACTTCAAAGCCACCAACGTGTTTGCTGGCAACTTCGACGAAATCTTCGACAGCGGGATGAATCATGAAGCGGGCAATTTTGACAGCACCGCTGCGGAACGGACTGACAACACGGTTAGCGCCGGCGTGCCGGATTTTATCGCCGGCTTTGTCATCACTGGCGCGGGCGATGATCTGGAATTCTGGATTGAGCATGCGGGCGGTGAGCACGACGTAGACGTTATCGGCGTCGCTGGGCAGAGCGGCTGCCAGTGACTTGGCGTTTTCAATGCCTGCGTTTTGCAGGACAAAGTCATCGGTGGCATCACCATGAATATACAACCAGCCTTTATCTTCGCAGGTCAACCGCAGACGTTCTTCATCTTTGTCGATGACGACGAATAGTTTTTCACGTTCGTAAAGGTATTCACAGATGGAGGCGCCCATACGACCGATGCCACACACGATGTAATGGCCTTCCAGATTCGAGATTGCTTTCTGCATGCGACGTTTCTCCAGGATTGAACTCATCTGCTGACGAACGATCCATTGACCAAGCTGGGAGACAGAGTAAGTAAAAATCCCCAGACCAAACATGAGGTAGAAGATGATAAACAGCTTGCCATTGTCGGACAGTGAAACGGGATCTTCATAGCCGACGGTGGTTGCTGTAATGACGATCATATACAGGCTGTTGAGCCACGAGGCACCTTCAATCCAGCGAATGCCCACCGTCCCGAAAATGGTAAAGCCGATCAGCAGCACGACGATGCGAACAAACTGCGCAACCGATTGCTTCTGCTGTTTCGTCTGATTCTGGGGTACGATGAAATGAAAAACCATGCGTGAGAGTTTACAGCCTGAACAGTATTTTAGATAGAAAACTCGCTTCGGCAGGAGGTAATAAAATGGATTCGGGCTTCTTCAGATCGGCGAGCAGAAACTCGGCTGCCTGAATTCCGCTGCGAACGGCGCCTTCCATAGTGGCAGGCCAGCCAGTGGAAGTCCAGTCTCCTGCCAGATACAACCCGTCGACTTCCGTACGCTGAGACGGGCGGAGTTGTTCCACGCCGGGCTGAACGGAAAAGACGGCCTGATGCTCGGTGACCATGCGGCTGTGCAGCAGTTCTGCCGAGTTCGCTTCCGGCCAGATCATCGCCAGTTCAGCGACGACTTCACTGATGATCTCTGACTGCGAACGTCCCTGCCGTGCAGACCCTGTCAGTTCATGGCTGGCGGAGATGACGATCTGGTAGTAGTAGCCTGCATCTGTCTTCGCGTCCTGCATCAGGCGACTGCGGTTGAACATCCACTGCGAGAGCGTGTCTACGAAGACGGCATGCGGGAGGCTGGTGATCTCGCGATCGAACCAGAGATGGACGCTGGTGATGGGCGCGGATTCGAGCTGTTGAATGCGGGTCATTTTTTCGCGCCCCGGAAACTCTGCAGGCAAGAGATCAACAACCCGCTGGTGAGGAACGGCGAGTACGACCCGCGGACAGTCGATTTCGGTTCCGTCGCGTAATTGAATTCCGGTGACCTGCTGCCCGTCGATCCGGATGTTTTCGACACCAGCCTGCAGGGATATTTTTGTGCCACGCTGTTTGAGATAGTCCTGAATGACCGTGCCATACAAGTGTTCGAGGGGAACGGTGGGAATCAATACCTGCCAGCTGTCGCGTGCTCTGAGAAAGCCATCGACGAAGACCTTCCGGGCATGGGAAAGGCTGATTCGATCAAGGCTTTCGCTCAAAGCGCTGACGAGGACCACATTCCAGAAACGATTTATGACAGTGGAAGCTTGACCGTGTTCGGCGAGCCAGCCAGCGATGGTGGGTTCCTTGTCGGGATCAATTTTTGCAAGCGCCAATTGCTTGAGACCGCGGGCGAGCTGGATTTTTTCAGGCCAGGAAAGATAGGAGAGACCGCCGAACGCAGGCAGCAGATGCAGGGGGGCAGGCAGCAGTGGGTTGGCGGCAAAGCGATTGACTTTGAGATTTCGGCCCTTCGAATCGGGGCCGATAGAATCGGGGCCGATGAAATAGAGTTCTGACGCGCGCTGGAAGGAATTGGCAATACCGACGGTTTCACAGAAGCGGTTGAATTCAACACAGCAACCCATGCTGACATGCTGGCAGTTATCGATAAGCTGTTCCGACTGCTTGTCGGCGAAGGAACTGGCACGGCCGCCTAATCGGGGACGCGACTCATACAGGGAGACGGGGATCTCGCGATCTGCGAGTGTGACTGCACAGGCCAGTCCGGCCAGACCGCCTCCGATGATGACAACTTCTGACTGACTGGTTCTCAACGGATCATCCTGACGAACTCTACTGATATATTAAGAAAACGAGTCTGGCCTGAACATTGGATCTGTATTTTCTGACGCGGCTGACCTAGACTATGTACAGTTTTACTGTAGCTTCTCCAGAAGCATCTGGACCGAGTCTCATAATTGGCCCGAGTCTAATATTACGAGAGGTGCTAAAATAAAATGTGCTGCGATCCAGTATGTGAGGATATCGAAAAATCAATCTGATCCTAGTGGTGACTCTACGAAAACATGAAATATCCGGGGATTGAGCGACTACAGCGTTTTTCAACACGCTGGCTGCAGACGGGACGCAACTTTCTGTATCCGCCCCGCTGTACTCTGTGTGGCATTGAAGCCGTATGTACCGGCGTGAGTTGTGGAGAACAGATTGAAGAAATTGTGCCTGTGCTCTCTCGGGTCTGTCAGCGGTGCGGCGCTCCAGTGGGCCCGCATCTGGAGACTTCCGGAGGCTGTATTGATTGTCGAAGTGAGAAATTCGAGTTTGAGCGGGCGGTCGCGCTGGGGAAATATGAAGGTGCGTTACAGGAATTCATTCTCAATCTGAAGCAGAACCATGGCGCGTATCTGGGGGGTGGGCTGGCGAATCTGCTGTATTATCGGAATCAGGATTTCTTTGAGCAACTGGGGGTAGAACTGGTTGTTCCGGTCCCATTGCACTGGACATCCCGTCTGCGTCGCTCCCATAATCCGGCCAGTATCATCGCAGAGGCCCTGTCACACCGCTTGCAAGCGAAATACAGCGGGAATATACTCGCCAAACGAAAGAAGACTCCCCCACAGACCAGTTTGTCTCCTCAGAAGCGGAGAACGAATCTACGAGACGCCTTTCATGTCCGTAGGCCCGGTCGGGTTAGTGACTTACGAATATTACTGGTTGATGATGTCATGACGACAGGATCAACTGCGAATGCTGCGACTCGTGCCCTTCTGCAGGCAGGTGCCAGCAAAATCAACGTTGCAGTCATAGCCAGAGCGCCGCGTATATGACTATAGAAAATCAAATCTCCACACGAGACGGTTGCTGTCAGCGTGGATACAACAGACAAGGTAAGTACCTCGATGGATGCGAGTACCACTCCTCCTGATAATAATCCTGCTCAGAAGCCGGAGAAAAGAAAGATTGGCAGAAACCATCGATTTTTTCTGCGCGGGCTGGCCATCAGTCTGCCTCCAATTCTGACGCTGGTGATTGTGATCTGGGTCGCCGGGATTGTGAACGACTACATTATCACGCCGACAACGACCACGGTGCGATACTGTATTGCGTACTTCACAGACGATTCTCAGCCCCGTGATAATTTTGTGGAAATGGAAAACCTGCCCCCGCTGGAATACTGCCGCAAAGATTATCTGATCAGCAGAAAAGATGTGGACAAGATCAGAGCGCTCGAGTTGGAAGCCGGATCTCAACCTGTCAACCGAAATAAGCTCAGCGCTTACGCCTGGGTCCCCTTTGGCGATCGTGCGGTCAAGTATGTCGATTATCGTGAAGTCGCCAAGCGCATCCGTGAATCGGATATGCCGACGACCGCGATGGGCCTGTATATGGAACTGGCAACGACTCGCTGGTTTAAAAGTCTGTTTCACTTAAGTGCCGTGGCAGTCGCATTGACCATTGTCGCGCTGTACTTCCTGGGACGTTTCGTGACCGCGCGCATTGGTGCCTGGATGGTCGTGAAATTTGAGCAGGGTGTGCTGGCAAAACTGCCTGTCGTGAGCAATGTGTATTCTTCGGTCAAACAGGTCACCGACTTTTTCTTCAGTGAACGAACCGTGGATTACAGTCGCGTAG
Organism: Gimesia algae; assembly: GCF_007746795.1. Lineage (NCBI taxonomy): Bacteria > Pseudomonadati > Planctomycetota > Planctomycetia > Planctomycetales > Planctomycetaceae > Gimesia > Gimesia algae. The sequence goes on from NZ_CP036343.1 coordinate 7,126,890, forward strand.
TGGCAGTAGAATATCCCAGGCGGGGTATCTGGTCGCTGGGTTTTGTCACCGGCGACAGTATGCTGGAGATGACGGTCACGGCCGGAGAGCCTCTGGTGGCGATCCTGATCCCGACCTCCCCGATGCCTGTGACCGGCTATACGATGAGTGTGCCTAAAAGTGAAATCGTCGATTTAAATATTACCGTGGATCAGGCCTTCCAGTTCTGCCTGTCCTGTGGTGTTCTAGTGCCGCCACAGCAGCGGGTCACTGATGACCTGCTGCGGGAAGAGCTGGGAAAGCGTCTGCTGGGAGATCGTAAGCTGGCGGGATTCAAAGTCCAGATTGCTCCTCCGATCCCAACCACACAGACGTCGACAATTGAGAGCGAACACACAACAACAAAGGAAAAGCCGGAAGATCCTAATGGTTCCGAGTCTGAAACTCCGAACCAGCCACCCGAGGATTCCAAGTAATCTGAGCCTCTGGTGCATAACCGGCATGGCGACTGAGCCGCTAATCGAACGTAATTTTGAGTAGAAGTGGAAAGTGGAGTGATGGACCAGAGGTCTGAAGAACGTCCTTTACGGATTGCAACCCGTGCCAGCAACCTGGCGCTATGGCAAGCCTACTACGTTTCAGATCTGCTGAAAAAGCAGACCAGTGAACGTCCGATTGAAATCGTGCACATCACATCGGAAGGGGACCGCGATCTGACGTCGCCTCTCTCAGAATTCGGGGGACTGGGTGTCTTTACCCGCGAAGTACAGAAAGCAGTGCTGGATGGTCGCGCCGATTTAGCCGTCCACAGTCTAAAAGATCTGCCTACAGAACAGGCGCCCGGATTACAGCTGGCGGGCATCCCGGAACGGGGACCTCTCTACGATGTACTGATTTTCCCACAGGGGTCAGATGCAGTAACGAGCATTGCCGCATTGCCTGCTGCAGCGAGGATTGGCACTGGCAGTCTGCGAAGACGCGCACAACTGCTGCATCAGCGCAACGATCTGCAGATGCTGGAAGTGCGCGGCAATGTGGAAACCCGTCTCAAAAAACTGGACTCAGGGGAATACGATGCGCTCTGCCTGGCAGAAGCCGGTATGGTACGACTGGAGTTGCTCGAACAGCGGGCTTCCCTGCTGCTGCAGCCTCCGGAAGTCTATCCGGCGGTAGGACAGGGCGCACTGGGAATCGAATGTCGGACGGATGACAGTGAAACGGCAGTGTTGCTGACCGGCTTGTCTGATCCGTCCACGCAGGCGGCAACAACTGCGGAACGGAGCCTGCTGGCATTTCTGCGTGCTGGCTGCCATGCACCCATTGGAAGTCTGTCTCAGGTGTCAGACGACCAGTTGACTCTGGAAGCGGTCGTGTTGAGTGCCGATGGACAGGAACGGATTTGTGCTTCGGTCACCGGCTCATTTTCCGAAGCTGAGGAAATCGGCGTGAAGGTCGCTCAAGCGCTGCTGGCAGACGGTGCAGGTCGGTTGATTTCGGGAACAGAAGATTCCTGAATCTCCTGCCAGCAGTTCACTGGTGGATGTCAAGCCTGAAAAAGACCTGTAAATTATTTCCCTATTCTTAAATAAATCGCTGTGTATCATATGTCGATTCTGCGGGGCAGATGCGTTATACTCTGAGCATAAATGGACTGCCTCTCAATAACGTAATCAGGAAGTGCGGAAGGATCGAGACATGGAACGTCACCCTTATCGCCCCGGCTTATCCGGGATCGTTGCTACTGAGACTGAGATCTCTCAGACTCAAGAAGGACTTACTTATCGGGGTTATCCGATTGATGAACTGGCACGAGGAGCGGCCTTCATCGAAGTTGCCTACCTGCTGTTGCACGGCGAACTACCCAGCCATGAGCAACTGGCTGATTTTCAGACACTGCTGATTGAAACCGGCTCGCTGCCTCAACCTGTCATGGTGGCGGTTCAGGCAATCCCCCCCCACATCGACATGATGGAAGTGATTCGCAGTGGCGTGAGCCTGCTGGCGCACTTTGATCCGCAGATGGAGTATGGCGTATTCCAGTCGGAAGTTTCTAACGCTCAATACCTGCTGGCGATGCTGCCTCAGCTGATTGCGTATCGTTATCACCAGGTGCGCGGCTCCCGTCTGATAGAACCAAACTTTCATCACTCTTACGCAGGCAGCTTCTGGTATATGCTGAAAGGGGATGAACCTACGCAGCTGGAAGAAGAGGCGTTTAATGCGGCTCTGATTATCAATGCGGACTACGGATTGTCCCCCTCGACTTTTGCCGCACGGGTTGTGGCGTCGACGGGCAGCCCGCTGTACTCTGCGGTCTGTTCGGCCATCGGTTCCATTAATGGTCAGCTACACTGCAGTTGCGGAACGGGCGTGCTGGATGTACTGCAGGAAGCGATGCAATCGGGTAATGCCGAGGAATGGGTTTGTCAGGAAATCACCAAGGGACGGCGTGTTCTCGGATTTGAAAACTCGCATCACAAGCCCCGCGACCCCCGTTCTGCGGTTCTGAAATCATATTGTGTTCAGCTGGCAGACGCGTTGGGACAGAACGAGATGGAAAACGCTGCTGATACCATCGAAGAGATCATGGGAAAAATCCAAAAGGTACATCCCCGGGTGGAATGGTATGCCAGTCGTCTGCTGCATTATCTGGGTTTCGAACCGGAATTGTTTACTCCGATTTTTTCTGTTTCGCGGCTTATTGGCTGGGTCGCTCATATTATTGAGCAGAGTGAGAATAATCACCTGTATCAGCCGCTGTCTCGATATGTGGGCATGGACCAGCGTAAATACAAGCCACTTCCCTTACGCAGCTGATTTAACCTTGTCTTTATAGAACAGTCGCAAGAGGATTGGCAGCAGAACCAGCGACCCCAGCATGCCGCCGACCATGGCAACGCTGACCAGTGCACCGAAATAGATCAACGGAATAAAGTGTGAAAGCGTAAGCACGCTGAAGCCAGCCACCAGCGCACAGGTGGCAAAGATGATGGCCCGGCCCACCCCACGGTGAGTCCGCCGAATCGCATCAACGACCGATGCACCCCGTGAACGTTCCCGTAGAAAGCCGGTGATAAAGTGAATGCTGGAATCGGTCGTTAAACCCATCGAAACACTGGCAATCATGGCGGTGCCAATATTGAGGGGTAAATTGAACCAGCCCATTGCACCGACGACCAGTATGATGGGAAATAGATTGGGAATCATGGAGATAATGCCGATTTTAAGGCTGCGAAAGGCAACCGTCATCATTGCCAGAATGCTGGCCCCCGCGAGTAGAAAGCTGAAGAGCTGATCGTTCAGCAAGCTGTCGATCAGATAGGCCAGCAGGATAAAAATGCCCGCTGCCTTGCCGGATTCGGCGGTTTCCACATCAGAACTATCTGTTTTTTCTGTGACTTTCGAACCGGGGAAATGTTTTTTTGCCAGCGCATCGACTTTATCGATGAGCGAGAGCTTTTCTTCTGCAGACTGACGTTCGAGAGCCCGCAGCACAATTCGCATTCTCCCTTTTTCGGAGTTATACAGACTGCTTTCAAAATCGGGCTGGAGAGTTTTGATGGAATCGAGTTTGGACTGAAGCGGATCAGAGGCGAATGGAATTTTCGGGATAAAATCCAGCGTATCGGTAATCGAAATGACTTTGGTCAACTGCTGCTTGCCTGGCGGATTGACCTGTTGCAGATCGCTGGCCAGTGCGCGGACCCGATCCAGGTAGTCATCATTCAACTGAGGAGGAGCCGGGAAGTTGACTTCCCAGGTCGAGGCACCGCCCAGTCGCGTTTCCACAAAATTGAGGGCCTTGACAATATCACTGGAGTCGCGAAAGTTCTTACTGAAATCGGTTTCCACTGTCAGGCGAGAGAAGCCAGCTGCGGCAAACAGGACGAGCAGAACAGTTCCCGAGAGAATCAATCGAGGGTACTGCTCTGTTCCCAGACAGACTTTTTTAAGGATGCGTTCCAGCCCCTGTTCGGAAGAATGTTTGAGGGGTGCACTGAGATAACCCAGGGAAATTCCGCCTGGCAGTAAAACCGTTGCTGCGATCAGCACCATCATAGTACCAATGGCCATCATAATTCCGAAGCTGCGAACAGGTGCAATCTCACTGGAGAGCAGCGATGCGAATCCAGCGGCTGTAGTAGCACAGGTCCAGAAAATCGCGGGCAGAAGTTCGACCATCGTCTGGCGAATGGCCCGTGGTCGCGAGATATTATTGCGCTGCAGTTCCTGGAAGTGGACTGCGACGTGCGCCACTGTTGCGATGCCGATAATCGTCACCAGTGAATTGAGCATAGAGCTGACCATACTGAGCTGAAAGTGTCCCAGCACGAGAATGGCTTCGGTCCAGAGAATCGAGCAGATCACTACCAGTAACGGCAGCATGACCCACCGCAGGCGTCGAAACAATAGAAACAGAACCAGCGCCAGCAGATTCAGCGAAACTTTGAACAGGATGTTGCCGTCTTCTTCAACATAGCGGAACATATCGTGTACCTGCACGGGTTCGCCGACGACATAGGCTTGAGGCGAGTGTCCCTCAGCCAGTTGACGAATGCGACGGAATGTTTCTCCACGGGAAACCGGAGAATCCTCTTCGGGTAGCAGCCTGAGCACGATAGCTGTGGTCTGATTATCATCGCCAATCAAGACCCCGCGGAAGAGCTCGGTCATCTCATCCTGTTTTCTTCTAATCAGGGCGCGGAGAAAGAAGTTGAGTTTAGGAGGCGAGAGTGCATCAGCGAGATTCTGGGTAACTTCCGCATTCACGCCAGGAACTTTACTGAGATCCTGCGAGAACCTGCGGACTTCGAGGAGCCCTTCTGGCTCGAGCAGTTCGGGGGTGGTATACGCGACGAAGACAAATTCATCACCGCCGAACAATCTCTTACTTTCAAGATAATCGAGCAGGTGTGGATCATCTTTCGAATAGAGTGATTCGATCGACTGTTCAAAAGAGAGCTGAGAAGCAGGGTAGATGGCCAGTCCGGTCAGGACCATGAAAATCAGCAGCAAAATCCAGCGCAGCTTGTAGAGATAATCTACCAACGATTCCAGCCAGCGCTGCGGGTGACTACTCATAAGGAAAGACCATATCCTGCTGCCTGTCTGGCATTCAATACATAACTACGCGGCCCGTTGCTATGATACAGGAATACTTCCGATGTTCACGCAACCCATCTACTCTAGTCGAACTATAGCCCACAGAAGCCATGATTTCATAACAAAGTGTACGTTTTTTACAACGTGTTGATTTTTTTCACCCTGCATACTTCAGAACCATCAGCATCGATATTTCCAGATATCTGGATCATTCCGCGCCGCACTCTTGCACAGTCCCTATAGCCGGCAGAAATCTCATAAAACCCCATCTCATGTCTGGAGTGTCCCCTTGTTTCTGACGTACGAGACCTGCATACTTGATTGCAGTCTCCTCCCGGTTAACTGCCGTGTCAGCTTAGCCTTGGGAATCAAAGTGCCAGCTTTGCAAAACGCAAAAATCTAGCGGCCTGACTCAGAAACCGCTGTCTACGCCTCTTTGGATTGATGTCTGTGACAAAACCCGGATTCTTAACGACCACCCTGCTGCTGGTTCTGTTTCTGGCCAGCGGTCTGCGTCTGACGATGGTGGTGCTGCAGAGCGATCAACTGCAGGAAGACCGGGATGCCTACATCGCGATTGCCCGGAACCTGGCTGCGGGACATGGTTTCACGTCGAGTCGGGTAGCGGAGGGACCAGATGTCGAGCCGACTGCGTTTCGTCCTCCCTTATATCCCTGCCTGCTGGCAGCCCTCTATTATGTGAAAGCGGGGGCTCTGGGCGTAGGGCTGATGCAGGTGCTACTGGGGGCACTCACCGTCTGGTTCACATGGAAAACGGGTCTGCGATTACGAATGCGTGTCGGGGCGCTGGTCGCTGCAGCAATCGTGGCAACCGATCCTGTATTGCTGCAATATACGTCGTATGCGATGACCGAAGTGCTGTCTGCATTCCTCACCAGCCTGTTGCTCTATATGCTGGTATGCCAACTGACAGAGGAACCGGGTCAGCCAGAGCCCCAAAATAAGGCTTCAAAAACTTTCGTGACGGGCCTGGTCTGGGGACTGGCAATTCTGTGCCGACCGACTTATCTCGCTTTTTTCGGACTCTGGTTTCTGGCTCGTCTGTGTGGACCGGTCTTGAAACGCGTCCTCAAAACGCAGCCTGCCGGTTTTGCGAACCGTCATTTGACTTATCTTTCCGCGGGAATTCTGATTGCTGTTTCCCCCTGGCTGATACGAAACCTGATGGTTTTTCACGCCCCCATTCTGACCACGACACATGGCGGATATACGTTGTTGCTGGGAAATAATCCTGTGTTCTATCAGGAAGTGGTACTACAACCCTGGGGCACAGTCTGGTCTGGCGAGAGTCTGGACGCCTGGCAGAAAAGCCTGGAACGTGATCTCGAGAATACAGTCCCCCCCATCAAGAGTGAGCAGGAACGTGATCGCTGGATGTATCAACGAGCGAAAGCCAATATCGCAGCTGAGCCCTCTCTGTTTGTCCAGTCTTGTCTACTCAGATTGAGACGCTTCTGGAATTTCAGCCCATTAAATAGCCACCTGGTTGAGTCGAAACCTCTGATCGGCTGGGGGATCGCTGGTTACTATCTCCTGATCCTGACTGGCACTTTGGGAGGCTGCCTGCTGTTAATCTGGAAGAGAGAGCCAGCCTGGGGGTCTTTATTCTGGCTCATCGTCAGCTTCACGGTGGTCCATATTTTCTATTGGACCAACATGAGAATGCGGGCACCACTGGTGCCGGCGATTGCCTTGCTGAGTGTTTATGGCTGGTCAAAATCTGCTGATTTTCTGAAATTCCGGAAACCAACTGAGACAAGGGAACACGACATCCGCAACACGTTATAAATCAATAGTTTACAACACTTTATTGAGTTGTTCCGTGGCAGCGATTGTTATTGACACTCTTTCAGAAATCGACCTATAATCCGCGCCCATTTATCCCGGTCCAGTGGACGGAGTTAAGTCAACTGACCTCAATTCGTTACACTCTGTCTACTGAAGCGTCAGTACCAGAGCGTGTTCCTTTCCCTACCATTTCCCTTCAACAGAAGATTGACCTACCCGGTTATCACTTCAGGAGTGCCCGTGTCGGGCGAGATCAATTCCGTTACCCGGTATGTTTCGCATCGCATCTGGCAGGTAATTGTTTTCTTAACATTGCTTGGCGGACCGGTGACGATTGCGCCTGCTCAAACCAGTTTCTTCGGCGCCCCCAAAGCATCCTATGAAGAACCGGAATACGAGCCTTCGGAAAAAGAGCCGATCGCAATCACTGCGGAGTATTCGCAACAATGGGAAGAAGATTTTGTCAGCGTCTCGATCCTGAAAGGGAACTGTCGTATCAAGCAGGGTGATGCCACTCTGCAATCGAGGCAGATGGTGATCTGGCATCGAAAAACGCGTCAGGCCGATCGTATCTCGGTTTACATGGAAGGCGAAGTTCGCGTCGATCTGCCCGGAGAATCCAAAACAGAAAACAGCCTGCTGGTCAATCTGGTCACGCAGAACGGTCTGAACCGGAACTTCAGACGTCCCACTCAAACTACAACTGCTCCCGATGATCCTGTTTTGAATCGCGCGATCGAACGACGAGGAATTCCTCACGATCATCAACTGAAACGCGCCCAGTTTATTGTCGAGAAGCCACCTCTGGAAGGTCCTGAATTAAGCCCGATTCCCGCGCAGGAAACGATAACCGATTTTCGCAGAATTCAACTCTTTCCCCGCAGCGCAGTCCCCTACAACGTCCAGGGTTTTCCTTCGACTCACACCGTCCCACCGGAACAGATCTGGGTCATCACCGGCGGAGTGAACCTACTGATCGATGGTGTGGAGGATCAGGAAATGATTGACATGTCCGCCGACCGGATCATTATCTGGACGGACGGACGCAATACTCAGAACTTCAACTCCGAAATCAGACAGTCCAAAGAATTACCCTTTGAAATCTATCTCGAAGGAAACATAGAAATTCGTCAGGGCACCTACTTCCTCAAAGCGAACCGTGCCTTTTACGATGCCCGGGAAGAACGGGCCGTCATGCTGGACGCGGAACTGAAAACCCATCTGCCTGAACTGGATGAAGATGTCAGGGTCCGAGCCAGCCAGATTCGTATGCTCTCGAAAGGCGCTTATCTGGCACAGAATGCATGGGCTACCGGCAGCCAATTCGGAAAACCGGGATACAAAATGCAATCTTCAGACGTCTTTATCGAAGACCGTTATACGACTCCCTGGCTGGGATCGGGAGCCCAAGAACTTGACCCGATTACAGGTCAGCCACTGCCTAACAAACGCGCGTGGATGACGAGTTCCAACAACACCTTCGAGATCGGCAACGTACCACTGTTCTATCTGCCTTATGTCACCAGCCCGGTGGAAGATATTTATTTTCCGATCACCGGTTTGCGATTTGGAAACGACCGCATCTTCGGTTTCCAGGTTGAAACGGAATGGGATATGTTCAAATTGCTGGGTCTGGAACGACCAGCGGGTACAAAATGGGAAGGTCAGGTTGACTACTATTCGTATCGGGGAGTCGGGATTGGGCAGTCTGGCAATTACCAGGGAGACAACCTGTTTGGCTTTGACAATATCTTCAGTGGAAATGCAGAAGCCTTTTACATTCATGACAGTGGCACAGACAACCTGGGTCTGGACCGTCGCGATCTTGTTCCGTCTACCAAAGATCGTTTTTTCCTGAATCATCAGCACCGACAGACTTCTCCCTTTGGCATGACGCTGACCAGCGAAGCCGGTCTGTTTTCTGATCGAAACTTTCAACAGGAATATTTTCAATCTGATTTCAATAACCGTAAAGATGTGGAAACACTGTTGCATCTCAAGCAACAGCAGGACAACTGGTCCTGGTCGGTCATTGGCAGAACCAAGCTGAATGGATACGAAAACACGACAGACTGGCTGCCCAAAGCAGATCTGTTCCTGCTGGGTGAACCGCTGTTTGGAAACCTGGTGAACTGGACTTCGCATTCCTCTGTGGGTTATGGAAAACTGAAACCGGGTTCTGCGCCATACAATCCCCAACAGGATGTCTTTACTCCCCTGCCCTTCATTGCCGATTCACAGGGGCTGGTGGCGATGACCCGTAATCAGTTGGAAGCGCCATTCAATCTAGGGCCTGTTATTCTGACACCGTATGTGATGGGTGAAGCAGCTTACTGGGAACAAGGCCTGCAACAGCAGCAGATCGACCGCCTCTACGGTTCTGCCGGCCTGCGCGGCAGTATTATGGCAGAGCGTATTTTCCCGGATGTCTACAGTCCTTATTTCAATTTGAATGGCCTGGCCCATAAGATGGTGCTGGAAGCAGATTACTCTTACAGCGATGCCAGCGAAAATCTGTCCGGGATCGCCCAATACAATGAATTTGATGACAACGCTCAGGAAATGTTCCGTGAGCGACTGGTAATCAACACCTTTGGTGGAGTTCTGCCACCTCAGTTTGACCCACGATTTTATGCCGTTCGTACAGGAGCCGGCCGTGGGGTCACAGACCCTTATTACGAACTGGTTGATGATCAACAGGTACTTCGGATGGCGTGGCGGCATCGACTGCAGACCAAAACGGGTCCACCGGATCAGTTGCGGACCAAAGACTGGATGACTTTGGACCTGGAAGCATCTTATTTCCCGGATGCAGATCGAGACAACTTTGGCGAAGACTTCGGCCTGCTGGGTGGACATTATAAATGGTTCCTCGGAGATCGAACCACGATGGCAGCCAATGCCTACTACGATGTCTTTGACGGGGGACAACAACTCTGGGACGTGTCGCTTACCAGCCAGCGCACCAATAGACTGTCCGTCAATGTAGCGTTGCAGCAGATAAAAGGTGGTGCCGATCTGGATAGCCAGATTTTATCAGCCGGACTCAATTATGTAATGAGCCAGAAATGGAGCGCGGGTGTCAGTACTGCTTATGACCTGGGTGAAAATGTCAATCGCGGACAGATCTTATCCCTCACCCGGACTGGTGCCGATTTTATCACGAGTCTGGGCATGTCTTATAACCAGAGCACAGGAAACGCTGGTATTGGTTTGACAATCATGCCACGATTTGGAAATTTTGGTGGCGGACCTTCTGATTTATCTTCAATACTAGGTAACACTGCTACACAATAGGAATTGGGATCGTGATCAAATCACAGAATACTCAAGCTGAACCTTTTCAACGGCAATCGACCGCCGCAGCGGAATCAGAAAAATTACGTCCCGAATGGAGACAGCGTCTGATTGATGTTGAAAGTGGTATCAAATTTGGCATCAGGCTGGACAGCACCTTCTTTATCCACTTTTTTGCTGGCAGTGCCGTCATCGCTGCTGCGACTTTATTGGGTTTATCTGCGACGCACTGGGCCATTCTGATTCTGTCTATGACAAGCGTGCTCTGCGCCCAGATGTTCAATCAGGTTTTGAAATCGATCTGGAGCATCCTCGGCAAACATCTGCCTGCAGAGTCTCAAAACACATTCAAAGCGGGTACGGCAGCGGTCGGTGTCAGCATCATCGGTTCGATTATTACAATCGCCATCGTTTTTGGATCGGCCCTGTATCGCCTGTTGTTTTAGACTGTGCTCAGGTTCCTGGAGCAGCTACAGCGACCTTAGAATTCAGTAAATACCTGAAAGAAGCGATTCTAATTCAAAAGATGCACCCGGTTCCTGAAACTATTCGCATGCAACCGGTATCCCCGTCAGAAGAACCGTGTCGATTAATCTGATGCAGCAACTTTTCTCAGTCAGGGAAAAGCATTCAAAACAGTTCTACGCTTGCGTCTGCCGTTTCTGTCTTTAATAATCATGGTACACCTTCCCTTCCATCATTTGATTAACGACAGGTACGGCCATGCAGATTGCTCACAACTTCAAAGTTCTCATGATACTCCTGATGACTGCTCTCCCAGTCACTGGATTGATGGCCGCGGGCGATGTCATTCAACCTGATCCCCGTCTTCCGAAAACAACGCCCTGGGATTTGAAGGCACTCAGCATAGCACCTGAATTCGATTGGATCGATGAGAAATCACCGGTCAGATCATTGACGTATCAGGGACTGGAATATCGTGGCAAACCGACTAAGGTGTTTGCCTTTTATGCATCCCCGGCGACACTCAATCCTGAAGAACCCAAAGATAAGAAGTATCCCGGCATTGTATTGATTCATGGCGGGGGTGGAACGGCCTTTCGGGAGTGGGCCGAGTTATGGGCCCAGAAAGGGTATGCCGCCATTTCCATGGACCTGGCAGGTTCTCAACCTGTAGATGGAAAAAATCCGCATGATCGCAAGCATCGAAACCGACTTGAAGCGGGGGGCCCTGATCAGTCTTATAAAGAGAAATTCGAAGCGGTAAAAGATGACCAGTCGGAACACTGGTGTTACCATGCCCCTGCAAATGCTATTCTGGCACATTCTCTGATCCGCTCTTTCCCGGGAGTCGACAAAGATCACACCGCTGTCACGGGGATTTCCTGGGGTGGTTATCTGACCTGCATCGTCGCCGGACTTGATAACCGCTTCGATGCTGCTGTTCCCGTTTACGGTTGTGGTTTTCTGAATGACCATTCTGTTTTTGAATCATCCATCAATAAATTACCCCCCGCAGACAGCCAGCGCTGGATGCAGCTCTATGATCCGGGCCAATATCTGCAAGCCGTTCAAATGCCGATCCTGTTTGTGAATGGCACAAATGACTTTGCTTACTGGCTGAGTGCCTATCAGAATAGTTATGAAGCCGTACCGGAATCCACGCCGCGGAATATTCGCATTCAAGTCAAAATGGGACACAGCCATCCGGCAGGCTGGAAGCCTGTTGAAATCGCTCGATTTGTCGATCAGTATCTGAAAAAACAAACTCCGCTGCCAGTAGTTCAAAACCCCGCCATCAAAGAGGGAAAAGTCACAGCGGAACTGGCTAAGCCTGTTAAAATAAAAACCGCAGTACTCAACTACACAACTGATGCCGGACCGAACCATGAACGAAAATGGCAATCCATTCCCCTGGAAGTGGATGGAACCAGGATCACAGGCCCTGCTCTTCCCGCTGATACGAAAATCTGGTTCATCAATGTCACTGATGAGTCAGACGCCATGACATCCAGTCCGCTGGTCTCAAAGCAATAGCAGGTTCAATCAGGCGGCGGATTTCCCGGGAACCTGGGGGGCGATTTTTTTCGTCACGTCCCCCTTTTTCTGTTTGAGGTCAAACAGCCCGAATATTTCGGAAGCGGTCAGACTCCGCGATTCACAAGTGGTATCGCCGTCTCCCAGAATGGAACGGAAGAGTTCACGTTTCTGTTCAAGGACCATGTCGATCCGTTCTTCAATCGTATTATTACAGACGAATTTAGTTACGATGACCTGTGTTTTCTGTCCAATACGATGTGCCCGGTTGATAGCCTGATCCTCAATCGCCGGATTCCACCAGCGATCAAACAGGAAGACGTAACCAGCAAACTGCAGATTCAAACCGACGGCCCCGGTACCATAACTCATCAACAGCAGGTGTGAATCCGGATCATGCTTGAACTGATCCAGGATCGGCTCGCGCTGCTTTGTGGGAATCCCGCCATGATAAACGAGTGTCCCAAACCGCTCTAAACGTTTCGCCATAAAGTCCAGGGGTTTCGTCCACTGGCTGAATAAAATGGCTTTGCCACCGCTGGCAGCAATTTCTTCCATGTCGGCTTCCAGGCGGTCCAGCTTACAACTGTCCCCGGTCACCGGATCGAAGTTGGTGATCTGTTTGAGTCGTAAAACCAGCTCAAATACATGTTGTACGGTGATGGAATCTCCCATCTCATTCAGCTGGATCACACCATCTTTTTCAGCCGTATCGTAGGCATGTTGTTGCGCCGGATTAAGGTCCAGGTACGCGGGACGGTCCAGCCGCGGAGGCAGATCGGTCATCACCAGATCTTTGGTGCGACGCAAAATAAATTCTTTGGAGAGTACCTGTAACTGCCGCAAATCCGGAGTGGCTCGGGGCGGAACGATTTCCATCCATTCAAATAACGACGACATTTCCTCGTGCCGGTTTTCGATCGGTGTTCCCGTGAGTGCCCAGCTCCGTTTACGGGGAATAGAACGGGCGGCTTCTGCTGTGCGGGATTCGCGGTTTTTAATGCGTTGCGCTTCATCGAGAACGACCAGATCAAAGCGAGGAATATTCTCTTCTCCCATCGTTTCAAAGTCGCGGGACATCGACTCATAATTGGCGATCAGGATGGGCGTATTCGGCATTTCCCAGATCATGCGTCGCCGCGCCGTATCGCCCTGCACTACGGTCACCGGTAATTCTTCTGCCCAGAATTTAAATTCACGCTGCCAGTTGGGGATCAGGGGTTTGGGACAGACCAGCAGGATTCGGCGCACCTGCCCGCTACGCAAAAGCAGTCGCACGCCGGTGATGGTCTGCATCGTTTTCCCCAGTCCCATTTCATCCGCCAGTAAAGCCGACTTCTGCGAGAACAGCCAGGCGATTCCCTCGTACTGATAGGGGAATGGCTCGAAAGGCATGATCAGTTCCTGACCGGCCAGCCACGACTGCAGCGGAGGTTGAAGCAGATAAAACAGGCGATCTTCCAGCGAAAGTGCATTCGCAGGCGGTTTGAGCCGCGTGCTTTTTTTGCGTTCACCCGGTTCCTTGCTGGCGGCTTTGGGGCCTTCAATCTGACTCAGTTCCCCTTCGCTTTCTTTCTCCTGTTTGGGAGGCATGAATTCCAATCCGTCAGGAAAGGTCATCCCAAATGTTTTGACGCGCGGCCTGGTCGGTTTCCACTTGGGTTGCAGTCCTGCTTTCTCAAGTAATGCCAGTGTCGTCGTTTCGAGATTGAATTTGCGGGTGAGCGCACCATTCATCCCTGAAGCAAAAACCGCGGCCGTCATAGCCAGAGAAGTCGATTCACTGCTGACCTGTTGTTTAATCTGCCAGCGATCTGCGTCTGTGATGACTGCCTGCGCAGAATTCTCAACGGGAGGAAGAAAATGAGGCCCACCGGAATGACCGGTTGACGGTTCTATCTGTTGTTGACTCTGAATGTCTGGCTCTGAAAAATCCACGTATTGACCTGTTGGAGAAGAAAGTCTGATCAGCTTGTTTCAATACCATAGTTTGAACGGCGGTTTAACGGGATGATCCCATTTTCACTGCTTCGCTTAAGGCTTCACGCACTCGCTCAAATGGTTCGCCCAGATCGGCATCCGTCGGTATATTTCGGCTGGTACTCTCAATGGCCGATTTTCCGGTCTGGTGTCCCGCATCAAACCGTAACCGGTTCTTCCCGATCTGCTCGCTGATGAAGGCGGAATTTTCTTCAACGATCTGCTCGACATCAGTCAGAATCGCCACCGGTATGGAAATATGATTCTGCAGTTCAATCGCCAGTTCCTGTTCGATCAGAATCAGGTTCGGTTTGACATTCATTTTTTCAACCAGAGTTTGACCGATCACCTCTCCCAGTAGAAAGGGAAGCAGGGTCGGACCATACAATACTTCCTGAGTTCTATTTGCTTTGACAGGAGTTGTGCATTGAAATTCCAGCGGCCTGCCAAAGTGATTTGTGACCAGCAAGCCGCCGATCAATGAGCCATCGGGACATTCAATCGTAGTCAGGAATCCCAGTTTCAACTCTTTACTACCGCCATCCGTCCCCATAAAGTCCTCGTCTCCTGATGTCATTTCTTCTGTTGTCGTCAATGATCAGACGATCCTGATTCTCACCTGAACCGTATCTCTTTCGATAATCAGGACAGCCTACTGTATCGATATCATCGTCCTTCATAATTTCTGACTTGAGTGCTTGTTGTAATGGTCGTGTTAGATAGTTTCACTTCAATAACCCTTTAAATAACAAATGGTTCCAGAATGGGGAACGTTTGAATTCCAGCAGATATTTTCTACCGTGGATTGCTCTTTAGGTTGGAAATTCATTCAAGTTGCGACAGAATAAGGGAGAACCCTGAATCTCCACTATTGATCCCCCCAGACAACTGAGCTAATACGAACATGAATGTACCAGAAACCGAGCCGGAAAACCTGAATCAGAAGGATCTCCAGGCACGCCAACTGCAACGCCTGCAACACCTTCTGAAAGAAGTCTCTGCAACCAATGTGTTCTGGCAAAAGAAATGGGAAACAGCAGGCGTCGATGTCAATTCAATTCAGAGTCTCTCTGACCTGCAGAAAATGCCGGTCACCACCAAATCGGAACTGGTAGAAGATCATCTGGCCCACGCGCCTTACGGTACAAATCTGACTTATCCCGTCGAAAATTACACACGCATGCATCAGACATCGGGAACCACCGGTTCACCCATGCGCTGGCTGGATACGAAAGCCAGTTGGGACTGGTTTGGCGAATGCTGGGCACAGATCTATCGTATGGTCGGTCTGTACCCGGAAGACCGACTGTTCTTCCCTTTTTCGTTCGGCCCTTTCGTTGGATTCTGGGCTGCCTTTGAAGGTGCAACACGTCGAGGCAATTTCTGTCTGGCTGGCGGAGGTACAGGCAGCGAAGCCCGACTGCAAATGATTCTGGACAATCGTATTACTGCCGTCTGTTGTACGCCCACTTATGCATTACGACTGGCGGAAGTAGCAGAGGCAGAGAACATCAATCTCGCCGCCAGCCGAGTGCGGGCGCTGGTCGTTGCCGGCGAACCGGGCGGAAACATTGAAGCGACCAAACTCCGCATCGGTCAGGCCTGGGGAGCACGGGTCTTCGATCACTGGGGCATGACGGAAATCGGGGCACTGGGAATTGAACCGCTGGAAAGTCCGGGCAGCCTGAATATTCTTGAAACGGAATGTATCGCTGAAATCGTCAATTCAGAGACACTGGAACCAGTGACACCGGGAGAACAGGGAGAATTGATTATCACCAATTTGGGGCGGATCGGCTCTCCTTTAATTCGTTACCGCACGGGAGATCTGGTCTCGGAAGATACTTCCCCCTGCCCTTCCGGACGTAATTTGCTGCGTTTGAAGGGAGGCATTCTTGGACGCGCGGATGACATGGTAATCATTCGCGGCAACAATGTTTTTCCGTCCAGCCTGGAAGCGATTCTGCGTACATTCGATCGAATTGCCGAGTACCGGATCGAAGTCCGCACCATTCGTGCGATGCAGCATATGAAAATCGAACTGGAGCCGACTGATGCGGCTGCAACGGAGCCACATCTCTTGATTCGAGATGTCAGCCACGCGATCAAGGATCGACTGAACTTCAACGCGGAAGTGATCACCGTCGCCCCCGGTGCCTTACCCCGTTTCGAACTCAAAGGCCGACGCTTCTTCAAAATAGACTGATACTACTTTTGCGAAGCTCATCTAATACAGGAATAAACCATGAAAGCTCACCTGCGAACTCCATTGATCCTATTTCTGATCTTTTCCTGCTATTTCATATCACTCTGTCGTACTTCGCACGCTACAGAAAAAGCCGCACGTCCCAATATCCTGTTTCTCTTCAGTGATGATCAAAGGGCTGACGCTGTCTCGGCCTATGACAACCCCCACATTCAGACTCCGAATCTGGATCAGCTGGTAAAATCGGGATTCAGTTTTCGTAATGCGTTCTGCATGGGATCAATTCACGGTGCCGTCTGCCAGCCGAGTCGCGCCATGTTGAACAGTGGTCGCTCGCTGTACCATGTTCCCATGGATCTGAAAGGGGTCATCACACTACCCCAGTTATTGAAGCAGGCGGGATACGAAACCTTTGGCACTGGTAAATGGCACAATCACCGAGATTCATTTCAGAAAAGCTTTACGACAGGAACCGCGGCTTTCATGGGTGGCATGTCGAATCATCTGGAAGTACCTGTGGTCGACCTGAAAGAGGGCAAGTTTGAAAACAAGCGAACGGGTAAGAAGTTTTCGAGCGAACTCTTTGTCGATGCCGCCGTCGATTTTTTAAAGCAGCAGCCTGCAGAGAAACCCTTTTATGCCTACGTGGCATTCACGGCGCCGCATGATCCGCGAATGCCGCCGGAATCTGCGATGAAGGCTTATGAAAACAGCCAGCCTCCGCTCCCCAAAAACTTCATGCCGCAGCATCCCTTTAACAATGGCTGGTTAACCGGCCGGGATGAATCACTAACCGGCTGGCCACGACAACCGGAAATCGTACGTGAACAGCTCGCGGAATATTACGGCATGATCACCCACATGGACGCACAGATCGGCCGCATCCTGCAAACATTGAAAGAGAGAAAACTCGAGAAGAATACGATTGTCATTTTCTCATCTGATCATGGTCTGGCATTGGGAAGTCACGGTTTACTGGGAAAACAGAACCTGTATGAGCACAGCATGAAAGCACCGTTGATTTTTAAAGGGCCCGGAATTCCTGAAAACCAATCCAGCGATGCCCTGGTTTACCTGTATGACATTTTCCCGACGGTCTGCGATTTGACTCAGATCCAGGTTCCATCAGGTGTGGAAGGTTCCGACCTGGCTCTTCTCTGGCGTGGAAAAACAGATCGAGTTCGTGACTCACTGTTTACCACTTACGAAGATCTGATGCGAGCTGTTCGCGATGAGCGTTGGAAACTGATTCGGTATCCTCAGATTAATAAGACCCAACTGTTTGATCTCAAAGAGGATCCGCACGAACTTCAGGATCTGTCCGAACATCCGGATCAGAAAGAGCGCATCGCAAAAATGCTGGTAGAGTTGAAGCGCTGGCAGAAAAAAACAGACGATAAACAATCGCTCACATCTAAGTATCCCAAACCGGAAGCCATCGATCTGACGGGACGAAAACGGAAACCCGACCAGCACCAACCTGACTGGATCGTGAAAAAATACTTCGATTCTGAATGAAATCTGTTTTCTCCCCGTGCTATAATCGGTTTTCTCACCATGTAGTAGAGTCCAACCCTAAATTTGAATTGCTTGCCTAAATCGGTTCACAAAAAGATTCACACTGTCTGAGGTAATTATAATGAAAGCTTTACTGGCAACCCTTACTCTATCCCTGTTCATCGCCTCGACGACTCTTGCCGGTAACTGGCCAGGCTGGCGTGGCCCCTCTTCCAACGGCGTCGCAGAAGGTTCCGGTTATCCCGTGTCCTGGGACAGTTCCAAAAATATACTCTGGGAAGTCGATTTGCCGGGTAACAGTGGTTCGACTCCCGTGATCTGGGGGGACGATCTCTTTCTTACCACCACAATGGAAGGAAGAAACGAAGTCCTCTGCCTGGACAAGAATTCGGGAAAGAAAAAATGGTCAACTGATTTCGGCACTGAACGCGCTGGCAAACACAGGAAAGGGAGTGGCAGCAGCCCGTCCCCTGCCGCCGATGACCAGTTTGTTTTCGCTTATTTTAAAAGTGGTGACCTCGCCTGCCTGAACCGGGAAGGAAAAATCGTCTGGCAGAAAAACCTGCAGAATATTTATGGCGAAGACACCCTCGGGTGGGACTTGGGAACGTCCCCGGTTCTGACTGACAACCTGGTGGTTATCGCCTGTATTCAGAGCGACAACTCTTACATCGTGGCTTTCGATAAAGCGACGGGAAAAGAAGCCTGGAAACAGACCCGTAATCTGGATGCACCGGAAGAAGCGAATCAGAGTTACACAACACCCGTTGTCGTCAAACAGGATGGCAAAGAAGTTATTTACGTCCTGGGAGCCGACCATGTCACTGCCCATGATGCTCAGACCGGAAAACAGATCTGGCAGGTGGGTGGTTTGAACCCGGGTCAGTTCAAAAACTACCGCTCGATCTCTTCACCTGTCGTCAGCGATGGCTATCTGATTGCCCCTTATGCCCGGGGCGGTTCCTTGACCGGAATCAAACTGGGGGGCAGTGGCGATGTGACTAAATCTCATGTTGCCTGGACCAACGAAGAAAAAGGAGAGTTCTCAGACGTCCCGACTCCCGCTGCTGTCAACGGCCGCTTTTATATCTGTTCGGATAAAGGAGATGTCCTTTGCTTAGACGTCAAAACCGGCAAAAAGATCTGGGGGGATCGACTTCCCCGCAACCGAAATAAATTCAGCGCCTCTCCGATCCTCGCTGATGGACACATCTATGTGACCCGCGAAGATGGCACAACATTTGTGCTCGATCAGGGAGATCAGTTCAAACTGGTTTCTGAAAATCCGCTGGAAGGATTCGTGCTGGCTACTCCCATCTTTTCTGATGGAAAAATCTACTTGAAGATGACCGACAAAATTTACTGCATCGGTAAAAAATAGTCGGCCAGGATCATTCGTCGTCATGAGGGACAGGCATTTCTCCTGTCCCTCTTTTTCGAGCCTGCCCTTGACTAAATGAAGCTAAGAAAATCATGAACGATTCTCAAAAAGTCAATCGGCGAACTTTTCTGGGCGAATCTGTGGCGGCAACCGTACTCTCGGGTATCCGTGTCGATTCAGAACTGCAGGGAAGTGAGTCCGATCATCGTCTCCAGTTGTTCTGGGGTGATCTGCATAACCATAATGCGGTCGGCTATGCGAAAGGCTCTCTGGAACGTTCTATCGAACTGGCTAAAGAGCACTTGGATTTCTTTGCATTCACCGGTCATGCATCATGGCATGATATGCCGAAAATGCCCGGTGACCGTCATATGAAATGGGTGAATGGCTTTGAAGTCCATTCGAATCACTGGGCGAAAACGCGGCGTCTGATGCAGGATGCTAACTCAGACCAGTTCGTCGCCTTTCTGGGTTACGAATGGCATTCCAGCCAGTTCGGCGATTACTGCATGATCTTTCCTGAAGACCAGCCGGAGCTGTTCCTCCCCAATCATGTGGAAAAACTTCTGGACTTCGCGGAGAGTCAACAGGCACTGGCGATCCCTCATCATGTGGGATACAAACAGGGTTGGCGCGGAGCGAACTTCAAACACTACCGCGCAGCAGCGTCTCCTGTGGTCGAAGTCTTTTCGGAACATGGCTGTACGGAAACGGATCGCTCTCCTTACCCGATGATCCGTCACAGTATCGGCGGGCGTTCTGCTGCGAATATGATTGTACCTCAACTGCAAAAAGGCATGCGTTTCGGCTTTGTCGCTTCCACAGACGATCATCTGGGATATCCGGGCGCCTATGGAGAAGGAGTTGTGGGAGTCTGGGCGAAAGACCTCTCTTCCCCATCATTGATGGAAGCCATTCGTGCCCGTCGCACCTATGCGGCGACGGGAGACCGAATTGCTCTGGAAGTTTCTCTGAATGGTCAGCCCATGGGAAGTGATGTGCCAGCAACATCTGACCGGCAGATTGACGTTCGCGTGCAGGGAGAAGACGCGATTTCCATGGTCGAACTGATCCGCAATGGACAGGTCATTCAGCGATACTTCCCGGAAGACCATCTCGAAGACAAACCGATTCTGCCTGGCAAAGTCAAGTGCCGTCTGCAATATGGCTGGGGTCCGTGGGCCGACCTGGCAATGGGCCGTACCTGTTTGTGGGATATGAACATTAAACTGGAGCAGGGACGATTCACCCGTGCCATCCCCTGCTTTCAGTCGGCACCCTTCAGCGAAAAGCTGCGTGACAAACTGACCGTCATCTCTCCGCAGGAACTGAAACTGGATTCCAATACAACGCGCGTCAAATGCTACGGTGAAGATCCCACCAAAGCGGTCGTCTGCGAAATTGAAGGAAATTCTGACTCAGTCCTCACGTTACAAATTCGCAAACCTTATGAGAAAACGATCAGCGCCCGCCTGGGAGATCTGATCGATGACAACGTAGTTGAATTTACAGGCGTGTTTACCAGTGAAAGTTATATTCTGCATCGGCTGGTCGGGCAGAGTGAATATTCAGCAAAAATCCGCTGGAATGATCAGCAGAGAGACACCAGTTCCACCGACTGGTACTACGTACGCGTCACTCAACATAACGGCCAGCTCGCCTGGTCCAGTCCTATCTGGGTTGGATAACTTAATTCGAAACCATTCCCCTGCTTCACTACTTTTGATGGACCTGAGATGAAAACACGACTTACATTCAGAATGCTGATAGCATTCGTTTTGTTAACTCCACTCCACTTTACCTCCGCCGGCGAAGCAAAACCTGAGACGGAACCGGAAACTAATACGGAAGCGAAAGACCCGCTCCGGTTGGTTTTGCCTCCTATCATTTACGCAGTTCCTGGAATAGAAACCAGTGTCTATTTCGATAACGTTTCGCTGACAATCAATCCTGCAAATTATGTTTTCGATGTGCATTGCAACCGAGGTCACCTGCAGCAGGAGCGCTGGACTTACACTCCTGATGAGAAAGAGATTGGCGACTATAAATTCACGTTGAACGTCATTGACCAGAATAATGAGATTATCGCCAGCCAGGACTCAAGATTACGCGTGGTCCCCACTGCCGCTGGCAAAGACAAGCCGGTCAGCTTGCTGATGATTGGCGACAGTCTGACACATAACTCAATCTATCCCCGTCATGTCCGCCAGCTCAGTCAGAACTTTCAGGGTCCCAATTTGAAACTGATTGGTTCCCACAATCCGAATAAGGATGAAGGAGTTCAGCATGAAGGTTATGGTGGCTGGACCGCTGTCCGTTTTGCAACTCACTTTAAAGAGAATGCCCGCCAGGGAAATTACCGCGAACGAGGCAGTCCGTTTCTGTATGCAGGAGAAGACGGAAAACCCAAACTCGATTTTCCCCGCTACTGTAAAGAATTCAATGATGGAAATGCCCCGGATCTGGTCACAATCTTCCTCGGGCCGAATGACGTTTATTCAGCCACCGATGAAACCATTGGTGAGCGTACCGATACAATGGTAAATCACCTCGATATTCTGGTAAAGATGATACACGACTTCAGCCCGAAAACCAAAATTGGTCTAATGCTACCCGTCCCCCCTGCGGCGACACAGGATGCCTTTGGCACAACCAAAGGTCGCGGTCAGACACGCTGGCAGTACAAGAGAAACCAACACTATGTTGTTGAGCGAATGGCAAAACATTTTGGTGACAAAACAGATCAGCAGATTTTCCTGGTACCAACACATATCAATCTGGATTGTGTCCACAATTACCCTGCAGTCAAAGTTCCCTGGAATGCGCAAACCACAGAAGAGACAGTACGCCAGAATAACGCCGTTCACCCGGCAGCAAATGGCTATCACCAGATTGGCAATAGTCTGTTCTGCTGGATCAAGGAAGTTTCGAAACAAGAGGACGCGAAGTAATCCCCTGTTAAGTTACTGCTGATCCAACGCCGGAAAGGGAAACATTTTGGAAGGTGTGCGCCCCGTTTTCATAATCGTTTTGATACGGGCCACCACTTCCGGATGTTGATCTGCAACGTCATGCTGTTCGCCGGGATCTGCTTTGAGGTTGTAAAGTTCAATCTTCATTTGAGGCTTTTTCTTGAGCAGATTCTGACGAATGCCTTTCCAGTCACCCATATGCACCGCCTGCTGCCCGGTGTAGGCGGGGAATTCCCAATACAGGTATTCATGCTGTTTTTGCTGATCAGGGTGCCCCTCCAGCGTCGGTACGAAGCTGATGCCATCAATGTCTGCAGGTGCTTTCGTTCCCGTCAGGTCTGCGATGGTTGGCATGACATCCCAGAATGCTGACAGATGATCGGTGACCTGTCCCGCTGGAAAATGCCCAGGCCAGCGCGCGATCAGAGGCACGCGAATCCCACCTTCGTACAGGCTGCCTTTAAACCCGCGCCAAGGTCCTGCTGACTGGAAGAATTCCGAATCCGAGCCTCCCAGCCGATTGTAAGTCGGACCGTTATCTGATGTGAAGAAGACTACTGTGTTGTCATCCAGCTTGAGTTCTTTTAACAGAGACATGATCTGTCCCACCCCGTCATCCATCTGCGTAATCATAGCTGCATAGCCGGCCCGGGGATGCGGATGTTTGATATAGCCCTTATGCTTGTAGTCTTCTTCAGGGATTTTACCCCGGTATTCTGCAACATACTTTTCCGGTGACTGGATAGCCAGATGGGGTATCGCGAACGGCAGATACAGAAAGAAAGGGTCCTTCTGATGTTCGCGAATGAAGGCCAGTCCATTCTCTACAAATTGATCCTGCGAGTGAGTCTCGCCGTATAACGTTCGATCATTTCCAGGCAGAGTTTCTTTAGTATGATTCCGCCATAAAAAAACAGGGTAGTGATTGTGCGCGTGCACCTGGCAGTTAAAACCGTAAAACAGATCGAACCCCTGTTTATTCGGATCACCGGTGGTTCCAAAATGCCCCAGCCCCCACTTGCCCATCGCGCCGGTTGCATAGTCATTCTGCTTGAGCATTTCGGCGATCGTGACTTCCGCATCGGGAATCGGATGCTGGCCGGGAAAACTCCAGCCCTGTTCCTCTTTCATATTCTGTACATATTCGGGCTTACCGTTATTCCGTACATGAGCATGACCGGGATGTTTGCCTGTCAGCAGGTTACATCGGGAGGGGGCACAGACCGCGTTTCCAGAATAGAACTGCGTAAAGCGAATGCCCTCTTCGGCAATCTGATCGATGTTTGGGGTTTTGATCCACTTCTGACCATAACACCCTAACTCGTTGTAACCCAGGTCATCCGCGATAATGAAAATAACATTCGGTTCCCGCTGAAACGCAGCCGCGTCACTTTCAGTGATTACGCTCAAAAAACTGAGACAGAAAATAGAAACGAAGAAATGTCTGGCAAAGCGGCGCATCGCTGGCTCCTGGATGGATCGATCAAGTGTGGTGTGAAATCCAGACTCCATCTTATACAGACCGGACCGGAGATCGCAACATTATCCGGTACTACGGAACGATATCCCACTGGTTTTTCAGGACCAGCGGTAATCCTTCTGTTTACGAAAGCCATTCAGTATCAGTGAACCATCTTCATAAACATCCAGCGTACTGTAACCATTATTGTCCAGGCCTGAGCCTTCCACCATGGCGACCATGGTGCAGTAATGGATACCTTTGATTTCTGAATATTTATTGCGATGACTGTGCCCCTGAAAGACCGCAGTGACTTTACCTGACTGTTCCAGAACCTTACGAACTTCTGAAGAATTTTTAACGGCGTGGGAATCCGTATCTTTCAGATCAAGAGGTTGATGGGCGAAAACAATCGCAGGATACGCAGTTTGCTTCAGATCAGCCTGCAGCCAGGCCAGTTCTTCTGGCGGGATATTTGCATCGGTCCACGTGAAGTTCTTCCGACCGTATGGAGTGCCATCACTTTTGAAACAGGAGTCCAGAACGACAAAATGAAATCCGTTCTGGTCGAAAGAGTAGAACGATTTTTTCTGCCCGACTCCCTGCAGAAACTCGGCTTTTTTCAACTGATCGACGCAATGATTTCCCAAAACATAATATTTCGGGAAAGGTATCGCCGAAATCGCATTGACCACCGTCTGCAAATGTGTTTTTTCCTGCTCCAGTGATTTTCCGGAATCGATCAGGTCACCTTGAAAGACAACAAAATCGGGGCGATCACTGTCAAACTGCGTGGCGGCTTCCTTTAACTTGGTCAGCGTCTCACGATAATAACGCGAGCCGACAGGAGGCTTGTCTGCATAATGCAGGTCCGTGACCAGCCCGATTCGTACCGCGCCGCGTTTGGTTGTATCGAGGTCTCCCAACGCCGTACGACTCCAGGGTGAAAGAGTCAGGCCCGACAGGATCAGTGCACCATTTTTCAGGAACGCACGTCTTGTCAGGGATTCGACCGGGGACTGAGACTCCTGTTTCATATTGCGACCTCTTAGATACGACATGTGAGTTATCGACATAAGTCTTTATTGTGACAGATATTTATGAAGATACAATATCCAGTCGCTGAATTTCAACTCTCTCTGTTTTCTATGAAAATGAAAAAACCCTCATTGACATGTCGTAACATCACGATATTATATATATGAGGTCAATGAATTATGAAACTGAAAGAAACACCCGAATATAATGGAACTGCGTTAGAACAGGCTGCCGAGTGCCTGAAGGTTTTGGCGCACCCCGCCCGAATCCGCATCGTGCAATTATTGCTGCGCGGCCGTTATACAGTTGGAGAACTTGCTGAAGATTGCGGGATTCCCAGTAACGTCGCATCAGAACATTTACGACTGATGCAGCGTTGCGGTTTTTTCGTCAGCGAACGCGAAGGCAGAAACGTCTATTACCAGATTGCAGAACCTCATCTGAACAAGATTATGGACTGTATCGAAGGCCGATTTTTTCAAAGTTGAGTTTTTTTGAAACATCATATCGTAAAATTGCGACATAACGAGGCATTAAAATGGCAGAAATCAAAACAATTAAACCAGACGCCCTGGCAAAAACACAGCAGGACAAAGAAGTTCATCTGGTCGATGTCCGTACGCCAGCCGAATTCCGTGAAGTCCATGCCCCCATCGCCGTTAATATTCCACTGGACCAATTGACTGCGGAACAAATCAAAGGTCTGGTCAATGGAAATGGGGCAGATCCAGTGTATCTGATCTGCCAGAGCGGAAACCGCTCTTCCAAAGGCTGCCAGAAACTGATCGATGCCGGTTTCGATAATGTCGTCAGTGTTGAAGGAGGCACTAAAGCCTGGGAAGCCGAAGGTCTGCCTGTGAACCGGGGTAAAAAGACGATCTCACTGGAACGACAGGTACGTATTGCCGCCGGGTTCCTGGTGCTGACAGGAGCAGTGTTAGGTATGTTTGTGAACCCCTGGTTCAGCGGACTCTCAGCGTTCGTTGGCGCAGGTCTGATGTTCGCTGGAATTACCGACACGTGTGGAATGGCCATGATTCTGGCAAAAATGCCCTGGAACCGTACATGATGACCGAAAGCACCGACGTGAGATAAGCATTCGATGAATTTATAGAACTCAGAAAATATCACCATAGATGCAATAGAAAAACCTCTGCCTGTTCCGGTAAGATACAGGCAGAGGTTTTTTCTTTTATTTTCAGGTTTTTCCTATGGTATTTCTGCCTGCTTCCCGCCCCAAACGGTACCTCGATGCCGCGGAAGGTTTTCTGATGCTTGAGATGCCAGAACAGGCTCTGCGAGAGTTATCCCGCATTACCCTATCGGATCGAGATTCAGAAAAATACTATCGACTGCTGGGGCAGGCCCAGCAACTGGCGACCCACTACCAGGAAGCTTTAGACGCCTATCAGCATGCTTATGATAAAGATTCAGAAAACCTGACAACCCTGATGGGTATGGCCTGGTGCTTTAAACGGACCGACCAGTTGTCAGCCGCAATCTCAATCATGGAAGAAGCATATCAACATCATGCTGACGAACCCATCGTGCTGTATAACCTTTCCTGCTATTTCGCCCTGGCAGGAGATAAGACAAAAGCACTTTCCTGGCTGGGACGTTCACTGCGGATGGAATCTGGATTAATAAAATTAATCCATGAGGAACCAGACTTCGATTCTCTGCGGAGTGACAAAGACTTCCAGTTCGTAGTAGAATCTGCTGAGGATAAATCGTCTCAGAATACGTAGCATGATTTCGACCACCAGAGTAAACCGGTCAGTAAGATCCGTTTTGCTTCCCCTGGTCGCTAAGGGAATCGAAAGTCATCAATATGGATATTGACACCCGCCGCCTGAAACAACACTGCGATGAACTGTGTAAAGTGATCCGTCCTGCAGAAAGTGAAGCACTGGAGACAGCCCGTCTGTATGTCATCGGGGAACTGGAATCAGCAGGCTGGCAGGTGGTGCGGCACCCGTTTCAAGCTCAGGATTCCCTGTTGACTCAGTGGTCAGGCCAGAATCTGATCGCCCGACATCCCGATCTGACGATACCCGACAAACCATTGTTCTGTGTCGGTGCTCACCTCGATACCCGCCCTGAATCACCCGGAGCCGATGACAATACAAGTGCTGTCGCTGCCTTGCTGGAAATGGCACGGTTGCTTCCCGGTGCTTCAAGTTCTGAAAATCAGTGGAGTATCGAGCTGGTCGCCTTTGATCTGGAAGAAAACGGGATGCTGGGAGGTGCCGAGCATGCACAATTTCGTTCACAGCAACAAACTGATCTCTGGGGCATGGTCTCACTGGAAATGCTGGGATACTGCGATCACACTCCCGGTAGCCAGACGCTGCCACATGAACTGGTGGGCCTGTATCCGGATACCGGTGATTTCATTGCCGTTGTCGGTAATCAGAACTCGACCAGCCTGATAGCCGCATTTCAAAATGGAATGCAAACTGTTCCAGAGCTGCCGGTAGAAGTCCTGCAGGTTCCGCAAAACGGTGAAATGCTGCAGGCCACCCGCTTGAGCGATCATAGCCCGTTCTGGGACGCTGGCTATCCGGCGTTGATGATTACCGACACCAGCTTTCTACGGAACCCCCACTACCACCAGCCGACTGATACGGTTGATACACTCGACTTTGAATTTCTGGGAAAAGTTTCACAAGGCTGCCTGGAATCGACAAAATGGATCCTGGCAAACGGCTATTGATTTCTTTGACTTACCTTTCAGCGCAACAGGGAATAATTGATCGAATATGAATGACACTACTCAGGAAGAAAAAGAGCTTCTCCATGTTACAGAACTGTCCCGACAGCAACGACGTGTCATTGGCGTGTTGTTGGAGAAAGCATTTACCACACCAGATCAGTATCCGCTTACCTTGAAAGCAGTCACCACAGGCTGTAATCAGAAGAGCAATCGGGACCCCGTTTCAAACTACAGCGAATCTCAGGTTTATGAAACGCTGGATTCATTGCGGGAAATGGGACTCGTGGCGGTAGTTCATTCAGACAGTGGTCGCACGGAACGTTATCGCCACTACATGCGTCGCCGGTTTGAATTCACAGAACCCCAACTGGCGATCCTGACTGAGCTCTGGCTGCGTGGCCGACAGACCATGGGAGAATTACGTAGCCGCGCCAGCCGCATGGTACCCATCGAAACACTGGATGAGTTACGCACCGAATTTAAAGGACTTCTGGATCAGAAGTATGTACAATCTAATGGAAGCATCGAACGTCGTGGAATTGAAGTCGATCATAACTGGTACCAGGAGCGTGAAGGCAAGACACTGGGATTTGATGCTTCTGCAGAAGAGGAACCTGCCGCGATGGAGAAGGATTCATCCCCCTCAACTGCTACCAAAACCGCTGCACCTGATCTCTCTGGATTTTCTGCGGTCATTGAACAGCTACAGCATGATAATCAGACTCTGAGACGGGAGATAGATACTCTCACCCAATCGCTGGATGAGTTAAAACAGCAACTGATTGAACTGAAACAGGAACTGGGTAGTTAATCACTGAAAAGATAATGCCATCTCAAATCGAGTCGCCATGATCAAGCCATTTTATGTAGCCTCATATCTGTTGCTGATCTTAATTACCTTGTCTGACCTCTCACTAACCCAGGCTGCCGACCGACCTAATCTGATTTCAATTGTGACCGACGATCAGGGTCGCTGGGCCATGGGACTGTATGGGAACCAGCAGATCCATACTCCACACATGGACCAGATTGGAAAACAGGGCGCGGTCTTTACTAATGCATTCGTAGCTACCCCTGTCTGCTCTCCCAGTCGGGCGACTTTTCTCTCCGGCAGATTCCCAACGGAGTTGAAAATTACGGACTGGATTTCTCCTGAGGAAGCTCAAAACGGAACCGGTCTCACAGCGATGACCTGGCCGGAAGTTTTAGAGCAACATGGATACCAGACCGCCTTGATCGGTAAATGGCATCTGGGAGAACAGAAACAGTTTCATCCGCATGAAAAGGGGTTTGGACATTTCATGGGATTTCTTGCAGGAGGCACGCGCCCCATGGATCCCACGCTGGAATTGAATGGAAAAACGGAGAAACGGAAAGGCTCCCTGCCCGATCTGCTGGTGGATGATGCGATCGATTTTATCCGCAAATCTAAAGACAAACCATTTGCCCTCTGCCTGCATTTCAGAGCCCCGCATACCCCCTATGGCCCGGTTCCCAAACAGGATTCAGCACATTACGAGGGGATGGAGATTGATGTGCCCATCACTGAGGGAGCCATACTAGAACAGATTCGGCAGAAAAACAAAGAATATTATGCCAGTGTTTCTTCGGTCGATCGGAATATCGGTCGGCTGCTGGAGGTACTCGATCAGTTGCAACTCGCAGAGAATACACTGGTCATCTTCACCAGTGACCATGGTTATAACAATGGTCGCCACGGAGTCAGTACCAAAGGAAATGGGCACTGGATTGCAGGCGGAGTGACCGGTCCCAAGCGACCTAACATGTGGGACACTTCCATCCAGGTGCCACTGGTCATGCGCTGGCCCGCCGTGATCAAGCCGGGGACCCAATTCGACGAAATGGTATCGAATATTGACATGTTCAAGTTCGTTTTAGGTGCGTTGAAAATTCCACAGCCGGCGAATCTGAAGCTGC
This sequence comes from Gimesia algae, assembly GCF_007746795.1. Lineage (NCBI taxonomy): Bacteria > Pseudomonadati > Planctomycetota > Planctomycetia > Planctomycetales > Planctomycetaceae > Gimesia > Gimesia algae. Next base: position 7,156,284 of record NZ_CP036343.1, read on the forward strand.
ATGGAATCGACTATTCCCCTTTACTGTTCGGCCAACCCGTTCCCATCAGAAAAGTACTGTTCGGTCAATATGATTTGCATAACAATGGACTAGCCTATCTCAGGATGATCAGGACTCCCCAATTGAAGTACGTGAAACACTATCGTGCCAAAAACATGGATGAGTTATACGATCTGGAATCGGACCCCGGAGAGAAAACGAATCTCCTGCATCGCCGCACCAGAAAAAACTGGCAAGAGACTGCTGACCTGTTAGAGAACCAGCTGATCGACTGGCAGAAATCGATTCAGGATCCAATTCTTGAACCTGCTTATGAATAACAAGTTAAGTCATAAAGCAGGAAACAGCTGTCCCCTTCTCTATTTTCAGAAGATTAGTGATTTTTATTTAATATCCATCAACATTTGTATGGAATTCGTATAAAACCAGAATACGAATTCCATTTTTGAGATCACCCGTACTTAACCCTTTGAGGAACAATATGTTTTCTATTTCTCGCATTAGCCTGCTGCTGTGTCTGCTCATGATTTCTGCGGGCTGTCAGAACGCCTCAGATTCAGCAACTGACTCCAAATCCTCTTCGTCCGACGCTTCGACTTCCGATGTGGAGTCTCCCCCAGCTGACGCCAAAACATCCGAAATGGCATCGAAAGAAGCAGGAGATGAGAAAGCAGAAAAAGAAGGTCCCAAGCCTTTTGAATTACCGAAAACGGTCAAAGGAAACTGGGTGCTTATGCTGCCTCGGCAGCAGCAACTGATGCCACTCTATCTTTTCAAAATCACCCCCCCCAGCGAGTCTGCTGCTCCAGAGAAAAAAACCGATAACAAAACAGATGATAAAACGAAAGCAGGTACTGAAGCAGTCACCCTGCTTTCAAGAGGTGCGGAAGTTTTACCGGCTAAGATACTGTCTTCCAAAGCAACCGCTGAAACGGTTGAATTTGAGGAAAGTCTGATTAACGAAGGTGAAGAGGTCATCCGTTTGAGCTTTGAAGGTACTCTCAATAAAGCCGCCATCCTGGGGAACATTTCATTTAATGGTGAAAACTGTGTGCCAGCACTGTTGTTGCCCACACCCGATAAAGATTTTTCAAGCGTTCCGGATAAGCTTCAAGCTCCCGGGTTTCTGGAATTCACGAAAGCGATGCAGTCAGATGATCCTTTCAAGAGTTTGAACGAATTCACAAAAAACGAAAAGATGCAAACCGTTCCCGCGGCTTTGGATGCTTTCACTAGTCTGATCGCATATTCACTCAGTAAGAAAAAAGATGCCAAAACCGTGGAAGAAATTGTCAATCGTTATATTGAAACTGCCGGTATCTGGGGCAGACGACTCCAGGTCAATGCCATGGTCAGCTCAGGCTCAATGCTGGCACGCAGTGAAACTGACGCAAGTATTGCTACCCAATATCTGGACCAGGCACAAAAAGCCATTAAAGAAGGCGTGGCCCCACTGAAAGGCTGGGATCAGGAAATGGCTCTGGCCAGAGCACGAGTAGGGCTCAAATCCAATAATCCCGAGCAGATTAAGGCGGCAGGCAAAATTCTGCAGGAAGAAATCAAAAAGCACCCTCATGATCGTGAACTGCTCACAGAACTGGTCAGCTATGAAAAGACCCATGGCAGTATTGATAAAGCGATCGACCACCTGGGATATCTGGCTGCTTCACCTCTCTCATTCCAGGAGCGACAGTTGATTGCAGCTTCGCGACAGCAGCCGGATCTCGTCAAATTTGAAAATCCGCGTGATACTTTGACAAACCTCTGGAAAAAGAAACATGGTTCAACAGAGGGACTGGATGAATATCTCACAAAATCCTTCCGGCGTTACCTGGACAGTTTCGTTTCCAAGGAAGCAAAAGAAGTTGATTTGAAAAAGGGAAACCGTGTCTCTCTGATTGAGCTGTTCACGGGAGCGTCCTGCCCTCCCTGTGTCGCTGCCGATCTCGCGACAGGGGTGATTGAATCATCATTCCCTCATTCCAAGGTAATCGTTCTACGGTACCACCAGCACATTCCCAGGCCCGACCCCCTGACTAATACTGATTCAGAAGCCCGGTTCATCCTGTACAATCACGGTGGAACCCCTTCGACGAATCTGAACGGGCAGGTGGTTCCAGGAGTTGCCGGTGGTGTCGAACAGGTAGAATCATCCTACAATCAACTTCTTGAGGCTTTGATTCCAGCACTCTCAGAAAACACCGATGTCAAAATCGAATTATCGGCAGTAGCTAAAGATGGAAATCTGGTACTGAAAGCAAACGCCACCGGTACCAAGGATATAAAAGAGCCACTTCGTCTGGTAGCAGTCCTCGCGGAAGAAGAGTTGTCATTTGAAGCCCCCAATGGGATTAACGTGCATGACATGATTGTCCGTTCCATGCTGAGGGAACCGAACGGTTTTCCGGCTGTTGATGGGAAATTGACATTGGATAAGACAATTTCTCTGAATGATTTCAAAGGTCGAATCACAGATTATCTCTCTGCCTTTGAAGAAAAATCAGGTGCCAACTTCACTGGCGCACCACTGGGACTGGACCATCTGGAATTTGTCGTATTTGTGCAAGGCGAGCTTTCGAAAGATATCTTCCAGGTCGCTTCTGTTCCCGTTTCCGGGAAGATTGAATTCAAATCAGCCAAGCCAAAAACTGAAGCCAAACCGGAAACTCCTAAACCAGCGACCACACCTAAACCAGCAGTCAAGGCTGAAAAGCCGGAAGCGAAGCCGGAAGCGAAGCCGGAAGCGAAGAAAGACAAATAATTTTTCTTTCACTAGCGATAACTGATACGAAAAAACAGGGCATGGATCATCCATGCCCTGTTTTTTGTTCAAGCCACTTTCAGCCAGGAGACTGTTCACTCTTCCTCAGCGGGCGGTGTGGGAACCAGATTCTTTTCCACAATGCCGCTGTCAGATTCTTCATTAAAAACGGGCTCACCATCCAGAATCAGTTTCGTTGTCCGCGAGGGAGTCGGCTCGCGTTGAATTCGACGAAACTGGGCAGGTAGCTTCCCAATGCGGGTGTCACGCTGATCCATGATGACTCGTGCCGCTTCCCGAACTTCGGCATCACTCAACCGGTTCAGATTCCCCAACTGGGCCAGGGGTTCGAGAATCCGGGTTGCTTTGGCAACAGTGCTCTCCATCAAAATCACGTCCAGCAGTTCACGTCGCATACCCTGCATTGAAGCCACCTGCTCTTTCACCCGGTCCTGCAGGTCACCGAGCACTTCCAGCGTTTCCACAGCATCAACCACGCGCCCTGTCTCGGCCAGAAGTTTGGTCTGAATCGTCATCAGCGACTGCAGATTCTCACCAGCGATTGCCACGTTCAGTTTCTCATCAGTTAATGTTTCCTGCAGTGAAACCAGTTGCTGTGCACTTTTCTGTGCAGCAGCCAGTGGTGCTGTCTGGGCAACCAGGCTGTCCTGAAGGGCAATCATCTTCTGGCTGTTTTCACGAGCCACTTCCAACTGCTGCGACTGATCGACGATCTGCTGTTTGAACTGCTGGAACTCACGGAATGCAGTTTGAGCATCTTTGATCCCGCTGCTCTGATCCACAGCCAGCTTCTGGATCTTAAACATCTCTTCTAAAGTGGAATGGGTCACTTTATTCTGAGCATTCTGTGAAGCCAACTGATCCTGCATTGCCAGCATTTCATCGAGCGTACTGCGGGCCTGCGACGTGATCTCTGCCTGTTCCAGGACCTGCTTCTGGAACTGATTGATCTTCTGGAAAGAAGCCAGTGCTTTTTCGGTCTGATTTGACTCTTTATCAATAAGCAGTCTCAAGTCCCGGATTTCCCCGATGGCGGACTTGGCTTCTGCCAACTGTTTCGCCTGAGAGTTGAGCACAGTCAACAGATTATTGACCTGCCAGGCACTGGTTTTCGCACCGACCAGCTTATCCATATCCTGTTGGACTGCTACCAGTTCAGTCTGCAGATGACCGATCTGACTCAACATTGGTCGTGCGACCATAAAATACATACCCAACAGGCCTGTCGCGACACCGACTGCTAAAAAGGTCCAGGTATTCTGGACAGTCGAGATGCGGGCGTTGGTATCCAATCGATATTGTCGTTCCCCTGAACTTCTCAAGGCTCTATCTCCCAGCGTGATGATTAAACATGGACGTAAAATAGGCACATCCTGTGAGGTTTAGCCATGCATCCTTGCAAAACCATTTATGCTGTAATACCTAATATCGCCATTTTCACAAAATGAGTTGCTTCTTTATTTGATAAATGCACAAACAATTCAGAAAATCTTAGCCCCAACAATAAAAATCTAATCCCGACTGGAGTAGAGTTAATTGAACACAAACTGTTTGATATCAATGACAATGACGGTTTCAGCGATTCGCTGTAACACACTCAGAATGTACTGGAAGGGCAGGTTCCTCTTATGTTGAACATCCATATCGATCGGGCAACCCCGGAAGACTGTGACATCATTGCTGATTTTAATATCCAGTTGGCTCTCGAGACGGAGTCAAAACATCTGGACCGGGAACTGGTCAGAACTGGTGTGCTGGAATCTCTGGGAGATGTAAGAGGGTGCCAATACTATGTAGCCCGTTATCAAAATACAGTCGTTGGTCAGATCATGTTCACACGGGAATGGAGTGACTGGCGTAACGGTGAATTCTGGTGGTTTCAGAGCGTCTATGTCTCTCCCGACTATCGACGTCAGGGTGTATTTCAGCAACTGTCGCAACACGTACAGTCGCTGGCGGAATCCAATCCGGATGTCGTGGGTCTCCGACTTTATGTTGAATTAGAAAATGAACGCGCTCAATCCACTTACCGGCAATTGGGCTTTTGTTTCCCCGGTTATCATGTGATGGAAAAAATGCTGGACCGTTGACATCTTCATCCTGTGCACGGCATATTGTCTGTAAAAATAAATCGTATCTCGAACGCCGCTTTCTTTCTCAACTTTATACTCAGGTCGAACCATGTCTGATACTTCTTATACAAGAGAAATACTGCTCCATAAGCATACCCGTCGTGAATTTCGCGAGCGGATGCAAGCCGGTGAATTAAAAGCATGTATCATTCCCGTAGCCGCCACCGAACAACATCTGGAACATCTGGCGATGGAACATGACTGGCGGAGTGTAATGCTCGTAGCGACCGAAGCCGCCCGCCTGCTCTCGCCGGAAGTAATAGTTGCCCCTTCGATGAATATCGGTATCAGCGAGCATCATATGCGGCACCCGGGTACACTGTCTGCCCTCCCGGGCAGCTGGTTGAGCGTCTTATTTGATACAATTCGCAGCATGCATCATGCGGGATTCACGAATATTCTTGTTTTAAACGGGCATGGCGGGAACATTGCCCCCTGCCTGGGAATGTGGGGACAGTACCAGCAACGACTTGAAATCAACCTGCACTTCGAGTCTTACTGGAATCTGCTGCCAGAAGAAGTCGCATTGGCAAACTTAAAAACGAAACGCTGGCCGGGACACGCTCAGGAATTTGAAACAGCGTTCGCGATGGCTGCCTTCCCGGAAAATGTTCGCCAGGATGCCATGCAGGAGCAGGATGATAAAGAACCCCTGGAAGCCACTGCAACAGCGGGCCAAAATATGATTGACGAGATTGTAAAGCAGGTGGCGAAATATGTGGCTGGTATGATCGATGGATCAAATACAGCCGTGATTCCCCCGTTTCATACCTGATGCATGAAACGGGGCAACTCGATTTCCAGTTTTATTTAGCAGGCTGACAGTAGGACAAAGCCAGTAAAGCATAAGCGGTTGCCAGATTCGGATCTGATTCATACCAGCGTTTCTGCTTATTCGACCAGCTGCCATTCTCCTGCTGCAGACTGGCCAGTTGCTCAATCAGTTCAGCCCTCCAGTTGTGTTGCGTGCCCTCAGCATCTTTGAACTGATCCACTTTCATCGTATCCAGGGCTTTGGCAAACGTATGAAAGTAATAGAACAGTCCCATCTGATCCATACCGGGATTTTCTTTCAGTGTGTAATGACGACGAATCCACTCATTGGCTGCTTTGACCCGTTTATCATCTTCATTCACTCCGGCGTAGATCATACTCTTCAAACCGGCATAAGTCATGCTGCCGTACGAACGCAGACCCCCATCGGGTGTTTTTCCAGCCTGCGACGTTCCACCCGCTGCAGGGGTGTAGTAAAAACCGCCGTCATCGATTTTGGACGCGAACGGAGTCGTATTAAATTCTGATTCCAGGTTTTGAGTTCGCGATACGAAAATCAGGGCTTTCTGAATTGCTGGATCATCTGCCTTTGCCCCCGCTTTATTTAAGGCTTCGATCAGGAATTGCGTATTAGATAAATCAGGACGTGAATGCCCGCCGTAACCGGCTCCGCCGTAAGCAGTATCTGAGCTCTCAATCCCTTCGCCTTCATCCCACTGTAAGCCTCTTAAGAATTTCTCGGCGTTCTTAATCGTACTGTCATATCGTCCGTCTTTGTTGGCAGCATGAAAAGCCATGATTGAGATACAGGTTTCATAGTTACGATGATTGCTTTTTTCATAGTATATTCCCCCATCCTTCTGGACATACCCTTCCAGTCGCTTCAGTGCTTTTGCGACCACCGGGTCACTGGCGGGAACACCACTCTCCAGAAGTGCCGTTGTTACCAGCGCACTGATCCCGGGCACAGTCTCAGTGGTCCAGAGCCCATCTTCCAGCTGGCTGTTCTTCAGGAAGTTGACTCCCTGCTTCTGGATTTTTTTCAATTCCTGTTGCCTGGCAGCAGGAAGCAAAGATTCCGCGGCCTGACCGGTGACAACACAAGCCATCAACAAGGGTATCCAGCAACTGATAGCCCTCAGATTTAGATTAAAAGCTGGCATTAACGTTTCCTCTCTCTTTCACAATCGATTTATCAAATTTGAAATGGATACCATCAATCGCGAACTACACCTCGGTAAAAGAGAACAGTTTTCCAGCTTCTCCATAGCATTCGAGATAATTCAAGCGGATGATACTCCACGTGTTTGCCCGTCAAGTACAGCTTAATTATATCCACTGGGAAGACTGCAAGAAAACCGTGAATTCCTGTTTTGATAAAAATTCATCTTTGTGTAGATAACGATACTGCCTATGTCCTATAATCAATGAGCCTTCCCGGGGCATCAAAGCGTTCCTGTTTCTCCATTTCCCAGCAAGATCCAGCAGCAGTCTGATATGGCATCGACGATCACCTTAGAAGAGACCAATCCCGACACAGCCGATTTCCCTGAGACTTTTATTCCCGGTGAAAAAAAGATTCTCGGCTTGGAAATGCAGGTGGAAACCCCGGAAAACGTCTTGTTGTCCTATCAGCTCGCGGGACCTTCGCAACGTTACGTTGCATACCTGATTGATTTCCTGATTCGGACGATCATGTTAATCGCGATTTTCATGTTTTTCATCGCCCCCATGATGGGACTGCTGATGCCCGGCGCGATGCTGGGGCTGTTCTTTGTCATCATGTTTCTTAACACCTGGGGCTATTACACCATCTCGGAAACGTTCTTCAAAGGCAAATCCATAGGTAAACATGTCTGTGGTTTGCGCGTGATTCGCGAAGGGGGATATCCAATTACCTTCTGGCCTTCGCTGTTGAGAAATCTGGCTCGCAGTGCCGATTCTATTATTTTGTACGGAGTTGGCATTACATCCATGTTGATGACGCAGCGTTTCCAGAGACTGGGAGATCTGGTAGCTGGCACGGTTGTGATTCAGGAACGTTCTCTCACCCTGCCGAGAAAACCGATCATATTAAACAAGATTAAACCCCTTGATAAAAATGACATTGGCAGTTTTCTTCCTCGTGATGAAGTTCTATCGCTGATTGATGAGTTTATTGGCCGGAGGCATGTACTGACTTACGAACGGGGGCATGCATTGGCAGCACAGATGGCACAGCGGCTGGCAAAACGGCTGCATTACTCCGGAGATGAGAAAAAAGTATCACAGTACCCAATGGCTTTTCTGGCTTCCGTATATAAGACATTCAGTTTTGGTCAGATCGAGGAAGAGCAGGAACTGCTGGACGAATACAAAAGACGATCTGATTCACAGGGGGATATTTATGAAGAAACATAAATTTATCCACCAACGCCGCCCCCAATGGAAAAAATTTGAACAGTTTCTCAGACAGGTATCCAGCAGATCACTTTCAAAGCTTCCCGCGGATAAGATCTCTACTTTTTCCCAGCTGCTTCGTGAAATTTCACACGATCTGGCTACGATTCGCTCACGTGGCTGGGGTCATGAGTTGACTTCCTATCTGAACGATCTGGTAGCCCGCGGTCATAATCTGTTTTACAGCGCTCCCCCAACAAATTTTGCCCGGTTTTATCGATATCTGGCAGCCGATTTCCCGCGATTATTTCGAGCGAACATCGGATACTTTCTGATTGCCAGCCTGTTGTTTTTCCTGCCGATGGGAGTCAGCTGGTGTGTCGTTCAAAACAAGCCCGAACTGGCATCACGTGTTATTCCAGAAGAATATCTGTCTCAATTCGACAATATGTATGGTGAAGAGGGTGGACTCAATTCTGATACAGAAAACACTACTGAGGGCAATACGGATTCGGAGGAATCAGAAGATTCTGAAACCGATTCTTTTGGCGATCAGCGTGCAACCATGGCTGGTTTTTATATCAATCATAATGTCGGCATTGCGCTCAAATGCTTTGCTTTAGGCGTCCTGCTGGGTCTCGGCACGGTTTACACACTGTTGTTTAACGGAATATTCCTGGGAGCGGTTTCGGGATATATAATCAGCCAGGGCAACGGAGACCGTTTTTTAAGTTTTGTCATTTCTCATGGTTCATTTGAATTAACGGCAATTGCTGTCGCCGGAGGCGCGGGGCTGATGCTGGGAAATGCTATCATCCATCCTGGACAGCGTACCCGTTTCCAGTCGCTTCAGGTGCGAGGCCTGGAGGCAGTTCAAATCGCAGGAGGAGCCGCCGCGATGCTGGTCGTCGCCGCCATGATTGAAGCATTCTGGTCTCCTGCTGATATTCCAAATATCGTGAAATATTCTGTCGGCAGTGGACTCTGGCTGATTGTGTTTCTTTATCTCACTTTCGCCGGACTACAGTCAGACAGACGTCTCCCGTCACAGCACAGTTTAAGTAACTCACCACAGCAAGGAGATCAGCATCGATGAGATTTCATCGAATGAATGTGGCGCTGGTCCCCAGAAATGCGTTTAACTGCCTGGACCTGGCAGTACGTTTTTATGGACGTTTCCTGATTCCCCTGCTCAAGCTGTGGGCAGTGTTTGCCTTACCCGCCTGCCTGCTGGTGTATCTGCTCAGTTATTATTTCCTGATTGAGATGAAAACGGCCATCACTGTTGCTTATTTTTTTTCCAGCCCCCTGGGTGTACTGCTCACATGGAATTCTGCCTTATTCAGTTTTGGTGAAACCCAGGGGTTCGGAAGTTTGAGACGGCAATTTCAGCCCGGAATGATTCCACTTATGCTGCGCTGTCTGTTTGACCGGGCTCTGCTCTTTATCGGTCCGGCGCTCCTGTTCTATACCGATTTCTTTTTGACGATTATGCTGGGAATTTTCTACCTGTTTATTCCAGGCATCTGGCTGGTAATACGTAACGGATTTCGTGTGGAACAGGCTTCACTGAAACAGATCGGAATTGCAGGGCAGCAAGAGAACTCGCATGATCACCGGACCAAAGATCTGATTTCCTCACATTTCAGCACTTTATTCTGGCGCGGCGCCTGGACTTTTTTCTTCTGCTATATCTTAACTTGTGTCCTGTTCATCACATTCGATTACCTCTGTTATACACTGCTGGATTTTAACATTCTGATTGGGCAGATGCCTTACGCGTTTGATCCGGACAATATCGGCGACCCCATCTCAAATGCTCTACTTCTGATTAGTACCGATCCTCGAGTTTTAACGGTCTTTACCGGCTTCATCCTGCTGATATATCCGATTGGGAGACTCGCCTGGTTTTTTACCTATATTGATCTACGGGTTCGCTACGACTGTTGGGATATGGAATTACGAATGGCTGAGGTATCACAGCGACTCACCAGAAAAGAGGCAGCATTATGAACTGTCACTCGATTTCTGTCCCCAGCATCTTTCAGATTCTGGTACTGGTTTCCGTGTGCCTGTCGGGGAACATGGCACCTTTATTTTCTCAGGCTCCTGAAGAAGACTCGATTGATCTTTCCTCACCAGATCAGATCATGCTGAAACAGGATATGAAAGACATCCTAAGCCGGACTGAGTTTCGCCACCTGACGAGGGAACGCGATATCACAAAAGATGCGCCTTTTGAATTTGATGAGTTGTTTAATCAAGAGACTGAAACTGAGCTAAGAGAGCCTTCTAATCCAGCCTTCAGTGCATTGCTGGGAAACGTGATGCAGTTTCTGGCCTACGTCAGTGTCGTTGTCACTTGTGGTCTGATTCTTTACCTGCTGATTCGATCCCTGATGGGACTGGAACGGAAAAAGAAAGCGACCCCCACCGAAGCCAATCCGGATCTGCAAGGCAGTCTCACTCTGGAAGAAATTATCTCGCCTGCAGAACGGGAATCTTCAATCTACCTGCAACGTGCCAAAGTGTTGGCACAGGAGGGTGATTATCATAACGCCATTATCCAACTGCTCTATGGCTCAATGAGCTACATCGAGCGGTCAGGCTGGATCCGTTTTCGAAAGGGTTTAACATACCGAGATTATATCCGGGCGGCCCGGCCACACGGGTTACCCTGCGATTCGTTGCGGCAGATGATCCGTACCTATGAACCCTTGGGATTTGGTCGACGTAAAGCCACCCGCGAACACTTTGAAAGTACCTTGAAACATTATGAATCAGCCTTCCAGAAACAAGCGTGAGCGAAGAAACGCCGGCTGGATCTGGCTGTTCTTCCTGTGTCTGCTCATCCCCCTGCATCTCTGGTTTCCAGAACTGGGGACGGGTGCGCTCGACGATTCGTACAGCGCGTCAGCCAGTGGAAAGAAAGCGTTTTTTCTGTTGCTCGAACAGGAGTCTTACAATACAGAACGAAACCGTGTTCCGATCTCTGTGTTTCTGCAGTCTTTGGATTACGACGAAACTCTCTGCCTGCTGGGCCCTGCTCGCTATCCCAGCCCCCAGGAATGGTCAGCAATCCTGTCATGGGTCGAAGATGGCGGGCACCTGGTAATCACAGCAAATCAGGCGCACCCGGAATTCGAAATCGATGCTCTGAATATCAGTACCAAATACCTGGATGAAACAGAACGGGAAAATCTGCCGGTTGTAGAATCGAAAAAAAAAGGAAAGAAAGAAAAAGACAAGGTCGAAAAAGACGATCTTGATTCTTCTGATCTGCTTGCACTTCTGGAAGACGAACATAGTCTCTTGGATGGACAGGCCACGACTGTATTTCCGGATGCTCCCTCAATCATCTGGCAGACGAACGCCCAGGTAATCTCCGAATCAGATCAGGAACTCATTTCCGTGGGTGAAACACAACAGGCAATCCTACAGAAACATGGTTTGGGTGAGATCGTTGTCGCAGCTTCCTCCAAAATCTTTTCAAACCAGTCAATGATTGATGGCGGCAGTGTTCCCGCATTTCGGCTGCTCGAATCGGCCGGAGCACCAGATTTTTTCGTTGTTGATGAATCCTTAAACGCATCAGGGACCTCAAAAGTGGTTGCCTTACTGATTGACCCCACTTTCCGCCCGTTGACAATTCAACTGCTGATCACGTTACTGATTTTCGGCTGGTGGCATAGCACGCGTTTTGGTCCCATCCTCTCTTCTCATATCCTGCCACGCCATAACATTGTTTCCCACACAGATAACGTCGGGAACTTACATTTCAAAAATGGAAATGGCCGCGCCCTGTTATATTCATACCTGAAACAGTTGTTTACCGAACTCCACCTGAGACGTTTTCGCGGTAAAGAGAATCGCGTGATCGATCCGATTGCGCGGCGGATGAAAACAGATCCGGATGAGATTACTGCCTTCCTGAAGCAGGCATCCGAGCTTGCGAAATCCAAAAAGATTAAACGGCGTCAAATGGGCGACCTGATTCACAGACTGGCGGAAATTCGACAGGCTGCCCGGCATGGGAAACAGCAGGGCTAACCTGAAACGAGTCCGGTTTATCTCGAACGAAAGACAGACTATAATTCTCGCTCTGACCGACCCAGGAAACCTGGTAGTTCACTTCGAATCAGATGTCTCAAGAAAGTAAATACTGTGATCACTTATCATACTATTGCGAAAATCGGTTCGATCCCGGAAGGAGAAGGGCGGGCTTTTCATGTGGAAGGGCTGATGATTGCCGTCTTCCTCAAAGAGGGACAATACACGGCGATCAATGACTTCTGCCCGCATCAGGGTGCGCCCCTCTCAACTGGTTATGTGGATGAACAGGGAGCCGTCACCTGCCCGTGGCATGCCTGGCGATTCTGTATCAAAGAGGGAACCTGGCTGGATAATCCGAAATCCAAACTGCAGGTGCCCGTCTACCCGGTGCGCATTGAAGGCGATGAAATACAGGTCGGCCTGGAATTGGAGAAGCAGGAATAAATCATACTCTTTAGAGCGAGCAGGAACCACCTGGCTCCAGTACCACAGGTTCCGCTGTAGTCTGTTTTCGAATCTGAGCAGCCCAGGCGGAGGCATCCTGTTCTATGAGAGGCCAGGTATTGTAATGCGTAGGCAGTACACGCTTCGGCTGAATCAGTTTTGTTGCCTTCACTGAGTCTGCCGGCCCCATGGTGAAATTATCGCCGATGGGAAGAATCGCTACATCAATGCCTTCTTCACCGATCAGTTTCATGTCATAAAACAAACCGGTATCCGCTGCAAAGTAAATGGTTCCCTCCTCTAATTTCAGCAGGATCCCGCAGGGACTTCCTCCGTTACTTCCGTCGGGGAGCATGGAACCATGATGAGCAATCGTCAGCTTCACTATCCCAAAATCATATTGGTGCGCACCGCCGATGTGCTGCGGATGCGCATTTTCAACCCCCTGTTTGCCCAGCCACTCGATGATCTCGAAATTGGCAATCACCAGCGCTCCGGTACGTTTGGCGATGTCAATGGTATCGCCGACATGGTCACCATGCCCGTGACTGACAATAATCACATCGGCTTCAACGGTTGCGGCCTCCCGCGTACCACTGGGATTTCCGGTAAAAAAGGGATCCAGCAGGATTGTTTTACCGGCGGTTTCAATCTGAAAAGATGAATGCCCCAGCCAGGTGATTTTTGTAGCCATAACTGCCTCTGAGATTGGAATGTTGCTTGTAGTTGGTTTACTTAACAGCAAGATATAACAGATCAACAATCAATTTCAAGCGGTTCGCTTTACATACTGACATGCCAGGCAAACAGCACCAATCAGAAAGCAGGCCATGGCAAAGCCGGCAATGCCACCAGCCAGGAATAACCAGCCGACTAAACCAATCAGAACCAGTGTGATTCCCAGCCGCCTTTGTGCTGCCTCAGACCGAACGATTCGAGGCAATCCCCAGAACAAAGCAACCAAGATAACAATCCAGACGACAGTCCAGATCAGTGCGGAACCAAATTGCAGTGTATTATCGGGCCGCACATCTAAGGCCAGGCGAGGTTGACCACTGATTTTGGTAAACTCCAGTTTGTGACCCTGTAGCGGAATATCAAACTTCAATGAAATCCCCCCTGCCTGGGACCAGCCAGCCAGTTGATTCTGCTGAGGTTCTCTGATTTGATTTTGTTTTTTGCCAGGATATTTGTTACGTCGTATTGTCAAATCTTCCCACTCTTTGGCATCGCTACCAAATTTGATATCGGGTGTATAAGCATCTGCCAACGACTCATCGACATCGTTCAACTGATTCCAGATATTACTTTCTTTCCGATCAGCCATCGCATTGTTGGATGCCTCCCGTCTGAGGAACTTCGATTTCCATTCCATGGTAACAGTCACTGGATTCTGTGGATCGAGAGTCTTGGCCTGTTTCGCGATCACTTCTGCTTCTGTATAGTGACGCTGATCAACCAGTTCATTAAATTTGTCTACCAGTTCTTCCAGTTTCCGCGATTTAACTGCTGGAGCTCGACCTTTCTCTTGTAAACCAGGTAGATCGGTATTCTTTCTATCCAAGGATTGCATCGACGATGATTGCAGTTGATCAGTCGTATTCTGCAGGCTCTGCTGGCGTCGGAGCGCACGGCTATCCAGTTTGTACTCAATCGAGTCAACCGGTTGGGGCAGATTTTTTGAACCGAGGTTTCGAATGGTATGACTCTTTACACTCGCTGGTTCACCCAGCGGAATCGACGGTGGACCGGGTCTTCCAATGGGAGTTCCTGTTTCCGGCATACCCCATTGTGTTGACTGATTCTGAGATCTGTTGGCTTCGAACAGTGCCGTGTTATTTCCGATGACCAGCTGATTAAATGTTTCTTCCGAATCGAAATCAGCCTGACTGTCTGCTCTCCCATCCTTGGATTCTCCCAGAAGTTTTTCTTTCTGGGCCTGTCGCTGCTGTTCCTTTGACTGGATTTCGCTGATCTGCTGCCAGAGCCGCTGTCCCTGCTGTCCCTGTTGCGAACTGGAATCCAGCTTGAGTTCCAGTTGCTTCAGATTGCTGATCGCACGGCTGCGAACGCGATCACTTTTACTGCTGTTGTAGACTGAATACAGGTTCTCCACATCTTTCACCATATTGGTCAACGATGTATCTTCCTGAGCCTGATGAGATTCAACGGGGGTCATATTGGTGCGAGGATCATCCAGCCGAGCGGTAGCAGAATAATCGTCGGGGATATACACATTCCATCTGGTCTGTGCGACGGGAATTCCATATTCCGCATTTTCCGCAGGCACCACGACCTGAGGCGGCTGCAGATCAATCACATCTGCCTGCCAACGGAACGAGTCTCGTGGTAAGGGTTTGGATAACCGCCCTGTGAGAATCAGGTTCACTGAAAACGAAAGATCGGCGGCACTGGTTTTGGGAAGCGCCAGCAGATAAACCTGATGTTCAGAACCCGATTTTTCTTTTTTCTGTTTTAAGAGTACCGGTGCCACGGGCACCTCTTTGACGAATGCACTCAGGATTTGCGATTTCTCCGGGATCCGGATCGCCAGAAACTGACGAGATCGATTCCGAATCCGATATGCGGCGTGCGTTTTCCAGCTGCCATCATGCGCCAGCACGGTTGTCAGTTCCGAGAGGTTCACAGCAGCAGCAGCCCCCTGATCAGATTGAAACTGTTGAATCTGAAACTGAGGAGGTTTGGCAGTCCCGATAATGCGTGCCAGTTCCATTGCCTGGTTAGCGAGGGCATCATTAATCTTTAAAGGCATTTCTTCTCGACTGACTGAAACAATACTCTCCGGGTTCAACAATGAGAGTCGGGCCCAGGAATGATTTACCAGCATCAGATAATGCTGCTGTGTTTCCAGTTCCGTGGTTTGTGGATCCACCAGCCCACTGGCGTCCATCACGCGCACCCGGGGAATTTCGATCTGCTGCGACGCGGGAGGTGACTGTGTGGATTCTGCCGTGATGAAGTAAGAGCCTTCTACTGAGTTCTGTAAATGAATGGTCCATTGAACGACAGCGTCACCAATCACTCGTTTATCAATCTGACGAATGCCATCCCCGCGAAAATCAAGATGCTCACCTAGCCCGAGGGGAGTCGTAAATGACAAGATATCTGTCGCCGCCCCCTGAATCGACCAGCGGATCCCGACAGTATGACTGACCGAGACATTACCGACCGTGGTCATCACCAGAGAATTCGCTGTTATGGAAGGTTGAGCCGGCGAGAGCTCCAGTTTAATCCACTCAGGCAGTTCCGCAGTAGAACGAAACACAAATTGAGGTAAACGAGACTGCTGCATCTTCATCCCTGCTGGCAGATCTTCTGCAGAAATGGCACGCCAGTCCTGAAGTTCAGGCACACGAGCTATCAGCGAATCATCACACCAGATCGCCAGATCGCTGCGCACCGCAGAGACTTCCAACGGCGTCAGAATCATAATCTCCGCTTCACGCTGACTGGCATCCCGGGGAATGACACCTTCGCAGACAATCTCTACCTTGTCTGTTTTGAGCTCTGCAAATTCAACGACCAGTACCCGCATATCATCTGCATTTTGTTCGATCACATACCAGTCATCCATGCCTGGTGCGTTTACATTCAACACCAGATAGGATTCGGGCAATTCCAGAACAAACGTGGATTCCGGAATCCCTTTCAGCTGGTATCGAATTCGACTGGAAAGACTCATTTTGCGAGGAGAGACAAAAACAGCATGTTCTGCAATTGCCTGCTTATCGGATTGACGTCGTGACAGGGAGAACCCCAGCGACAGAGGTCGACGAGAGAAACGATAAGCCCACTGTGGCTTCAATGCCAGCCCATCGACTTTCCAATCCGTAGTTGAGGTCTCTGGATTGACAAACTGTGCAGAATCAATCTGAATCGCGCCGCTGATTTTTTCAGGGCGTATCTGAAACTGGGACTGAGCGTATACGCCAACGGTTCCATTTTCATTCGTCACATTTTCAGGAACAATTTGAGGCAGTTCCAGTGTGCGGGACTGTTTCCCTACTGATAGTGATTGAAACGCAATCAATTTAATGCTGGTCGTCTCTTTGATATCACGTCGCAAAAATACTTTGATCTGACGTGCTTCACCACTGCCCATGATCTCCCAGCCTCCGACATCAGGTCCTGTGATGGATTGAACACGCAGGTCCTCCGAAATCTTCAAAGTCGCCTGATTGATCTGACCCTGTCGAACCCGGTAGTGATGTTTACTCTGCAATTGCACTCCGGCGTCCTGAAGAAGGACAGCCTGTGTTGTCTGGCACTGGACGATCCCCTGAATGGCTCCCCGCTCTTCGGCTGGTCTCCAGGCAATCTGGATGTCGCCGCCCTGATCAATGGGCAGTTCCAGAGTCGCTTTATCTGCTGTTCTCACTTTTCGATACGTTGTACGAATTCCAGTCACGCTGAGCTCTGCATCCGGAGTGGGCAGGTTGACTGTCAATCGACCGCTGGCCACAGGTTGAAGATTCATCTGGAAACTGCCTGCAGATCCGGTCTGTTGTGCGGGGAGATCAAATTCCAGATCCAGTAGATGCAACCCCGGTTTGGCAACCACGATGGAATAAAAATGTTCCGCTACTGATTTCGTGGCACTGAACTGGTTTAACGGATGAGTCAGCAAGGTCGCTGTTTTTCCATCTAAGGTGGCGTTACTGAGAGCCGCTTTTCCCAGTGGTAGTGGAAGCGTGACGGGCTGAACTCCCGTGGTATGAATGACCAGTCTGCCCGTAATATGTACCACTGCCTGCCCTGGTTCTGCACCCGGTTTGATTTCGGCAGCATATAATGCCTGACTGATTGCACCGAGGGAGTCTGCCCCCTGCTGGAGTGGCTGGTCGGGATGGGCAGCATTCCAGAGGCGTTTGAATTCCTCGCGCGGCAAAAAGATCCGTTGCGAATCCAGAGGATCCGTGCCTGCTTCGTAAGGGATGATCAGATTCTGGGGTGGCTTTGGCAGACTGACAATCGGCTTTTGTTGAGCAACAATGCCACTGGGTTTATTCTGCGCATACACGGCTGGGGAATCACAGAAAATAAATCCCATCAAAATAAGAGATGCAACTGTCGCCTGTTTCGTGGAAGGTACTTTAATCGCGCCTTTAAATTCCCGTTTAAGGGTTCGAACCATCCATTCAAAACCCCAGCACAGACCTGCCAGTAAGGTGCCAGAAAACAGCCCATCCAGTACGGGCTGAAAACGGACAGGAAGCAGAGAACTGCAGGCGACAGGCAATAGAATTCCCGCCAACAGAACCAGCAGTCTTTTATAACAGGTTAATTTTCGCAGCAACCAGCCTGCCCAAAACACACCGAACATCACAGCCAGAAAGAGTTTCTGACTCGACCGAGCCTGCTGCAAGGAAACCTGTAGCGACAAGGGCTGCTCCTGAGGTTCACCATAATATTGAAATGCCATCGAACGGAATCCCTCTGGCTGTGGGAGTGAAGCAATCACGGACAGGCGTCCGCCCAATGCCCGCTCGGGATTAGCAATACTCAGCTTACCCAGAGCTTCTTTTTTGGCAGTCTCCCCAGCGGAACGTGTTGGTTGGTCAACCGGTTTGCCCTGCATGGATGAATCTGGTACTGGCGTGACATTGATGCGAGGAGACTGAGAGGATTCAGACCGCTGGAAAACTTTATCCCCTTCAATTCTGCGTTTTGATTTTGCGAGTAACCGCTGGTTGGCCTGCCCCAGCATTTCAGAATCTGCTGGCTCAGCCTCATTATTCAACCTAGCATCGGAACCTGCACGGGATGTGGCTTCATCCTGGACATTAAAATCGAAATCCACGCCAAGCGGCACAGCGTCATTCCGGAATCGGACATTGGTCCCATCTTGCTGTTTCGTCCCCTCAGTTTCTGCTAAATAAAAGTACCCCCTTCCGGATCCAGGTTGATGATAATTGGATATCGCAATACTGGCCTGGTTGAATGCCCCTGGTTTGCTTTCCACACTACTAAGGGGGTGTAATGCAGGTGAGACCAGATCGAAAACCAGCCACAATACACAGAATCCCGCGAGCAGCGTGATGACGGCACTAAATCCACCTTTGCGAAACGCAAAGATACTGACCAGAATTGTGAATACAATGAAAAAGACAATCATTGACCGATTAAAAACACCGCGAGTAGACAAGAGGCTGATATGCTGGCGAAAATTTTCCAGGATGCCCAGGCGAGGTAAAGCATGCTCA
Source organism: Gimesia algae (assembly GCF_007746795.1). Classification (NCBI taxonomy): domain Bacteria; kingdom Pseudomonadati; phylum Planctomycetota; class Planctomycetia; order Planctomycetales; family Planctomycetaceae; genus Gimesia; species Gimesia algae. The sequence goes on from NZ_CP036343.1 coordinate 7,175,072, forward strand.
GGCACGAAATCGCCTGAACTTTCTGAGACGAAATAATCGTAAGGATAAAGGATCGACCAGGTCTGACTTAAGACTTTGAGAGGCTGAATCGCACCTGTGCCATCGACAACAGCGATCCGCGGTGGAGACTGTGAGAGCTGATTCGCCCCTTGAGATGTCAAACGATTGGCGTCGTACAATAACTGGAGTGTGTGAACGTTATGTTCCTGCACATCCGAAGTGACCGGAATAATAAACGCATTCTCCGTTTTGCGAACTTCGACGGGAGTTCCCTGGACAAGCGCAGAAAGTAATTGCGCCCCTTCTGGCAAGGAAACCTGCAATGCCTGAATTCCGACTGCAGAAAAATTGAGGACCACTTCATTTTGCACTTCACGGTTCGGACCGATCACACTTTTAAGAGACATGAGTTGCGCAATGGCTGTGGGAACAGCAGTCTGATCAAAGCGGGTTTCCAGAACTTCAATCTGATGTCCGATACCGACAAAACGGTAAGCGGCGACGATTCTTTCTCGAGGCTGGTACGCGATGGGAACTGGTAACTCTGCCGCATCAATGGTCGTCAGCGTCTGTCCTCGAATTCCCGTTGCTTTGATTTTGAGCCGCTGATCCCCCTCGGCTTCGAACGCCACTTCGCCGTACTGTCGGTCTGCAGACATGAGCTGCAGTTGGGGAACATTAACCGTTTCCCCTTTGTTGCGAGGCTGTTCCACGGTCACACTTAGAATCTGTTTACCACTCAGGCGACGATCCATTTTCAAATCCCAGACTCGGACACCATTCTGTGGCTCCTGGGCAACCTGCTCTAAGATTTTCCCCGCTGAATTGATTAATCGAAACTGGAGCCGCTGACTTACATTTTCCGGGAGAGCCACCATCAAAGAACGATAACTGCCTCGCTCGACATTCAGTGTCGTTTCGAAATGTGAAAATAAGGTCGTCGGATCCAGCCTGACATATTGCAGATGATGTGCGACAAGCTGTAACGGTTTTCGCGAAATCGTCAGACTGCCAGAATACTGATTGTCCTGGTACTGATAGCCAAATCGCATCTGTGGAATCTGTTCCTGAAGTGGTTCCAGATTCACCAACTCACTGGGAATCAGATCCCAGTCAGAGTCCGCATTGATGATCAGAGAGCCTTCCAGAATCTTTGCCTGTGGCAATTCCACCTGGGGAATACTCAACAGCTGACTTTCAGATTCAGGGGGCCAGTTTTCCAGATCGCGATGTGCTGTCACGATTACTTTGGCTTCCTGATTCGCGGACAGCGGTTGAGGGAAAGAAAGCCTGACCAGTTTGCTTCCGGCTTCTCTGGAAGACTCCTTCCAGTCGATCGTCTGGTCCTGCAGCGAGGCTCCCAGAATGGTCCATTCTGCCGGAATTTTCATTTGAAATTCGAACATCGGAGCAAACAGACTTTCGACGGTTGTCACCAGCCGCAAATCCATACCCTGTTCGTTAAGGTCTACAACAGTGGAAGCTGCCATTTGCACTTCGGACCGTTTTTCCTGTGTTAACAGAGCGATTTCAAATTTCTGCTGCCAGAAGTCGAAATCCAAGCCGGGATCCGTAGCAGAGCGTTTTCCCATCGGAGTGATTTCCATCGCCTTACGACGGACGTTGTTCGTTTTTTCTACCTGTAGGCGTACACCGGGAGGATATCGAATCAAAACTGAACCGACGTGAGAATTGACTTTTTCAATCAACAGATTGGGAACCTGCCACGCTTCTTCTGCTTCCGTTGTCATCACACCACGACAGATGATCTGCCGTTCGCCTTCGACGGGTTGACGATAATTGAGAGTGATCTCAGTACGACGACGATCATTCAGACTGTCATTGAGCACCCAGGACTCCAGACCGGTAGATTCCACACTGGTGATCTCCAGATTCTGAGGCACACTCAATAACAGTTGATCAAGCGACTGGCCAAAGATGCTGAGCGTAGTCTGCGCCTGCCAGGCCACTTTACCGGGACTGACGGAGACCCCAATCCCACTCCGTGCAAAAATCAGTGAATCATTCGATTGTTCGTGGTTTTGCTCTGTTATCTTCAAGACAACCTGCCCTGTACCCCCGATCGGAAATTCATAAGCCACTACTTTTCCTGCGGTGTCCGAGGGTTTGACTTTTAGTTCATTCACGATCAGATGTTGTTTTTCAGGTAGTTCGATTTTAAATTGACTGGCGACCCCCGGCAGGAGCTGGAACTGAGAGACCTGGTCACTACCCACTGTATTTAAAGGTGCCGAAAGTTGAAGTATGAGCTGATGCGCCCCCGATTGTTGACTGAATAACTGCAGCATGTGCGTTTGGGATGCCGAGCGGGCAATCATCGCTGGTTGCTGATTCAGCTGCGCAGACTCGACTGCCAGTCCACTGAAGGGAAGGTTGATCACTGTCAACTGCTGACGAAACTGTCTGATCGAAATCGTGGCTTTGATTAGCAACTGTCGATCCACAATCGTTGTCTGATAGTCGGCGGCATAAATCAAAGCATTGGACGCGGGTAAATCGACAACTCCTGATCCCTGCTTTGCCTGCTTCTTTAAAGAATCATACTCACTCCGCGATAACAATACACCACTCTTATCTCGGGACATAATCGCATCGAGCTGATCTATGGGCAGATAGACGGCCGTATCAGGCCATTTTTTGAAGTTGGACCGAATGGCTTGTTTTTTCGCAGTCGGATTCTCTGCCGCTATCGACTGTTGATTCAGACCGGATCGCATTACAGAAACGGAAACCATCAGCAGGAAAATACCTGTTATGACTCTCTGTAACAGTATTGTTCGCCTGACAGGAATTGTATTGGCAGCAGAACTTGTTTTATTTAATCTCATGGCGAACCTCATGAAGTGAGTCACTCATAGAAAAACTCTTAATACGCTTACATCATTCAACGGTCAGAATTTACTTCTCTTCATCAGGCTGATCCGTTTCGATTTCATCGAAGACTCCCGGAGGCGGAATCACAGCCGCAGTCGGTCCGCTGGAAGTCACCTGTGTGTCAGTGTGGGATAGTGGTTTAACGGACCGTAGTCCTGCCAGGGAATACAAAATCCAGATTGCGACTAACGCCAGTATTCCAAACCGGGCAACATACAGACCATTCAGAACCATATCTGCATTCGTCAATCCGATCATGGCTAGGATGAACACCAGAAAAATCAGCACGGCGACTTTGTTTTCCCAGGGTGTCTTTCGCATGACCACAGCGATGACAACCAGAGCACTGCTTAAGATCCATGTATAAAATGACAGTTTCCACCAGGACACACTGATCTCACTACTGTCGCCGAGGCGCGTGTAGGTAAAAGTGCGTCCCTCAGTAGGGAAGTCGATTAAAGACCCTGCGGAAGCCCCAATCCAGGAATCAAAGAACGTGCCAGAAATCATGGCCCCCCCCCGTCGAGGAATGATCCCATCCAGGTAAGGTTCATATTCCGGTTGAAAATCATCCGAGACATTCACCAGCGCGTACTGATCGGGTACCCAGATCGCGGTTTTCAACTGTTGAACTACGACGTTCTCCCCTTTGACACCACCAATCCGGGGTAGAGCAAGATTCAAATTACCACCGAAGGAATCCGAAATACGGGGTACTGCTTTCGTAAACAGCAGACTGATCAGGAATGACTGGTCCGAAGCCTGATCTCGGGCGACATTCACGAAATAATTTACCCAGCCTTCTTCATCCTGGCTCTGATCGGCTTTTTCCAGTGGCACAGGCTGACCGGCCACCGTAATACTGAGTGGCTCCATTCCCGCTGGTAACGCGACTTTCAACTGTTGACGTTCACTGGATTTCATAAGATAACGACAGCGATATGTGGACCGTCCTTCTCTGCTCAACACGACTTCCACGAGTGATTTGAGAATGATCGTCTCAACGACTTCCTGGATTTTGTGTCGAGTCGAAGCCAGTTCCAGAGTCACCGGTTGATTGAAATATCGAAACGCCAGAAAGCCATCCTGGGGTAACAGTTTGAGCTCGCGTAAATCAATGGGATCAAGTTGCTCGTCGAGTTCTGAAGTTGTGACAGAGAGCATCTTTGACTTTCGAACAGCTATTTCACCGTAGACTCGTGATAACGGTACCTCACGTGATCGTGAGTCGTCATCACTCTTCTCCAGTCCCAATACTTTCACGGGAGACAACGCGATTTCTTTGAGGGAGATATCGCCGTCCGCGGCTTCAGAGGTTTTCTTTTTCTCGGCTTTTTCTTTTGCGTTTTCCTGTCCCTCTGTGTCTTCTGCCACGTTTGCTTCCACGATTGGACTTGTCACCATCGCCTGCAATCCGGGAGTAATATCGTAGCGTACCTCCAGAGCAAAGGGTCCTTGCACACTCCGTTGTGTTGTCACGGTCCAGACCACCCAGCCATCGACGGACTGTTCTGCCCGACTTTTCTGCTTAATGGAGGGGGCAGGTGCAGGAGAGAGTGAGCGAATCTGAACCAGATCGGCAATCGCTTCAGGAACCGCAAGACGGAACGTGTCGATTCCTGCATACTGAACCTGATAATTGATCCTGGTGGTGACTTCAGCAATCTGCTCTTTCACATCGACACTGGTTGCGACATCAGCGACCAGTCGCGTCGGCCGTATGCGGATCTGAACCGGAATCTCGACTGGACGACGGTTGTAATCCCACATGGAGGCCAGGGAAAGACTTCCAGACTGAAGACGGTTTGAGGTTGTCGACGGTTGCGCTCCAACGACATCCGGATTGCTGATAATCAATTCCATAGCTTCAGGAGCAAAGATGGCAACCTGTCCTGTTTCCCGTTCAACATTGACAGGCTCAAGTAAGGGGACTTTCACCGTCGATTCCTGATCGGCTTTTTTAAAGTCTTGATGTGCGCGAATCTGTACTTTGAGTTTCCCCTGATATTTCTGTTGTAAGGCGATCGTCAACAGCCGTGACTGCTTATCAAAGTTGTATTCTTTCAAGCCTGCCACATTGACGGAGTCGATCTCCAGTTGTTCTGGAACTTTTAACTGAAACGAGAAAATGCCAGCACGCTGAATATCGTAGGTCAGTTGAGCCCCCAATCGGATTTCATCTTCTCCGAAACTGCATTCACTCAATTGAATCACAAAAATCCGGGCTTCCAGAGGCTGTACTTTGATCTGCAAACGCGCAGAGGGGTTGAAGAATCGATAGTAGATTGCATCAGGTCTCTGAATACTCTCCGCAATCCCTGCATTTTCACTACGTGTGACACCCGATGTCTCGGTCACAGTAAAAGTCATGCTTTCTCCCGGGGTGATGGCTATCTGGCCGCTTTCCCGAATGACATCCAAAGCATGGATTCCATACGTCGTGGAATCGGACAATCCCAGAATTTGAAATGGTTCTTCAGGGATTTCTTTTTCGGTGTGAATCTGAATGGATGCTCCACTCTGTAATTTATTGAGAAACTCAATCAGCACCACCTGTCGATCCGTTTTTTTCTCCACCTTCCAGCTTTTGATTTTGGTATTAGATGAAGACAGATCCAGAATGCGGTCATTCAGGGGTACGGCAATGCGTGCCGACTGCATATCTCCCCTGAGTACATCGTATTTCAAGGTTGTCTGAGTATGAACCAGGCCATCTCGAATGGAGACCAGAGTTGAGTTTTCGACGCTGGCTAACAGATCCATTTCCGGCTTTGAACTTTCGCGGGGATACCACAGAGCACTGATCTGACCGGTGGCCCCCAGTGTCGATTTCACGCGTGTTGCATCGGCGGGTGACTTGGCTGGCAGCCTTACCAGTTGCGGAGTAATTTTAACCGTCTGATCCGATTCGGGAATCAACAGTTCCAGTGTGGTAATTCCGACAGTGGGACAGACAAATTGAAAACTCCGCCCCTCAGGAGAATTCTTGACCCGGGTCAGCAGTTCAATCTGTATATGATGCTCTCCCTTTTCTGAGAGCAACAATGTATAACTGCCCTTCCCGGTTCCTCTCAAAAATACTTTTGATTTCTGAGAGTTGACCTTTCCAATGGCGGCATCACCAAATTGCAGTGGCACTTCCACCCAGGGATCCCCCAGGACCTGGATTGTCAGATCACATTGAATCCGGGCGACGTTCTCTTCAACCTCTGCCCGGTAACTGGAGCTGGTAATCACGGCTTTCGCAGGAAAATTGAAACTTTTATCAGAGCCTGGACCCGCTGACTTTGACCAGAGTTCCAGGTACTCGAGATAAGGCATGAAGATTGTAGCGTCTGATTTGTCGAACACATCCTTGATATTTTTGAAAGGAACATAAATCAGACGATCCCAGTCATCCTGATCCTTGGCGGCCGGCTTGACTGCTTCAACAGCCGACTGCGCCAAGGAAACAATCGGCGAGCCCAGACAGAAACAGGCAACTAAAGAAAACAGCATAAAACGAGGTGCGCGTCTCAGATATCGCATATAACCCACCCTTAGCCTGTAACCAGGTTTATTGTAGTGTCTCCAAAACCACTTAGACCGTGCTTTACAGTGTTGAAGACTCAAAAGTTTAAATCATTGCCATTCCGTACATTGATTTGTACCCTAAGCAATTTTGAGAACGAACGGCAAACAGGACATTCACGTAAAAAGCGTCAAATCCAGAGTTTATATAATTCAGTATAGTTTTTTTGGATCATTGTCTGGAAGATAGGACGTAAGTGAGAGACAGGAAATTGCGAAAATATTTAAAAAAACTCCGAAATAAGATTATGAAACAGGAGCCCATCATGACCGGAGGACTCCTGCTTGATGCTGTGCTATGACTGGTCTCTCACCACAAAATCGCCCCCCCTTATCTTTAGCCATGCCTGTGTGTGCGTAAGCTGGAATTCTATCAGAATCAATCGCTCATACTTGCCTGATTCCCGAAAGCTGTTTAAGTTAAAGATTCGGCTTTAACCTGAGAGGGACCATTACCATCAGACCTTCGTATCACTGCCAGGAATCAATAACATGCTTTCTCCACTGCCTCGTCGCTCTTTACTTCTCGCTCTGCTGTTCATGGTCAGCCTGTTCAATGGCCCCGAACAACGAGTGTGCGCGGGGAACTTAAAGATAGTGACGTTCAACGAAGATGTTACACCCAGGCTGGGTATGCCGGTCGCTTATGCCCCGGCCCGGAAAATAGTGACCCCTCTTTATGCAAGGGGAGTGGTCCTGCTTTCTGATGAACAACCGGTCGTTTTATGTGCCGTCGATGCCATCGGAATCGGAAATCAAGGTTATGACACGTGGCGTGAAAGGCTTGCCGAAGCCGCTGGAACCACGCCGGAACGTGTTGCCGTTCATTCTTTGCATCAACACGATGCCCCCCGGATCGATTTTGCGACAGGCAAAATCATGGAAGACCAGGGTCTCGGTGGAAAAAACTACGACAACAAATATGGCAGACAGTGTATTACACAGGTTGCCAATGTCATTCGATCAGGATTGAAAAGCCCTCAAACCGTCACTCACTTTGGAATCGGGAAAGCGAAGGTAGAACAGGTCGCTTCCAATCGCCGTTTACTGGGGGCAGATGGCAAAGTCCGTTTGATGCGCTGGAGTAAATCAAAATCTCCCGACGCGATCAATGCCCCTGAAGGAGTGATTGATCCCTGGCTCAAGTGCCTGTGTTTCTGGAACCACAATCAACCCATTGCTGTGCTGAATTATTACGCCACACACCCTCAGAGTTATTATGGTAAGGGTGACGTGAATTATGAATTTGTAGGAATGGCGCGCGAAGCCAGAAACAAAGCCTTGCCGGGAACATTAAACGTTTATTTTAACGGCGCCGCAGGAAATATCGCTGCGGGCAAATATAATGATGGTTCTACCAAAATGAGGCCCATTCTTGCACAGCGCGTTGAGCGCGCCATGGAGAGTGCGTTTAAGAATCAGGAAAAAGCGGAGATCTCTTCTGCTGACTTGCACTGGAAAACAGAAATGACCGCGTTGCCGGTCTCTACACATCTGGATCCGAAACTGCTACAGGCTACGATAAATGACAAAAAGAAAACGCCAAAGGAACGATCGAGTGCTGCATTTCGGCTTGTCTGGTACCAACGTGCCTCACAGGGTCATCAGATTCCAATCACCTGCCTGCACTTGAAATCCGCATCCATCCTGCATCTGCCAGGCGAACTGTTTATCGAATATCAGTTACAAGCCCAGAAATTCGCTCCGCATCAAACCGTCTGCATGGCCGCCTATGGGGATTACGGCCCCGGTTACATCTGCACCGAAATCGCCTACTCACAGGGCGGATACGAATCGAGCCCCCGTGCCAGCAAGGTTGCGCCGGAAGTTGAGTTAGTCCTCACAGAAGTGATTCGTAAACTGGTTGTATCTCCGGATCATAACAAACCGGAGAATGCGAAAACGGAGAATTAGCAGTAACTATACCGTTAATTTGCGACGGGAGACAACTTGGGAAGCAGTGTGATGGAACGCCTCAGCACTTCCTTGCCCTTCGATTTGATCGAGACGTAGTAATTGCCGGGCTCCAGTATTTCAGAAGGATAAATCTGAAAGGTTGCCCGCATATTTTCACGCGGCGCGATCTGCCCGGTTCGCTGTACAATGCGACCATTCTCTTCACAAAAATGACAGTCAATCCAGATATCTTCATGAGGTGGATTGAGCGCACATTGCACGAGAATCATCTCACCCGCTTTAAACTCCTGCTTGCGATCTATGATCCATCCGCCTGCCAATTGGGTACCGACGTCAACCGAAAGAAACTTATCTTTCACCCGCATGATCTGTTCCGGCCCCATTACTTGCGCGACCAGTTCAGGATCCACTTCGTGTAAAGTCATCTTACCTTCCGCCCGTCTCAGCCCATACAGGTCCTGTTGATGTTCAACATAGATACTGAGAACCAACACAGCAGAAATTCCGGTTGCCCAGGCAGCAGGAGACTTCCAGACTGCCAGTGATTGAGGGCGAAATCGTTCAACAAGTTGACGGAATTCCGCCGACAACTGATAAACCCAGCCCCCTTTTCGGTACAGCCTGCGAAAGCGGGCAGAAATCCATTGAACATCACCTGTGTTGAGGAAGCAGAAATAAATCGATATGGATACCATGGGAAAAATATACAGTCCCAGTGAAAAAGTAGTTCCAATATGAAACGCGGTCCCCATCGCAATACCAATAATCCGACCCCATTTACGCCAGACAACGAATACAAAGGCAATTTCCCAAATCATCGCGATATATGACATCACCGATAATAAGATCGGATACAGTGTCATCAATTCTCCTACCGGGTGAGGGTTATTGTAGCGCGACATTGCCCAGTAACTGATCTGGTCGCCTTCCAGGTATCCGGGAGTATGCATCTTGGTGATGGCTGCCCCGAAGTAGACCAGACAGATCAGGATCTGCATCAATCTTTGTGGCCAGACTTCAAACTGAGGTAATTCGTATTTCGTATACTGAGGCCACGACTGTTTCTGTTTTCTGTTTTTTAACCAGCTATCGACAGACCAGATGGCACCACAGTGAGAAAGAGAAAGCAGGAACAAAGCATGCGTCGCAATCACTGAATACTTCGTCGCCATGCTGATGCAGTCCATGAAACAGAAATAAGTATAGAGGATCGTAGAAGCAATTAATGAAAACCGCGTCATCCAGCCAATGCTACTGCAGAACAGGAAAAAACCGAGTACAGCAAACAGACCAACGACAACCGTTCCGGGTAATATCGGCAGATAATTATAGTATTGAAAAATATCTGCCAGCGGTGCCGGTGCCCCATCAGCCGAGAATAATTCACGTGAATAAGACCAGCGGGTACAGACTGTTCCCAGCAGGATCATGGGCAGCAGCATTCGCACTATCGCCAGTCCGTAAGGTACCTCTTTGGCAAAAAAGAAATTCTGGAAGCGATCGCGAAAAGAATGATTAGCAGTTGAAATCACTTCTGGGGCATCCATGCTTGAAATCCTGTATGATGTAGCGATTCGAAACGGAAAGAACTCTCGGAAATTCGGCTTAATTACCTACGGGCGAAGCGAGGTGAACGGGAAGATTCGGATCGTGCTGTTGTGGTGGTGCGGTTGCCTCGATCTGACTGCCAATCGTTGCTGCGAAAAACGGACGACCACGATTCATTTCCGCTACCAGACGCGGGTTGTCATTGATCTGTAGAGTCACCTGTCGCGTGAGCCAGGGAACATATGTCTGTGCTACGACCCCTTCGGGAGTAATCACCCTGCGCAACCGATAATAGTTCTGAAAATCTTTGGGCTCTTCGTAACGCTGATCCCAGACCATATCAGGCAGATTATATTTTTTGCACCAGGTTTCTTCGATACAGAGAATTCGCAGCATTGGTTCATGCTCTGTCTTATCGAGTGTGTTCATCGCCATCCGAACCCAGGCATCGCCGGTGGTATCGTAGTGGCGTCTCCCCAGCTTTCCGTAAGGATAAAAATCACCCCAGGGACCGGGAGATAACTCGTAATACTTACCACTGATGCCTTCACCGACGATATGCGTACGAACCGAATAGGCAGACCAGCCACAGAACATATCCCAGACAATATAATACATGCCTGGATGACTGCCGGTTCGATAAGTAAAGGTATGACAGAAGATACCAAACAATAATATGCCGACATAACTGGCTATGGTCAGATAGCTGAGTCCACGTTTGATAAATCGCATCAGTTTAGCCTTCCCTGGCCTGACAATGTGATCAATGATTCAGAATTTTACGTGCAGGAAATCTGGATTTCATTGACTCAGAGTTCAAATTGAAGTTCTGAGTCCTTTCCTTCTCAATTCCCGGGTGGGCAATATCGTAAATATTTCAATTCAGGTCAATAGCAACCTTTATGTCCGATTTAGGTTGCCTTCCCGATGCATGTTTTCAGGATGTTCGTGATGCATATTCCTGAATTGCCTCGAAAATCCCATCCCAATGGTAGTCTTTCGCCTCAGCGTCAATCTGCAATCCTGCTTCCAGAGCTGCCTGGCTCGTGACCGGGCTGATACTGACCAGTTTGATTGTTTTTCCCAGTTGTGCTCGTGCCGCATCCGTTAACAGCCGTTCAAAATTTCGGGCAATCGAAGGGCTGCTTAATCCCACCCAGTCGACTTCACCAGATTCCAGCAAACTCAGACTTTCTTCATTCCAGGCGGAGACATCATGATTTTCATAAACCACAATTTTCTCAACTGTTGCTGAAACTTCGGCCAGTTCGGTCTGTAATACCTCGCGTCCTCTGTTGGCTCCGGCCCAGAGTAATTTCTGCTGGGCCGCCAATGGCTTAAGGGCTTCTGCGAGGGCTTCTGCCCGATACTGAGGAGGTGTCAAATCAGCCCGCAGTCGGTATGCCAGAAGTGCCTCCGCCGTAGACGGACCGATTGTAGCAATTTTTAAATGGGCAAGCTGCCTGGAATCAAAGCCCAGATCCCATAAACGATCCATAAAATACCGCACGCCATTGGCACTGGTAAAGACCAGCCATTGATAGTGATCGAGTCGCGAGATTGCCTGATCGACGGGAGCCCAGTCTGCAGGTTTGCTGATCTCAATCGTGGGTAACAACACCGGTTGTGCGCCCAGGCGTATTGCCTGCCGAATTTCGGATTCGGACTGATCTTCGGAACGGGTAATCCCAATCCGCAGCCCGAACAGGGGTTTTTGTTCAAACCACGCAATATGATCCCGCAGAGTGACACACTCGCCAATCACAATCAGTGACGGCGCAACCAGCTTGGCTTTCTGCACAGATTCGGGTAAATCCTGCAATCTGCTTTGAACTGTTTTTTGAAAAGGTGTCGTACCACGACTAATGGCGGCGGCCGGTGTTTCACCTGATTTGCCTGCCTGAATTAGTGAACTCACGATATGTTTGAGATTATGCAACCCCATATAAAATACCAGAGTTCCGGGAAAGCGGCTCAGCGCTTCATAGTCCAGAGAAGAATCAGGTTTTGTAGGATCTTCGTGTCCTGTGATCAAGGCAACCGCTGATGCATGCGCACGATGCGTAACTGAGATGCCCGCATAGCCGGCAGCTGCTGTTGCCGCGGTGATCCCTGGAACGATTTCGAACTCGATACCGGCGTCACGCAATGCCGCCGCTTCCTCGCTGCCCCGACCAAAAATAAAAGGGTCTCCCCCTTTTAATCGTACTACAGTCTTTCCTTCTCGGGCAGCGGCAATTAAACGTTGGTTAATTTCGTCCTGTTTCAGAACACGACGATTTTCACAACCTTCGGCTACCCGACAGCTACGCTCCACTTCGGAAGAGACATGTTCCAGCAGAAGTGGATTTACCAGCCCGTCATACAGGATCAGATCGGCCTGCTTAAGGCATTCGATGCCTTTAATGGTAATCAAACCGGGATCCCCGGGACCTGCACCGACTAAATAGACTTTCCCCAGGGTCATCAGCTTTGTATCACTCCACAAGACTAAAACGCTTCAATATAGATGTAAAGCGATATTATAGCAGAGTTTTCAAGGATGGCGAGCAGCAGCGACCGCCTGCTGTGGAAGTCAGATATTTCTCAAGTCATTGAGATTTAAGTGGTCCCTGATCGTCATTGAAACAACACAGTGATAAACACGATCGTTAGAAATCATACCAGGTACCAAAACCCACAAACTGTTCTGAGTTGTTAAAAAACGCGTATTGCATGGTTTTTCCATCCAGGTACTGCAGACCGATTCGAAACAGATGATTGTTTCGATCGCCACGCCATTGCCAGCCCACCATGATGTTCACATTCCCGCCCCAGTTCACTTCCTCGCGCAAATAACCGTTGATAGCCCAGAAGGGAGCCCCGAAAATCCCGGAATGTTCAACAGGACTGAACTCGGCCCCAAACTGAAGTTCCCAGGGTTGTGCACCACCATCCGTATTAAAGGCATAACCAATTTCGGCATAGAGCCTTAAATCGGGATCGGGAAAATAACCACCGCCCAGGACAAACGCATCCCGTACATAATTGATTCTCTGAAAACCGGGATTCCGCTCGATATATTCATCTCCAGCGTGGGCACTCGTATGGTAATAGGCAAACTTCGCCTGATAGGCACCTCGTCTCCAGGTTAATGGAACACCGACACGGAAATCGGTCGCATCCAGATCCATTTCCTCTTCCATATTTAAACGTGGAGGACCTGCACCTTCAATATCCAACTGCCAGCCTTCCAGTACTCCATCAGTTATGGAGCCATATCTTAAGATACCAACCCGTGCCCCCGCTTCCAGTTCCATCTGCCAGCCGATGTCTTTTTCATGCAGGATAGCCAGTGCCAATCGAGATTCCTTCGGTCCTGCCAGATAAGATTTATAAAGCAGGTCGGTGGGTAAGACTGTCCATCCCCAGCAGCTTTCGGCACATAATTGTTCAATGGAATCGGTATAAGTTCCCTCGGGATCGGTCATGGTACCAAACTCAGGGTATTCAGAGCTCTCCGGATACAATTCATATGTAGAAGGAAACACTGGTTGAGAAGAATTGATCTGCTGAATCTGGTTCGGCAGTAAATCAGATTCTCTTCTAGACTGGGAATAGAGGGGGGGTAAATTTCGGGTGATATCCTGCTGTCTGCCAGCGGTTCTTACTGGTTCGTTGTGATGCAATGGGATTCCCAGCTGAATCGGATTCTGTTGCCGATTCGTATATTGATTCTCAAGGTAAAGCTGCGCCTGGCTTGGCCCCTGATTGGGTTGCTGAAGTCCGGCTGCATGCGGAGAAGGAGCCATAAATGGCTGTGAACTGGCAAACTGTTGCGCTTCTAGATTGGCACAGACAGCGCTAACCAGCACCCCCCACAGGAAGCGTTGTAATGATATTGGAATAAATAACCTCACCTGCGAGGCTCCTTATTGTGAACCGCAGCAGTAAGTTGCTGTGACTGAAATGGTAAGTGAGAGGAGTAGATAAGTTGCGCATTGAGAGAGGAGTTCTACCAAGGGGTAGATGAGAAATGCGGGCGAAGTATAGCGACAATCCCATCAGGCGAAAAGGGGAATTCATTATCAACTGAGCGTTTTAAATCGACCTGATTTAAGAACGAACACACGGCTCAAGATATGAATATCAAATCACTTACGAGCCGTGCTTATCGATGTTGACCGCTTTGGTATTGCAAAGAACTTAGTGAGAAATCTCACATTTTAATCCAGAACTTGCGTATTATTATTTGATATGTAGAGTATTTTTTTCGTTGAGCTGCAAAGTTTGTCCTTGCGAGAGATGTTTGACAACCACCCCCTGATCAGAAAAGAAACGGATCTGAACCGGATAGTTAAAGTCGTGCGATTCACTGGGTCGTAACCGGTAGGGACCATTCCAAGGCATTGATGGGCCTTTCATTTCATATAAAACAGGCGTCTTCGACCGATTGATGATCAGAGCGGGGCTAACTTGTGTTCCTTCCAAAATCGTAAAGAAACAGGAATTATGTACTGGATTTCGCTCTACAAACCAGTGATTTCGCACTTCATTCCTCCAGGCTGCTTCTGCAGCTTCATCCACTTCTTTCAACCGGTCAAAGCGACTGTACTCTTCCAGAAGTAATTCAGCGATTTTGGCAGTTTTCGATTTGGGATACTTACGAATGACTTCTTTTGCAACCCGCCTCTGTTGAGACAGCACGAGCTTCTCAACTCCCTTTAACATCTCCTGAGCATCTATCTCCTGCTGTTGAGGTGACAGCTCTTGCGTATTGGCCTCTGGAGTAAAGGGATCATTCTGTGCTGACGCAGTCTGGGTCATCACACTCAAAAACATCATTAATCCCAGCATAAGAGGACTGGAATAATTACGATTCACGAGAGAAATACAGATTAGTTTGTTCATTACTCATACCTTCAGATTCAGCAAGACTGATAACAGAGCCCTTTCCCAAAGTTTACACGCCAAATGCGCGTCGCACTGCATTCTCCCTGAATTCCGATGCATTTTCCCAACAGAATTTTAAGTGAATCTGGATTATTTCTTTAAACATCAGCTTGTGAATGTTCTTTATAAGCTCCTTATTCCAAACAGTTTAACACACATCTTTAGTTTACTTGTTCAGAATGACCGGCTGGAGAAGACTTCTCGGCGAGAATCGAATAAAATACAGTTCGATAACCGGAATGTTAAGAACTACAGTGATTTACCAGAGATTGATTCGCGTAGAAAGTATTTCATCTAATGGCAAGTAATCCCCGTCCCCATTACGGGCGAGTCTGGATCACCTTTCTCCGTAATTCCCTGATTCGTGAAATGACATTCCGTGGTAATCTGCTGATTACTGTCGTCACACGCGGATTCTGGTTTGCGGCCCAGCTGATTTTATTTGATATCATTTATCGGAATGTCAACTCCATCAATGACTGGACCCGAGATGAGTACTTTGCCTTCATGGCGACGGGCATGCTGATCAACGCTTTCGTAGAAACGTTCTTCATGCCTAACTGTGCCAATTTCAGTGAATTGATTCGAAATGGAAATCTGGACTTTGTACTGTTAAAACCAATCGACACTCAATTCCTGGTTTCTTTCGAGAAAGTAAACCTGGCGATGTTAAACCAGGTGTTGCTAGCGGGAGCGCTCCTGGTTTACTCTCTATTGGAAACAGTTCATCTGGAAACTGCCATCCAACTCTTTCAGGAACTGGTCCATGCAGGAGCATGGCTGACGATTCTCAGTTTCTGCTTCCTGGGCGCCGGCCAGATCTTAATGTATTGCCTGCTCCTGGCTGTGGGAGTGGCTTTTTTTTACAGCCTGATGATCGCCTTGGCCAGCAGCAGTATCTGGTTCGGCCGCAATCAGGGACTATATGATTTCTGGTTTTACATTACGGTCTTTGCACGTTATCCACGGAGTATCTACAGTGGTTCCCCGACTGGTGAAATTTTGCAGTTTGCTTTCTCATATATCATTCCCATTCTGCTCGTTGTAACCGTACCCGCGCGCCAGTTGCTTTCCAAAGCACTTGAGCCATCCTGGATCACCCTGGTTTCGGTCTCTATCACACTGCTGATGTTATTTCTTTCACGTTATATCTTCAAATGGTCTTTAAACAGCTATCGCAGCGCAAGCAGCTGAGATCCTGTCTTGCTGGTTAGGCCTGTCCATAAAACAGAAGTCTGTTGAGTTTTATATGAATATCGTAATTATGGGTGCAGGAACCGTGGGCACATTTGTTGCCGACACTCTTTGTGCCGCGCAACACAATGTCACGATCATTGATAAATCACGAGCCGCTCTGGAGTTGATTGAAGAGCGGGTCGACGTACAGACAATCTGTGGTTCTGCCTGTGATTCAGCCATTCTATTTCAGGCAGGAGTACTGGGAGCCGACATCTGTCTGGCAGTGACCAGCCAGGATGAAGTTAATATGGTAGGAGCCAGTCTGGCCAAAGCCATGGGGGCACGACGTTGTGTTGCTCGTGTCTTTAACCATGCCTATCTGAATTTGAGTACGTTCGACTACCAGCGGCATTTCAACATTGACCGACTGCTGAGTCTGGAATATCTGACGGCCCTGGAACTGGCCAAGGAAATCGGTGAACCCGGTATGTTTGCCGTCGAAAACTTTGCGCGGGGTGAAGTGGTCATTCAGGTTCTGGATGTACAACCGGGTGTGAAAGCCGATGGCATTGAGCTGAAAAATCTCAAGCTTCCCAGTGGAGTTCGCGTCGGGTTGATCTCCGACGGCAACAATACTTCCATTGCAGGCGCCGATAATATTATTCAAGCCGGCCAGATCGTCACGCTCATTGGCACACAGGAAAATATCGACCAGGTACATCGTATGTTCCAGCACAAGCGCGCCTTGAAATTTCGGGTAATTATTGCCGGCGGTGGAAATATTGGCTTCAACCTCGCACGAATTCTACAGAAGAAAGAGTACTCCGTAACCATCCTGGAAGCAGACCCTCAACGCTGCGACTTTCTCTCTCGACACCTGGACTCCACTACGGTGCTTCATGCCGATGCGACACGTCGTACGGAGATGGAAGAAGCGCGAGTGGGGAAAGCAGATGTCTTCATCGCTGCAACCGGTCGTGATGAGGACAACATCGTGTGTGGTGTGGAAGCCAAAGAACTCGGCGCGGATCGTATTATGAGTATCGTCAGACGTCCGGACTATGCAAACGTATTGGAAAAACTGGGGATCGATGTCGCTGTCAGCCCCCGGGAAGTCATCACACGACAGATTATGGGAATGGTTCAGACAGGGCCGATCATCAGTCACTCTGAAATTGGAGGAGGCAACTCCGCCATTCTGGAAGTAGAAGTCAGAAAAAATTCCCCCATCACACAAGCCCGACTCAAAGATCTCAAACTGAGGCAGGCGCTCATTGCTGCAGTAGTCAAAGAAGATTGTGTCAAAGTCCCCGGTGCTGATGACCAGATCCAGGCAGGTGATACTGTCATTTTGCTGTGTGAACAGGACAATCTGAATGAAATCCTGCCACTTTTCAAACCGGTAAAGCCGCAAAACTGATATAGTCAGACTCGCGGCGGAAATCCTCACTTTTTTTGTGACTCCCCAACCCGCTGATTCATCTCATGACCTATACTTGACTTGCAGAGCATCTTCCGATTTACATCTCATACCACCTGATGTATCAGGACTGGTATGAGGAAGACAGACAGCAGGAATAGTTCATGACTGACCGGAGAAAATCCACCAACAGACGTTCGGGTGAAGAGCGACGGCTACACCAGAGACTGCAGGCAGGTCCTGAAATTCGCCTGCTACGCTCTGGAGAAAACGGCGGCAGTGAACCACTCAATGCAGTCTTATATGATGTCTCACTCGATGGGATTCGTATTCTGCTGGATCTACCGCTTTCCATCGGGGAAACACTTCTGATCCAGGTGCATCACTCGGGCGAACATCTTTTCAACTCAACAGTGAAAGTCATGTGGCAGAAATTGACTGTACTGGGTCAGTATACCACTGGATGCGAAATGTGTGTCTCTCTCACAGCCAAACAGTCGAGAACCCTGAAGTCATATCTGGAGCATAATCCGGGCCCCCTTGCAGCAACACTCCATTATAAAACATAAATATTCAGCCGACGGTATAGCCACCATCAACGACAATTTCCTGGCCATAAATATTTCGGGCAGCATCAGAAGCCAGAAATACAGCGACCTCGGCGATCTCTTCAGGTTGACTGAATTTTCCTGGAATCAACCTTGAGCTTACTGTCTGTGCCACTGCGTTGAGTTGCTCAGGATCCAGTCCGACAGAATCCCATAAAGGAGTTGCTACCGGGCCCGGGGCGATCGAATTGACCCGGATTCCCCGAGGTCCCAGTTCCGCTGCCAATGTCTGCGCCAAAGACTTTAAAGCAGCCTTCGAAGCGGAATAAGCAGCCAGACCAGGAAAGCCAACCTGGGTCAGAAAGGTTGTAATAAAAATGATGGCTGCCTTCTCATTGAGAACAGGCAGAAATGTGCGAACCGTCTGCAATGCCCCATGAAAATTGACCTCAAATGTCTCGTCAATCGCATCACGAGATGAGTCCTCTATCGGGATGACTCGAGCCAGACCTGCATTGGGAACCAGAATATCGACACGGCCAAATCGTCGTTCGGTTGCAGAGGACAACCGCTTCAGGTCAGCAGCGCTGGTTACATCACCATCTACAATCAGCGTGCGGGCGGGATAACGGGATTCCAGCTCTTCAAGAGGTTCCACTCTCCGGGCAAACGCTACGACTTTTGCCCCTTCGGTCAGATAATATTCGGCGATGGAATGGCCGATTCCGCTGCTTGCCCCCGTGACGACAGCAACTTTGTTAAATAAACGATCGGACATCGAACTCACCTGCTCTGTCGCTTTAGTTTCCAGAATTGAAAATAACTGCAGCGATCAGCTATATCAGTTCCGGAATGAATCTGCAAGCGGTGAAAATTACTTAAACTCTATCCAGGCTAATGAATCAGTATGAATTCATTTGAATTCAGATAAGCCCAGTAGATGTCCTGATAGCTTTGCTGAATGGCAGTCTGAGGAGGGACATTTTGATTGGTTAAATATCGGGTTCGTTCTTTCACAAGACGCTTTAACTCAGCCAGTTCTTTCGATGAGGGATAACGTGTCAATGCAGCCAGACTCAGTTTTTTAATCCTGTTATCTGGACTGCGTTCTTTCAGCACCGATGCAAGAATGCTTCCTTCCTGTTTCACATCCAGGCTGTTCCTCACCAGTTGACCATTCATCATGGTTAAAGCCTGGGTGATCGTCCCGTCAAATGTAGTTGTCTCATCATTCTCTTCATTCTCATGCGTGTAGACAAACTGCTGTAGCCACTGATCACGCTTCTGCATCTTGCTCCAGGCGTTGGAGTAGTCGGTGACAACCAACGCAGGATTTGCTGTCACTTGCAGCGAGTCATATAACTGCTCTGCAGTCATTTGCTTGACATACATACGACTGAAATTGGGAGTACTACCATCATCCGGATTATCAGACTCGTTATCTGAAGCGAATTGACTGCTCAGGCGATAGGCGTCTGACAGACAGATCCACTCAATCAACTGCTTAATATCATACCCACTGTCAACAAACTGGTGAGCCAGCTCGTTTAACAATTCAGGATGCGTTGGTGAATTATGATAGCCCATGTCGTCCACAGGTCTGGTGAATCCATAGCCAAAAAAGTGTGCCCACATGCGATTCACCATCGCGCGGGCCAGCTGTTGATCGTCTCCTGATGTCATCAGTTTTGCCAGTTCCTGTCTCCGGTTGATATTGGGAGCATCGGAAACTTTCACCCCGGCATATTCAGGATACGCAGGTTGCATCAGTCCCTGGCGTGTCTCATAAAAGGTTGTCCCCCCTTTGGTGAGAGAAACCAAAGCTAATTGAGACGCCTGCTTTTCCCCGGCCTTGGGCGGCATTTTTTTACGAACGACTTTTGTCTGTTTGAAGAAACTGTTGATTTCCCAGAACTGGCTCTGGGTGGCGTCATTAAAGGGGTGATTATGACATTGGGTACATTGAATCTGTGTACCCAGAAACAGACGTGTGGTGATCGCGGTTGCTGGCACCGCTTCATTGTTCAAATGTGCCAGCAGGAAATTAGTCGCACCATTGGTATCGGCGTCACCTTCTGCGGAAACCAGATCAAAAACGATATCGCTCCAGGGGCGATTGTCCGCAAAACTCTGAACCAGAAAATCCTGCAAGGCACGTCGATTGATATCACGCGACATCGTGCGGCCAATTAACAGTCGTGTCCAGATTGTGGACCAGTTCGTCACGTAACTCGGGCTGGCAGTCAACTTCTGAATCAGTTGCTGATGTTTATCTGGTTGTTTCGATTTCAAAAACTGTTCCGCTTCAGCAGTCGTTGGAATGCGACCGATTACATCAAGATAGACGCGTCTAACCCATTCTTCATCCGTCGCAAAGGGTGAAGCCTCAATATTCGCGGCTTTCCAGCCATCCTGAATTCGGTCGTTGATAAACGTCACAATGGCTTCATCTGGCGCTGATGCAGGCAGCGCTTCTACGGGAGGCACCCGTTCCGGCTTCATGGCAACCAATGGTTGATTTCCAGTCGATTGCAGACGGTCATTCTGTTGCGCCTGCAGCATGGGGTGCTTTGAGGCTTCGATCTGAAATGAGCGGTGTAGGTTATTCTGTGCAGCCAGTTGTGTTTCAACGGCATTTCCCGCAGCAACTGGTTCCTTCTGATCAGCTGGGTTTTCGACAACGACCGGTTGTTGTGACTGCCGAAACCAGGCAGTCCAGACGAACAGAATGAAACCCAGCGCACAAGCTGCCGTCAGCCCGGGCACCAGATATTTTCTACGCAGAGCGGGTGTAGAGGGGGTGGTTTCGGGCAGATCAGTTTCAGAAACGGGAGTCGCTTCGGGAATCTGTTCTTCTGCCCCCTGAGCCTGATCCCAGTGCAGTGTGCCATGCAGGTGAGAATAATTCAAATAGAACTGCATTGCATCGGGGTCGGAAAGCACGATTTCTTCCAGACGTGCCTGTTCCGACAAAGAAAGGCGCTCTTCGCACAACGCTTCCATAAGCAAGGAAAGCTCAGCTAATTTTACTTCTTTCTTACTCATGACTATAGGACTCTGAAGCGATATAACGGTTGATACATTCAAATAGAGTACGTCTGACGCGGCCCAGTGACTGATACACGGAGTTGGCCGGGCGTCCCAGGTCACCAGCCAGGTCTTTGCCCTGGTTATCACCCTGATAGCGTCTTTGAATCAACTCTCGGTCTTTCTTTCGCAATTTACTGAGACAATGGGTTAATGCTGTCCGTCGTAACTCGAAAACATCCTGATTTTCTTCAACGGCTTCTGCCACCTGTGAAACGAATTCATCGCTAAACTGATGCTTGTCCCTGCCCCGTTTTTTTCTGAATTTCAGGATCTCGAAATGTGCAATCTGGCAGGCCCAGGCAAAAAAATTGGTTCCGACCTCAAACTGCTGGGCCTTTTTCCAGATGATCAGATTGGTATTCTGCAATATTTCTTCCGCCTCAGATGGATAGGGTACCATCGAGAGAATATACAGATAAATCCGTCGCTGGTGCTTTGTGAACAAGGCGATAAATTCGCGGCCCTGTTCCGAAGCAGTTTCCAGAAACACAGGTTGATCAGTCGAACTTGTCAATGTAGTTCCAATTCATTACTTCAATGCAGATTGACTTAACCTGTTCGCAGCCGAGAGTAAAACAGCGGAAGCCCTGTTTGAGCATCCGCTGTTTTCTGGCTCCAAAAATTGTCTTTCGTTTACACGCGAATGGAATTAACCAATCAGTTCTTTAATTGGAGTTCCACCATTGGCCAGTTTCATAGGACGACCACGTTTCGAAGTGTGCACGATGTCCAGAGGAATCCCCAGGGAGTGAGCAACGGTTGCCCAGAGATCGCCAGGCAGATAACTCTTACCTTCGATACCAATACCATCCGCATCGGTTTTACCAACAGCCTGACCGTTTTTCATTCCACCACCACCCACCATGGCAGTCCAGCTGGCAGCCCAGTGGTCACGTCCCACATTCTGGTTGATCCGCGGTGTGCGGCCGAATTCGCCCATACAGACGATTGTGACATCATCCAGCATTGCACGCTGCTTCAAGTCTTGGACCAGGGCAGCAATCCCCATATCCAGCTGTGGCAGGTTTTGATCTTTCAACGAATTAAAAACTCCCTGATGCAAATCCCAGCTTCCGACTGAGGCAGAGACTTCCACAAAAGGAACACCGACTTCTACCAGACGACGGGCCAGCAACAGACCCTGGCCGAAGTTACCGGTACCATAGGCTTCTTTCAAAGCAGCTGGTTCCTGATCGACCTTAAATGCTTCCATCTGCTTGGAGGTCATCAGGTTGACAGCCTTCTTGTAGATGTCTTTATGGGAGTTGGCAGATTCCCCACGTTTAGATTTAATGAAACCAGACTCCAGCACCTGCAGCATATCGAGACGCTGTCCCAGTCGCTGCTGTTCTGTCGTATTGATTTCAGCGTTCTGAATCGTACCATTACTGGAGACGACGAACGGTGAGTTGGACATTCCCAGAAATCCCGCACTTCCCCGGCTGCCACCGATCGAAATGAAAGAAGGAATATCCAGTTCTTTGCGGCGAGCGCCCAGTTCATAACTGACAACCGAACCAAATGTAGGATGCACCACTGTGGGGTTAGGCACGTAGGCTGAGTGCATATAATAAGTACCACGGGCATGATCCGCTTCACGTGTACTCATGGAACGAATCAGGGACAGGTTGTCCATGACCTGAGCAGTCTTAGGCATGTGTTCCGAAATCTGCATGTCACCCTTGGTGCTGATTGGCTTAAATTCACCACCATTTTTTGAACCTGGTTTCAGGTCCCAGATATCAATTGTAGGAGGTCCACCGGCCATCCAGATCAGGATGCAGGCTTTCTGCTGCTTTTTAACCTGACTGGCATTCGCTTCCAGATGCGACAGAAAGTGCATCGTAGGGATCGCAGTCGCTGCTCCTGCGACATGCTTCATAAAGTGGCGACGCGTCATTCCGTAAGGATTCAGAATAGTCATTGTAAAGGCCTCTTTTGTTGATTTTTGTGATAAAGGTTGTGTTTCGCTTAATCGATGTCAGCGACAGATTTAGTGATTGAATACAAATTCGTTGGAGTTCAATAGTGCCCAGTACAGGTCCTGGTAGGCAGCCAGTTTATTGGGTGTACCGGAAATCAGCCGCTGTGCACTGTTGATTTCCCGACGATCCGGGTAACGGCTTAATGTGGAAAGGAACAATTTGCGAATCTTAACCTGATCGTTACCCTTCTCGGTTAATAGTTGATTTAAATAACTTCCACGCTCTGCACTGATCGCATTTTTGGTCAAATCACCATTCATCATCATCAATGCCTGGGGAATTGTTCCGTTGAACGTTGTTGAGTCATCGCCTGAGTCATTATCGAATGCGACCATAAACTGGCCCATCCACTGACGTCGCTGTTCTTCAGCCCGTTCCCAGTTTGACTGCCCTGATTTATGAGCGCCCGTCGCAACGATCAGCGAGTCATAAAGCTGTTCAGCCGTCATATTCTTGATATACATATGCGAGAAGAGAGGGGTTTCTCCTCGCTCAGGACTGTCAATTTCATTATTGCGACTGAACTGACTGGTCAGATTGTAAGCCTCAGTATTACAAATCCAGCGTGCCAGTTGTTTGAGGTCGTAATCTTTCTTCACAAGCTCTTCGGCCATTTTATTTAACAGTTCAGGATGCGATGCCGGGTTGTGAGGACCCATGTCATCAACGGGACGGGTAAAACCATATCCCATAAAATAGCCCCACATCCGGTTGACAATCGCTGTCGCGATCAGAGGTTTATCCCCCTGTACGATCAGTTTTGAAAATTCTTTACGACGCTCGACGCCACTTTGCGGATCGACTTTTTGATCTTCAAAGATCGGGTAGGCAACCTGCATCAGCCCGGAACGTTTTTCATAATAGACAGGCCCGTTAAAACCAGTCGCTACGACTTCGGAATAATCATCAATCTGTCGACCCGTTTTGGGATCGGTTTTGCGGTGGTTGATCCGACGCATTTGACGAAAGAAACTGTTATATTCCCAGAACTGATTCTGTTTCCAGTCATTGAACGGATGGTTGTGACACTGAGTACACTGCACCTGAATCCCGAGAAAGAGACGTGTCGTGGCGGCAGTGACCTGCACGGCTTCGTCATTATTCTGCATCTGTGCCAGCAGATAGTTCACGGCACCGTTTTCTTCAAAGTGACCTTCCGCAGTTACCAGATCCTGTACGATTTCATCCCAGGGTCGGTTCTTTGCAAAAGCCTCCCGCAGAAACTTTTGCATTCCATTGCGACTCACTCGTCGAGGAGTACGGCGACCAATGAGCAGGTTTGTCCACACATTCGTAAAGTTCTGTACGTATGCGGGATCTTCCAGCAGTTTATCGATCATTTTGGATCGCTTGGCAGGATCACGATCTTTATTAAATTGCTCTACCAGTTCTGCGGAAGGAATTTGACCAATCAGATCGAGATGAACTCGACGCAACCATTCTTCATCAGAAGCAACGGGCGAAGGTTCTACCTCATTATCTTCCCATCCCTGACGAATACGTCCATTGATGTAGTCAATAAAGGGATCAAATGCGCCTGTAGAAAAAGCTTTCGCTCTGCTTTCCGGAGGTGCAGCATCCGCTCTGGATACCCAGCTACCGACACAGATCAACATGGTTAAAACAACACTGAGTTGTTTAGAATAACGACGCATTATCTTGTTCTCCACTATATTCAAAATGATAGAACGAATAGTCTGCCAGACTTCTTAAGCAAATCGAACTCACAGCGAAAATTGCGAAAGGAAGACGGCTTCGCTACTGTATTAACCGACTCAAATATGAAAACATTCGAGAGTCTCTGGGTATTATCTCTATTTTATTGCAATTAGATGACTATAGGATACCCGATTTTATATATTTTCCAATGATAATATCAACGATTTCATATGCATCCGCACGAATACCTGAAACCACACAATCCATGTAACCACATGTGCATACTGACTTTACGACCTATCGCATCCTGAATAATCCGAAAATTCATTAAACAACTCATTACGTAACGAATCCGCTTACTCAAAAAATATACATAATTACACGCTATTCTCACTATCCCAACTCAGGAAATAGAAAAGAAGTTGATGAAGAACCAATATCAGTTTGAGGATCAGGTTGTGGTCATCACCGGGGCTGGAAACGGAATTGGCCGCGCCACGGCAATCATGATGGCAGAATCAGGTGCCCATGTCTTCGCTGGCGACCTGAACCACCTGCCTGAGAATCAGAAAACATTCTCACAGCTGGGGATCACGGAAGTGATGTGCGATGTTCGCCAGGAAGCAGACATCCAGACATTGATTGAGCAGGCGATCCATCAATATGGCCGCATCGACGTCCTGGTTAATAATGCAGGAATCGGCATGGTCAAACCGATTCATCAGGTAACAGAAGAAGAATGGGATGCCTGTATTGACACGAATCTGAAAGGCACTTTTCTGGGATGCAAACACGCAATCCGTTATATGCTAACGACAGGAGGAGGATCTATCGTCAATACTGCCAGCAATGCAGGCCTGCTGCCTCGCGCCCATGACCCGGTTTATTCCATCAGTAAACATGCCGTTGTCGCGTTGACTGAAAGCCTGGGACTTTGCCACGGTAAAGATAATATCCGGATCAACTGTGTCTGTCCGGGACCGGTCGGGGAAACGGGAATGATGAATGCAGACATTTCCAGCGCCGCTGATCCGGAAGGACTGACTCAATCCATGATCCGTGCCAGCCCGATCGCAGCAGCAAACAAACGCATGATCAGCCCTGGGGAAGTGGCGTCAGCCATTTGTTACCTGGCCAGCAAAGATGCTTTAATGGTAACGGGAACTGCAATTCGCATCGATGGCGGCAAATCCCTTGGTGTTCCCCCGCAGGGAAGCTGATAGCCTATCCTACATAGCAGGAAGGGGCGTACTCTTTCAGGTGAGCCACCTGCTCATTCGAAAGAGGGCACTGCAGTTTGCAGTCGATGCGCCAGAACTCCTGATCCAGAGCCGTCGAACGCACTACTGTAGCGGAAACATTCAGTACAAAGTTGAGACTTGCGTCTTCTACAGTCAGCTGCAATTCATCACGCTGCTGAAATGCCGAACGGGAAGCAAATGAGATTCCATTCTGACTGACGTTGATCGCATAACCCTTTTGCGCCGGATGGGAGCCCGCTTCGACAGGCCGATGATCACCCTTATTGAGGGCCAGAACAATGGCATCACTGGTGTGTCTTGGGTAGGCTCGACGATCAAAAGACGGAGAATCTCCAGCGGAATGATCGTTTGCTTCAGGTTCATTTTTTGAGACTTGCCCAGAGTTTGTTGCAGCTCGTACCTTATTCAGCAGGGAATTCCAGGTTCTACCCGATGCAGATCTATGGGTCTTCAAAGAGAGCCCAGACTGTTGACGGCACTTTCGAAAGGAAATCGAATGAGTTTCGGAAGTGCCGGGGGTCGTCTCCCCGGTGATCTCAGAAACGTCAACTCCGGGCCGTGCATCAAGTACCATATTCATTTAACCAAACCTGTCGTTAGAGAGCTCAAGTATCCATATACACAGTTCACTGGGGTTGCAAACTGCAAAAACAGCTGTTTAAACCTATGTCAGGAATGGCAGACTGTCAAAAAGATCCTTCAAAAACTAACTACTCCCGGAGTAATACAGTCCATGATCGTTT
The DNA here is from genome assembly GCF_007746795.1 of Gimesia algae. Classification (NCBI taxonomy): domain Bacteria; kingdom Pseudomonadati; phylum Planctomycetota; class Planctomycetia; order Planctomycetales; family Planctomycetaceae; genus Gimesia; species Gimesia algae. Next base: position 7,201,820 of record NZ_CP036343.1, read on the forward strand.
CCAGTGCCCTCGGTGGGCTTCATCAATCCCAACTCAACAAATACTCATAAACTGTTTCCATACAAACACTTACTTCACTATTATTTAAAACGTAGAAAATTCGCATGATTTCAGGATGGACAGTAACGCCACTAGCTTGAGAAACGGGTATCGGGCAATTATACTGCCACGTTTCCAATGACTCTCAAGAATCGAATGAAGTTTAGTCGGTTCGATCATCGATAGGGGTTTCTGTATCAAACCGGTTTGACCACCGCCAGGGAAATTGAGAACCTTGCCTGCCAGCATTGGTTCTTAATCACCGGTTAATCTGATTACAGCCTTTTCCAGACAGGTAGCGAGATTATACAGGCATGCGTTTTTCGCTCGTCGATCAAATTATAGAATTGGAGAAAGGGAAGTCGATTACGGCTATCAAAAACCTTTCTCTATCCGAAGAATATCTTCAGGACCATTTTCCGGGCTTTGCTGTAATGCCGGGAGTGTTAATGGTGGAATCGATCGTTCAGGCCGGTGCCTGGCTGATGCGGTATACCAACGATTTTCAATACAGTACCATTCTGCTGAAGCAGACCAAGGCCATCCGCTTTAACAGCTTTGTCACGCCAGGAAAGCAACTGCGTGTCTCTCTGAGTATTCAGAAATGGGAAGACAATCTGTGTACATTGAAAGCGTCCAGTCAGGTGGAAGGGGAAGCCGCAGTCAGTGGTCGGATTGTTCTGGAACAGTTTAATCTGGGCGATAAGAATCCTTCAATGACTGAAACCGATGCCGCACGGATTCAAGATCTGCAAACTCAGTTTCGACAGCTCTGGAATCCCAGCAGACAAACCGCTTCCTGAATCAGGCTGTTCTGCATGAGCGTTGACTTACACAGTAATTACGAACTTAAAATAGAAAACTAGATTGGAAACTGGAATGAAACTGGAAGGAAGAATAGCGTTGGTAACCGGTGGTAGCCGCGGTATTGGAAAAGCCGTTGTGCAAGCCCTGGCCCGTGAAGGGGCAAAGGTTGCCTTTGTGTATCGTTCCAGTGCGGAAGCCGCAGAACAGATCGTCAAAGATCTCGCAGATGAGAACTGTGAAGCATTTGCCATTCAGGCAGATGTCGCGAGTAAAGCGGAAGCAGATGCGGTCGTAGAACAGGTCATGGAAAAGTGGGAAAAAATTGACATCCTGGTCAATAACGCCGGCATTATCCGAGATGGTCTGCTGGCAACCATGTCCGCCGAAGACTGGCAGGCCGTGATCGACACCAACCTGACCAGCGTGTTCAATTTCTGTCAGGCGGTCACGCGTCCGATGATGTCGAAACGTTATGGTCGAATTATCAACATGTCCAGTGTGGCTGCTCACTTCGGAAATTCCGGCCAGACAAACTACGCTGCCAGTAAAGGGGGAATTATCGGGTTCACTCGTTGTCTGGCGACCGAGCTGGCCAAACGCGGTGTGACTGTCAATGCAGTTGCTCCCGGATTTATTGAAACGGACATGACCGTCGATGTCCGCAATGCTGCCGGCGATCAGATTAAAAAACATATTCCCTCGCGACGTCTGGGGCTTCCTGAAGATATTTCCAATGCGGTATTATTCTTTGCCACAGACGAGTCTTCCTATGTCACCGGCCAGACACTGGCTGTTGACGGCGGATTAACATTAGGTGGAATTTAAGTAAGTAATTCGAAGCGGCTCGTCGTCGTTTGGAAAAATACATTTTTGTTATGTGTGATCGGTAGTCTTCAGAATTGGGTCAATTCTTCTTATCGCATCACAAGAACTGTCAAAACTATTCTTCTCGCCGGATAGTTTTAAATCAGGCTGGGTCGGCGGGACTTATCGACCAGCAGGTCGAACCAAGGAGTAATAAAATGCCAACTAGAGATGAAATCTTCGATTCCGTTCGTGAAACACTGGTTGATGCGCTCGGACTGGATGATGACGAAGTAGTACCAGAAGCCACCCTGATGGGTGACCTGGGTGCTGAATCAATCGACTTCCTCGATATCGCATTCCGTCTGGAAAAAGCGTTCGATATTAAAATCCCCCGTGGTGAACTGTTTCCGGAAAATATTGCTTCTTCCGATTCAGGTTTTGTCAAAGACGGTGAATTCACTGAAGCAGGGATCGCAGAACTCCGTACCAAGATGCCTCATGCAGACATCGATTCCTTTGCAGAGAATCCTAAAGTCGAAAACATGCAGGATCTGTTTACCGTCGATATGCTGGTTAACTTCCTCGAAGCACGACTGGCTTAATCGGCAGATTCTCTTAACCAGATAGATACTACGACTGTCACAGCTCACTAAGGTGAGCTGTGCAGTTTTGCTCCCTGTCTGGTATTCGATCTGCGCCGCCAGTGGACTCCTGCGAGTTCTCTGCGGATTCAAATTACGAACGAAAAGGTGTTTCAAAATGCGATGGTTCTGGATAGATCGCTTTATTGAATTTGAAAGCGGTTCTTATGCCAAAAGTGTGAAAAATGTGACACTGGCAGAAGAGCATCTGCACGACCACTTCCCCGGTTTTCCTGTCATGCCCGGCTCCCTGATGATTGAGGGACTAGCACAGACCGGAGGCATTCTGCTGGGAGAGATCAATGATTTTGAACACATCGTCATTCTGGCCAAAGTGCCCCAAATGACTTTTCACAGCTGGGCCTGCCCGGGTGACCAGTTGATTTATACAGCGAAAATTACCAATGCCGGCGAAGAGGGGGGCGCTGTCGATGTGACTGCGATGGTCGGAGACCGCCTGGTTGCGGAGGGAAGTATCATATTTGTCCACCTCGATCAGAGTGATTCGGAGTTTGGAGCCATCGATCAGAAAAACTTTGTGTTTTCGATGAATCTGCTGGGAATCCTGGATGTCGGGAAAGCTGGAACTGGCGAAGATCAGGCGTGAGACAGCGATTTTTGAAAGCTTGCTATAGAGGCCTTGATTCAAATTGAACTACAATGATAATTCAGGTATTCAAAAAACGCAGACTTAAACTGGCGGCTAATCACATTTGAACAGTCCACTTGGACCTGAGATTTGCCTGCTGTTACAAAATCAAATTTAAAACAAGAGTTCGATGCTATGAACCGCCGCGTTGTGATCACTGGAATTGGCGCTATTACCCCCCTGGGAAAAACCGTGGAAGATACCTGGAAAGCACTCCAGGAATCGAAATGTGGCATTTCCAACATCACTCACTTTGATGCTTCGAATTTTCCGACACGCTTTGCTGCGGAAGTCCATGACTTCCACCTGGAAGACTATGTCGACAATCTGGATCGCTTTGAGCATTCGGGGCGCAATATCCGCTATGCCATTGGTGCAGCGACACAGGCAGTTCAAGATTCCGGGATTCTGGATGATGATTTTGATCCTTCCACATTTGGTGTCTACCTGGGAGCCGGCGAAGGGCAGCAGGACTTCTACACTTTCATGAAGATCATTGCTCAGGCTCAAAACGATGGTGAAGTCGATCTGGAAAAATTCACCAAAGTCGGGCTGGAGCAGCTCAATCCGCGTTTCGAACTTGAACAGGAACCCAATATGGCTGCCGGCCATCTGGCCAGCCTGTTTAATGCACAAGGTCCCAACCTGAACTGTCTGACTGCCTGTGCCGCTTCCAGTCAGGCAATTGGCGAAGCATCAGAACTGATTCGTCGTGGTGATGTCGATATCATGCTCTCCGGTGGCGCACACAGCATGATCCATCCTTTCGGTGTCACTGGCTTCAGCCTGCTGACCGCTCTTTCAACACATAACGAAGATCCCGCTAAGTCATCGCGCCCCTTCGATCGCAACCGGGACGGATTCGTACTCGGCGAAGGTGCGGGCATGATGATTCTGGAAGATCTGGAACGAGCCCAGAAACGTGGTGCAAAAATTTACGGCGAACTGGTCGGTTACGGTTCCACCGCAGACGCGTATCGCGTCACCGACATTCACCCCGAGGGTCGTGGCGCCATTAAGTGCATTAAAATGGCAATGAATCACGCCCAGATCAATCAGGATGAGATTCATTATATCAACGCTCACGGAACCAGTACCGCCGTCAATGATCGTGTAGAAACAAGAGCAATCAAAGGCGCACTGGGTGACGCCGCCTATAAGACTCCTGTCTCCAGCATCAAAAGCATGATGGGACACCTGATTGCTGCCGCTGGCAGTGTGGAAGCCATCACCTGCCTGATGGCAATTCGTGACAATGTCGTCCCGCCGACCATTAATTACGAAACCCCCGATCCAGATTGTGACCTGGATTATATTCCGAATGAAGCACGTCAGAAAAATGTGACGACGACTCTATCCAACAGTTTTGGATTTGGCGGACAGAACATTGCCCTGATCTTTTCAGAATTCAAAGACTAAACTGGATTGAACCATACTGTCACCACGACATTATGGCTCAATTCCCTTCTGAAGCCTGAAAGCCATCCATTCATCTGATCGCAGGCCGTATAATTCTCACATATGCGGCCTTATCATTCTGAGGCAGGGGGAAGTCTGCGTCCACGCAAGCTCAATCGTTCTGCGCCGCTCCTAACTGCTCAATACGGGTCCTGGAGGATATCTGTTTTTTTATTGAGAACACCCCAGACTCGCGAAATTGATCAAGGCGCTCAATCGAGAACCGAGTAAACTATGCGAGTGTGGTTTCAGCGGAAATACACAAAATGAACATCTTCGTCGTTCCCGAAATCAAGTGTCTACATCCTTCATTGAATACAGAGTCTGTCTAAGAACTGATGGACTCAGTTACCACCAGGGAGACAGCAGTGAGTTGGTTGCTTTGGTGCGTGTTGATCGCAATCGCAGTCGAAATTATCATTCAGTACTGTATCATGCGCGCAGCCTACCCGGTGCTGTTTGCGCCAATGCCTGATCGTTTCAATCTGATTGGTACACTCGCTCAACTACCCGAAAACGACGATCACATTCAGATCAGAGATGTGACGTTTCCCACAACGGACGGTCTGACACTCCACGGTTTTATTGCCACTCCAGCAGGAACTCTGCCTAAAGGTGTGATACTCTTCTGTCATCCGTTTAAATCCACAGGGCGAATCGCACTCTTTCAATGCCAAGGATTACTGGAAGCAGGCTTTGCGGTCTTTTCATTTGACTTCCGCAACCATGGCGAAAGTGATAACGATGTCCGTTATCAGTCAATTCACTGGCTCTCACAGTATGAACTCAATGATGCCAGGTCAGCCATTAAATACCTGCGTACTCAACCAGAACTTTCGCATCTGCCGCTGGGCATGCTGGGCATGAGCCGTGGGGCGGGTACTGCGCTCGCGGTTGCTGCTAAAGCTCCTGAAATCCAGTTTGTTGCCTGTGAAGGTGCCTTTCTGAACGAGGAACTCTTTCTGGATCACGCGATTCGCTGGGGAGAACGTTTCCTGCCGCGTCTGTTTATTCAAATAGTACCTACGTCAGAAGTCATCCGCGCATTTCGAATTATGATCTGGTATTCACAACGTCGGCAGGGTTGCCGATACATCAATCTGAAACCGCGCGTCAAAGATTTGAAGAATCGAAACCTGTTGTTTTTCACTGGCGAAAAAGATCAGAGTGTTGTTCCCCGGATGACACAGTTGATTGTGAAACGGATCCACAATACCCACATCACTGTCTGCTCTTTACCAGGCGCCATTCACAATGCAGGCCGTTTCGCTCAGCTGGAAAAATTTGATGCGGCATTAATTGACTTTTTTTCACAAATGATCGAAAACGGCTCCGAGGAGAAAGAACTCGGATTTCCAGAGCCGTTGATGGGGCCTGCTGACCCTGTCCCCAGTAAACGGTCCGCCTGATCTGAATCGTTCCAGGCTACGATTCTTCTGATCAAACTACAGACACGAACCGGACTTCTCGATCAATCTTGAATTTGCAACTCGCATTGATATTACTGCCTATTTGACAGCGAGTGCATGGGGAATGTACGAATTCATCAAGGTCCCCCTGTTTCCCCCGAGTCCTGAGAACAACCCTATCTATCACATATTAAACGACTTATCACCAGAATCATTTTTCTTAACGACAATGGTATCTGATTTGCTTAACCTGAAGTAAACAAAACGCTATTTGCACGATTCCCGTTTCGAACTAAGGTTAACATAAATGTCCGCTGCTGCGGTAACCTTCCGGATTACTTGGTGAGATGACATATGGTTATTGCCAGATCACAGGCTCCTTATCAGCTACTGATTGCCGATGATGATTCCGGGTTTCGCGCGGTGCTTAAGGAAGTATTGGCTCCTTATTTCAGACTGTTTGAGGCTGAATCGGGCGAGGAAGCCGTAGAACTGGTTGAGCGGATCTCTGTCGATATCGTTCTGCTTGACATGCATATGGACATACTTACCGGTCTGGAAGCCATGCGGCTGATGAAACAGATCAATGCCATGCTCCCCTGTATTTTGATCACCGCCGATGCGACTGACGAATTACGGCAGGATGCTTCCGAAGCGAAAGCCTACGAAGTACTGTCTAAACCTGTCAAACGTCAGGAGTTAGTGGCCACGGTTTCGCACGCGCTGGTCGATACCTACCATGACCCGGATGTGACCCACTGGCTGGGAAACTAGACTGTGTCCAGTTTTACTGTAGCGTCTCCAGGGCCATTTGGACCGAGTATCATAGATTGAGAGACGCTATGGTTAAATGTGATGCGCTCTAGAGGTGGTCCGAAAACCGTTTAATAATGGTGAACAGGCAGGCCAGCTTTACAAAGCCTGTGTAAAGGTGATTGTGGTACTCCCATCGTGTCACCACTCGCCGATAATTATGTAACCAGGAGATCGTCCTCTCAACAATCCAACGTCGCTTGTAACGTCGGAGCTTGCGACCATCTTGGCTTTTCTGCTTTCGGTTTTTGATGTCCCGGTGGGGACAAATAAAATCGATATTCTGCTCAGCCAAACAGTCTCGCAATTTTTGTGAATCTCCCGCTTTATCGTAAATCAATCGCTGAGGATGTCGTTTTTTCAATGTCATTTTTGCAATCAACGGTTCGACCAGAATTGCTTCATTACGGTTGGCTGATTCCGTCTCGACTGCTAGGGGAATCCCCTGGGCGTCCACGCAAATCATAATCTTAGTTCCTTTGCCACGGCGTGTCGGTCCAACCTGTTTACCCCTTTTTTTGCCGAAGCAAATGTGCCATCGGCAAAGGTTTCTGTCAGGTCTAATATCTCCGATTCTTCCAAGGCTCTCAATAATCGTTCTAATGCTTGATCGAACAGACCTGACTCCGACCATTCCTTCAAACGGTCGTGACAGGTCGATTTTGGAGGATACCTCTCTGGTAAATCTTTCCAGCGGGCTCCTGTCCGAAGTATCCACATTATACCATTGAAACAGGCTCTGGGTTTTGCTTTGGGACGTCCACCCTGGGGCGCCGGAGGTTCCCAAGGGAATAAATCCTCAATTAAACTCCATTGTTTATCGGTTAATTCTACAGTTGGGTCCGTCCTGGATCCCGTGTCGACGAGCCGGCTTAGCTCTGTACGGGATCGTGTGGGCATGATAAAGCCTCCTTTCAGAGAGCAGAATCATGCAAATCTCAGGCCAGACTGTTCACCCTTTTCTTAGTTTTCGGATACCCTCTAGAGCGCAGCATACTTTAGTATAGCGCCTCTCGTACTATAATTCTCTGTCAAAATGCCTCTGAATATGCCGATTCTGCTGTACGGACCTACGCCTGACTTCTGAATTTTCAGCCACGGTACAGAGACATTTTCTACAGACTCCACTTTTCTTAAACTGCGGAGTGAAGTACACTTCCAGACAAAATTGCAATTCTTAAAAGCATCACTGCCACCTGCATCCCGGGTCACATTGTGGAACAATTGACGTCAGCAGGCTGAGCGGCGGAAAGGAGTCTGCCATGCCATTTGTACCAACCCGGTTTATACATGCCAGTAATCTGCGTCTGGACCATCAGGCGCAAGGGGTCGGCGCAGTTTCCATTGAGTCTCAAACAATCCTCGAAGATTGTACGCTTGAGACGTTTTCCCACTTGATCGACGCCTGCCGGGAACAGGAAATTGACTTTCTACTCCTGAGCGGCAACTCCTTTATTGCCGATGACTTCAGCATCCGTGCCCGTATCGCATTAATCGAAGGCTTTCAAAAACTGGCCGCGGATCAGATTCAGGTTTTCATCGTTCCTGGACAACACGATCCTCTGAGCGCCTGGGATCTGCAGTACAACTGGCCTGCTAACATCACTTTCCTTTCACCTCAGGACCGTGATGTTATTGATATTCTGCGCGAGGACAAAACTATTGCCACCCTGCAGATTCTGGGATCTGCCAACCATAAATTTTCACAGCCTTTGAAACTGAATCAACGCAATCAACTGTTTAACAAACAGGAAGAACGTGCCCTCTCCATTGGACTGATTGTCGCGAATTTACCAATAGAGCCCCGTGATGCGGTGGGCAATTCAACACAGGCCATTCCGCTTTCACTGTCTGATGAATTTCTACCTGAAGAATGGCGATCGGAAGAATCCAATGAGGTGACCGTGGATTATCTGGCGCTCTGCAAAGGCACACAGAGACATACATTCGAAATGCACCCCGGTGTGGCCCACCATCCGGGAACAGCACAGGGGCTCAATTTCGGCGAGTACGAACAAAACGGCGTTACCCTGGTCACAGTGGGAACGGAAGCGCAACTGGAACAGCGGACACTGCGACTGGCGTCTGTCCGCTGGCTGGTACTGAAACTGAACCTGCAGCCGGAAATAAACCGATCTCAACTGATTCAACTGATGCAGGAATCGCTCCAGTCCCAAAACCGAGGCAGCTACGAAAAGTTGTGGATGATACGCTGGCAGTTCCAGGGATCAGGTGAACTGTTCGACTCGCTCAGAAGTTTCAAACATCAGAGCAGCCTGAGTAACGAACTGGCGCTCGTCGTCAAAGATCGACTGCCGGTCTGCATTGAACAATCGTTTTACCTGCAAACAGACAACAGAGAGCACCGTGGGACGCAATCTACTTTGTCTCAACTGTTTCAGGCTCAACTGGACACGTTCAAGTCAGAAACAGAACTTCCGCTTAAGCAGTTACTCACACAAGCAACTCACCTGGATCAAAACTGGTTGCAGCGACTGGATTCGCTCACCGAACAGTTGGACGATCAGCAGATCTTCAACGCAGCCACCCACAATGGACAGACATGGCTTGATGTTTCATTGGATGAGGAAGTACAAGTATGAAAATTACCAGAATCCATGTAAACCAGTTTGGGAACTGGCAGGACCTGAATCTTGCTTCACTTGAGCCGGGAATCAATGTGTTCTATGGCCCGAATGAAACGGGAAAATCCACGCTGATGCGAATGATTCGGGGTATCCTCTACGGTTTTCAATCCGACGAATTGCGCGAGCGTTCACGTGTTCCCGATGCCGTACCCTGGTCTGCGCTGTTGGATATCCGCCATCAGGGACAATTCTATGAAATTCAGAGACAAACAACTGCGAACGGACGAGGTCATTTCTCTTTCCAGAGTCAGACCAGGGGAATTTCGGGCACTGATCTCTTAACCTCACTCCAGGCGGGAGTGAATGAAAGCGTTTATGAAAATGTATTCGCCATCGGGTTGAATGAACTTCAGGAGTTGGGAACTCTGCACGGCGATCAGGTTGCCCAGCATATCTATGGTTTGACACTCGGGCCGGAAGGTCAGGCGATCCTGGATGCATCCAAACAGGTCAGGCTGTCCCGGCAGTCACTGTTAAGCCGCGATTCCAAAAACGGAAAATTACCAGACCTGTTCCAACAGTTGGATGAAATCAATGCAAAAATCTCAGACCTGGAACAGCGGTCACAACGCTTTTTCAATCTATCCAACGACCTGCAGAAAATCCAGGCCGAGTCGGACAGTCTGAAAAAACGGAAATCCGGGCTTCAGTATCAGATCCGGGGACATCGTTTCCTGGATCGGGTCTGGAAACCGTGGCAGGAAGTACAAGACCTGCAGCAGCAATTGAAGCGATTGCCCGTCGTCCACGATTTCCCTGAAGATGGCGTGAACCTTCTGAATGAATACGACCGGGAAATCAAACAGGTTGAATCAAAGCTGATCGAGATCAAAGCAGAACTCAGCGGTCTGCGTAAACAAATCGAGCAGGCGGAAATCGACAATGCATTATTAAACTTTGCGCCCAATATCCAGAGTCTGGTGGATCAGAAACCATGGATGACGGATCTGGAGCAGCAGCACAAATCAGGTATCACCCGGGTACAGGAACTGGAGTCAACTCTTAAAAACTACCTGAGTCAGAATCTGGAACTGGGTCATATGACTCATATTAAAACCACTCCTGATAATAACCTGCGGCTGGTCGAAGCTGCCCGTGAATACGGTGTGGCCGGGAGGAAGCGAAAAAATACACACCGACGCTATAAAAAACTCTCACGTAAATATCAGCAGACACTGGCCAGTCTGCAGGAACAGTCTTCACGACTTCTCAACGGACACTCCACTGAACTAGAACTTAAGCGTGCCCGGGAACGTATGAAGCATCTCGAACGACTCAGCCAGTTACGGCTGAGAGAGTCGGAGTTTGTCATCCGCCAGGAAGCAGTCAAAGAACAGCTGGAACGCCTGCAGTCCCACTCACGTCTGCCCGGCTGGGCGAAGAAGACACTGTTCGGTTTCGCGCTGGCAGGAGCTTGCCTGGTACTCGCCGGCTTCTGGCGAGGAGTCTCCGACGCGAAGCTGGTGGGGCTGATTTTCTGCCTGAGCGGTCTCTTCCTGGGAGGCATCACCTGGGCCATTAAAAAACATTTCGAACTCGATGTACTGGACCAGGCTGAGGAACTGCAGGACGAAAGCTGGGCCCTTGATGTCCACCTGCGCGAAACGCGCCAGGAAATTGATCGTATCATGGAAGATGAATACTTCGCATTGAAATCTCTCTCGGAAGGGCACTCCCTCAGCAGTCATCGACAACGGGAGACTGTACCGGCGTTGAATTTCAATGATGAAAATATTCTGCGTACCGATCTGTTGCACGAACTGGCTCTCAAAATTGCTGAACTGGAACAGTTGAATGTGGCTCAGGAACGCGCCCAGAAAACCCGCCAATTACTGGTCAAATTGAGAAACCGCTCACAGGAAATCCAGCGAAACTTCAGCAGCAAGCGGCATGAGTGGTGCGAATGTCTGAAACAACTGGGGCTGACCGAAACACTTAAAGTGGATGACGCGTTCCGGATGTGGCATCAGGTTTCACAGGCAAACTTCTACCGGAATCAGCTGGAACAGGAACAACAGAAAATCAAACCCTGTGGTGATCTAGTCAATATGTATTTTAAACGCGTCCGCGAATTAGGTTTGCGCATGAATCGCAGTCAGCAGAAATCGGACACACCATTTGAACAGGTTACTGCATGGGAACGAGAACTCGAAACACTTTCAGGCCAGCGTGAAGCACGCATGAGGTTGATAAAAGAAGAACAGCGGCTGCGCCAGGAAGCAGACTCCCTGAAATTAAAGCTGGAGGAAATCAACCATCTGCGTTCAACGCTTCTCATCCAGGGTGGCGCTACGAGTCGCGAAGATTTTGTGAAACGGGCCGCATCGCTGACAAAACGTATTGAGATCGAAAAGACCCTGTTGACGGCGCAGCGGGAATTAGAGCGAGCCAGTCAGACTGAACAGGAAATGGCGATTGTGGAAGATGATCTGCTGGTTTTCGATGCAGATGCGAATGCCGAGCAATTGGACATGTTGAATCTGGAACTGGAAGACATCGAACAGGATCTGGTCACGGCTGCGGAAAACATGGGGCGTCTGAAACAGGATTACCAGAATGCCAAAACTGATCGCAGCGCGGTCCAACTGAGATTTCAGCGCGAGCAGATACGCGAACAGATCAGACAGGCCAGTGAAGAATGGTTTACGACGGAGCTTTCAGCGGTCGGTCTTCAGAAACTGCAGTCAGAATTTGAACGTACCAGTCAGCCGGAAACACTCGCGATTGCCTCTGATTACCTGAGGCAGTTAACCAATGGGAAATACTCTAATATCTGGACTCCCCTGGGCGAACAATATCCCAAAGTCGATGACAACGAAGGGCATACTCTCACAGTCAGCGAACTGAGTAGTGGCACGCGAGAACAGCTCTTCCTGGCAATCCGGCTGGCAATGGTCGAGCGTTTCCGTAACAACGGTGTGGAACTTCCCATGGTCCTGGATGACGTGCTTGTCAATTTCGACCAGAACCGGACACAGGCGGCCATTGAAACCCTGATCTCTGTCGCAAAGAAAGGGCAGCAGATTCTGTTTTTCACCTGCCATCTCCATTTGACCCGTCTGTTTGAAGAACAGGGAACACATCCAGTGTGGCTCACAGATGAGAGCACGACACAGGAAACGTCCTCTCCAGAAATCTCAAAGTCGGCTGTTCAGTCTGAACTTCAGCTGCAATCTGCTTCTTCAACCCAGTCCCCTGCAGCCGTTCTGGATGCCCCGTTAATAGCAGATCCGGTTTATCAGCTGGAGTGGTCATCCCCGATTGACAAGCTGTATTCTCTAAACCAGTTCCATCTTCAAAATCTGAATCAGGCAGGGATTCATTCGATTGCACAGCTCCTGTCTCAATCGGCAGACCAACTGGCTACACAGTTACCTGATGAAATCTCTGCAGGGCTGATATTTGAATGGCAGAGTCAAGCCAGACTGGCGGCCTGCATTCGAGGAATCAAACCGCAACAGGCTGCGTTTCTCGTCCAGTGTGGGATCACAGAGCCCGGCGATATCACCAGCATGTCATACCCTGAACTCTGGTCGCTCATTGATTCCAGTCTTCCCCCAGAGACGTCAAGTGAGACGACCATCAGCGAAATACTCGTGCAACAATGGGTTCAATCAGCGCACCAGTCGCGGAAGTTTCACCCACAAAAACCGGCTTTATCAGAGCAGACAACACGAGAGCCTGAACCACAGGAACGACGTGAATATCGCAGAGATGGTTCGCATACCGAGTCCGGTAACGCAAAGCCTGTTACGCCGCCCTTTTACCTGAATCGTTCCATGCCTGTGGAGCAGGCCCCGTCCATCGGACCGAAAACCGCACATCGCCTGGAAAAAGTGGGGATCTTCTCAGTCAGTGATTTTCTGGAATGCAACCCGGGAAACGTCGCGAACCAATTAAATGTCACTCACATAAAAGAACGCACCATTCGCGTCTGGAAAAAACAGACAAAGCTTGTCTGTTGTATTCCCGGACTGCGTGGTCACGATGCACAGATCCTGGTCGCCTGCGGATTTCATGAACCAGATCAAATTGCCCGCACTTCGCCTCAAGAGTTATATGGCAAAGTAAAATCGTTCGTCAAAACCAGCGAAGGACAGCAGATCATTCGCGGCGGAAAGAAGCCGGACTTCAAGGAAATTACCGACTGGATTCAATGGTCGCAAAAAGCCCGAAAGCTGCATGCTGCCTGATAAGGCTTGAATTGCAGATCACGTTTTACTGCAAGATCAAATTTCGTCTTAACAGATTGAGCGCGGCTTTTGTGACGCGGCTTTTGGCAATCGCCCGATTGACTGTCAGGCCAATTTCTTCCACCCATTCTGTCTCTCGATTCGCCAGGGCAACATAAGCCTGGGGAACCTGATCCGGGTCCTGCCAGGACTGTTGAGGGTCGAGCAGGATCGCTAAGGCATAGTCACTGTCAAATTTTTCTCTCGTCGCCTGCGCAATCTGGGCCGCTCCTTCTGCATCAAAAGCGACCGTCTCCTGCTCTGAGTTTGAGTCCAGGTATTTGTTGGTCGACTGTAATCGGGAAACAATTCCACCTGCATACCAGTCGGCGGAACCATTGACTTCCGTCAGCCGATACGACAGCAGCCCTCCCGTGCCACATTCACAGGTTGCCAGTGATTGCTGTTTCTGGCTGAGCAGCAGCATCACGATATGTTCCAGTTCTTCGTCTTCATACCCAAAGATAAATTCTCCGAGTCGCTCCTGGATCAAAGTGTGCGTCTCTGAAATTTTCTGCTCACACTCTTCCAGAGAACTCCCAGCAGCTTTAATCCGCAGGGTAATGGTGGCTTCATGAGCCGTGATTCCCACTTCCGGATCTCGACCTCGGCTTGTGATATCGCCCAGCAATTCTTCTGTTTTTGATTCCCCCACTCCAAAGCAGTTGATCCTGGCAAAGCGAATCATATTTGTGCCATGAGTCAACCGGGGTAATACCGACTGATAAAACATCGGCTTCATTTCTGAGGGAACGCCCGGCATCGCGGCAATCAGGCAAACCGATTTCCCATCAATGCGGGGGACTTCCATCCAGATTCCCGGAGCGGTGCCATGTTCATTCTGAATCGGTTCTGCCCCTTGGGGAAACATGGCCTGGATTCGATTCCGCTCGGGCATTTCACGCGAGCGTTGCTGAAACATCGCCTCAATGATCTCCATCGACTTTTCATCCAGCACGAGATCTGCCTGTGTTAATTCTGCCAGAGCCTGACGAGTCAGGTCATCCAGAGTAGGCCCCAGCCCTCCTGTAATGAGAACCAGATCAGAACGCTCTGCTGAAAGGCGAAACTGGATGGCGATTTCATCCAGATTGTCGGCGATTGTCGTGTGAAAATGAGTGGAGATGCCAACCGCGGCCAGTTCTGTACTCAGCCACTGACTGTTGGTATCGAGTTTTTCTCCGTTGGTCAGCTCACTGCCAATCGCAATTATTTCTGCTTGCATTCCTGTATCCAGTAACGAGATGGGAGAATCACTGTTCCGGCAGCGATGCACTGTTTCTTTTCGTAGCGATCAGACCGGAACCTGCAATGCCAGTTTATACTGTTCTACAGTTTTCTCAACCATGGTCTCCACCCGGAATTCCTGCCGAACCAGTTCCCGGGCCGATTCTCCCATCGCCCGCGCTTTCAATGGGTCGTCCAGCAGCTTCAGGATACTGCTTGCCAGTATTTCGCTGTTTGATGGAGGAATCACCAGCCCGGTTTCCCCATCGCGGATCACAGAATAGATCCCGCCCACCCCGGTCGCGATCACCGGCTTGGCCAATGCCATCGCTTCCAGCATGATCGTCCCCAGCCCCTGTCTGAGGGAAGCCAGACAGAAAATGTCCATCGCCTCCAGAGAGATGGAAAAGTCGTAGAGATTAGGAACAAAGGTCACGTTTTCAGAAATTTCCAGATCACGAACCAGGTGCCGCAAATTACTTTCCTCCGGACCTGCCCCCGAAACCAAAAACTGGACATGTGGATTCACTTCCAGAACGCGACTGGCTGCTCCCAGAAAATACGGCAACCCTTTAATGGCCTCCAGCGGGCCTGCTGTACCAACCACAGGCTCGTGATCGCGGGACAGGACAGGTACATGCTGAGACTGCTCAGGCACATCCACGCCACTGGAAATCACCAGTACAAAATCATCTGGCAAACCGGTACGGGCTATCAGATCTTTTTTGACTGACTCGCTGACCGTAATAATCCCTTTGCACCACCGCATATCAATCCGCAGACGCTCATCACTCTGCAGATAGTCATTCACAGTCAACAGAAAGGGACGTTTCAGCTTGCGGGCCAGCCATTGTCCCTGTGGCAAAACATGCCGCGACTGAATATGAATCAGATCGGGCCGCTTCTTTTCCAGCTCCTGTTTCACGAGATGTAAAATCAGATGCCCCAGTATCGGCACATTCAGGTTCCGATACTCCTTAATATCCAGCTTCGCGCGCATACTGGGATCGACTTTCGTCGCATTGGGACAAATGACCCTGGTTTCGATACCATACGCGGCCGTGTATTGTGCCAGTCTCAAAGTGTATGCTGAGGTACCTCTCACCTCAAAAGGCCCTGCAAATAATAACACTTTGAGAGGAGAATCTGCTTTGCTCATTTGCATATTTCCAGCGCTGCAACAGAGGCAGTAAAGATCAAAGTGATATGCGGCGTTAGATTCATGTTCAAGAACGGCGACGGGACAGAGGCGGGGAGAGAATCTCGTTCAGAATAATGGCCTGTTGAAATGATTGGCGGTTACGCAATAAATCACGAATTTGTCTGCTTCCACCTCGTTTCCCATCAGAGGCGTGCCGCGTTTCACTTTCTCGTGAGCCAAAGAGTTCCGACTGAGGGCGAATGCCATCTTCATCGAGTTTGCTGTTAATACTGCTTTGCAGATGTTTCTTCTGACGCTTCTCGATCCGCGCACGCATCGAGCCTCCTAATCGCTTCTGACGGGCCTCTTCCTGCTGCTCTGCGCGTTCCCGGGCTGAAACATGAACCTTGGGTTCTTTCACAGTTTTTTGCTGGGATGCCATTTTTTTGGCCTGCTGAGCGCGACGTCCCTGTGGCTGCGAATTCTGTTTTTCCCGGCGGCGTCTGGGGGGAGGTTGCTGAACGCTGGTTGTTGCCTGGACATCGTCTTCGAAGAAATCGACTTCGACTGGTTTCTTCTTTTTCTCTGCCTGGGGATTCATTGCATCCTGCAGAAATTTTTCCAGCTCTTTCTGCAGCGCAGCTTTCTTTTTGACTTTGCCCGGTTGCGGTTTATTTTTTTCCTTGGCAATATTGCTGAAGGCACTCACGGCACTGATTAACAGGAATATGACCCCGACAATCACACCGACAATATCATCGCCAGCTGCCAGTATTGGAAATTCCATCACTTGATTCCTGTCTTAAAATCCGGTCCGAAAATTCATCTCATTCCACAAACATCCGGGAAGTTGCTTAATTAGCAGGAGACATTTCCCGCTCGGGAGTTGCTATGGCGTCACGCATCTTCGTATCAGCCTGAACGTTTTTCAGTTCATAGTAGTCCATCAGGCCCATTTTCTTATTACGAAACGCGCTGGCAATAGCCTGCGGAACCTTGGCTTCCGCTAATACCACTTTCGCCCGGTTTTCCTGGGTCAACGCGACCATTTCCTGCTCACGCGCTTTTTGTTCCGCACGACGCTGTTCTGCTTTGGCCTGAGCCACACGCATTTCTGCTTCCGCATGATCTGCCTGTAATCGGGCACCTATATTTTCGCCCACATCAACGTCAGCAATATCAATCGAAACAATCGTGTAAGCCGTCTGTTTCTCTAATCCTTCATTCAAGACGATCTGCGTGATTTTATCCGGGTTTTCCAGGACCTTTTTATAGGAATCAGTGGAACCGATGGCCTGCACAATCCCCTGGCCGACGCGGGCGATCACAGTCTCTTCGGTGGCCCCACCGACCAGCTGTTTCAGGTTCGTCCGCACGGTGACACGGGCCCGAACATTCAACTGAATTCCATCGCCGGCCACGGCATCCAGAGTGCTGTTCGTCTTACGGGAATCCGGACAGTCGATGACCTTGGGATACACGCTCGTCCGGACCGCATCCAGAATATCGCGCCCGGCAAGATCAATCGCCTGTGCCGACTGCCAGTCCAGATCAATTTTGGCCCGTTGGGCGGCGATCAATGCTCGAATCACATTCGGCACATTTCCCCCCGCGAGATAATGTGCTTCCAGATCCCGCGTGGAGATATCGTAGGTACGGGTGACCCCCGCTTGAATCGCCATAATTTTACTGCGAACGATAATTGTGGGATTCACTTTTCGAATCGTCATCATCACCAGATTCGGAAACGAGATCCTGGCATTCGTCATTTTGCACTGAATCCACAACCCGGCAAAACGTGCGAAGACTGCGAAAAACACCAACGTGCCGAGAAATACGACAGCGCCGACAATCCAGATATATGTGGAGCTATCTTCGGCAGCGAAAAGATTCAAGTCGTTCATTCCTGTTTTCCAATCCTAAGAATATCTAGAGTGCATCACATTTAACCATAGCGTCACTCAATCTATTATACTCGGTTCAAACGGCTCTGGAGACACTACAGTAAAACTGGACACAGTCTAGATCCAGGTGATGTTCAGAAACAGCTGTAACCAACTATTAAAACCTGTTACTCCATCGTGACTTGCTTATTGTAAAGTAAATTTCGTTCAGCATCCAGAGACGACCTTCAGATTCAGCTGTCCGGTACTTCAAAGTCGAGTGATTCATCAGCCATGCTCTTATCGGAGGCAGCTGATTCGTCTCCCGACTTCGTCTCATCGACAACTGGCTGTTTGACAACCTTGACGACCAGTCTGGTCCCTTCCACTGCGATAATTTCAACGTCCACCTGCGAATCCACGATCATTCCCTGGCTTTCGCAGTGATGTCTTTCATGATTAACGAGCACGAACCCGCTGGGGTTCAAAAGAGTTTGCGTTTTTCCAATCTTTCCAATCAACGACCGCAAATGTGCGGTTTCCTCTTGGAAACCTGTAACCTCATCCAGCGTGGGAACTTCGTGAATTACCTTTTTCCCCCAGGCCGTATTGGGGAAGAAGCGGACGGCAAACCCCAGAGTCGTCGGAATCAGCACAATCACACTCGCAATATAAGTCCACCACAAGCCCGGGCTCGACCCCCACCAGGCCATCCAGGCTGCCCAGACAGAAGCCGCCAGACTGGTTAAAGCCAGAACAGCTATGAGTCCGCCAGAGGGGAGAAAAATCTCGGCGACCAGCATCATCAACGCGACTGCCAAAGCAAGAATTGCTATGAGTGAATAATCCATCAGGTCTACAGACTTTCCGTGCGCTGTCCTTTCCCACCTTGGTTTCAAACCGGAAAAGTACAATAGTTCGAGTGAATTCAAACAGTCATTTCTATTCGTATACTCGTACAGGACGGCAGCTTATGACGCCGCAGCTTTATTGTACCGGTTCCCATCAGCAAGGCAAGATGCGAACGGAAAAACCTCACCAGAGGGAGGAAACGAGATGTGAAAACGTCAAAACTGAGTGATTCCCGATACGCTGCAGCGGGATATTTTCGACGCTAGACTGTGTCCAGTTTTACTGTAGCGTCTCCAGTTCCATTTGGACCGAGTATATTAGATTGACAGACGCTATGGTTAAATGTAATGCGATCTAGAACGATTCCAGACAGTCTGCCAGAACCAAGTGACGAGACAATTAACACGCGGTCAGGTGCACTGGCAAGTCTTGTACTTCAGTCTTTAGATAGATTGCATACAAGCTGAAAGTTGTGACAAGTCCTGCTGGCTCTAGTTGCTTCACTGATCGTCTTTTTCAGAATACATGACTCTTTCTGATTTGTCTGTTTCCATGAAAAAGAATCTACCTGCAAACCAAAGGCCTGTTGAGTGATGATTCAATTTACTCACTCGCCTTGTGTTGCCACGTGGTAGTGGGTTCATTTTATCTAACCCCGTGTGTATTGGCCTGAATGGACTATTTGTCATCTGAGCGCTATAATTTATGCATGCAATTACACTTAATAATCAGTTGGTTAACTATGTGTTTGTCAGCCCTGATGTTTCTGCTTTTATGTACCGTTCATCAGGATGAGATACCATTTCGCATTACGTTTTTAATTTTATTTATATTTGCTCTCAGTTTCTTCGAACTATTCAGCGAACCACCTTCGGAGTCAAGGCTACTAAGGAGAATTGCAACTTGTGTAATCATGGCAATCTCATTGATTTACTTCACATACCAGTTTTTTATCAAATAGCCCTGCAGTCCACGTACGACAAGCCAAAACTGAAGAGTGAAGTATGTTCGTTGCAGTCTTTTTGTAAAGCGAATGGCCACGATCAGTCAAAACATATTGATGATTAAGGAAAGCTGCGAACGGAAAATCTGGTTTTGTATCGGTTCTTCCGCAGATTAATTCCCTTCCCGAATTACGGGTCGCAGGCCAGAGACTGGCATGGCGTGCAATATACGGGGTCTGGCTGGTTACTCAAATCCACGATCCAGATATTCCGAAAGCGGACGGGATTGGTATGATCCTGCAGCTTGATCGGAAACAAGTCGGGACCTTCCTGCTTGCCTCCGCCGGTTTTTGCGATGATGGAGTAATCCTGGTGAACGGGAACACCATTCAGTAGTACCGTAATGAAGGCGTTTTTGATCTTTTCACCTTGCGCATCGAATTTAGGAGCCACGAAAGCGATGTCATAAGTCTGCCAGCTGAGAGGAGGGAAACACATATTTACATCACCACGCTTTTGCTTGTACAGCCCGCCACACTCATTCTCGACCCCTTCCAGGCCAAACGAATCGAGGATCTGGACTTCATAGCGGCTCTGCAGATAAACACCGCTGTTACTGCGTGCCTGTCCGGTAGCATAAGGCATATAAGGCAGGCGAAACTCCAGATGCAGACGGAAACTGCGATAGGTATTCTTGAATTCGGTTCCCTCTTTTAACAGGCCTTCCTCTGTGATTTCAGCGTCTTTGAGCATATCGGTCGAAGTGCCATCAAACAGCACGGTCGATCCAGGGGGTGGCGTGGCTCCCAGTGTGATGCTGCGGCGCTGAGTTTTCAATAACTGACCGAGCAGATGTCCTGCCTCGTCCCGAACATCGACAACACCTCCGTGCAACACCTGTATCTGAAAATCACCACCGGTCAGGAATAACACATCTCCTTGCCGAGCCCCTTCCAGCTCGACTCGTGCAGAACGGTCCCACCCATTTCCAGGCAGTCCGCCATGATAGAGTGATGCAACAAAATGACCATCACCACGGGCAACAACCTGCAAACCCAACGCTGCTGCACCACACCAGGAACAGTCATTGCCGATCTGGCCATAGTATTCACCCTGATACTGAAAGTCCTCGTCGGCTTGATCGATCTCGAGGATCGCAAATTTTTTATCCCCTTTGGGAGCCTGTGCAAATGCTGTCGAAGTCAGCAGAAATTGAAACGCAAATAAACCGACCAGTGCAAGACGAAACATCTATCCCCCAAGTTCTCTAATAGCCTTAACCCGAAATGACCAACAATTCTGTGCAAACCACCATTCTGGGGAGACTTCCCGGCATTTGCAAGTCTGGATTCATCCTTTGAATCTTAAGACTCTTCCCCGCCTGCGATACACGAATTTTTGTAAATCAACGTTAACACTCAACATCGGTTCTCCTTGAGATCAGCAGGTTTATTGACACAATACTAACCGGTATGTTGTGACTCTTCGGAGAATTTGTCACAATAGGACCCCAATGCGATTCAGCGAATTCTGATTCCCGCCCATGCCCGTACTTTCATCTGGTAATAGCAAACCCACCTGAAGTGACTCTGTCGATATAGAAAAGATGACTTATGAGATACACCATTTATGGCTTGGTTGTCCTGCTTATCATCATTCACCAGGATAACTGGTTGTGGGACGACAAACGTCTCATCTGGGGCTTCATGCCGATCACCCTGCTGTATCAGGCGGGTATCTCCGTCGGCGCTGCGATTGTCTGGTTCCTGGCCACCAAGTTTGCCTGGCCTCATCACTTGGAAGAAGTTACACAAGAACCACCTGCACAGGCTCAGGAAACAGGAGATAAAGAATAATGATCCAGCTGGTAATTATCGGAATCTATTTATCGCTACTGTTGTTTCTGGGCGTCTTCTCCAGTCGGCTGTTTAAAGGAACCAGTAAAGATTACATGCTGGCCAGCCACTCGATCGGCCCCTTTCTGCTGTTGATGTCTATTTTCGGAACCACGATGACCGCCTTCGCGCTCGTCGGCTCCAGTGGAGAAGCCTATAAAGAAGGCGTCGGCGTCTACGGGATGCTGGCCTCTTCCAGTGGTATCATTCACTCACTCTGTTTCTTCCTGCTGGGAATCAAACTCTGGTCCTGGGGTTATAAATACGGTTACACCACCCAGATCCAGTTTTTCCGGGACCGCCTGGAAAGTGACCGGATTGGAATCATTCTGTTCCCCATCCTGGTCGGACTGGTTATTCCCTACCTGCTGATCGGCGTGATGTCATCTGGTGTGGTCATCAGCAGTATCACAGAAGGTGCATTTGAAAGTTCCTTCGCTGCCTACGACTACGGCGTGCCTCCCTGGCTCGGTTCTCTGGTCATCAGCCTGGTGGTGTTGATCTACGTCTTCTTTGGAGGGATGCGGGGCACTGCCTGGGCGAATACCTTCCAGACAATCGTGTTTATGGTGCTGGGCGTCGTTACGTTCGTAGTGATTTCAAACAAGCTGGGTGGGCTCGATGCTGCCAGCCATGCCGTACTGGAAAAGAATCCGTCCAAGTTAATGCGTGCCGTCGATCCAGCGGACCGGGAGCGTTATGCTGAGCGTTATCAGACCTGGACTTTGATCGCCAAATACAACTATGCCCGTCGGATACTCAAGACTTTGAAACTAAGCGACGAGCAGACTGCGGAAGCTTACAAAGAATTCAAACCACGGTTTCCCAACTGGCAAACCACCGCGGAAGCCGTCTACGCCGCTAAAAACGAGCTCTATAAACTCACCAACGAACAGGTGAATAAAGCCCTGCTGACACAGGACGACCGCGTCATGCCTGATCCCTTTCCTGAAAAATGGAAACAGGGTTTGATGGCGCATCATGATCTTCGCGAATACCCGCGTAGAGACAACGCCGAAGATGAAAAGGCGCAGCTGATCTTTGCAGAGAACATTGGTCACCCCGAGCATGACCTCGATCCCAATGATCCTTCCAAAGGGAAAAAATGGAGTATCAAAAAAGCACTCGGCGTTTACCGCGCCAGCAGCTGGGCACCGGATGCACCACACCCGATGAGCAAGCTGGTCTTCTTCACTTACTTCTTCGTGCCTCTCTCGGTCGGCATGTTCCCGCATCTGTTTCAGCACTGGCTCACAGCACGCAGCGCGGCGACATTCAAACTGCCCGTCGTCGCACACCCGCTCTTCATTATGATTGTCTGGGTTCCCTGTGTGCTGGTCGGCGTCTGGGCGACGTCTGCCATGTTCAATGGTGCCCCACTCTTCCCGCCACACTTCCCGGCGAATGCGGTGCTGGCAGCAATGGTGAAAAAGATGACCTCACCTGTCCTGGCCGGCTTCCTGACAGCGGGAATTCTGGCGGCCATCATGTCGTCACTCGACAGTCAGTTCCTCTGTATCGGCACCATGTTTACCGAAGACATTGTCGTGCATTACGGCGGAAAAGATCGATTTACCGATAAGCAGGTTGTCTTCATGGCCCGCATGTTTATTATTGTGATTGTGGCAATCACCTACGGCTTCAGTCTGCTGGAACCGAGGCGGGTCTTCACGCTGGGGGTCTGGTGTTTCAGTGGATTCTCCAGTCTGTTTCCGATTATCTTTGCCGCCGTCTACTGGAAACGGCTCACAAAAGCAGGCGTTTACGCGGGTGTGATCGTGGCCGCCGGATCATGGCTGTATCTGTTTAGAGAAGCTCAATTCGCTTTAAATCCTGATTACACTTTTCTGGGTATGATGCCTGTAGCAACGATGGTCGTTGCGTCGGCAACGGCGATGACCCTGGTTTCCCTGGTCACACCACCACCCAGTAAAGAAACTCTGGTTCGCTTCTTTCCAGAAGACTAAGTCAGAATAACTACGTTAAGATTATTTGAAATACAGCAGGCTGTGACGAACACCAGACAAACGTTCCACAGCCTGTTGTTGAATCATTTCTATAGAGCCGCGCATGTCCTGTACTTTTAAAACAACCCGCCGTGTCGAATTCCATGAGACAGATATGGCTGGCATCGTCCACTTTGCCAACTTTTACAAGTACATGGAACAGGCCGAACACGAATACTTCCGTTCGCTGGGTCTGACGATTGTGGATAAACAGGCGGACGGCTCCATCATCGGCTGGCCGCGGGTTTCCGCCCAATGCTCGTTTGAATCACCCGCCTATTACGGTGACCTGCTCGAGATCCGTTTAAACATAGAGCGGATCGGCGTGAAATCACTGACAATGGAATATGATCTCTGGCGTGGTAAAACGAAAATCGCCAGAGGACGTATGAAAACGGTCTGCTGTCAGTTCACACACGGCAGTCCCATGCAATCCATCGCAATCCCCGAGTGGATGCTGCTGAAATTTGAAGCATCGATGGATCAGGCTGAATAAACTGTTAAGCAGGGATCAATATGAATGACGCGCAACAGCAACTGATTGTCCGCGACTTAACCAAAGAATTCTCGCTCGCGGGAGAATCACTGCCGATCCTCAATGGCGTGAACCTGAGCCTCAATCGCGGAGGAGCCCTGGCAATCACGGGGCCTTCGGGTTCGGGAAAAAGCACTCTGCTCTACATTATCGGCGTGCTCGATCAACCAACGTCAGGTGAAATCATTCAGTTCGGACAGAACCCGTTTGAACTGAAAGCCAAACAGCAGGCAGAGTTTCGCAATCAGAACATCGGTTTTATCTTTCAGGACCATCACCTGATGCCTCAGTTCTCGGTTCTGGAAAATGTTCTGATCCCGACCATGGTCTATCAGGGCACCACCAGCGATGCCGAAGAACGTGCCCGCCATCTGCTCGAACGCGTCGGGCTCTCGGATCGTCTCAATCACAGACCCGCCCAGATTTCCGGCGGGGAACGCCAGCGCGTAGCCGTTTGCCGCGCCTTGATTAATAACCCACGCCTGCTGCTGGCCGATGAACCCACGGGAAACCTCGACCGCGTCAATACAGAATCGATCGGCAAACTGCTGCTGGAAATCAATCAGGAACAGAACACGATCCTGATCTGTGTCACACACAGCCGCGAACTGGCCGTCCTGTTTCCGCAGCATCAGCGGTTGCGCGACGGATCGCTCGTGACAGAAACAGCCTGAAATTCCAATTCCAATCTTCGCAAGAGTTCATCCCATGAATCAAGCGCGATTCGTCATCAAAAGTCTGAGCTATCACTGGCGCACCAATCTCGCGGTTCTCCTGGGGGTCATCGCTGCCACTGCAGTCATTGGGGGCGCCCTCATCGTCGGCGACTCCGTACGGGCCAGCTTAAGACAAATGACTCTCGACCGTCTGGGCAAAATTGATTTCGTCGTCTCCGGCCATCGCTTCTTCCGCGAACAACTGGCCGAGGATCTCACCGAATCTACCGACCTCCCTAAGCAAATCAAGACCATCGCCCCTGCGCTGGTCCTGCGAGGCAGCCTGGAAAAAAATCGGGACGATCAACGCCTGCGCGTCGGCCAGGTCAATATTTTTGGTACCGACGAACGACTCTGGTCACTGCTCGAACATCCGGATCTCCCGCCGCCACAAGACGACCAGGCCATCCTCAACGCCCGCGTCGCTGAACAGTTACAGGCCGCGGTCGGCGATGAAATCACACTCTGGATTGAACTCCCGTCCGCGATTCCCCGCGACTCCCTGCTGGGCGAACGTGAAGAACAGTCGGTCGAAATCACTCTCACCGTCAGCACGATCCTTGACTCCGAATCCAAAGCCGGACGGCTGGCGCTGCTCCCCAATCAGCAGTTGCCCCTTGATCTGTTTATCTCCCTCAAGACACTCCAGGCGGCATTAGACCTCGACGAAATTGTCGCCTCGCGACGCAATCCTAAATCGCAACCGGCACGTGTGAACGCCCTCTTTTTCAACTCCGAGAGTTCAGACGCCGTTTCTCCCGCCGTTCTGGAAACCGCCCAACAACTGGAATCCGTTTTAAAGAGCTCCCTGAAGCTGGAAGACCTCAACCTCAAGATTGCGTCTAATAAAGACTACCAGTATCTCTCGCTCGAAAGCGATCAGATGATTCTCGATCCGCAGATCGAACAGGCGGGCATGGCGGCAGCGAAGGCACTGAGCCTGCGCACGTCCCCCGTGTTGGTCTACATCGCCAACGAAATCAAACCTGTGAATAAAGGACCGGCTGATCTCAAAGAACAATATTCGATGTATTCGATAGTCGCGGGACTCGAATTCTCTCAGCAGCCCCCCTTTGGTCCCTTTAAATTCATCGGAGCAAAGCCGGAACTCCCCATAAAAGAGAACGACATCGTCCTCAACGAATGGCTGGCCAAAGACCTGAATGTCAAAGTCGGCGATGAAGTGCGTATGAAATATCATGTCGTCGGTTCCCGGGGAGAACTACCCGAAACCGAACAAACTTTCAACGTGCGTGGCATTATTCAACTCGATGGAACTCCCGCAGCCGACCGCAAGCTGACCCCCGAGATGGAAGGCATCACCGATGCCGATACCTTCGGTGACTGGAAACAGCCCTTCCCTATGCAGCTGAACCGTGTCACCGACAGCGATGAAGATTACTGGGACAAATACAAGGCCACCCCCAAAGCCTTCGTCTCACTCGGAACGGCGCAGTCATTATGGAACAGCCGCTATGGCAGTCTGACCTCTCTGCGGTTCACTCCACTGCCCGGTAAAACGCTGGAAGAAACCGCGCCCCGGTATGCGACAGAATTACTCAATAATATCGACGTCTTTAAAATGGGCCTCACCGTACAACCCATCAAGCTGCTCGGTCTGGCAGCCGCCAGTGGAACCACCGATTTCAGCGGGCTGTTTATTGGTTTCAGCTTTTTCATCATCCTCTCGGCCATCATTTTAATTCGCCTGCTGTTCAAGCTCGGCATCGACCGGCGTGTTTCATCTATCGGCCTCCTCTCCGCTATCGGCTTTACCCCGCAGCAGGTCAGACAGATCATCTTTAAAGAAGCCTTCGTCGTGATTTTCACAGGGGGAATTCTGGGAATCCTTGCTGCCATCGGTTATGCCTCATTGATGTTATACGGCCTCAAGACCTGGTGGATCGGCGCGATCGGCACCCGCTTCCTGTTTCTGGATTTGACAGCAACCAGCCTCGTCATCGGCTTTCTGATCGCGGTCCTGTTCTCAAGCTTCGTCATCTGGAAATCGATGTCGGAACTCAAACAGATCTCCATCCGCAGCCTGCTCGCTGGCGTGAACTCCGCGGAAACAGAGAACGTCAAAGAAACCCGTCGCGTCGGCTATACCTATAAAATTTCCCTCGGCCTGGCGATGGTCCTGGTTTTGGCAACCGTCTCGGGGGTCATTCCCCGGCAGGAAGCCTTCTCCGGATTTTCCTGGCAGACCGTCTCCTTCTTTCTGGTCGGTACTCTTTCGCTGGTCGCCAGCCTCAACTTGCTGTCCAGCAGACTCAGGCAGACTTCCACAAATCCCATCAAAGGCGCAGGAACAGGAACCCTTATCAAACTCGGCATCCGCAATGCCGGTCGCTTTCGTCAGCGGAGTGTGTTGACGACCGCACTCATCGCCTCGGCGACATTCGTACTCGTCTCTGTCGCCGCCGGTCATCGTAATCCCGCGGTGGAAAGTCCCGACAAAGATTCCGGCAACGGGGGATTCACTCTCATCGCCGAATCCACGTCTCCCCTGATCTACGATCTGAATACCGAAGCAGGTCGTAGCAAAATGCTGGTCAATGTTCCCGACGATGCAGATACAACCCAGCTCCTGAAACAGATGCACGCGATTCCCTTCCGCGTCAAACCGGGTGAGAACGCCAGCTGCCTGAATATTTACCAGACCAGCGTTCCCACGATCCTCGGCGTACCGCAGGAAATGATCGAACGCGGTGGCTTCAAGTTCGCAGACACGCCGACTGACAATCCCTGGAAACTCCTCAACGAACCTCAACAAGATGGCTCCATCCCCGCGCTGGGCGATATGAATACGCTGATGTACAGCCTGCATAAAGGCATCGGCAAGACCGTGGGCATCCCTTCCGACGAACGTCCCGAACATCAATTGAAAATCAAAGGCATGCTGGATGGCAGTATCTTTCAAGGCGTGCTGCTCATTTCAGAACAGCATTTCCAGACTCTGTTTCCCGAGCAGGCAGGCTTCGAATATTTTCTGATTGAAGTCCCCCCCGCTCAGGCAGGCAAGCTCGCCGGCGTTCTGGAAACAGGGTTGACCGAATACGGGTTCGACGCCGACCTCGTTGCCAATCGACTCGCTGACTTCCTCGCCGTGCAGAATACCTACCTCTCAACCTTCCAGACTTTGGGAGGTCTGGGTCTGTTGCTCGGAACTCTCGGCCTGGCGACCGTGATGTTACGTAATGTGGTCGAACGTCGCAGCGAGCTGGCCCTGTTGCGGGCCATTGGCATGACGGGCAGTGATGTCGCGATCATCGTCCTGTCCGAGAATGCGTTTCTCCTGCTCTGGGGACTGCTTTCCGGAACCGTCTCCGCCCTGCTGGCGATGCTGCCACATCTGCTGTCTACCGGCGCGGATCTCCCCTGGGAGAGCGGCCTGATGATTCTGCTGGCGGTCCTGCTGACAGGCATGCTGGCGGCGCTGCTGGCGGTCGCTGACGCCGTCCGGGCACCGATACTGGCGACATTACGTGCTCCATAAGAGTTTGTATACAACCGCATTTCAGTCATTCACACAAAATTCCATGATTGTCGGGTGCTGGAATTTCACAAACTTACTATCATAATTACAGAGTTGTCTCGCCAATAGAATTGATCCCTCCCCTCCAATATTTCAGGAGTTTGAAGAATGTCGAAATGGACGATTGTCTTAATCTTTGTTGCCTGTGCTGCACTCTCCTGGGGAACCTATGTGCCTCTCGTGCATATCGCCGCCCAGAAGCTGCACAGTAACCTCCGCGCCTTCCTGTTCGTAGGTATGGCTTACTTTCTCGTCGCCGTTCTGATTCCCTGCTTCTTCATCTTCGTGCTGGATAAAGACCCGACCGCCAAAGCGGGCGTGAACTTCAATACCGGCCCGATCCTCTGGGGCATCCTCGCCGGTACCGCCGGCGCAATGGGAGCATTGTGTGTCATCTTCGCGGTGACCACTGGCGGTAAAGGGGCCGCCATCTATGTCGCGCCGCTCGTCTTCGCAGGTGCTCCCATCGTTAATACCATCGCCACCATTACCGTATTCCACCCGACCAAAACACTGCCCGACCTCCGCTTCTTCCTGGGACTGGGCCTCGCCGCCGCCGGAGCAGCCATGGTCATGATCTATAAACCCGTCGATAAACCACATGCGGTTCCCGCTGCGGTCGAGCAACTTATCGAACCGGCAGCCAACGACGCCGGCACTACATAGTCGTCTGTCCCAATTCTCATTGAACAGAGCCAACAAACATCAAACCTCTTCCGATTATCAAATCGGAAGAGGTTTTTTTATTCTCTACTACCAGATGAATCTATCGCAGCGTTTTGGGAATCTGGTTGTCATTGATTGCTTTTGACCATTCCGCCAGCCGGTCTTTTCCCAGTACCCAGAAGTTGCCGCACAGAGTCAGGTATTCCAGCACGACTTCCTTCTGATCCTTTTCCAGCAAAGCTTTTGCCAGACCGAAATCAGGGCCGAACGAATTCAGTTGAGGCGATCCTTTTGTCTTCCCCGCTTTGATCAGATACTGCTTCGCTGCATCCACATCGCCTTCCGCCAGCGCGATCTCACCAAGAATGATATTTCCATAATGTTCGTTATTGCCACTGTTCCAGTCTGAGCCGATCTGATTCAACATCAACTCTGCATACTCTTTTGCTTTCTCCGTGTCGCCTGCCACCAGAGCCGCCTGCGCGAGACTCTTTAACAGCACATCTTTAGCCTGATTGGCTGACAGCTGATAAGCGATCTCCAGCTGTTCCAATGCCTGCGTAGCTGCCTCTTTCTGCACTTTAAGCGATGAACTACTCTGCATGTCCAGCGAATACAACTGCCCGAGCTTCCGGGCCCATTGGGGATTATCCGCATCCAGTTTCTGTGCTTTTTTCAATGACTTCTTCGCCAGTTCCCGATCAGGTAACAGAAAATAGTTGGCGGAGTGCCCCAGCAGTGTCAGATTGTCCGGCTGCGCTTTGAGTTGTTTTTCCCAGGCTTGTTTTCCACGGGTATAAGCCGACCCATCGAGAACCATATCCAGTTGTCCGAACGGCGTTCCCAGTACCCCTGCTTCCGGCTTATTCTCAATCAACCACAACACATTCTTCTGTTTCGCCTTTCGCGCTGCGGTATCGGTATACTGCTTCGCAAAATAATAACCCAACAGTTGCGTCCGGGCTTCGATATTCTTCGGATTCTCCTGGACTTTTTTTTCCACTGTCGCCGCCTGATCCGGCGTCATTCTGCGTCCCTCAATCGCCAGCATCGTCACGTCAGCGGCTTGCAAAACGGAACAGAGGCCACACATCAACCCCATAACGATGGCTGTTAAAAATCGATTTCTCACGTGAATCTACCTTTCCTGATTCAGCATTTCACTGAATCCCAAATACCAACAAATTCGTCTGGCCTGCTTTTCTCGAAGTCTCATTGTAGCAGTCTGTCACGGGGATAGATAAACAAATTGTTATTCCGCTGCAGATTTTGAACTTGACCCCGCCGCGCCAACAGCGATAAACGCTGTTCTGTGTCGCGCGCGTGCCCAGTTTACAGAGCATCGAAACACGCGCCACTTGTTCTTGATCTTCACCATAAAACAGCCTGTTTTTTCCAGATTTGCACTGCCTGAAACCGCACCAGTTCCCGATGTATGCCTGCGGGTCGCCACACATCGCAGTCCTTCATCCCAGCACCGCCACTGATCACACCAGCATCGGCTCCGGATCAACCCATATCGCCACATGATTCTATTTATCCCCCTTGACGCCCCCACACCTCTCCCTAATATTTTCCTTCACAACAATGAAAGGAAACCTCAAACCACCAGGTTAACATCAAACATGCAAGAGAATGCACATCAAGATTGAAACCACTTAAGATTGAAATCCCGGGTGCCATCTGTCGGCTTGCCCGACAGTGCCTCTGCTCAGGGCCTCCTTACCCGGTTCACCAGACATTATAAATGAAGGGCCTCCAGTATCTGCAGATGAATATCCAGAACCACTGTCATAAGATCAGGGGGGGTAGCCCCGAATGTCATTCGGGGTTGTTGCAGACAACAGGAAACTGTCAGTGAAAGTATTCGAACGATTAGAGAATTTCCGACACAGGCTTCTGTAGGGTGCGGACCCATGTGTCCGCCCGACTGGTGAAAATCGAACTGGGTTCATACTCAGAACGGGACCATTAAAAACGTCGCAGTGCGACAAGGCAAAACTCGTCGATACCGCGGGCAAACAAATGGGTTTGCCCCTACACGAAATGATCGCTTGCACTGTCAGTTTCCTGCTCGCTACGCTCGGCCCGGATATGCATCCGGGCCCACCCTTTCTTTTTTATTTTCGTGACCTTTCGTATTTTTCGTGGTAGCAATAAAACTGAGTTATTCATTCTACCAAACCCGAATGGCACTTTTATTCCACTTCCTGCTGATGGGAATTCTGGGGGTCTGCATTACCACAAAGTCGCCGTTCAATTACCTGTTGAACCCGATAAAGTTCCCGATCAGTGTCAAGGTACGGTGATTCGAATTGATCAATGGCAATCCACTGCGAACGTTGGTTTTCCATAATGTAGTCAGGATTATCGTCGACGATCAGACATTCGCTTGGTGAGGTATCGGGTATGTTGTTGAGGTCTTTCAGCTTGCGATCCCAGTCTATGAATGGCACATTACTGAGCCAGGGCGTAGCCAGATCGTGAACTACAAGATTGTAGATAACTTCATGGCATCGACCGTCATTGACAGCAGTGTACACGTAGCTGCGTTGGAATCGTTGTCGACAGAATTCCAGGAATTCGGCGAGACCGGGACGAGCAAATTGACTGATCGCATTGGAGATTAATGTTCCTTCGAGATCGAGAGCGATCACTGTTTCGTCTGTCATGGTTCGTTGCACTAACTGAAAGTAATGGTTGGCGTGAATTGATGTCTGCTGGATTAAAAATAGTGCCGGGACCGTTGATCTGCGCTTCCAGGCTGATTCTCTGCGTGTAGTAAAGCAGCAACCATTTCGACTGCTACCAGCATCCCGGAACCAGTCACCCGAATCAAATATTTTTTCGTGTAGTTTCGTGCCGTTCGTGGTAGAAAAAAATCAGACAGGTACGATATTTTCAGATCCGCGCCGGGTGCCACAGTTGGCTTGTCCAACTGTGGCGGAGTAACCAACCCCTAAAGTGGGTAAGCCCGGATGCACATCCGGGCCGAGCGCAGCGAGCAGGAGGTCGCAGATCATTCAGCCAAACCAGAACCAGTATCCCTACCAGTTTGAAGTAACCCGCCCAGTCTCAATGAGAAACTCATATTCAACCCAGACAAAGCAGGTTTCTCCCACAACCTCCTGTTGTCTGCGACAACCTCGAATTACATTCGAGGCCACCCAGTCATTAATTTATCGTTGAAAAATCGTTCGTGTCCTTTCGTGTTTTTCGTGGTAGAAAAATTCAGACAGATACGATGTTTCATCTCCGCGCATAAAAAAACGCAGCCTGATACAGACTGCGTTTTGATATCTTCGATCGGTGTCTCAGTGACTACTGGTTACTCTGCAGACGAGACAGGCGGGCGCGACGCTCAGCACGGCGTCGGTTTCTACGGTTTTCATCGCTGGGCTTTTCGTAATATTCACGACGCCGCATCTCTTTTTTGATACCAGCGTGCTCAACAATCTTGCGGAACCGTTTAACTGCCTCCTGAATTGATTCGTTTTCTCGTAACCGAAGCTTAACCACTCAAATCACCTTTTCTTCTTCCTGATTTCAATAAAAGTTGTAACCATAACCAATTGAATATACATCGTCTCATCAGTGATGAGAATTCAGACGTTTTCACCTGTAGCAGGTCTGTGAACAGACCTCGCGCTATCGAGTTGGAACGACAAAGATAACAAAACAGGTCGGTTCTGCAAAGCCAACGGCATAAATACTCTTTGATTTTCACATCAAAGTGCACACATACACACTATCAATCAGCTTTCAAAATCCCCAGTCGCTGCAGTTTAGACTGGCATTCATCCCGCTCGCGGCTCCGTTTCAGGGATTTCCAGGTCTCATCCTGTACTTCCAGAAACGCTTCTTCCGTAAACGGGGGCACCAGCGATTTTTCAGCCGCATTGGTCATCAGACGTGCCAGCACTTCTTTATCCAGTCGCGTCAGGAACATGGCTCCCTGACGATAGTCTTCAAAGGCTTCCCAGACGACTGGAAACAATGGCTTCACAATCGCTTCACCTATCGCCCGTGAGTACTCCTGAATCTCCCATTGTGCATGGGAGTCCATCCGTAAACTCAAGAAATGAATCAGGTTATGTAAATCAATTTTCCAGTAGGCTTCGGTGTAAGTCGCCAGGGGCAGGTCTTTTCGTGCCTGCTCGCGGGCCACGCCTGCTTCCAGCCGGGCTTCGTAAACATCGCGGGCCTGCTTCTGAAAAGCGGTCTCTTCTTCGGTCAGTTTGGTCCCTAAATCCTCAGCAAGCGGGGCATCACTGCCCTGTCGATTCGAGGCCGCCTGGGTTCGCCATTCGCCCGGTAAAGTTGTCTGAGCTGAATCGATGGCGACGGAATAGCGGGTACTGTATTCGTTCACATTGGCTGTCCGGTGACGAATCCACTGTCGCCAGCAATCCATCGGAACCCGAACCAGAAACTTGAGTTCGGCCATTTCGAAGGGCGTACTGTGACGATGCCGCATCAGATAGCGAATCAGTGTACGGTCATCAGAAACCCGTTTGGTTCCTTCCCCATAACTGACACGGGCTGCCTGAACAATCGAACTGTCATCGCCCATGACATCTACGAGACACACAAAACCATCATTGAGAACCGGGATTTTTTTCCAGCGCAGTTCTTCAACGAGTTCAGACCGCTCCGTCATTGGGAACACTCCCCGAATGCGTTAAAAATGAAGTAGATTGGAATACCAGACGCGGCGGCAGAAACGATCATTCCGCCACAGCACATTTATAGTCAACCGTGCTCTCAAACGACACCGTACCGGTAGCCTCGTCTGTCAAAATCAATAAAATCGCCTGCAATTCCCGTCGTTTCCCGCTTCCGATCAAGCCAGACTCGACCGGGAAGTAATGTCCACCGTGCGGTTTTCGCGAGATGACTTTAACGCGGCCAGCAGAATTTCGGTCACATGCCGGGCCGTCGCCGCATTGGATAATGGCGGCTGAATCCCCATCCGGATACAGGCAGCCCAATGCTGATGCGAATTCTGCACCGGGTAATTCGACAGATCAACAATTTCCTCAACCAGTGGCGCATCTTCATCCACCTGGGAACTGGGACAGTAATACCGCAGCGATTCGGCCTGACGACTGCTGACCAGCTTGCCTTCAGTCCCATGCACCGAGAACTCATAGGTTCGGGCGGCATCACACCAGCCGGTCTGCGCCGTTCCCAGGGCACCACTTGCAAATTCCAGGATCATCGACGCCGTATCTTCCAGTTTCGTCGGTTTGGCCACGGTCGTCAATTTCGCTGTGATCGACTTCACCGCGCCGGCCACTCCCACCAGATTGGCAATCGCATACACGCCCATGTCAAACAGCGCCCCGACATCCGCTTTGTCTGCATCGAAAAACCACAAATCATCCGCCGGTTTCTCCTCCAGGATCTGTTGAATGCCTGCGTAATAGACTTCCGGCCCCCCATGACTGGCCCGCGCCTGGGCAGACGAAATGGTTCCCAGTTTTCCGTCTTGAATATAATTACGACTGGCCAGCACATGCGGATTCGACATATAAGGCAGCGCCAGCACGGTCTGATTGTGGTTGTCAGTCGCTTCCACAAATGCGTCTGCTTCATCCATCGACGTGCTTAACGGCTTCTGCATGTAAACGTGCTTGCCCGCTTTGATCGCTTTAATACCCCATTCCACATGCAGGGGATGCGGCAGCGCGATCGCCACCGCATTCACTTCTTCATCGTCGATGACGGCCTGATAATCGTGGGTCGAACGTGGCACATGAAATTTCCGACACAGCACATCCAGCCGCGACTGCTTCCGCCCGGACAGCATCACGACTTCACAGTTTTCCACCGTCTGCAGTTCCGGCAGATGCATCTTGGCGGCAATCCCACCCGCACCAATAATTCCGACTTTCAAGTATTCCATCAATGTCTCTCCTGCTGGTTTGCTGTCATTTCTTCAACAACCTCAGTGTCGCTATTTTAGTGAATGCTGTAAAGTCTCTGTTTGAACCCGACCAGAACAGACATTCAAAGAGATTGTCTACCACGAAAGTCACCAAAGAATCGAATGAGCAACAGGTTAAAAAGGTGTCAGGAACCTTATATTTAAGGTTCCTGACACCTTTTTAACTTTCCGGGTTGAGATTTCGAAATATTCTTCTTCCACTTTGAACTGTCGCCTCCCTCGCGGTAGAATCAGATCTGCAAAAAAGGTGACAGACAAGACAATATCAACAGTTTCAGGGAACTGCCATGCGAGAATTTCATCATGTCGGCGTGATTACCGATGATCCACAGCCTGGCGAAATTTATGTTCCGGAAACAAAAGTCTTCGTCACCAATCCCAACGAGCATCCCTACAAAATTGAATACCTGCGGTTCGAAGCCGACACCCCGGTGACCGGTCCTGTCCGCAACCAGCCACACATCGCCTTTAAAGTCCTGGATATCGAACAGGAAATTGCAGGCCTCGAAGTGCTGCTCGGGCCCTTCCAGGCGATGGAAAATCTGAAAGTCGTCTTTGTGCTGATCGATGGCGCCGTGTATGAATTCATGGAGTTCACCGAAGGTTCTGAATTTGGAGAGTTTGAGCAATGAGTCAACCACTTCGCACTAATCGTTTTTGCCTGAGCCTGCTTCTGCTGGTTTTATTCTGCACTCCGGTTTCCAGTCCTGCGGAAGAACCGAAAACACTCCGCATCGGCATCATCGGTCTGGATACATCGCATTCCAGCAACTTCTCCAAAATTCTGAATGATCCCCAGACAAAATTTGATGCGTTCAAACACTGCAAAGTCGTCGCCGCTTATCCTCAAGGGAGCCGTACGATTAAAGAGAGCCTGGAGAGCGTTCCTGAAATTACGAAAGCGGTAAAAAAGCAGGGCGTCGAAATCGTTCCCAGTATCGAAGCCTTACTGGAGAAAGTGGATGCTGTTCTGCTGGAAAGCAATGATGGTCGGGTGCATCTGGAACAGGCGCTGCCGGTCTTGAAAGTGGGCAAGCCGTTGTTTGTCGACAAACCGATCGCCGGTGATCTGACCGATGTGATTGCCATCTATGCAGCCGCAGAACATTTCAAGACGCCGGTCTTCAGCTCTTCTTCACTGCGCTATACGGATGGAGCCAAAAAAATTAATAGCGGGGTGATCGGCGAGATTATCGGCTGCGATGCGTATAGTCCCTGTCCGGTAGAAAGCACACACCCCGACTTTTACTGGTACGGCATTCACGGGGTTGAGACCCTGTACACGATCATGGGCCCTGGTTGTGAGACGGTAGTACGCGTCGCAACTCCCGAGACAGATCTGGCCATCGGCACCTGGAAAACAGGTCGCATTGGCACGTTTCGTGGTCGTCGTAAAGCCGACAATGGCTATCAGGGCGGCTATGGCGGCACGGCATTCGGCACGAAAGGCATCGCACAGATCGGCAGTTTCAGCGGTTATGAACCGCTGCTGGTCGAAGTCATCAAATTCTTCCGCACGGGCAAAGCACCTGTTACGCCGGCAGAGTCGATCGAAATCTACACGTTCATGTCAGCCGCTGATCTGAGTAAACAGAAAGCGGGCACCCCGGTCAGACTCGCCGATGTCGAGAGCCAGGCAAGGGAAGCCGCTAAGAAAAAGCTGGCCCCGTATCTGCAGACTCCCTAAAAAGGTGTCAGGAACCTTATATTGACAGTCAAGTCAGATTACGCTAAAAGTATTTGATTATGGGACGACCAAAACGCGCTGCACAGGCGGGATATCTTTATCATGTGCTGAATCGGGCGAATGCCCGGATGACGATCTTTGAGACGGACGAAGACTACTCCGCGTTTGAGCGGATTTTGTCGGAGGCCGTCGAGCGGTTCGAGATGCGGCTGCTCAGCTATTGCATCATGCCCAATCATTGGCACCTGGTCGTGCATCCCAGTGAAGACGGCCAACTCTCCCGCTTCACAGGCTGGCTCACACTGACCCATACCCAGCGCTGGCACGCTCATCGCCAGAGCACCGGCTCCGGTCACGTCTACCAGGGGCGGTTCAAATCATTGCCGATCCAGGATGACGAACATTTCTATACAGTCTGTCGGTATGTTGAGCGGAATGCCTTAACGGCAAATTTGGTGAAGCGGGCCGAAGACTGGCGGTGGGGGAGCCTGTATCACTGGAAACAGGGAACAACCGAACCACAGCCTCTCTTATCTCCCTGGCCGCAGAGACGCAAACCGGGCTGGACGGAGTATGTCAATCAGCGGCTGACCGAGCGAGAGCAGCAGGCTCTGACACGTAGTATCCAGCGCGGCGCCCCCTTCGGCGATGAGCAGTGGACCGAAAACACGGTCAGACAACTGGATCTGGGAAGTACAATCAAACCGAGAGGCAGACCCCGGAGTTAAAAAGGTGTCACTTTTTTTGAGCTTCGATAGGGGTTGTTTTTAATAAAAAAGATTACATCAAAAGAAGAAGCTACTAAATATGCTGTCAATTATTTAGAGCAAAAAGGATATGACTACGCTAAATGTCTTCTTGCAGTCAAACTACCTCGAAGAATAAATCAATTATGGGCTGGTTTAATAGAGGGTGAATGCAATCTTGAAACTGATATATGGCAAGTTTCTTTTCTTTATACAGACTTAGAACCAGATGTAATATCTACTGCTAATGAATTTAGCGTTTTTGTTGAAAGTGAAAATGGTAATTGTGGAATATTTTTTAATATGTAAATGCCGCACGAATCTGGCGTGTTGCGCCGAGTTAAAAAGGTGTCAGGAACCTTAAATTTAAGGTTCCTGACACCTTTTTAACCTTTGTACCAATAAGCCATGAGCTACCTCGATGGTGCGTGGTTAAACCAGCATCTCAGCTTCACAGAAATCCGCAACCATGCTGACCAGTTTTCTGCGATCAATGGGCTTCGTCAGGTGATCATCGCAGCCGACACTGATGCATTTTTCCCGATCTCCTTCCATGGCATTGGCGGTCAGAGAAATAATCGGTCCGGGATACCCCTGCTCGCGAAGGAGTCGGGTCGCACTATAGCCATCCAGAATTGGCATCTGCATATCCATCAGGACCACATCATACAGCAACCCGATTTCCAGCGCCCGCATTGCAGCCTTGCGGGCAGCTTCACCATTTTCAGCAACCGTCACTTCCGCTCCGGATTTCTTCAGAATAAAACTGATCAGTTTCTGGTTATCAGGGCCATCCTCAGCCAGCAGGATCTTTTTCCCTTTGAGTGCAAACGCCTGTTCTTCAGGTAGGGCAGCAGAACCCGATTCGTGCGCCGTGTGAGCTTTTCTCTCAGGCAATTCCTGCAGTAGCTGAACGCCTTCCAGGTTACCTGTACTCACGGTGGCACTGAACCGGGATCCCTGGTTCAATTCACTGGTCGCAGAAATATCACCACCCAGAACATCAGTCAGACGTTTGCAGATGGTCAGCCCCAGTCCCGTTCCACCATATTTCCGGGTGGTTGAGGAATCGGCCTGAGAAAAAGGACGGAACAGACTGGCCATCTGTGACTCCGTCATTCCGATCCCCTGGTCTATCACGGTAAACTGAACCTGCGGTTCTCCACCAGGATTTTCCAGAAAAGAGGTTTCCAGGCGAATCGTGCCTACTTCCGTGAATTTAATCGCATTGCCGATCAGGTTGATCAGGATCTGTCGGATGCGGGTCGGGTCGGAATGAATCTCTGCAGGCAGCGGGAACTGATAGCCGGCTTCCAGTTTCAACCCTTTGGCTTCTGCTCTGACCTGAACCAGTTCCAGCACCTCTTCCACAATCGTCTGTGGGGAGCAGCAAATCGATTCGACATCCAGTTTGCCTGCCTCAATTTTTGACAGATCCAGAATATCGTTGATCAACTCCATCAAGTGCCCGCCGTTGCGTTTGATGGTATCCAGCGAATCGGAAATCAGCTCGGGCAGTTGCAGTGACTTCGCTTCCAGCTCCAGGATTTCCGTATAACCCAGAATGGCTGTCATCGGCGTACGGATCTCATGACTCATATTTGCCAGGAAGGCACTTTTAGAACGATTAGCAGCCTCGGCCTGTTTACGCAGTGATTTCTGTTCGCGCAGCAGCTCCAGCGCACGAATCGCGTTCCGCACGCGGGCCTTGATTTCGGAATCGGTGGCCGGCTTGGGAATGTAATCGAAGGCGCCTTCCTCAAAAGCGCGGGTAATCCCTTTACCATCGTTCTGGGACGTCACCATTATCACGGCGACTTCGTCCACCTTAAAGTTCGCGCGCACTTCACGCAGCACTGCAAACCCATCCAAGACTGGCATTTCCACATCCAGCAACACCAGATCTGGTTTCAGCGCATGAACTTTTTGCCGACCTTCTTCCCCATCGGAGGCTGTGTAAAGTTCGTACCCATCCTGCAGAAGGGCCTTAGAAAGAATTCTGCGAACAACGTCAGAATCATCGACGATTAATATTTTAGGGGGCTGATTACTGCTCATATTATTTTCTGTCTATGCCTGTTATTGACAGTTTTTAAACTGGGTAAGTTTACCTAAAGCTAGGTCAGAGAATGAAGTTGAGTTTGATGACTGCAGGGTTTTCCCCCATTTTAAAAATGAAACTTCTGGCGCAGGTTCCGATTAAACGAGTTACGACAGATTTCTCAGAAAGTTCAGTGTGTGAGATTAACCACACACACCTTCAGGTATATCCCGACAACTTTCGATTCGTTCAGTCGTCAGAGACGCGTAATGCGGGAATTTCCTGTTTAAGCGAATCTACGACGTCGTCGGAAACGCTGGTATTGCTCAGGCTCAATTCTTTCAGTTTGGAAGTGACGGTCAGGTATGCCACGCCGGCATCGGTCACCGCAGTATGATCCAGCATCAGCACTTCCAGATGCGGCAAACGGGCCAGCATTTTCAGTCCCGTATCAGTAATCTGCGTCCCATCCAGGTGTAAGATTTCCAGATTGCGGCATTCGGAAAGTACTGCAGCCGTACGATCAGTGATACTGCAATTCGATAAGATCAGTACCTTTAAGGTTTCTTTTGTTGATATCTGGTTCAGCACTTCCAGTTCGTCTTCCTGAAAAGTGGAACCTGCCAGACTGATGCTTTCCAGATACTGTTTATTTAACAACGACGCCAGAGTCGATTTCTCAAGCTGACAGTTCTCGATTGACAGATGTTTTAACTGGGGAATTTGCATCAGAGCAACTGCCCGATTTTGATCAATCTGAAAACCTGATAAATAGAGTTCTTCCAGCTTGTGAAACTCCGGTAACAGAGCAAACAGCGCATCGATCTCCTCGAGGCTGCTTTCAGGCTGCTGCTGCCAATTCATCCAGGTCACAGAACGATGATAATTTAAAAAGGGCTTGGGAATAAAAGCGGGACCTGGCATTGTACCATAATCGTGAACAGCGATTTCCCCCGCTTCATTCTCATCGAAGACCAGCAACTGCGCCTTCTGCTTCTGGAAGGCGGAAACATTTGAATGAAATCGCATGACCAGGAAGATCGACCAGACGACTAAAACGCAAATTGCAATAAGAGCGGCGATCAGACCACGGTGGAGGAGAATCCGTCTGTTTTTTTTGTTATTGGGAACAGGCTCGGTTTCGACATCGGCACTCATTCACACCTCAACTCACTCAGCGGGCCGTCCATCCGCCATCGACGGTGACCATGCTGCCCGTCATATAACTCGACGCATCACTGGCCAGAAAGATCGCCGCGCCCTGGATCTCTTCCATCCGCGCCCAGCGGTTCATCGCGACCGCGCCCACGATGAATTTCTTGATCTCTTCCGTTTCCGCAAATGGTTCATTCATCGGCGTCAGAAACGGTCCCGGGCAGATCGCGTTACAGGTGATTCCGTATTCACACAGTTCCAGTCCCAGTGCCCGCGTCATCTGCACCATGGCGCCTTTGCTGGCAGTGTAAGGCGTGCGGTTCGACATGCCCACCAGTCCCAGAGTGCTGGCCAGGTTGATAATCTTTCCGTATTTCGCTGCTTTCATATGCGGTACGACAGATCGCACGCACAACCAGGGACCCGTGACATTCACATTCTGCACATCCTGAAACTCTTCAAGTGTGAGTTCATCAATCGGGCCACGAATATTAATGCCCGCATTATTGATCAGAATATCAATCTTGCCGAACTCGGAGATCGCCCGCTCGGTCATCGCGGTCACCTGTTCCGCATCGGTCACATCGGCGGCCATCCCGAGGACTCTGTTTCCGTAGTCAGACTGAATTTGAGCCGCCGTCGCTTCAACTTCAGCCTGGTTGCGACTGGTGAGCAGTAAATTCGCGCCCGCAGATGCCAGACCTTCCGCCATCGCCGCACCCAGGCCTTTGGAACCTCCGGTAATAATGGCGACACGACCAGTTAAATCGAACAGTTTGATTCCAGGCAGCATGGATCATCCTTCCTCAGACAAGTGGTTCAACGGGTTGAAATGACGGAAATATGTTTCTGAAACGCACGGTCGGTCTCCGGGTAATCGCTGCGATAATGCACGCCGCGACTTTCACGACGTTCAATCGCCGAGGTGATCATCAGTTGTGAAACCAGCAGCATGTTCTGCAGCTCCCAGCCATTCAATGTTTTGAATTCGCGATCGACCACATACCGGTTCCAGAAATCGACTTTGTCCTTCGCATTTTTTAATGTATTGGCACTGCGGGTAATGCCCACATCGCGCCACATCAGGCTGGCCAGCGAATTCCGCAGGTCCTTGCTGTTTAAATCTTCGTCGGAACGTTTTTCGACATCCCAGTCTGGCAGCAAAGAAGCCGAATACTGGTCCGGCTGATTCAACGCTGCCTGTGATGCACCACGCCCCGCAGCAGCGCCAAAGATCAAGCCTTCCAGCAAACTGTTCGATGCCAGCCGGTTACTGCCGTGCAGACCGGTGGAAGTCACTTCGCCCGCCGCCCACAGATTCGGCACCGATGTCTGTGCCTGCAGGTCGGTTTTCACGCCCCCAATCATATAATGCGCACCCGGTCGAACGGGGATCTGATCTTTCGAGAGATCCAGCCCGAAGCTCGCACAAACTTTGCTGATGTTGGGAAACCGCTCTTTGACCAGCGATTTCTCCAGATGCGTCAGATCGAGATACACGCAGGAATGGCTGGTTTCCAGCATGCGTGCGGTAATCGCCCGGCTCACAATATCGCGGTGCGCCAGCTCCAGATCGGGATGGTAGTCGGACATGAACCGCACGCCATTGCAGTCGCGCAGATAAGCGCCTTCGCCGCGTACCGCTTCAGAAATCAGATAGCGGGCACCGCCGGCAATGTAGAGAACTGTGGGATGGAACTGCATGAACTCCATGTCCTGCAGCAGTGCGCCGGCGCGAAATGCCAGAGCATGTCCATCGCCGGTCGCCAGGGGAGGATTCGTCGTTTCGCGAAACAGACAGCCCGCGCCCCCGGTTGCTAAAATCACCTGTTTGGCCCAGATCAGCGATTTGCCATGGTAGCGGTTCCAGATCACCGCGCCCCGGCATTTGCCGTTCTCTGTCACCAGGTCGATGGTCGGTGTTTTCGTCCAGGTCTGAATGGAAGGTCGACTTTGCACTGCCAGGACCAGCGCCCGCATCAGTTCTTTGCCCGTGGCATCTCCCAGCGCATGGGCCACGCGACGATGACTGTGCCCCCCCTCTTTGGTGAGCGCGATCTTGCCGTCTTCGGTATCGAAGTCGGCTCCCAGTTCCACCAG
The DNA here is from genome assembly GCF_007746795.1 of Gimesia algae. Lineage (NCBI taxonomy): Bacteria > Pseudomonadati > Planctomycetota > Planctomycetia > Planctomycetales > Planctomycetaceae > Gimesia > Gimesia algae. Next base: position 7,244,405 of record NZ_CP036343.1, read on the forward strand.
TTCCTGAATATGCCGCGGCGCTTCGCGACACACAAATTCCACCAGCGCCTCATCACACAGATTCTTGCCGGCCGCCAGCGTATCCTGGATATGATTGGTGATGTTATCCAGCGGGTCGAGCACACCCGCGATGCCACCCTGGGCATACGCGCTGTTTGACTGCGAGACTTTGCCTTTGTTGACGATGATCGTTTCCAGCCGCGGGTCAATCTCCAGCGCCGCCCGAGAACCGGCAATTCCACCACCAATGATCAGCACATCGGTAAAGATATGAGGAATGCGTTTCGGGTTGATACGAGCAAGATAGCGCTGACCAGGTTCAATGGAAATCGGATCCAAGTCTCAGTGCTCCTTAAGCTCGTTTTGCCGAGACCGGCGGCTTCAGCAACCGCGCCGTCTCACTGCGATCAGATTGTCATGCAGGAAAATCCGCCATCGACGGCGACATTCGTTCCCGTCACAAAACTGCCGGCCTTGCCCGCTGCCAGCAGCAGCACGGCACCCGCCAGTTCTTCAGGATCACCAAATCGATTGGCGGGCGTATGATTCATAATACTCGCGACTCGCTCTGGTGTCAGCACTTTTCGATTCTGTTCTGCAGGAAAGAAGCCGGGAGAAAGGGCATTCACGCGAATACTCCGTTCCGCCCATTCGCGGGCCAGGTTCTGCGTCAGATTCAAAACCGCTGCTTTGGAAGCAGAATAAGTAAACACGCGCGACAGCGGCGTGATGGCACTCATGGAAGCGATGTTGATAATTGAACCCGCGACATCGTTGTCCAGCATCGACTGGCCAAACACCTGGCAGGCCACTTTGACACTCAGCAGATTCACGCGGAAGATCTGCTCCCACTCTTCATCGCTGATTTCCAGGAACGGCGTCGCCGCATTAATGCCCGCGCCGTTGACGAGGATATCAGTCGTGCGTCCATTCGCTTTCAGGTGCGCGACCAGCGCTTCCAGGTCTTCACGACTGGTGGAATCGGCTTTGAAAAATTCCGCAGTACCCTGCAGTTCTTCAATCATCTTTACACGGCCGGCCCCGTTTACCGCATTACGGCCGACAATTACCACATGGGCGCCCGCCTGTGCCAGGGTATCGGCGATCGCACCACCCAGCACGCCGGTTCCACCGATGACCACTGCAGTTTTTCCCGACAGGCCAAACAGGCTCTGCAAATATCCGGATGAGCTGGATTCACTCATCACATACCACCTTCTCTATATTTTGAACCAACGCCAGTCCGCAAGATGTTTCTCGTGGACTGGCATTGTAGTCTTAACCAATGAATTCCAGTTTGACCGGGTTAGGGATAATGCCCGCTTCGTAACCCCGCTTCAGCAACTCCGCGACGGCTTCCCGCCCCTTTTCGCCGAAGTCCAGGGTCCAGTCGTTGACATACATGCCCACGAATTCGTCAGCGCTGTCCCGGTTCAGATCGCGACCGTATTGTAAAGCATGGTCGAGCGCTTCATCCCGGTGTTCCAGGCCATATTCGATGCTGCGCTTCAGAATGGCGGTGACTTCTTCCATCATCTCCTGGCCCATATCTTTGCGAATCGCATTCGCACCCAGGGGCAAAGGCAGACCGGTTTCCTCGAACCACCACTGGCCCAGATCGACGACCAGTTTCAATCCCTGATTACCATACGTCAGCTGGCCTTCATGGATGATCAGACCCGCGTCGAACTTGCCCTGCTCGACCAGGTTCAGGATCTCGTCGAAAGGATGCTCTTCGTATTCGAAATCATCGCCCAGCAGTAATTTCAGAGCCAGAAAGGCAGTCGTCAGCTTACCGGGAATGGCGATTTTTTTGCCCCGCAGATCGTCAATGCTCCACTCTTCGCGAGCGACAACCATCGGACCATATTTGTCACCCATCGAGGCACCACACGAGCAGATCGCGTAGGTATCTGTCAGGTAAGCATAACCATGCAGACTGACAGCCGTCAGCTCCAGTTCGGCATTGAAGGCCCGCTGATTGAGCGATTCAATATCCTGTAACTCGTGAGTAAATCGATACTTACCAGTTTCGATCTTGTCGTTGGCCAGAGCATGAAACATAAAGGCATCGTCCGGATCGGGACTGTGGCCTACCTGAATTAATACTTTTTCATCTGTCATCATGGATCACACACAATAAATGGAGTCTTGGTGAATATACAAACGATTGATCGCCGGCGGAAACACCAGCTTCAACAGCAGACTATCTAAGCTCAAAAGCGTTGCAGAACACTATAGAGAGTTCCCCGCCACTTAGCCACCTTGCAGCAAGAACAACTTCCAAAGCGAACCACCCGTGCCCGCAAAACACGTACTGTGATTCAATTTATTGAAACCATACACCCAAAGATGTATATTCATACACATCATATCGGTTTTATTTACTACCACGAAAAAGCGCGAAATTTAAGACTGAAAATTCACACCTTTGAGATCAGGCAGAAGATTGATCTTACTTACGGTAACAGGAGAAATAGAAATTTTGATTTGAAGCTACTCTATGTGTTACAGGCTACCAATCGAATTTTTTCGTGTAGTTTCGTACTTTTCGTGGTAGCAAAAAATCACTCATATTCGAGTATCTTTTGCAGTAAGTCAGTCGGGCTGTCTTCAGGATGAACATCAATTTCGCGGCACTCGGTGATGTTGCGAAAGAACGTATGCTGGCGTTTGGCGAAGCGCCGCGTCTGCTGTTTCAGCATCTCGACTGCCCGGTCCCAGGACCACACACCTTCCAGGTAATCGATCAGCTCTTTATAACCCAGCGCCTGCCGAGCCGTGCGACCCATGGGGACTTCAGCGGCGAGTAGCTGTTTGACTTCGTCCAGCAAGCCCTCTTCCAGCATCTGATCGACGCGCAAATTGATGCGGTCATACAGCCACTCCCGGTCCGGCAGTAACCAGAAGACGTGCGCCGGGCATTCCTCTGGAGTCAGAACATCTTCCGCATGTTGAGACGATAGAGGAACCCCGGTCACATGATACACTTCCAGCGCCCGGGCGACGCGGCGGACATCGTTGAAATGATATTTCTCTGCAGAAACCGGATCGACTGCCGCCAGTCGCTGATGCAGGGCTGCATTCCCTTCTGTCTCTGCGAAGGACTCCAGTTCGCTGCGATAATCCCAGTCTGCAGAAGGTCCATTGAAGACACCGCGCAAAATCGCCCGCAAATACAGACCCGTTCCACCGACAAACAGCGGCGTTTTTCCCCGGGCGACGATCTCTCGGCAACACGCTTCCGCCTCCGTAAAGTATTCGGCGACGCTGTATTTTTCATGAGGATCAATCAAATCCAGCAGATGATGGGGCACCCGTTCGCGCTCGGCGGCAGACGCTTTCGCAGTTCCGATATTCATGCCTCGATACAACGACATCGAGTCCATTGCCAGGATTTCGGCGTTCAAATGTTCTGCCAGCAACAGGCTGAGCTCAGTCTTACCACACGCCGTGGGACCTGCCAGAAACCAGCACTGTTGAAGAATTTCCCGGGGAAACTGCATGTTTAATCAACTTGGAGACACGAGTCTCCCCTCACGAAAATGGGGGACTCTCTGTTTGCGGGGACTCGTCATCCGAGCCCTTTTCAGCTAGGATACACAAGGAACTGCGACACATTCACGATTCCTGACTGTCATAGAGTATATTTATCCGCGTCGAATGTCGAAAGAGAGACACCATGGCGAGCTTTGAAGCCAGCGTTCAACTGAATGCCACACCGCAGGAAATGTTCGATTTCCTGATTGATACCGAGAATATCCTGAAGATCAGCCCCCCCGATACCGGTCTGTCATTCACGAAAAAACCGGATAAGCTGTACCTGGGTGCCATCCTGGAATTTCAGATTCAAGGCTTCGGCCAGGTTCAGGAAGGAACGCACGAAATCATCGTGTTTGAAGAACCCACGCTGTTCACAGAAAAACAGATCTCGGGCCCGCTCAAATCATACACTCACGAACACCATATCGTGTCCAATGGTGATAACCAGATCACGCTCATCGATCGTCTGGAGTTCGAGCCACCAGGCGGCCTGCTCGGCTTTCTGATTACCAAATCCAAACTACTTGATCTGTTTGACGAAGGCTTCTATCAGCGACATCAGACTCTGAAGAAACTGTTTCCCTGAGCTACGAACCGCACTCGCTCATTTAATAATCGAACGGTTACCCTGCTGCAGTTGCTGACCTTGCGGCCGCGCGATCCGTTCTGCCGGTAGACCCAGGTCCGCCTGCACCGGTTTATCGGGCTCTGTCAGATAAACCGTTTTCAAAGCATCCAGACGCTCTTTGATGAGGGACAGCTGCGCCAGTTCTTCGGTGATCGAGACATTCGATGCTTCCAGAACACCAGAGCGCACCAGACCGGCTCCCTTTGCTCCCGGCGTCAGAACCCGCGCGACACCCGCACGCGGGGTCGTGGTAAACAGACAGGATTCTCGTGGAAACAGTTCACTCGCATCGGTGAAGCAGGCAATTTGCAGTTCGCCCACAGTCAATTCATCCGCGGCGTCTGCCAGCAATGCGGTCACGATACCCGTTTCCGAAATCTGAATGGAGTGTGCTTCGGTCGGCAGCTTGATCTCAGGCACGATCAGATAATTGTGCTGCGAACCGCGAATACATAACCGGCGGTCGGCATCAAACATCAGCCGTCCCGTGCGGGTATATGCGGTGGTCTCACCCAGTCGCACCTGCAGAAAACCCTGCCCCTCGATGGCAATATCCAGTTCGCGCCCCGTCTTCAGCAGTTCGCCACTCGTCTGAGAAATCCGCGTCTGCAGGACCTGGCTTCCCATACCAACGGCAATCGGCGGCTCGGTATCCGATTCTTCACTCGCCGGCGTTTTGACATACTCGTAAGGCAGCGATTCGAATTCCACGTACAGTCGTTTAAAACCAATCGTTCCGGCGTTTGCGATATTATTGACAATCACATCCCGCGAGAGACGCAACGCATCGACCGTCGGACGCAGACGTTGCTGCAGTTCGTCCCGGTCCGCCTGGGAAGAAAACCCGATGAACCCGGACTGGTCTGGTAATACTTTCTGTGTTGAAGAGACTGGCTGCTGAGGCAGTGGCGCTTCAAAGTGCGGCTCCAGTTGCACCCACTTGTCTTGCGTGCCGCGCAGGGCACCTTTGGGCTGCAGCAGTTTGCGAATGGAAAGCAAATCGGAGGCCACTTTGTGAGGCACTCCCCGCAACTCTTCAAACCAGATCTGTAATTCTTCGTCTGTCGCGTCGGGAAGATGCTCGCGAATAATGGAACGCGTCATCTTGTCATCACGTGCATCAGAACGTTTTTGTGAATCCGCCAGCGGCTCTGCATTCAAAGGGGGCATCAAAGGACCCGGTGTCTGCAGAAAATCCTGGATTGGTTTTGCCAGAATCAGCGGTTCCGGATCAGCCTGTTCTCTCACATCGTCTGAAGACTCAGTTTCCACCGTGCCCGGCGTACGCAACAGCGGGCCATTCACGGCTGTATCATCCGATACCAGTTCCGCTGCTTCTTCAGTCAGATCTTCGGTTTCCGCCAGCGCCAGTTCTACAGGACCCAGTGAGGTTTCCGTCAGCAAACTTCCTTCCTGAAACTCAGCTTCTGAATTCGCAGGCTCAGCAGCGATTCCGTGCGCTCCCTGCGGCAGTGTGAGGGCGACAGGAGTTCCTCCTTCAACCAGACCCAGATCCTTCAGATACAGGATTCCCTGAATAAACAGCACACCGCTTAATACACAAACGGAAACAGCAAAAATGATCCGCTCAAAGTTTTTTCTCATATCCTGCTTCCTTGCAGTAACAAGGTTCGACATCCGGTTTCGACCTGCTGATTTCTGGATCGCATCACATTTAACCATAGCGTCTCTCAAACTATGATACTCGGCTCAAATAGCCCTGGAGACGCTTTAGTCAAACTGGACACAGTCTAGTGGAATGTTTTTTTTAATTTGGGTTGATAGCTATTACGAGAGTGCGACATCGGAACACGTAAACAACACCCCCCACCCTCAATTCGTAGCTTGACAATGCATTAGAGCAAAACAGAATCGTTAAGTTATCGGAATTAACGGTTTAGGACAAGACTTTTCTCCGCCCTGCGCAGGCCATCTGAATCGATCGCGCTGTTCTGAACTATTCTGACGGGTGAGAGCCCGCGAATGTAGCGTAATCCGCCATGAATGACATACAATAACAGACTCTTCACATTAAACCCGTACACTGTTATTAAAGTGGAGAGACTGTCGATGTGTCGCCCTCCCCGATTTTCGAGTGACCTGACTCCCAGATAAACCAAAGCGCTGCCATGAATATGACACTCCCCAAAGTTTACCGAGTCCGCCAGAACTTCCCGTCCTCACGGATCGAAAACGTGGCCGAAACGGTTCGTACTGAACTGGCAAAACTTAATCTGGAGAAAACAGTCAAACCGGGAGAGTCCGTCGCGGTTACCGTCGGTAGTCGGGGCATCGCCAATATCTCTCTGATTATCAAGACCACCATTGACTATCTGAAAACAATCGAAGCGGTCCCGTTCATCGTGCCCGCCATGGGCAGCCATGGAGGCGGGACAGCGGAAGGGCAGGCTGAAGTCATTGCCGCTTATGGAATTACAGCGGAAACAATGGGTGTGGAAATTCGCTCATCCATGGAAACGGTCATCGTCGATACCACCTCGCACGGCATTCCCGTCCATTTCGACAAACATGCGTACGAAGCCGACCACGTCTTGATTTGTGGCCGCGTGAAGCCGCACACCCGCTTTGTCGGCGATATCGAATCCGGCCTGCATAAGATGATGCTCATCGGCCTGGGCAAACATGAAGGCGCCAAAATTTATCACCGCGCGATCGAAGACATCAGCTTCGAAGAAATCATCAACGCCGTCGCGAAATCGATTTTGCAGAAATGTTCGGTCGTCGCCGGGCTGGCGATTGTGGAAAACTCCTACGATCAGACCGCCCTCATCGAAGCCGTCCCACCTGAACAGTTTTACGAACGGGAAAAAGCGCTGCTCAACATCGCCCGCGACTGGCTGCCTCGCCTTCCGTTTCCGCAGACTGACCTGCTGATCGTCGATCGCATTGGGAAAAACATCAGTGGTTCGGGCATGGATGCCTGTGTCATCGGGCGCAAGTTTAACGACCACGCCGCCACCGAGCGTGACACGGTCTCCGTCAAACGTATTATGATTCGCAGCCTCACCGAAGAAACGCACGGCAATGCCTGTGGCATCGGCCTGGCTGAATTCACCAACGAGCGCACTGTCACCAGTGTGGACTGGAAAATCACCCGGATTAACGCTAATACTGGTAGTCACCCGACCGCCGCCATGGTACCGCTGGCCTACCCGACCGACCGCGAAGCCATTGAGGCGGCCCTGCAAACCATCGGACTGGTTTCCCCCGAAGCCAGTCGCATCGTACAGATTTTTGATACACTCGAATTGAGTGAAGTCATCGTCAGTGAAACGTACCTGGAGGAAATCAACAGCCGCGACGATCTGGAAATCATTGCCGGACCGTTCGAACTGGCCTTCGATGCGGAACAGAATCTGACACCCGTTTTTAATGAACCACAACACTAAATCATTTAACATCAACAGAAAGAACGACATGTCCACCGAAGGCCTCTCTGCTGCCGCCCTTGAAGAACTAGCCAAGTACGATACACCCACCGTCTGCAACGTGATCGAACTCTGGAACATTCGCCCCCGCAATACCGGCTACATGAATGATTCCATCAAAGCCTGCTTCCCCAAGATGCCTCCGATGGTCGGCTATGCATTGACATCCACTTTCCGCAGCATGGCGCCTCCCCGCAGCGGTGATGTCTATTCCGGCCTCGATGCCCAGGTCGCTGCTTTTGAATCGCTGCCCGGTGCCCCCGTTGTCGTCTATCAAGACATCGATGAACCCACGGCGTCCGCCACTTTCGGCGAAGTCATGTGCTCTACCTACAAAGCCTATGGCGCAAAAGGCATCATCACTTCGGGTGCAGGCCGCGATCTGGATCAGGTCGAAGCGCTCGACTTCCCCGCCTTCACGAATGGCACCAACTGTGCCCACGGTTACTGCCACACACTGCAGGTGAATGTCCCCGTGTCCGTTGGCGGCATCCCCATTTACCCCGGCGATCTGCTGCACGGCGATCTGAATGGCGTCACCACGATCCCGACCGAAATCGCCTCCGAAGTCGCCGACGCCTGCAAAGACCTGATGAAAGCCGAAGACATCGTGCTCGACTATCTCAAAACCGGCAACCTGACAGCAGAAGGGCTCGGCGAAGCCCGTAAAGAACTCGTAGCCGAAATCGCCAAACTCGGTAAACGACTCCGCGGTGAATAGTTGATCTTCAAGTCAAAGTGATTCAGTAGGAAAAGCCGGCTCTTTCGGGATGTCGGCTTTTTTTGTGGAACGTGGACTGCGATCATTGTTCGGACACACAGGTAGCACTCGCGCAAACTGTTATATAACCAGAGCGCATCACATTTAACCATAGCGTCTCACAATCTATGATACTCGGTCCAAATGGCCCTGGAGACGCTACAGTAAAGCTGGACACAGTCTAAAGCTTCTGGTTGTACCGGATGCAATCCGGGATTGCCACAGGAAACTGACAGTGAACATGTTCGAACGACAGGCGTTTTACCAACCCGTTTGCAGTAGGGCAAACTCATGGGTTTAACCTTACTCGGATTCATCGCTGGTACTGTCAATTTCCTGCTCGCTACGCTGGGCCCGGATTAGATCCGGGCCCACTCACTGTTTTTCATTTCGTGTCGTTTCGTGATTTTCGTGGTAGAACTCACTCCTCGTCGTCGGCACCTTCGTTGGCTTCGTGCATGTCCAGCTGGCCCATTTTGCGGTACAGGTTCGACCGATGCAGGCCCAGGCATTTCGCGGTCTCGCTCATGTTGCCGCCCACGCGTTTGATCGTGCGACGGATGTATTCCTGCTGGAAGCGACGCGAGGCTTCTTTCAGACTCAGGTCGGCGGACATGTCGACCACCGAATCGCGGGACGGACTCAGAATGAACGCCAGGTCTTCCACTTCCACCCGATCGCCGGCACACAGGAACGCGACCCGCTCCATCAGGTTCCGCAGCTCGCGAACATTGCCGGGCCAGAGATGGGCCTGCAGCCGTTTTTTGGCTTCCGCAGAAACTTTCAATAAGCGACGATTCGCCTGGGAGCAGAACTGTGTCAGGAAAAACTCGGCCAGTAGAATCACATCTTCCGGACGATCGCGCAACGGGGGCAGATCCAGTGTGACCACGCTCAACCGGTAATACAGGTCCTCGCGGAACTTCTTATCGCGGACCGCATCCGCCAGCTTCGCATTCGTGGCAGCCACGACGCGCACATTGATGGGAATCGTTTCCGAACCACCCACGCGAGTGACGACCTTCTGTTCCAGCACGCGCAACAGCTTGGCCTGGCCTCCCGGGCTCATGTCGCCGATTTCATCCAGAAAGAGTGTGCCCCCTTCCGCCAGTTCGAACTTGCCGGCCCGTGTCTCGTGGGCATCGGTGAAGGCCCCTTTCTCGTGGCCGAACAACTCGCTTTCGAGCAGTGTTTCGGTCAGAGCCGCACAGTTGACCGCGATGAACGGCGTATTCGCTCGCGGCCCCTGGTAATGCAGGGACTGGCTGACCACTTCTTTCCCGGTTCCGCTTTCCCCCAGAATCAAGACAGGCAGATCCGTGCTCGCCAGACGTTCAATCGTGGAACGCAGTGCCGTGATCGCAGAACTCTTACCAATGACCTGCACTTTCTGTTTGGCCTGTTCTGTCAGTTGATCTCGACTGCGGGACAGCTGTTCGATTTCGCGGGTATTCTCCAGCGCGGTTGCCGCCTGCACACCCAGTTCTTCCAGGCTCTGGGCATCGGCGTCATCGTAGTCGGCTTTGCCCTTCTCCTTATTCATGACCTCAAACGCACCAATCAGTTCGCCGGCGTTATTCCGTAGAGGGACACACAACAGGTTATGGGTGCGGAAGCCGCTCGACTTATCCACACTGGGATCAAACCGCTCGTCGTTGTAGGCATCATCTACGCAAATTGTTTTGCCACTGCGAATCACATCACCGACAATCCCCACATCATCGGGCAGCCGCAGCGTGTTGCCTTCCACTCCCAGCGCGGGACAGGCCACAACCTGCTTGTGTTCCCGGTCCCAGATGAAAATACTGGAACGCTCGCTCTCCAGCAGACGTGTCGCTTCTTTGGCGATCAGTTCCAGCAGAGGCTGAGTTTCGCGGGCTGAGGAAAAACTGGAGGCGATGTGCAATGTTGTCTGCAGGCGTTTGATACGGCGCAGATGCTTCTCCCGCTGCTCCACGATCGACAATGCATAACCCAGTGCGCGGGCCGCAATGATCGCTTCACTCAGTGAGGCCGCAGTCAGGTCTCTGCCACCCACCAGCAGAATCGTACTCGGCCGGACATCCCCCAGTGGTGCCGCCATGAACGACCAGTCGGCCCGGTTCTCATCGACACACAGTCCGGCGGCATCGCGGTCCAAGGCCTCATCACACAGAGTTGAAGGAAAGCCACCGGCCGCGTTACGACCGAATTCGAACAAGGTTTCCCATTCCGGCGTCCGTTCAATCAGGGTGCACCACTGACACGAAAGTTCAGTCGCCAGCTGAGGCAGAAACTGCCGCACATAGTCATCGCCTGATCCCTGCCGCGTCGCTTCTTCCAGCAAACGGTCGCACATCTGAACCAGGGACGCTTCCGCATCATATTTGGAAAATAAAGGTAGTCGCTTCCAGTCTAACCACTCCGCAGTTCCGATCTTACTCACCTGGTACTCCCTCAGTATGAATCAAAAGAGCCATATATCAGATTCAACAGGCAGACTTCTGTCATCCATTCGCCTCTGCCCCTTGTCGGAATGATAACAGACAAAAGGCGACCCGTCATCCAAGTGTGGACTCGTTTTGCACATTTTTCGGCCCCTTTTGACAAAGGCCCCCTGTAGACTATGAGACCGTCAGCCTCAACCCAGACCGTGATTTCCGCAAACAACTCGCAATACCCGCAGTCTCACCCTGAGATTGAATCATTTGAACAGATCCGGCATTACTGATTTTATGACCGTTGCCAGAGATTTGCTGTTCCCTGCGGTTTAAGAATCCTGCTTTACTGTCACTTCGGACTTCAGAGTGTTACTGTATTGGGATAACCGGAGCTCAAAATCCAGCTTCGTATTTTGCATTGTCACAATCTGTATCTTCCTGCATTCAAGAGAACAATTATGTTTTGTCTCAATGTTATTCTCACATTAAAAAACGCCTCTGACGAACAGGAAATTCAGGGACTGCTGACCGAAGCATGTCGCCTGTCTCGCACCGAACCTGGCTGCCTGCGGTTTGACGTCTATCACTCCGAAGGCGAACCAGCCACGTTTGTGCTTGTCGAACACTGGGAAAGTGAAGACGCCTGGAAGACCCATCGCGAAGCCGAAGCCTACACTCAGATTTACCAGCCCCAAATTCTGCCTCGTGTCGAACGAGTCCCTTATCGCATGAAAATGCTGCTGGAATAACCGGCTGATTTTCATCAGAGATAACGCCTGAATGATCCTCAGACCCGTTATTCATCCCCCCACTCAAACCATAGATAGTGAAATTACTTTAGAGGAAACACGTCGATGCCATCCGATTCGCAACCCATTTTGAACAAGTACAGCTCCCGTATCACACAGCCCCGTTCCCAGGGTGCCTCGCAAGCCATGCTCTATGCCACCGGCATGACCGAAGCGGATATGGACAAAGCCCAGGTCGGGATCTCCAGCGTCTGGTACGAAGGCAACTCCTGCAACATGCACCTCAATAAACTGGCTGCGAAGGTCAAAGAGGGCGTCGAAGCCGCCGGCCTGGTCGGGATGCGATTCAATACGATTGGCGTGAGCGACGGGATTTCCATGGGAACCGACGGCATGTCTTATTCATTGCAGTCCCGCGACCTGATCGCTGACAGTATTGAAACCGTGACCTGTGCCCAGTGGTACGATGCCAACGTTTCGCTGCCTGGCTGTGATAAGAACATGCCCGGCTGTCTGATCGCCATGGGTCGCTTCAACCGCCCCTCGATCATGGTTTACGGGGGAACCATCGCCCCCGGTTGTCTGAATAACGAAAAGCTGGACATTGTCTCCGCGTTCCAGTCTTACGGCGAATACCTGGCCGGTACCATCACAGATGAAACCCGGAAAGAAATCGTACAGAAAAGCTGTCCCGGAGCGGGTGCCTGCGGCGGCATGTATACCGCCAACACCATGTCCTCTGCCATCGAAGCTTTGGGCATGTCACTCCCTTACAGTTCATCCATTCCCGCGGAACACCCCGATAAACTCGACGAGTGTATCCGCGCCGGTGCCGCCATTAAGAAGCTGCTGGAACTGGATCTGAAACCCCGTGATATCATGACCCGCGAAGCCTTCGAAAATGCGATGGTCCTGATTGTCGCTCTGGGCGGTTCCACCAACGCCGTACTGCATATGCTGGCCATCGCCCGTTCCGTCGATCTGGAACTGACGATCGATGATTTCCAGGCCGTCAGCGACCGCATCCCCCTGCTGGCCGATTTCAAACCCAGTGGTAAATATGTGATGGCCGACCTGCAGGAACAAGGGGGTACCCCCGCGGTCCTCAAATACCTGCTGGAAAAAGGTTTCATCAACGGCGACTGCATGACCGTCACCGGAAAAACACTGGCCGAAAACCTGGCTGAACTGCCGGGCCTTAAAGCAGGCCAGGACATTATCCATACGGTGGAAAACCCGATCAAGCCCACGGGCCACCTGCAAATCCTCAAAGGCAACCTGGCTCCTACCGGCGCGGTCGCCAAGATCACCGGCAAGGAAGGCCTCGTCTTTGAAGGGACCGCCAACGTCTTCGATTCTGAAGAGGATATGCTCAAGGCCCTCGAAGATAAGAAGATTCAAAAAGGCGATGTGATCATCATCCGCTACGAAGGCCCTAAAGGGGGACCGGGCATGCCTGAGATGCTGACCCCGACCTCTGCTATCATGGGAGCCGGCCTGGGTAAAGATGTCGCTCTGCTGACCGACGGACGGTTCTCGGGGGGATCGCATGGCTTCATCGTGGGACACATCACCCCCGAAGCACAGGATGGTGGACCGATCGCGCTGGTCAAAACCGGCGATAAAGTCATCATCGACGCCGACAAAAATCGCCTGGATATGGACGTCAGCGATGCAGAAATCGCAGAACGTCGCAAAGCCTGGACGGCCCCTCCGTTCAAATACACGCGTGGCACGCTTTACAAATATATCAAGAACGTGAAATCCGCTTCCGAAGGCTGTGTCACCGACGAGTAAACAGCGAAATAGAAACGAAAACAGCCCGGAATCAGAAACTGGTTCCGGGCTGTTTTTTTAATTGAGGGTTATCGGTTATTCGTCTTTGGGAGCATCTGCTTCTTTTTCAGGCTCCTTCGTTTTTGCCGGCTCTTCAGTGGCAGCGGTCTCTGCGACCTGATTCTGCGATGCGACTTCCTGTTTGTTCTTCTGCACCAGTTCTTCCATACTCTTTTTGGAGATCCGGGCCATGCCATTGACGGTGTCTCCTTCAGGCAGCGTGTCATAGGTCACCACCAGATCCTCATCATTCACCAGGACCCGCAAGTGGTAGGTTTTAAAAATACCATTCCACTTGTAATGGTAGAGCCGCAAGATGGCCCCGGATTCATCTAACTCCGTAGCCGGGCTGCCCTGAATTGTCTCTTCAAACTGGGAGAAAGGGAACTCTCCGGCATTCCCTGCTGCATCCATGGAGGCCCCCAGGCTTTCGAAAGTTTTCGCCTGGGACGATTTGGCCCGCCATTCGAGTAAAACCACAGCCAGCAGGATCGCGATAAACACCCATGAGATCAAACGGCGTTGTGTCGAAACCTTTTTCTTCGGCTTTGATGCGGGTTCAGAAGTTTCTGCGGATTCCGGGGTCGAACTCATGCTGGCTTCCTTTAGACTGTGTCCAGTTTTACTGTAGCGTCTCCAGGTACATTTGGACCGAGTATAACAGGTTGAGAGACGCTATGATTAAATGTGACGCGTTCTAGTACAGAGATAGATTGCTGACCTGTCATCAACGCAATTAAGAAGCGGTTTCGCTCAAGTTGACTGGGCCTGCTCCTCAGAGCACATCAGGAGCCAGCCACAAGAGCTACACACCAGATTAACCTTCCTGCCCCTGAACCTCAAACAGGAGTTGGCAGATTCACCAGAGTTTCATCGATTTCTGTCCGGGTGATTAAAAGATCCCCCGGGGTTCCTCATCGGCAAATGGATGCAGCGCCTGGATGCCTTTGGGTTTAGGCAACGCATTGACCAGTGCTTCTGCCATCCGGAAGTCCGCTGCGGTTGTAATTTTCTGATTTAAAGGGGAACCTTCGACGATTTTGACCTCATGCCCCAGATGCTCGACCAGTTGCGCTTCGTCGGTCGCCTGAAAATCGCCGCGCTGTGCATACGCGTCTAACAGCAGTTGCCGCTTGAAGACCTGTGGTGTCTGCGCCGCCCAGAGGTCCGTGCGATCGACGGTTTCCTGAATCATCAGATCCTTGCCGGCCCGTTTGAGTGTACTGGAAACGCGGACAGCAGGGATCACGGCATCATGTTTTTCCGCAGCAGAAAAGATTTCGCCCACCCATTTATCCGTAATCAAGGGACGGGCCGCATCGTGGATGGCAACATAATCAATGCCTGATTTGACCCGCGCCAATGCGTTTTGCACCGAGTCCGCCCGTTCTGCGCCCCCGGCGACGATTTCAATTTCCATAAAGGCCAGGTTGGGACGAAACTTCTGCTTGAACCACTCGATATCCTCAGCCGAGACCGTAATGATCAGCTGCTTCACATCCTCCCGGTTCGAAAAGATCTCTGCAGAACGCACCCAGACCGCGCGCCCCTTCAAATCCATGAACGGTTTTTTCTGAGGCCCGGTACCGAGGACCGCTGCTCCCTTCGATCGAAATCGTGAACTCTTGCCGGCTGCTGCTAAGATGACTGCGAAGCTCGCCACTGTATTTCCCTCTCGTTAACCTGTGCCCCGTGCTGCTGACATGCCCTCTCAATCCTCTGAAGGCACATCGATTCTTCACACTCTGTTTCTGAAGTTTAACAAGCCGGAATTCCGCATCCAATAGCACGCACTCGCGAATTCCATTCTGCCTGACGAATGCGTTCCCAGGCGTATAGAACTTCGCCGAAATCATGTTGATCTAAATCAACACACCACACCACTGATGTTTTTTCACCACATCATCTGTGCCGTTTTTTCGCCATCCCAAATTTCTTATCTAACCGCAACTCACTACCAACATTCAACTTAACTCGCAAGTGACTGAGAACCTTTACAGTCTGGCACTCTATTTGTTTAAAAACAGAAGCACTTCGATAACCAGACTGGTCAGACAGATTCACTTCCCCGTACTTGATGGCCTCTGATCGATCCTCCTTGAGAAACCACTTTGTCACTTTGAATTTGAAATAGAGAAAGCCATTATGGAACTCCCGACACTGATTCTGGTAACACGCGACACAGTGATTCAGCAGCAGATCCTTGCTCATTTCAAAAAAACCTTTCAGCTCTCGATCTGCAGCAGCCTCGAAGACTGCTACGAACAATGTCGTGGACAGGAGATTGACTCCATCCTGGTCGATCTGCGGTTTCTCCTGTCGGGCGGACATCAGGAAGATCATCTGCTCGATATGATTCAGTCTGCTGCCCCTGATACAGAAATCATCCTGCTCACCGAGGAAGAGTGTCCCGAAATCCTGGAACGGCGGACCGCCTGCACTTCCATGATGCACATTAAAGGGTTCGCCAGCGAAGCAGAACTGCTGCTGGAAATCGACTCCTGCCTGAATCCCGACGAGAAGGTCGTTGTGACTCAGACACTGGTGATGAATGCGGCTCATGGATCTTCGACTGCTGGTTCCACACCCGAAAAGAAAACGATGGCAAAGCGTCCTTCCACTTCGAACGGCAGTCGTGAATCAACAGAGGCAGCCAACGAGCATGGCATTACCCGTCGCTTCGAAACCAATTCACATGAAATGAAGCTCATGCTGAATGAACTGGAAATCGCCGCGCAGCATGATGTGACCGTCCTGCTGATCGGGGAAACCGGTGCCGGTAAAACCTATCTCTCCCGTCTGATCCATGATGTTTCTCCACGCCGGAACGAACCGTTTCTGAATGTGGCTTGTGGAGCGTTGCCGAACGATCTGATTGAAAGTGAACTGTTCGGACACGTACGTGGTGCCTTCACCAGTGCCCATGCAGACAAAGACGGTAAGTTCCTGGCTGCAGGTCGTGGCACTGTTTTGCTGGACGAAATTGATGTGCTGGGTCCCGAGCAGCAGGTCAAACTGTTACGCGTGATTGAGACCGGGGAATTCGAACCGATTGGATCGAATAAAACCCACGTCAATCAGGCCCGACTGGTTGTCGCCAGTAATATGGATCTGCAGCCACTTGTCGAACAGGGCAAGTTTCGGCCTGACTTGTACTATCGATTGAACATGTTGAAATTCGATGTACTGCCCCTGCGACGACGTAAGTCAGATATTATCGTGCTGGCGAATGATTTCGTGCATCAGATGTCAATCAAACATAATATTCCCGTCGATCGCATTGATGAAGAGTTTATGGAAGCTTTGCACACGTATCCGTGGCCCGGGAATGTCCGGGAACTGGAAAACGTGATCCGCCGCTCGGTCATCTACTGCCGCGAAGGAGTCTTACGCAAAGAGAACCTGCCATCGCATATCCTGATGGGACTGGTTGGCCCGACCAATGACCCGTCCGTCGTGTTGAATCACAAACAGAACGATTCGGAACGCCTGGGTGACCAGGTGGCAGTTACAGAGAAAGATCTGATCGAACAGGCTCTGTTCAAAAACAATTACAGCCGCACGAACACCGCTAAAACACTGGGCATCAGTCGTGTGACCCTGTATAACAAAATGAAGAAGTATGGCATGAACACAAAAAAATGATGACACCCATAGGGAGTGTCATCATGAAATGTGTCGGCTCTGATCAACGTGCTACTTCTTAGGGCCCACCAGTTCGATGAGGTTCCCATCGGGGTCACGCAGCAATGTCAGATAAATGCCTTTCGGAAAGCCTTCTGGCAGAGCAATCGGGCCTTTGGCAATCGGTTCAACACCGAACGCCTTGGCTCGTGCCAGAGCAACGGTGGTGTCCTTGACATAGATCGTCAGATAACTCACTCCCAGGGAAGAGTGGATAAACGCGTTATCTACTTTCTTACCCGGTGCCTCTTTAAACTGCATCAATTTCACGTTCGTTGCCGTGCTGTCATTTTCCAGCACCAGTGGGTACACCTTGAATGCCAGGTTGTCCGACAGTCCTGAGTCGGCTCCCATCTGCGGAGTCACTTCGAATGGCTCCCGTGCTTTGAGCCCGAGTGCGTCCTTGTAAAACGCAAGTGATTTGTCGATGTCGCTGACCACGATTCCGAAATCGACGGTCGACTTGGCGAACTCGGCATCGGGAACAGTTTTGCTGCTGGCGGACAAAGCTGCTAATCCACTGACCACAAATACAATAAAAGTCGTGCAGATCAGCTCGCGGTTCACAAAACTGGGGTTCTTCATTGACATACTCCTGAATGAAACTGGAAAAGGCACTTTTTCATCTACAAAACAGGCCTTGTTCACATCAGGCTACTTTGATCAGATTCAGACCTCAACCCGAGCTCATCAGTTATCTCAAAAGTATTTAAAATCGCGACTTAGTTCATTAATTGATCTTGTGAAATTGAGATCCGTCAGTCTCTGAATATTCCACCCGCACTTTTTTCTTTTATCCCAGTCTGCAAAATGCTATAACAGCTAAACAGGAGAACTCTGGCTTAATATACATTAACGATCAAAGGATTCGAAATGAAATCAGTTGTGTACGCCGCAATGATCTGCACCACAGTCACCGTGATGCAGAGTCTTACTCTCGGTCGGCTCAACGCGGACGAAAAACCCAAGGTCAACCGCACCCGGTTTTACATCGCCAGCCCGGAAGGCAAAGACCCGAAACAATATTACGTTTCAGAAGACTACTATAATACTGGCTCCCCCACCTTCTCGCCCGATGGTTCGAAACTGGCACACGACTGCTGGAAATCTCAGGACGGCGAAACTTTTTCCAACGTGAAAATCATGGTCGCCAACGCGGATGGCTCTGATCCAAAAATCATCGGGGCCGGCGCCATGCCCAGCTTTTCTCCCGGTGGCAACCGGATTGTCTTCTCGCAACCCTCCCCTTCCGGAGTCGCGATCATGAACGCGGACGGCAGCAATCGTACGCTGATTGAATCGGGAGCCTGGGGTGCCCAATGGTCGCCCGACGGTAAAAAAATTGCCTACCGCGCTTATACGTCCGGCAAAGCCAATCTCAGGATCTATGATCTGATTGAAGATACCAAGTTCGATGTCTTCCCTGCAGGCGAAAGTCCTTACTCCAGCATCTCCTGGAACATGACCTGGTCACCCGACAGTAACTGGGTCTGCTTTCTGGGACGCAATGCTGCCGATCAGATGTATGAAGTCGTCACCGTCAATACCGCCGGCATGCAGGAAGGCTATAAGGTCCATTACCGCAGCAAAGTCTCACCCTACCAGGATATGGCCTGGCATCCTCAGGGAGACATGATCGTCTTCGGTTCCGACACCAAACCGCGACAACTGCTCAAGTTTAACCCGGCGGAAGACAAACCGCCCGAACCCCTGGACATTACAGTCGATGGCAATATCAACGGCGATGTCACCTTTACTCCGGATGGACAACATCTGTTGTTCAATGCCCGCGATAAATAGACAATCCTGTTCAATACGATTAACCCCAGTCAGCAGGGACGACGGATGAGTTTTTTCTTACATATCGTCAGTTGCCTATTTCTCGGAACGTTATTATTCAGCGGCCTGAGTAGCATGCCAGCCACCGCCGATGAACGCGCGACAGAACCTGCCCGCGTTCGTTTTTATAAAATACCTGCAGAAGGAGGCGACCCCGCATTATTCCTGGTTCCCGGAGAATTCGATACTGCTGGATCTCCCGCCTTCTCCGCCGACGGTCAGAAACTGCTGTTCGATGGCTGGAATTCACAGGCTGGCGAAACATCAATCCAGGCAAAAATCATCATGGTCAACGCTGACGGCAGCGATCTGAAAATTCTAGGTCCCGGCGCCATGCCCAGCTGGTCACCCGGCGGAAATCGGATTGCGTTTTCCCAGCGCGCTCCGTACGGCGTCGCCACTATGCACGCCGATGGCTCTCAACGAACACTCATTGACGAAGGAGGCTGGGGCGCGCAGTGGTCACCGGATGGCAGAAAAATTGCCTATAGTTTTCCGATCAAAGGCAGAGGGAACATCCGCATTTATGATTTGATTGAGGGCACGAAAACCGATCTCTTCCCCCCAGGCGAAAGCCCTTACACCAGCGTCTACTGGAATATGGCCTGGTCACCCGACAGTCAGTGGCTCTGTTTCAAAGGCTGCAAAGCATCAGACAGAACCTTCGATGTCGCCACCATCAACGTCGCAGGGAAACAAGCCGGCTTTAAAGTGCATTACCATCACAAGACGGCCCCCTATGCAGATTTTGCCTGGCATCCGGTCGGTGAAATGATTGTTTTCTGCCCCCAGACAATGCCGCGGCAGCTGCTCCAGTTCAACCCCGCAGACGACAAACCGCCGGAACCTGTCGACGTCAATTTCGAAGCCACTCTCAAAGGAGATGTCAGCTTTACCCCGGACGGCGGTCAACTGCTGTTTAGTCTGAATCCACCAATTAAAACTGCAAATTAAAGCCTTACACTTTCGAGACAAGGATGCAACATGCGCATGTTCAAACCAGTCAGCTTATTCATTCTGAGTGCAGTTCTGTTACTGACCTTCAACCTGTCCCCCCTCACCGCCGACGAACAAGATGCAAGCGTCAAACGCGTGCGATTCTATACCGCGCCATCAGAAGGAGGTGAAGCGAAACTCTTTCTCGTCCCCGGCGATTACTATACCGCCGGCTCACCCACGTTCTCCCCAGACGGCCAGAAACTGGCCTTTGACGGCAGGAAATCACAAGATGGCGAGAACTTTTCTGACGGCAAAATCATTGCTGTCAATGCTGACGGCACGAACATCGCAGCCATCGGCTCCGGTGTCATGCCCAGCTGGTCGCCCGCCGGTAATCGGCTTGCCTTCTCACAAATCTCTCCATCCGGGGCCGCCCTGATGCACGCCGACGGTTCACACCGCGAAATGATCGAAGAAGGAGGCTGGGGCGCACAATGGTCGCCCGACGGTAAAAAGATTGCCTATACCTTCCGCTCAGGAAACAAAGCCAATATCCGTGTCTACGATCTGATCGAGGGCACAAAAACAGATCTCTTCCCGGCAGGAGAAAGCCCCTACACGTCGATTTACTGGAACATGACCTGGTCGCCCGACAGTAACTGGCTCTGTTTCAAAGGTCGCAACGCGAACGAATCCACTTACGAAATTGCCACCTTGAATGCCGCCGGCAAACAACAGGGCTACAAAGTCCACTACTCGAACAAAGCAGCCCCCTACGCCGACATCGCCTGGCATCCCTCGGGCGAAAAAATCGTCTTCGCCGCCGGAGCCCAGCCACGACAGCTGATGCAGTTCAACCCAGCAGAAGACAAACCGCCCGCCCCTATCGACATCAAACTGAACGGTACCATCATCGGCGATGTGTGCTTCACTCCCGACGGTCAAAGCCTGCTGTTCAACGTCAGCGGGACGGGGGAGTGAATTGATTTCTGAAAGGTTCTGTCATCGTGATTTTCTCACTTGGTGAAACTAACAGAAAAAAACGAGTCCGCTTCTTTCCCTGACTGATTAATTCGTATGGCATTAACGGTGTTTCCTGGCCCGTTAACTGATCTGTAACGTCAACCAGCATTGCATTCCCTTTCGGTATGGTCATGCTCTTGAGATTCGCTAATGGGTCTTCAGCCTGATCTGCATTGATCACCATTGAAATCTGTATCTGATCCTTCGATTTAATCACGGGTCGGAATTGAATTCGACAGTCAGATTGAATTTTTTCGTGAATTCGACTGCTGAAATCAAATTCCGCTGACTGGCGGTTGAATAATGCCAATTTAATACCAAACTGATTCAGGTCAATTAAACCGGGCTGCTTGACTAAATGCCGGATCATCTCTGATTCTGGTGCATTCAAGAGCATTCCCTGATTGAGATCTTCCGTTTGAATTTTATCCGACAATCGCTTCAACTCAGCTGAACCAGAAGTATTCCAGTATTGATACCATTTTTGTATATCATCTGTAGAAAACAGATTGAACTCAACAGGGACCATCTGGTCCTGAAAGTTCCTGATTCTAGTCAGCAGGTCTGCGATCTGATCGTGGGTCGAACGCTTCGCTCGAATGATCAGTGAGAGGGTCTTGCTATAGGGCCGGATCGAGCACCCCGTTTTCCGGAGGTCTCCCCATACCTCTGGTGTGACTTTCAGTTGAATAAGTTCAATCAACGGTTCGAATCGGGGCTGATCTGCTTTAACCTGTTGTTTCTGTGAATCTACGATCACATGTCGTCGAATCGGCAACACCAGATCCCCGACAAGGTACGAAATTGTAACCAGACTGTCTTTAAACTGGGATTCATCCAGTTGTATCTTCCCTGAAACACCGGCTTCGCTATTTACACCTTCTCCCATCCTGAGCCGTTCAGCTAGCGACTCCTGCTCCACGCTTTCCTGCTCAGCCTGCAACATGACCAGCAAGACCTCGGGCTCTTCGTCTGCTTTAGACTCAACCCGAAACCCACCGGCAAGCAGTGTTTCTCCCGCCTTTAATAACATCGCATCCTTATAGTGTTGCTGACTGATCAGGGGAACCTGTCGCTCTTCCCCATTATCGCCTGCTTTGATCCGAGTCTCACCGTCAATCTGATAAAAGGTCAGTTTATAATTGAGCATGTCGCGTCGAACATCACCGGTTTGATCGGAGATTCCCGATTGCAGATCGATACTGACGCCATAACCTCCCTCCCCAGTGTTCCACCAGAGGGAGTTGGCATCCATCCCTTTGAGCAGTCTAATTTTGCTGGCAATCGTCGCCGACTGCTTTGGCTCCAGAATCACCGAAGGAACAAATACCACTTTCGCATGTGGCGTCGACAGAAATCTCAACATCAAATCTCGACTGCGCTCCAGATCCAGTACATCACAGACCAGATCGTCATAGCTGACCTGCTCCGGTTCATTCCAGATCACGTTCCGTAAATCCAGATACATCTTCTTCACGGTCTGTTTGCGGGTAAACACTTTCATTGACTTGCGTTTCAGCAGATAATCCTGCAGCACACGCTGGGAAACAGAAACGAGAGTGGGCGTGATTTTAAGATTCGTGAATTCACTCTCTCTCAGTTTCACCAGTGCCTGCTCAACTCGCCGGTGGTACTCCGGGTCGGCAGAATTGATATTCAGTTGATCCTGGTCGATGATGAACCAGGTATTAATTTTTCTGATATAATATTGCTTCCGTTCATCCCGCAGCGGTATTTGCAATGTTTCAAAATAGAAGGGATGTAATCCAACAAGCTCATTCCGCTTTCTGTCTGGTTCCTGTTCAGGCAGTTCCGCGATCTGCATTTTGATCTGCTCAATCAAAAAATCTTTTGCCCGCATGACACCAACTACGTTTCTCGCCCTGTCCATCAAATCTTTAATCGTATGTGTGCGTCTTTTGCTGATTTGAGCGACCAGATCAGGGATATCAATTTCACTGGATAGATATGGCACTTCGCTTGAATCGGTCTTACGCTTATCTACATCCGAAACCCCTGGTGTCTGCGTTTGCTTTTTTGAGTCTACAGTTGGAGTTATCTCAGATTGAACTTCTTCCGCCTCTGTACTCTCTTCAGCCTGATCCGCAGCCGACACCACAAACGCGGCGCCCGGCAGCACCACTGCTGCCAGCGTTACAAAAATCATCCAGCACCACCAGGGGGTTCGCTTCTGACATCCTTGTCCGAGTCGCATAATTCGCTCCAGTCGTTTTGAAGTAATTTCCACCGGACGCACGCCCGGCACTACGGGGACCGCTGTTAACGTCTGCTTCAACTCCAGAATCTCCAGCAGGCAGGCGGCATACTGTCTGGGGTCGCAGTTCAGTTCGGCGAGCACTTCCTCATCACAGCATTGTTCGATTTCGAATTTCAAGCGGCGGCCCGTGAACCAGACCAGCGGATGAAACCACCACACCACCGACGCCAGCAGTTGCAGCAGACCAATCCACAGATCGCCTCGGCGGATATGAATCAGTTCGTGCGCCAGCACCGGCTCCAGTTCTGCCAGTGAGCGTCCCTCTAAAATCGCGGTCGGAAGAATGATTGTCGGACGCAACAGGCCAATCACCGCCGGTCCCATCCGACTGTGAGTAATCAGCAGCCGCACACGGCGTTTCAATTTTAATTCTGCACACAGTCGTTCTAATAACCGATTCAACTCCGGATGCGATTGTTCTCCCGCCCGTCGAATGATGTGCCAGCAGCGCAGATAGCGCACCAGCATTACAGTCGCAATCAGAACACCCACTGTCACCCAGACCCTCACGCCGATCTCCTGCCAGGAATCGCGAACCGGAGGCCGCATGATGTTTTCAGCAGTGGATTTCACAGGAATCGCAGCAGTATCTAAATGGACAGGAGTCTGCCGCGAAGTTTCGTTCTCATGGATCGTCACCTTAAAATCCGGGTTTACTGTGACGTCGGGCAGTTTTCTCATGTCGTCTCCGGTCAGCAGACGAATGGACTCGGTGCGCGTCAGCAACTCCGGTTTCGCTGGCGGCAGATCGGGTGAAACTTCGGCAGGCAATCCCGTTTGAATCCAGCAGAACAGGCCAGTGGTACTGTTCCAGACAGGAGGTGTGATAAATTTCAGCAGCACGATCAACCAGAGCAGACATGTCAAATGCGAACGCCTGAAACGCACCAGTCGACAGATCAGATAAACCATCAGCACCAGCACCGAGCATTGCCAGAACTGCTGCCACACCAGCGAGAATATAGAAACGTCAGTCGGCTGCATCGCGTTCCTCCGTCAACTGGTCCAGTAAAGACTTCAACGCATCCAGATCTGCACGACTGACCTGACGATCTTCGATCAGATGTTGCATCAGCGGGAACGTCTCGCCGGCAAACAGTCGGTCTACCAGATCATCGACGGTTTCGCGAATCACCGTGCGTGGCTTGACGCGGGGTGAATACACGCGGGTTCGCCCGTCAAGTTTGACGTTCACATACCCCTTCTTCTCCAGACGGCGCAGATAGGTCTGGACGGTCGTGAAATCAATTCCACGCAATGCGGGAAACGATTCGAATACTTCGCGGACCGTCGCGTGTTTCAGCTCCCATAAGGCGCGGGCGATTTCCATTTCCCCCTTGGATAATGCGGGCCGTTCTGTCATCCCTGCTCCTTCAAGTACAAGTGTAATTGCGACAGTTTAATTACATTTGTACTTGAGTCAATCGCAGTCTGAAATAATTTGATTTTTGGCGAGTGGATTCCCTCCCAAAGTCAATTCCAAAATCAGCGTTCTGAAAAATAGGGAGGGAGTTGGAAATTCTTAGCAAACCATGTTTGGAATTGGTTTCCTGATCGCTTAGAATCGAGGGATGATTCAAAGCAGAGGCGATTCTGTTTTAAGAACGCATAATAAACTTGGATCATAAGTATTTACGAGATACCAATTTCCATTTATTGGATTTACGATAATGAATGTCCGATCCGCCCGACCGAAGGTTAATGATCTAATCTTTCGCTTGATAGGGCGTTCCATACACCCGGAACTTTATACGACTTGCGCCACGGCAGAAATCAAACAGAAGAACTTCTCCGCGGTCTTAAAAGTTTGTGAAACCGGTCATATTGCCTGTATTCAGCACAAGGGAAAATCAGTTTGTGAGATTCTGACCTCGTTTCAGAATCCACTCCCCAGCCAGAAACGCTTACTGGAAAAGCCGGTGCGGGGCTGTCGTTCTGATTCCGTGCAGCTTGAATCGGACCTGTATTACCAGGTCAGCTATCAACTGGAAGAACTGGATTACACCATCTTTAAAAATGTCCATGAAGAATATTTGATGGACGCGCAGCGTGCCGACCTGGCATACCACTTTATTTCAGAAAGCCGCCTGACACCGGGGGCCTTGAGCATTATCGACTATGAAGCCAACCAGACCAGTTTACTGATTCATGCGTTTCACACCTTTCCGGATGAACTGGCTGTGGTAAAAACGCAATCTCTGTTTGAGTTTTAAGCAAAGATTTTTTTGATCAACGTCATGGAAGACGGGAAACCGAAATCATGACCGACTATTACAAATTAACAATGCGAACTCTTGTACTCGGCAGTTGCCTGTTGGCGCTGGCTGCCCTGGAAACTTCTCCCGCGATCGCCGCGCGGCCGATTTCTGTTTCCCGCTATCACAGCCCGTCTGCATCGTCAGTCTATCGACGTTCTCCGCGGTACTCGAGTTATCGCTATTCGACGGGCTACTCGCGAAACTATTCGAATTACCGCTCCACGTACTACGGATATGGCGCCCGCCGTTATAACTACCGCTATCGACCTTATGCCGCGGTCGCCGGGTATCGCTATTACCGCCCCGGCTATTATGGCATCAACCACTATCCCGCCGGCGTCGGATATTCCTGGGCGGGCAGTTCGTTCTACCGCCGACCAGTCTGTAATTCCTGGAGCGCATACTCGTCCTGCTACTGTTCGCCGTACTCGGGCAATGTCATCTCGAATTATGTCCCTTACTACGGGAATTACACGCCTTACATGGGCAGCTATACCCCACTCTGGGGCAGTTATATGCCGTACGGAGGATCCTACTTCGCTGCTCCCGGATCGTACTATGGTTATGCCAATTCAGGATTTTACGGCTACTACTGCGGTGTCTGGCCTTATCGCCCGACTTTGTACGGCAGTATTGTGTTCCAGTCCGGCTGGAATACCGGCTATGGGCGTGGCAGCTACTATCGATTCTGGTAGGTTCTGACACAGGCTCTGAGAACTCAGACCGTCGTTTCGAGCATCACACCGACAATAATATCGTAGGTCGCGTGCGCACCGACGGTGATCCCAAAGCCCCGCAGAAAAAACAGGCCGGCAAAGAACAGTCCCGCAACCGTACGAAATGTAAAACTGAAGACGGAGAACTGGTCGCCCGAGGCACCCACATAATGTGCCAGCGAAAAGATCAGGCTGGTCGAGATGATTGCCATAATCGCAGAGGAGCGGACTTCCAGCAGCATCCCGCGAAAGATCAGATAACAGATCGGCAGTAACAGCAGGCGAAACATGACCTCTTCATAGACACCCGCACCCACAAAACTGACGACCCGCGAAGCGGACTCGCGTTCAATAAACATCAATGTCGGTTGAGGCAGCTGCTGAAATACCAGATCCTGCATCTGCCCTAAGACAATCAGGCAAAAGGCAAACAGCAGGCTTTCTGCAAACATGCCGACCAATGTTTCACCCGAGATCTTCCAGGGATGTTTACAGAAGACATGCCATAACAGCAGCGTGACCACGATCAGCGAAGGCAGCAGAAAGGTCTGCGTAAAACCGAGTTGCGAGAGCCCGCTGCGCATCCAGTAATCTGCGCCGTTACGGAGCAGTTCCGGCTGGTTGCCCCCCATGGAGAGTACACCCCATTCGTAAATCAACAGTAACGGCGCCAGAAACACCAGACAGGCCAGAGGCTGTCGTGCTTCACGCCAGTACGTGCTCTCGGTAAGAGCCAGCTCGCTTTGCGAGTTGTTTTTTTGCGTCATGACTCAGAATGGTTTTCAGTCAGGTTGGCGGGTTCAGTAGTAGAAGAATCCATCGAAAAATGTGGTGGTGGTATCGGCTCGTGAGCTTCATCCCGACGTTGTTGCTGGAATCGTTTGAGCGTGAACGGGTCGTTGTGCCGATCGGTTTCTACCAGCACGTCTAACAGGCTTTCATCCACAGCAGACAGGAACTGGTCGACAACTGTCTCATCCCACTCCCCGCGACGGGATTCCCGAAAGAGTTGCAGCGCCGCTGCGAAGGCAACTTCTTCACGTTCATAAGTCCGGATGCCGTCCGCCGTCAGTTCACGTTCGATATTCTTTAATTCCAGAAAGCGACAGACCACGGCC
Source organism: Gimesia algae (assembly GCF_007746795.1). Taxonomy (NCBI): domain Bacteria; kingdom Pseudomonadati; phylum Planctomycetota; class Planctomycetia; order Planctomycetales; family Planctomycetaceae; genus Gimesia; species Gimesia algae. Next base: position 7,271,645 of record NZ_CP036343.1, read on the forward strand.
AGTCGACGTGAATATTCACCCAATGCAGAAGTATGCAGCCCCCGGGGATAGCCTGTTCCATCCAGACGCTCATGATGCTGTGAAATGATTTCCGTCAGGTAAGAGTCGCCTGGAAATCCACGCAGTCCGCCCAGCAACGCCGCACCAAGCACGGGATGTCCCTGCTCGATTTCTGTCTGGTTCGTTTTTAACTGGTCGCTGCGAACATTTTTCTGCGGCTTAAGCATCTGCCAGCCCAGATCATGTAACAGGCCGGCAATCATCAGCAGTTCACAACTTTCCTGCCAGGCAGTCATCTTGCGACTGACGAAGAAAATTAATCGTGCGGTTTCCAGCCCCCTCAGGTACACAGACAAATCGGCATCCTGTCTCTGCAGATTGATCGATTCCTGAATATCACTGAGTGAGGCGAACAGGAATTCGCCCGGCTGATGCAGGTGTGCGTCATCATTTTTGATTTTGCGGATCAGATTCAACAGCAGATTCGGACTGCAGTACGTTTTCGTCCAGATATCCTGAGTTGCCAGTTTCAATTGTTTGACATAATGCTCTGTCGTTTGCGAAAGCAGCAACTGCTGGCGGAGATACCGTTGTTCTTCACGCAGGTAATCCAGAATGCGCGTCAGGATCGGTTGCTGTGTTTGAGTAACAGGATGTGTGGGGCGTGCGTCCAGATACAGGCGGCAGCGGAGCAGTATGACCTGCACGCGGGCCTGGAGCTGAATCAAAGCTTTGTGCTGCGGCGCAATCTTTAATTCCTGATTCTGCTGGTTCAACTCGCGATAGGAAATCCGCAATGCGCGTAATGCGTCGGAATCGGCAGCCAGCAGTTCCGGGCTGTCCGCACAGGAGCGCAGCAATGTCCAGTCATCACGCTCCTGTCGAACAGGAGGCGTCAGCCAGCGCAACAGTCGGGTAGAGTTCGTCACGATTCATCCCTGTCGGAAAAAGCTTGGCACACTACGTAGTGGGAACCCGACAGATCAGAGTCCCTCACTCTGTTTTCTATCGGCGTATTGTGAGAGAGGGATTGAACCGATTGAGGAAATTCAGGTTGGGTAAATTACCGAAGCGAATACGCCTATCCCGTTTCTAAAATGGCACTTAGAGTATTTCTACACAATATCAGGGCAGCGGAGCTGAACAGAACCAGACAGAAGGCGGGCAAGCTGCTCCCCGTATGAACGACGTATTCTTTGCGACGGCAGTCAGGAATATCAGAATTGCTCAATTTCCAGTCATTCAGACGCCGATTTGAAACTAGAGAAGGCATTTTTTCCGTTGTCTACTTGTAGACTTTTCGTCGGCAAGCATAGAATTCAGGAAAGAAACCCGTCAATTGAGGCAAGATACAGAACTTTTAATGATCAAGGCTTGTCTTGATCTCAGGCGCTGACCACAGGTCACAGCATTTACACCCATTTCCCGATGACAAGCAGGTAAATTCTCATGGCTACGGATTTCCGGCAAAAAGAGCGGCTCCCTGAACTGACAGATCGTATCGTCGAAACCTATCATGAAATTGGTACGATTCATCATTTAGGCCATTGCCCGCTTCCCAGCCAGGACGCCGTCATTGAAGCGGCTCAGGAACTGAAAGACGTCATTTTTCCGGGATACAGTCGTCGTCAGAATCTGCATCTGGGCAATGTAACCTACCATGTAGGAAACATCATCGATTCCCTGCATGATATCCTGACTCTGCAAATCGGTCGTGCATTAAGGCATCAGCATGTGCAGAGACATGGTGCCGACTGCGAGAAGCTCAACCAGATTGATTTCGAAGCCGAAGGTCAGCAGAAGACAATCCAGTTTCTGGAAATGATTCCGGAAATCAGGCGTGCCCTCTCCACTGACGTTCAGGCGGCATTGGACGGTGACCCGGCTGCGACCTGCTTTGATGAAATCATCTTCTGCTATCCCGGGCTGGAAGCGATTACCATTTACCGGATCGCCCATGAATTGTACAAACTACAAGTCCCCATCATCCCTCGCATGCTGTCGGAATGGGCGCATGCACAAACCGGAATTGATATCCACCCGGGTGCCACCATCGGACATTCGTTCTTTATCGATCACGGTACCGGTGTCGTGATTGGGGAAACCTGCGAGATCGCGGAAAACGTGAAAGTCTACCAGGGGGTCACCCTCGGGGCATTGAGTTTCCCCAAAGACTCTGAAGGTCGCATCATTCGTGATCAGAAGCGGCATCCCACCATTGAAAAGGGTGTGGTGATTTATGCCAATGCCACGATTCTGGGAGGCGATACCGTGATTGGCCAGGATGCCGTCATCGGCGCAAGTGTCTCGCTGATGAAAAGCGTGCTGCCCAATACGATTGTCACCATCGAAAAACCGTCGCTCCGGTTTCGCGAAGCTTCCTGATCCGAGGCAACGTTTCAGGATTTCCCAGGTAATTCATCAATCAGACTCCCCCCGTTCGTCTATCGTAATCCGGACCGGGTCGCCTTGAATGCACTCCCCACACGCAGTCATAACCTGCCAGTCATCCAGCGAACTGACTGTTCCCGGTTCTGTACGGGCGTAAAAAAATCCTGTGTGAATCAGAAGTCTGATCGCACACAGGACTGGTTAATGTCTTTGGCTGGTTCAGGCAATCGCCCGCTGAGGGCCGTCATCTGCATCGCGATCCCGTTTGATCGATCCCACATGGTCCAGTGTCCGGTCCAGTTGTGAGGCCAGTTTCTCCTGGGTTTCCAGTAACGAAGCGGCAGCCACTTCGTATTGCTTTTCGCGGCTGGATAACTGATCGGCCCGCTGATGCAGTTCTTCTGAGAAACGTGTCAGATCCTGCATCATGGATTCGAGATCTGCTAACAGGACCAGTTGTTCCTGCTCAGAAAGTGACTCCTGCTGGAATTCCTGTTCTTCCTGCTCCTCGTTCAACTGATGAAGCTGAGACAGCAAGGCAGCGGCCCCCTGTTCTCGACGTGATTCATATTTCTCAATCAGATGAAAATCCTGTTCGATCAGGTCAACAAGTTCGGACGCAGACAGGTCCTGCAGAGTAGTTTCTTTGGTCATAGAGTGATCTCTTTTTTTATCTGGAGTGATTGGTGCGCTCGTCTGAAGCGGCGAGCCAGATAAGCCAGCAGTGGAAATGCTCGTTGCTGTATGTGGTCTGGACTGACAAAATACAAATTCGATGGGCCCGATTGTGATCAGATCGCCATCGGACAGTTCTGAGGTACGCAGTGGGATCCCGTTCAATAACAGTTGGGGTTGAGAAACCATGGCTTCGATCCGGGGCACTTCGTCTTCGACATGGATTATGGAATGCAGTATCGGCATCTCTCGACCGGTGATCTGAAGACCACAGCAGGAACCTGCTCCAATCGTCAGACGGCCACCTGACACAGGCCGTACGGGAAAACTGGTTTTTCCCTTTTTGATTTCCAGTGAATACCGGGGTGAAGATTCCATGACCACAGACTTTTCAACCTCATGTTGAGACAGGAACGTTTTAATTCCTCAGTACCCTTTTTTCAGGGCCACACAACACTGAATCGACCGTCTATTGAGGACAGCATGAGAAAACGTTCCAGTTACTTTAGCATCAAAAACCGTTGATGATTGTCACTACGACAACAGCCAGAGTTTGTAGTGATTAGTAAAAATAGGAAGCGCAAACCACACCCCGCCACTGTCAATACAGGCAAATCGCACAGCTTTTTCCCGTCAGAGGTTTTGTAGATCCTTGTTAATAAAGGAAACACCTCAAGCCGCCTCGAATTCGCAATTCCAGGCGGCTTTGTGGACCTGTCAAAACAGCGGTACCAATGCGTTCAGTTGCTGGATTCAGTCGATTTTCGTGCCCGGGAGTTTACGCTCCGTCGGAGGTGGCAAATCGGGTTCAGGCGCAGCCGGCCGAGCAGGAGGCGGTTTGTAACCTTCGCACGTCAACTTAAGATTCCCCCCCAGGGGAACCCGGAACTCGGAATTCCCATCCAAAGCAGACCAGCCGGCCATCACATCTTTCTGATCCGCATATTCCCGCGCCACCAGGTACGTATCATAACTGTCTGACCAGACTCGAAAATTCAGATAGAAGATCCGCGGATTGATCTTCTGCAGTTCCTGACGAAACAGAGCCGATGATTTACGCAGGCGCTCTGAAGTATCCCCGCGGCCATCGCGTAATTCCAGTACGAGATAAGGTACTCCCCCTACGGGTTTCAGTTTAATCCTCCAGTCACGATTGCCGACATTCTTCTTCTCGAACACGTTGACCAGTTTGTCGCAATCGATCGCCTGCTCCGGCGCCGTCACGAGCCGACTCTGAGCGATCGCCGTCAGAGCCAGGTTCTGTAACAGGGGAATATCAACACGCATAATCCGACCGTGTCGGCAGACATAATCGATGGCCCGGGCCTCTTTTGGTGCATCGCGAGGATTCGGTAGATTCACAATCTTGGCATTCGGCGTGGGCCCCGGATCCGGAGTTTTTGCCAGTTTGGCTTTGATGTCTGCCAACTCCGTCTCTTTGGTGACAATGCTTTGTTCGAGTGATTTGACCTGCTTATCGCGTTCGGCAATATCTTTCTTCAATTTCTCGATATTCACCTGGATCTCTTTTAATTTCTCCAGCTCTTTCTTCAGCTTTTCTGCCAGTTTTTTCTGCTCATCCGGATTGACCGTCTTTTTATCGGCAGTCAATTCTTTCACGGTTTCCAGCTGCTCTTTCTCAAGCTTCAATAACTCATCCAGCTCGGCGACCTTCTGATCAGCGCGTTCCATATCCTCTTCGGTAATAGCACTTTTAATACGATTGACCGCTTCTCCTACGCCCAGCTGAGTTACCGTCAGCATAATTACGAGGATCCCCACCACATTGGTCATCGTATCCAGCAGGGAATCCAGACTCGCACCGCTGGATGAACTTTTTTTACGTTTCATGACTCGTTCTGAATTCTATGGAATTGCGTCGGTTTGCTTGAAAAGGGGGTTTCAAAAGATCAGTCTGTCTACAGAAGCCTGCATTTTCCGGCTACGTCATGGCTGCAGTACACAGTTTCCTCTGTATAATCATAAAAGCGATGCAGGCCTGATCGCAAGCAGGGACAAACGGTTGTTCCGTAAAAGTCATAATTGCCTGATCGGTTTGAGGAATGGAATGTGGACGTTTTTTCATTAAAAATCCCCGGATTAATGGTCGTCGGTACCGATACGGATGTCGGCAAGACCTATATCACCGCCGCCATTGCCCGCCAGCTGGTGGCAGAAGGTGTGCAAACCGGGACATACAAACCAGCCTGCAGCGGCAGTCTGCAAGACGAGGAGACCGGCACACATTACTGGCCTGATGTCAAGCAGTTGTCTGAAGCCATACAGACGTCTGTCCCCATGGAGCGGATCTGCCCTCAACGTTTTCATGCGCCCCTGGCACCCCCTGTCGCTGCTGCCAGTGAGGGCCAACAGGTCAACGAACCGCTTCTGCTGGAAGGGGCACAATGGTGGCAGGATCAGGTAGAGTTCCTGCTGGTAGAAGGGGTGGGAGGCGTCCTCTGCCCCCTTTCAGAACACATGCTGATTGTTGATTTCGCGGCTCAGCTCAAACTGCCTCTGCTGATTGTGGCACGTGCGGGACTGGGAACAATCAATCACAGTCTGCTGACAATTGAGGCCTTGCAGAATCGCGGGCTTCGTATCGCAGGACTGATCCTGAATGATGTCGATCCGACTCTCAGTGATGAGTCGCGTCTGTCAAACGCTGCCGGGATACAACAATGGACAAGCGTGCCCGTTTTGTCTTTTGTCCCCTTTGAATGGCAGTCGAACTTGCTTCACTATCAGACTCAGGCCAGAATAGACTGGATACAATTAGCACAGGATTCTCGCTGAATCGTCCTCCCGTGTACCAGATTTGCTCAGTCTGCTCGCCGGATCCCGCCCGCGGATGCTCCAGCGCCGGTCCTGCCTCCACGACAGCCCTAACTTATCAGAATTTAACCGGAGAAATGGATGAGTATTGAAGTGAATTGCCCCTCATGCGGGGGCTCCATCCAAATCGAAGCCGTCTCAGAAATCGTCGCGTGCCCGCTATGCCAGATGCATCTGCAGGTCGACCCCGAATCCAATGAACCTGTTCTGGTTTCAGAAGAAAATCTGGAAGAGGAAGCGAACGCCGTTGAAGCCGTTGATCCCGAACCAGTTACCAACGCGAGTGAACTGGACGAAAGCCAGCCGACACCCCCTGAGGCAGGCATCGCAGCGCCGGACGAACCAGGTTCCTCAGAAAACGAGAGCGATTCCGCTTCCCCGTTTTCGTTTCTTCCCGGTGGCATCGAAAATAAAAGCAGTAAAAAACAACCCGATCGACCGGCTACGAATTTCTCATTTCTACCTGGCGGTAGTGCTGAGTCCGAATCGGAAACAGCGGAACCGGACGTTGCAGAACCAAAAGCAGAAGGAGAAGCCGTCGACACTGCAGGAGCGACGACGACCGACATCGAACCATCGGAGGAAACAGTTGAAGTTCCAGACACGACAGGCGGGGCTGCTGATTCAACGGACGCAGAGCCAGAAATGGAAGCGGTCGCATCTGAGGAGGCAGCCACTGCAGAATCGGACGAAGCAGAACCTGCCATAGAAGAAAGCACGAGCGGAATTGCCGACCCTGGAACTTCACCAGTGGACCAGCCAGAGCAGCCTGCCGGAAACGCTCTTGAGGAAGTCGCCGCTGAATCAACTGAAACAGAAACCAACACAGAAACCACCGGGCCGGTCTCTGCTTCTCAGGAAGCGGCAGCCCAGCCAACCCCACCCAGCTACCGCAGAGAAAAAGTAGTCTCCAAACGGGTATTCACGCTGACGCTGACCTATGCCATCGCAGTCACCGCCATGCTTGCGATGCTGCTGTATGCCAAATATCAGGGTGATCCCCATCAGCTGGAAAGTCTACCCGATCTCAAGCCACCCATCAAAAATGATGAGATCGCGCTCCAGCTGGTCCCTGAAAATGCGACCCTGCCTCCCGGTCATGTCTTACAACTGGGGGGCCCGGGACGACGTTTTGGAAATGTTCTGGTGACGCCACTCCGTGTAACACGTGGCCCCCTGGAATTCGAACATTACACAGGTGACACCAGCCTGACACGCGAACCAACGGGGGATGTACTCAAGCTCTACCTGAAATTCGAAAATGTCTCAGACGACCAGACCTTCGAACCTCTCGATCAGAAACTGCTGCTCACCCGCGTCTCCGGCAACGACCCCGAAGCAAAGTTACGTGCCAACAATTTTCTGAGCAGCCTGGAGCAGAAACAGACTGACGGTAACCGGGTACTGCTGTATGACATGCCCCCCTCCTGGGAATGGAATATTAAAGGGCAGAATATCAACCAGGAAAAGAAGCCTCAGGAACTGAAACCAGGGGAAAGTTTCGAAACTTTTGTCGCCACTAACGAACAGGGTATTGACGATTTACAAGGGGAGCTCGTCTGGCGGCTGCAGATCCGCAAAGGCTACAATCCCCAATCTTATCAAGGGGTGACCACTCTGATTGAAGTTGTATTTAACAGCAGTCAGATTCAAACCGACATGATCTCCGGCAGCAAAGACCCACAACCAACCACCTGATGGATCTGCTCGCGAGTGCGACGCGCATTAAAAAACGTCTCGGCAGTATTTCAGCAATACCACCGAGACGTCACGCGGAACCGCATACGATGCGGTGAGGAATTTCTTATGAGGACAATCTTTCCGCTGTGGGGCTGGCACAAGCCTTAGTGATAAGACTTGCACCAGATACCCCTTTCAGGAGAGTACACTATCCTGAAATCTACTTCTGGACCACAACAAAGCGGGCACCGCTGTGATTTCTCACCAGCAGCAGAACACTGTCTTTGCCTTTTGCTTCTTTCAATCCCTGATTGAATTGTTCCATGGTAGAGACTTCAGTTGTCCCGAGTTTTTCGATGATCATACCTTTCGTCAGACCCGCTTCTTCAGCAGCACTTCCAGGTTCGACAGAAGTAATCACGACTCCTGTCACGTCATTGGAATATCCTAACTGATTAGCCAGTTCTTCGGTTAAAGGCTGAACTTCGAGTTTCAGTTCATTGACACTGGTTTTCTGTTTCTCTTTGCTGGAACCTTCCAGAGGCTTTTCATCCTTGGCGACAGAGAAACTGTTGGGCATGGCTTTCATGGTCAGATCTTTGTTGACGTGTTTACCGTCTCTCAAGATTTCCATGACATAGGTCTTACCCACAACCAGTTGCTCGACAATACCCTGCAGATTCCGCGGACCGGAAACTTCCTTACCTGCCAGTTTCAGGATGATATCACCCGTCTGTAAACCGGCTGCTGCTGCAGGAGACTGTTCCATGACCTGGGTAATGATGGCACCCTGCCCCACTTTGATATCGAAGGACTTCGACAGATCATTGCTGATCGGCTGAATGCCTACACCCAGGAATGCACGTTCGACTTTCCCATTATCAATCAGCTGACCGGAGACCCAGCGAGCCATGTTGACAGGAATCGCAAATCCCACACCATCATATCCGCCACTGCGGCTGGAGATAGCAGTGTTAATCCCGATGACTTCGCCACGCAGGTTCAACAGGGGGCCACCACTATTACCAGGGTTGATCGCTGCATCCGTCTGCAGATAGTCTTCACGGTCGTTAATTCCGGGACCTCGGCTTTTCGCACTGATGATCCCATTGGTCACACTCATACCAATTCCGAAGGGGTTACCAATCGCCAGGACCCAGTCACCGATTTCCATTTTGGAACTGTCACCCAGGGGAATCGCCTGCAGGTCGGGTGCATCGATGTGAATCACAGCTACGTCAGAACGGGGGTCGGTACGAATATCACTGGCAGTGAATTCACGACCATCATTCAGAGTCACTTTGACAACGTCGGCACCATTCACAACGTGCGAGTTGGTCATGATCAGGCCACTCTTATTGATAATGAACCCGGAACCGGTTCCCATCCGACGAGGCGCCCGTCTTGGTTGATTTTGATTCTGAAACTGCTTGAACATCTCTTTGAACCGGGGATCATTTTCGAAGAGTTCCTGTAACGGTGAATTATCACCAAACGGCATAACTCTCTGACCTGAGACTTCAGACGTCTTGCTCACGGTCTCAATAGAAACAATCGCGGGCATCGCCCGACGACTGATATCGCGAAATACATTCGATAACTCATGGATATTGGCTGCAGTCGGCGGATCGGCACTCTTATCTTTCTGAGCGACTCCGACCGCGGCGCCAACCAGACATGCGCTAGCGATAATAGCGAACATCCAGTTTCGATTTCCTGTTAACGCTTTCATTAAACTTACCCTCCTACAGTGTATGGCTTGCAGTTATGACTCGGGCCATCTCAATTGTAAAATTACTACTAAATAGTAAATAGGAAATGTGACTCAAACCCCAAATATGACTCTTTCAAAATGACGCTGATGGAAAAACTTGCGGCGATCCCACCTTTCCAATTTAGAAAATACAGGATCCTGATGTGTACACATCGTTCAACTTTTGCTCATTTGATTAAGCGGCTGGTCTGCCCTTACTACGAGAGTCGCCCGCAGATGTGTTGGGAATGCTTAAAAAAAATGATGAGTTTTACGGTTCTGCCACTCAGCACCAGGCGTCATTCTGGCAGGGTTTTTCCTGTAAACCTGAATATTTTTCGACCATTTCCACGAAACAGGACTTTTTCGTTGTCTTCAAATCGACGCTAATGTTAATATCTCTCTATACTTAGCGAAGGTCAGTCAAAATTCTCCGCGGGCCCTTTCTTTAGAATTCTTCGATTGACTCATTGCTATTCCTCGATGACATCATTACCAGGGGAGGCGTGTATGCAATACGATCTCAGCCCCGCGGAGATCGATCAACTGCTTGAAGAATGTCAACAAAACCTGGGATACCGCTTTGTTGACTGTGAGTTGTTGAAATCCTGCCTGACACATACATCCGCCGCCAAAACCCGCATGGATTCCAACGAACGCCTGGAATTCCTGGGTGATGCGATCCTCGGCTCGATTGTCTGCGAAAAACTGTTTGATCAATTCCCCAATGCCCCTGAAGGTGAACTGACACGCATCAAGTCGGCAGTCGTCAGTCGTAACACCTGTACCCGACTGGCGCGTGAAAAAGGCCTCGACCGCTTTATCTTTGTCGGCAAAGGACTTGCCATGACAGAGACCCTGCCTGAATCTCTGCTCGCCGGGATGTTTGAAGCGCTCATCGCCGGGATCTATCTGGATGGCGGCGTTGAACCAGTACATCAGTTTCTGGATCCACTCGTCGAACGTGAAAATTCGAAAGCCTCCCGCTCAGTCCATGGCTACAACTATAAAAGCCTGTTACAGCAATACTCACAAAAGAAGTTTTCCCAGACCCCCATTTACGAAGTTCTGGACGAAAAAGGGCCGGATCATTCCAAGTTCTTCAAAGTGACCGCGATTATAGGCGAGCACAAATATGAACCCGCCTGGGGCTCTACTAAAAAGGAAGCCGAACAAAGAGCCGCCTATAATGCCCTGCGCGAAAATGAAGAAGATGAAGAATGGGAACTACCTGCGCTGCCAGATCAGAACTGATTCACTGCAGCATGGCATGTCATCAATCCGGTTTTTATCTCGCTTCAGCATGCGCTGCTGATAAAGCAGATACGACTCACTGAAAATACCAGGGGCTGTAAATAGAAAGGGCCGAGAGAATACGGGAATTCTCTCGGCTCTAAGATGGGGATGATGTTTTGGAATGGCCCAGGGTGGGCAGACCCGCCTCCACGGGTCGGTGGGATTGTCTCTCTCTTCTCTCTTGAATCTTGAAGTCTCTCAACTCTTCAAAACTCTTTGGGTCTCTCTCTTTACCCGAAGCAAGAATAAAGCAGCATTCGTGCCAATCACTTTGGAAGTGATACCTGTTTTTGGAAATCGACTCTTAAACACTATTAAAACAGGCATTTAGAATCAGTCGATTTTTGAAGTTATTTTTCAGCCTCATCAAGTTTGCAATTTTTGCAATGAGAAAACCGCAAAAGGGTCCTCTAAAATGTAAGACTTACAAGGCCGGGAACACCTGTGACACGCTTCGGAAAAAGGAAACCTGGCAGATCAGGGAGTCGCAGGGATGCTAACGTCCAGGACTTTGATAGACAGCTTACCCACCGACTGCAGGATAGGCAGGAAGATCTCCAGCGGAGCAGGTGCCGTCTCCGTGAGGCTGGAAGCTGACATTTTCAGATGGCCTCCCCCGATGCCCCCTTTCCCCAGGGTTGCATCCAGGGGAATCCAGCGTTGGTCCAGAAAGACCTCAACCCACATATGCCCGACAAAGCTGGAAACAGCAGGGATATAAACAAAACCGACGACGACTCGTGAAGGCAGTTTCTGTGCCCGTAACATAGCCGCCAGCAAAACCGCATGTTCCGTACAATCCCCTTCCATATTTCGGGCCACCTCGGAGGCTGATGCCAGAGCCGTCGAAAAATTCTTCTTCTTCAGGTTACGATACACAAAATTCTCAAGCAGTCTGGCCTGCTTCCAGGGATCGGTTTCCGACTGAACGGCTGTTGCGGCATACTTTACGATTTGTGGATCATCCGACTGGAGAAACTGGGAAGGACTCAAATACTCCGCATCCACTTTACTTTCGGGAAACTCTTTCGGCACTGCCGCCCGGAAAACTGTCACCTCAGCCTGATGCTCGTTCCGTCGCTTAACCTGTTGCAGATCGCTGCTCGGAAAAAGCTTGGCAGGGTCGCCTTCGGGCAGGGAAATCTGGTAGACAACTTTCTCTGTATTATGCATGTTCTTGACAGCATCAGTCTTAATCAGCCCCTGCACCGAGAAATCCAGTTGCTTGTCTGTTTTTTTTCTCAATGCCTCTGCTTCAGTCGCTTGAAAGCCCACCATGGTGGCTCCCAGAAAATCAGCCGATTCTTTGATGATTGCACCACCGTCATTGACGTATAAATCAAAGTTCACCCCCGGCATCACTGATTTTTGCATCACCACATGCAGGCATTGATCAGAGGAGCCATCAGGCAATTCAATGGTTTCATACTTTTTTGCGCTCAGCGTCACTTCCGTCACCTGATTATGTTCCGGCAGCAGAATGGAAAATGACTGCGTCTCTCCCGGCTTCAGAGGCGATTTCCGAAAGACTCGTTCTAAGTAGCTGGGCGAGTGATAAGTAGGCTGCCACTTCAATTTTGACTGCCGCACCTGATTGGCGACACTCGTATCAATCTTTAACTCACCGTTTTCAACAGTCCCCTGGGAAATCGTGGGATCAGCTGGCGGGTTTTTGATGCTGAACTGATAGGAAAGCAGATCACCATTCGGGCTTTCTCTGGTCTGCATCAGGAGTTCCAGACTCAGTGGTTTTCCGAATCGCTTCAGTTCCATATGCGAATCCTGCTGGAAAATAACAACCTGGGAGCCCTTTTCTTCAATGACTCGGTACCGGGAATGACTAAAACCCACTCGCTGGTCGTTGATATAGAATACTTTCCAGCTGTCTTCGTCTGATATCGGCTGGGATGCTTTAACTGTTACCTTCTCTTCAGAAGCCGGATTTTCTGAACAGGCAGCGAAGAGAGCCAGAAGACAGAGCGTGCTTCGCTGGCATGTTATCATGACGAACTGCCACATCCATTTTCGAGGAATTTTTAACTCCATTTTCCGAAAGCCTTATCGCACAAGGATCGATTCACTCAGTTAAGCTACCCAAAGAAAAACCCCACAATTCATACTTGAATGGTGGGGGTATTGTAGAACGAGTTCAGTGAGTCTGAAAACAGGTATTTAGTCCAGATCCTCGTCATCATCTACGACCTCATCAATTTCTTCTACTTCATCATCGACCACATCGACATCATCTTCCTCGACTTTGGCGACTTCCTCTGTCTCAACATCATCAGCATCATCTACGGGAACTTTGGGGGCTACGACTTCTCCATCCAGAGTTTCTTTAATTGGTTGAATGAAGTAGAGCTTCTTTGCGTTTTTGGCCCGCAGTTGTTCGATCCGTTCGACGGCAGCATCTCGCTGGTCATAGGAAAAACGCGATTCCTCTTTCATACTGCCCGTAAAGACACCCCAGAATAAGCGGCGACGCGCTTCAGCCTTGGCGGCCTTCTTTTTACGGGTCGCCTTCTTCTTAGGGGCTTTTTTCTTAGGAGATGTTTTTGAGACCGCTTCAGCGGCTTCCGCCTGACGACGCATTTCCAGACGACTGGGAGACTTTCGAGCCATTGTGTATTCTTTGGTTAAATAGAAGTCTATTAGTTAGTTGATATAGGAACACCCTCGGGCATTGAGCCTGAATCCAGTCAGGAAACACCGTCCCCAGCACCTCTCACTGGGAGAATCGCGGTACTGTCGGCGCAAATCGCTTGCTGGATGCGTGCTAGCATAACATTTCATTTCTGGAATGACTACGCGCAGGGAAGTTCTCAATCCCCGAAGAATGTTTTTTTTTACATATCCTGCTGAGAAAAACCGCTTGATTCCCTTACAAAATCGGCACCATCTCTGACCAGCTCAGAACCATTTCTGACTGCATTACAGCAGAGAGTGCTCTTTTGGACACATCATTTTCAGGATCTCCCTGCCCTTCGTCCCTGAAGCCCTTCTAATAGTGCACAGAAAAGAATTCGTCGTAAACAACTGAAAACATGAGACTTAACGCATTTCACACCTTTTGGTCACAAGAACATTTAACCAATTTCTTCGAAATAATCAGAATAACTTGTTTAACCGGACCCAGATGACCGATCAATCAGGATAGCAATCTCATTGTTTTGTTTGCGCAGCAGGAATGACTCACCGTGTAAACCAGACGATAGATATGGCTCGGATGTAATGGACGAAAACACAAAAAACTCAATTGGGAACGGAGTTGTTCATGAAACGGTATCGTAAGTGGGTCTTGACGCTGGGGATCATGGCGGTGACTCCCGGTATCACAATGGCCGGACCCTTAGATTTCTTCTCAAAGAAATCTGAACAGTCTAGTTCGACCGCTGTATCGGGCAAAGTTACTAACAATCAGAAAGTGGCGAATGAAATCGCAGACGCTCTGAGATCGGCCCGGTTAACCGGTTACAACATGGAAATCGAGTATAATAAGGGTGTCGCCGTCCTGTCGGGTAAAATCCCAACGGCCGCTCAAAAAACTCAGGCCACCAGATTGATCTCACGCATCGACGGTGTCTCACGGGTCGACAATCGCCTGGAAGTCACTGAAGTCGCTACAAATTCTGCTCCTGCCAGGGGACCAGAACCACAGAAATCCAGCTTGAACCCATTCCGCAGAACCAATGAAATCACTCAGGCTTCTGCGGCTGATCCTTTCCTGAAAGGCTCATTAAAACAGGCTCAATTTGAACAATCTGTTGAAAACCGACGTTCTAACATCGAAACGGTTGCCTATCAGGCTCCTGCACCTCGCAGTGCTGCCCCCAGCAACCAGCAGATGGCAGAACAGCTTGCCAAAGCATTAGGGCCCGCCCTGGCTTCGGCTCATGAAGTTGAAATTCGCTACAAAAACGGAACTGCAATCCTGCAGGGATCCATTGGTTCCCCCCAGGAAAAACAGATGGCAACCCAGATTGCTCAACGCGTTCCCGGAGTCCGGGCTGTGGAAAATAACCTGCAGTTGATGCAGGCTGCTCCTCAGCAGACTTCAATGATTCAGCCAACCAACTACATGAACTACCAGGCTCCACACCCTGGTCCTGCGGGACCTCCCGCGATGGGACCTCCTCCAGGACATCCTGCCATGGGCGGTCATCCAGGTATGGCTCCTCAACCAGGAATGGGACCGGGACCAACAAGCCAGGTTTACAACAGTCCTCATCTGCCAGAATCAGCCTGGCCGACCTATGCCAACTATCCTAACTATGCACAGGTAGCTTACCCAAGTGAGTACTCTGCCAGTGCCTTCCCTTACATCGGACCTTTCTATCCCTACCCACAGGTACCACTGGGATGGAGAGAGGCTCAACTGGAATGGGATGACGGATCATGGAAGTTAAACTTCCGCCCTCGGACAAGCCGCTGGTGGTGGTTCATGAATCCTAAGAACTGGTAATCGACCAGTGTTAAAATAGACTGCACACGGATGCCTTTCAGGAAAATCACTTCCTGGAAGGCATTTTTTATACCTCAGAACCGGACAAACTGACGGCGAACTGCCTGCAAAAGGTGTAAAACAGATTTTATCCGTTAAATCGTCAAAATCGTCAAATTCTCACAAGGTTATCTGACAAAGCGTCCGATAAGAAGAATATGGAATCATGTTTCGACAATTACAGGCAGGATGCCGACCGTCTGACCATGACATCTCCTTACCAGAGCAAATCGCTCGCTAACACTGAAAACGAAGTCACGCCACATATCATGACAACGTTAAAATCACCCGGAGGAAGAAGGATGTTCAAAATCGGGAAGCAATTCAGCCGTGCTTTGCTTTTGGGCTGTGCCTGCTTGTTAACACTCAACACCAGTGGCTGTACGCTGGTCAAAGGCTTCATTGAAGTGACCTATGCCGGATCTGTATTCTGGCGTACCACTCCTCTGATTCCTGTGACTGCCTACTGGTCACAGTTAATCGAAGACACCTACTGGGAAGAAGAACGCTACAACAAAGCGATGATTCTCGATCCCGTAGAAGGAGAACACGCTCCCCTGTTCTGTCTTGATCCTCCCAGCCCGGATGAAGTCATTCGTGCTCTGCCGGACAAAACCGGCGGCGGAGTCTGGTTCCTGGCAGAAACCACTCGCAACAACGTCCGCATGGTTGTCGAACCGATTGTGGACCGAATCGGCGAATGTCGTTTCTATCCCATGGTCGGACCAGCTCGTCAGCACCACTGTCACTACAAGTGCACCGTGTACTACGACAAAACAATCCGCTCTGACTGGCCTGTACCATTCTCTCACAATGACCAGACCAAAGAAGTGGTCTACATCGACCACGACCACCTGATCCGCTGTGCCGGTCCTCAGTCTGAATAATCTTCAGTCACTGAGCCTCGCACTCAGATCAGCAATCTGAATATATAAGCCTACCCACCAGCAAAGCCGATGATTCTAACCGGGTGAAAGAATCGTCGGCTTTTGCATGCGCGGTGAGTTAAACTCGCTTTCAAATCAGAAATTGCCTCTCTTCTTTTCCATCACACTGGTCAGTGAAACGGACCTCTGTTTACAATAGTCTTTCAGCAGGCACGCTTGAACAACGGCCAAGGCAGCGACGCGCCGGACCCCGTAATCAGTCAATGACGACAGTATGATCAAAGAGAGAACAGTATGGCGAAATCTCCTTACAGCCTGAAAGTCGGGCGTGTCTACATTCACAAAAAATGCAAACAGGGAACCCAGGTGAACGGCGCCGACTTCGAAGGTTTATGCAATCCCTTCAAACTCTGCCTCGGAACCGTCTGTGCCTCTTGTGGCGGACCGCGTGGTTTAAAAACCTTCTATTGGGAAGACACCAAAGAACCACTGGATACCTACCGCAAGCGGCTCCGCACAAAAGTCCCCGCGATCTATACGTACTGGTGGCTCTGGATCTCCCCTCTGATTGGCCTGATTGCCGGCTCCTTCATCGGCCCCCTGTTCCTGAAAAAGAGCACGCTGCCCATCGTCGCCGGTTCTGCCGCCGTCGGCTCGCTGATCATGTTCCTCATCGTCGGCCCGCAGGTCCTGATGCTCGTCGCGCCGAAAAAATATTATAAACTGCGTTAAGTTTTTCCGATTGATTTGCCTCCCAGAAAACGGAACTTCACACCATGACGACAGACGCCACCTTCAATCCCCGACGTTTCCAGAACCGAGTTGCTTTGGTCACCGGCGGCTCGCGCGGCATCGGCCGGGCCTGTTGTCTGAGACTCGCTCAGGAAGGCGCTCGCGTCGCCGTCAGCTATCGCAGCGGAAAAGCGGACGCCGCAGAAACGCTCAGGCAGATCGAAGCCCTGGGAGGTAGCGGCATGATCGTTCAAAGTGATGTCTCTGTCGAAGCCGAAGTCGATCGCATGGTCAGTGAGGTCGAAGCGCAGCTGGGTGACATCGAATTGCTGGTCAATAACTCGGGCACGTTCATCTATCAGTCCCATGAAGAGCTCGACCTGGCAGCCTGGCAGCAGATGCTGGATGTGAATCTGACCGGCACTTTCCTGGTCACCTGGCGTGTCAAACCGGGCATGCTCAAACGCCAGTTCGGCAGGATCGTCAACCTGAGTTCCCTCTCCGGCCTGCAGCCCCGCCCCAAGTCCATCGCCTATGCCGTCAGCAAAGCAGGTGTGATCTCTTTCACCCAAAGCATTGCCACCGCCTGGGCCCGGGACAACATCCGCGTGAATGCGATCGCCCCCGGTCTGATCGAAACGGAGATCCTCTCCACCGTGAATCAGGAGGACCTGGAAAAAATCATCGAAGCCACCCCGATCCCCCGCATGGGCACTCCCGAAGAAGTCGCAGCGATCGTCACCTTCCTGCTCGCCGAAGAAAGTAATTTCACCACCGGTCAAACCATGGTCCTCTCCGGCGGCCGCTGCATGCTGCCTTGAAGTTAGGGAGACAATAACACGAGTATCAGTCACCCCTTACGCATGTCAGCAAACTGACACATCCCTTTTTACCTTACTTATCAACCAGAGATCCACAGTTCGCTGTTCTTCTTTCGTCGCGCTCCGATTCTGTTTCCCCCTTGCCTGCACCAGTTCGCACTTTCGTGGATCGACTTCCAGAGTCAGGCAGTGCTGATCATTTCGCGTCAGTCGGAATATTGCAGAGGTCCCTTTCGCACAGTAATTCGCATATCCCGCCACACAATGCCGCATCATTTTGCCCTCATACTGCAGCGCCAGTCCGGTAGTCAGTTCGCGCACATTCCATTGGTTCAACTCCTCCGACCAACCCCAGTCCCAGCCATGGCCTTGCCATCGCACTGTAGCAAAATGGGAATAATACCCCCCGAATATGATTCTCCTGCGAAACTCCTGCGCAGACTGGCAGATCGCCTCGAAAGTGCGTCCTTTCCAGTTAAATTTACTCTGCAGCGCTTCCTGGGTGAGAAATTCATGCATCGACCAGTCCAGGATTCGCTCACCCAGATCAGCCGAAAGTAGATCACGGTGACGAATCAGCCAGTTAACCGTTTCATACCAGAAAGTTAGTTGGTTCTCGCCTCCGTCTTCGGTGGGATCAATGGCAAACGCCGGATGCAGCGCCAGCCACTTCCAGATTTGCACATCACCGCCGAGTCGGCGTACCTCTGCGTACAGGCAGGCCAGAACAGGAGTTCGAGGTGCCTCAGGGAATTCATGCCAGGGGACATCAAACAGATACTGCTGCATTTTTCGCAGCGGCTTTCCCGGAACCAGCCGCAGGCTTCCTCCCAGTCCCAAAATGATCAACCAGCGCTGCCACTTGAACCGTCTCTCGGCCGCTTCCTGTATATTATCCCAGGCATCAATCAGAAACTCCGGCACCGGGTAGTTTACAAACAGGTGATTGATCAGAGATGCTTTACTCTGCCCTGTCCATGACTCCGCCGACCGGATCCAGAAAGGTCTGAAAAAGACGACCAGCGAGAGCCAGCTCAATGATTCTGAAGTCTGGTCCAACACTGGTCGCGCAGCCAGGCGCCGGATCGTTGCGGGAAGCTCTGTCTCGGGAACCAGGGACTCCACCTGATTGATCATAGTCTGACTTACGTCACGCCCCACCTCGTCCGTCAGCGATTCCAGGTTCTCCGCCAGTTGAGACAGATCGGTTCTGGCCAGGTTAACCTTCTCATCCCCCGAATCAGACGCCGCATCTACCAGAGCGGTGGACGGGCGGGGAATCAGCAATTCAATGGGTCGCTTCCACTGCGATTCCAGCGCCTGTCGAAAATGAAAATAGAACCGATCCTCGGCGAGACAGGGATCGTAGTAATATTCCCAGTCATCAGCGTTTTCATCAATCCCGAGGAAATCTTCAACACAAGGCGCATTCCGAGCGATTTTAAACTCAGATGCCTGTCGGTGCAGTTTGCTGAGACAACCAGACTGTTTTCGATACGGGAGGCGACGGCGGAAACGGGTTAATCTTGGCATCTCATTACCTCCCCTAAACCGAAAGACAGATAGAGCTGTGCTGTTGGGCAACGTTTCGTTACACGGACACATCAGACCGGAATAAGTTCACCAACAGGCAAACGACAGACACACCAGTCACACGGGAACTCCTCGAATGCGGTGTACCGATTTAGCTCGAGATGCCAGCCGACTGCATCGTTACCTGCGCCTATCTTGCAAACGTCCTGCAGTCTCTGGATGGCTTCACGAGCGAAATCAAGGCCTTAATCCAAAGTCCGTCCCAACCAGCGATCGAACCAGGCGAAAGTAAACCTCCGGGCGACTCCCGGATAACTGTGTCCGCCGGGAAAGGAGAACCAGCTGAAACAATCGCCGGCACCCAGTTCGCTCAGCATCCCGGGGATGCGCTCGGGGGCAATGCGGTGCTGCGTCTCATAATACTCCAGAGTCTGGTCATAGCCGAGACGCTCCTGCCTGGCCTTCAGCGCGCTGGGAAGCCCTTCCACATCCTGCCAGTTCAGATATACCTCAAACGCTTTCAGGCACTTCGGAAAGATTTTATGGCGATAGAATTCCTGTTCGCTGGAGATAATCAGTAAGGGCCGCGGCGCGACCATCATCATCAAGCTGTCGAAGTCGACCGGAATCGGCTTCGACTGATCATCGATGTAGGGTCGAAATTTCTTGATATAAATATAAGGGCCACTATTGGGATAAAACCCGAAGCGTCGTTTTAATGTCTCACTTTTCGAGGGGGGGTCTCCCTCTTTCCAGGGCTGCCAGCTGGATGCTTTTCGGGACCAGGCAGTTACATGTCGATGCCAGTCCAGCACGCCGCCATTACTGATCGTGGCTGTGATCCGGGGCTCGAATGCTGCAGCGAACAGAGCCGTATGTCCTCCCAGGGACCAGCCGATTGCACCGATCTGTTTGCCATCAACAAAATCAAGCGTCTGGAGAAAATCGACGCTACGCATGATGTCCCACGTATTTTTGCCGACAATCGACCATTCAGGATGCTTCAGATAAAACCCGCGGGTATCCATGACCCGTTCTCCCGGCTTGATTCGCTCGCCGTCTGTCAGCAGGTCGATGCTTAAGGTCACAAAACCATGTCGTGCTAATTCGAGACCCGAGGCGACACCAATTTTGGGATCACGGGGCGGATCCTGGGGCCGGCGGCCGGCCAGTCCGATGGTGCTGTCTTTCCCAGCCCCGAATGTGGTACTGTGAATACAGATAATCGCAGGTGTAGGTCGCTTTCGTGCCTCATCAGGCACTAACAGCCAGGCGGTTACTCGATCATCGGGCTCTGTCTGAAAACTCACATGATAACGCGTGATTCCCTCTTCCTGCGCAACCTGCTTCATCTCAGGTCGCAGCTCGGGAATCTCTGTTGGAAAGTCACCCAGCAGATCGAGCCAATGGCGTTCAATCACTTTTCTGCGTTCAAGCCACGATGTCGCTGCCGGCTCTGAAACAGATTGAGACGCTTTTTCGTCCTCTGCCCAAACGCTCGTGTTTGAACACAGCAGTATTCCAACAGAAACAAACAACAGGATCGCGGACAATAAGAGACGGGAACGCTTCATAGTTGGACTCCTGATCTTGGATCGTGCGGATGCAGATCGAAATCGTATTGCAGAGATAGTGAAGTAGGGACTCGAAGACAGATCAATATTTTCACATACCTGATACCTGTTCGCAACAACCTTCGCATCGACTGAAAACGGATCGCTCGATTTTGGCCAACAGTCCAGCGATGGCGTTACGCGATCCGCGACTCATCCACGGGAATCAGCTTCGGAATCGGGATCTGCAGGCCTACGACGCCACCATGTTTTTTCTGCAGCGTGGAGAAGCGGCATTTGAGAAAAGAATAGAGCTCGGGTGGTGGGTTCAGCTTCAGATACTGTTTCACCATCACCGCCATGTGAGCGTCGTACTCTTTCTGGCTGTGGGAGTGCACATGGTAATGGCCTTCCAGGCGGCGGATGTCGCCGTCGAAGGCGGGGCTGATGTGATACAGCTCATGCACCACGGTGATCAGTTTTTCCTCTAAGGAATGATTCAGAAAACGCGGCAGGTAAAATGTCAGGATGTATAACATCTCCTGCTGGTCCTGATAGATCCGTTGCACCGTCCATTTGCGACCATAGCGGGTAGTCTGAAGATCGCCGTTCTCGAATCGGAGTGGCGTTAATTTCGCCTGCATGCCATAGGGCACATTGCGGCGGGCCTGCGCAAAGGCAACCGCGATGCGGTCCATGTCGACGTGATGAAATTCAGGCAACCGACGCGAAATGTCACGGCACAAATGGTACATGGCGTGACTGAAATTAAAGGGCTTCTTCGTTGACATGTCGAGCCAGAATCCTTTCCGCTACAACGATACAACAATGCTGGAGTGCAAGCGTCTAACCATAGTATCTCCCAATCTATTCTACTCGATCCCAATGGCACTGGAGACGCTGCAGTAAAACTGGACACAGTCCAGGTCGGTTCATGGACTTGATTCACTTTTTAAACGCAGGCAGTTGGTCAGCCTGACTGGCTATGTTACCGGTACGTAAAAAAAGCTAAGAGTATTTTCGATCTTTTGAAATACTCTTAGCTTGTAAATATTAGCGAGAACCGGAATTTCCGCATAGCCGAATTCGGCCGACGAAGGTTTACGCCTCTTTTTCTTTGTCTTCTTCAGCAGCTTCCGCACTGGCTTCAGGAGCTTCATCTGCGGCTGCAGTATCATCTGCTTCGGTTTCAGCAGCAGGTTCTTCACTCTCTGTTTCATCAGCAGGTGCTTCTGTGGTGGCGGTTTCAGCATCGCTATCGAGTGTCGTACTGCGTTTGACAGGTTTCACACGATCGCGTTCGCCTACGAATTCGATAATGGCCTGCTCGCCGGCATCACCCAGACGAACGGTTGCCAGACGTACGATGCGGGTGTAACCGCCAGTACGTTCTTCAAAGCGTTCTGACAGTTCATTAAATAGAATGTCAACGGCTTCATTATCACGCAGGTCGGCAAATGCCCGACGACGGTAAGTCAATGCGGGAGCAATCGCCTGGTTCCACTGGTTCCACTGCTCTGACTCACGCCAGGTCTTCCACTCGCTGGAATTCTTCTCAGCATCAGTCGCATACTGAGTTGCGTTTTCCAGATGAGGCTGAGCCTTCTTGCCGAGCGTGATCAGCTTTTCCATGAAAGGACGCAGCTCTTTGGCTTTCTGAACGGTCGTAGTAATTCGACCCGGAACCTTAGGTGCGTTTTCAGCTTCCTCATCAATCCGGATGGTCTTAATGAGGCTCACCGCCATATTGCGGAACATAGCCTTACGGTGTGATGCATTGCGGCCTAATTTTCGGCCTCTCATTCGGTGTCGCATGACTTAACTCTGAATTATTCTGATTGCTGAGAGTAAAAGACTCGTTGATTCTATTCTGTCAACACGGAAATCAATTGTGATTAACGCGATTGTGAGGAAGAGCTGGGGATCTTCATTCCCAGACGCAGGCCAATCTGGTTCAGTCTTTCACGAACTTCAACCAGGGTGGTTTCCCCAAAGTTACGAACATGTAATAAATGATCTTCTGATTTTCCAACCAGGTCGCGGACAGTGTTGATCCCTTCCGATTCCAGACAGTTGGTCGCACGTACGGACAGGTTCAGCTCGGCCAGGCTCTGGTTGAGTTTTTCTTCCAGTTCCAGGTCGATTGGCGCGTAACCGGTCGTATCCAGCATTCCCTTGAGACCACCTTCGGGCGGCATTTCCGGGCCGGGCTCGCGGTAAGTAATAAAGGGGTTGAGGTGCTTACGGAGAATCTTGGAGGCTTCTACCAGAGCCATATCAGGCTTGACAGTTCCGTTGGTCCAGATTTCCAGGATCAGTTTGTCGTAGTTGGTACGCTGACCAACACGGGTATCTTCAATTTTATAACGCACACGCACGACAGGTGAGAATGTGGCATCCAGAGGAATCACGCCGACTTCTGTTTCATGCTGAGCATGTTCTGAAGCAGGAGAATATCCGCGGCCGTTTTCGATGGTCAGTTCCATGTTGAGGGGAACATCATCAGTCATGGTGGCAATCACCAGATCTTTGTTGATGACTTCAACCTGATCGTCGGTAATGACATCAGCGCCCGTCACAACGCCCCGCTCATGCCTTTCGATTCGCAGAGTCTTGGAGGTCGAGCTGGAATTCTTGACGATCAGCGACTTCAGATTCAGACAGATCTCGGTGATGTCTTCTACGACACCGGGGATCGTTGTAAATTCGTGCTGCACACCCTGGATTTTCACGCGGGTTACCGAGCTGCCTTCCAGGCTGGAAAGCAGGATTCGTCGCAGACTGTTGGCAATGGTTGCACCGAATCCACGTTCGAATGGTTCGGCTACAAACATACCATAAGTTGATGTCATTGAGTCCCGATCAGGGATGACACGGCTTGGTAATTCCAGTCCTCGCCAACGGATTCGCATTGAAATAATCTCCAAAGAACACAGTCATTTAGAACATGATGTTAAATCGATGTTCCAGTTATTATAAATCCAAATGTGTTGCGGCAGCCAAAGCGGCTCGCGATATTACCAGAAGTGCTGGTTCAGACACGTCGTTTTTTCGGGGGACGACAGCCATTGTGTGGCAGCGGGGTGATATCTTCGATCGCACGGATCGAGATGCCTGCTGACTGCAAACCGGTGATGGCACTTTCCCGTCCGGAACCTGGTCCCTTGACGCGAATTTCCATTTCTTTCACACCGAATTTGGATGCTTTTTCGGCACAGATTTCTGCGGCCCGCTGGGCAGCAAACGGAGTGCTCTTGCGGCTGCCTTTGAACCCGGAAGTTCCTGCAGTTGCCCAGCAGAGCACGTCACCGTTTAAATCGGTAATCGTAACGGTGGTGTTATTAAACGTTGCTTTGATGTAAGCAATCGCTTTTGTGATGTGACGTTTCACTTTTTTTCGTTTGACTTTAGCCACTCTGCTACTCCTGATGTTTCTGTCAGTATGGATTCAGAAACTGAAACTCATTATGTGTGATGTTTTAATATCGAGTCGTCGCAACTGACAACGACTTCTGTATGATCTCTTTCTCTTCTCAACGCAGACGACAGAACCCCTAGGTTTAACGGGCGTCCTTAACACCTTTTTTACCGGCAACGGTCTTCTTACCACCTTTGCGGGTACGGGCGTTGGTTTGTGTATTCTGTCCGCGAACCGGAAGTCCACGTCGATGACGAATGCCCCGATACGACTGAATGTCTCGCAGTCGGGCAATGTCCTGCTGGGTAGCACGACGCAACTGACCCTCTACGGAATAATCCGTATCCAGCATGTTCACAATCCGGCTCAACTCATCGTCGGTCAGATCTTTTGCTTTCAACTGAGGATTGATATTTAATTTGTGGCAGATATCAAGCGATGTCACTTTACCGATACCATACAGGTAGGTCAGGGAAACATATACAGGTTTGTCGTTCGGAATATCAACACCGAGGATACGTGGCATTTTTAGTTCACTCCGCTGGATTTAAAAACTGAAGTCAAATCAATGAAACTGAATTCGAG
The DNA here is from genome assembly GCF_007746795.1 of Gimesia algae. Classification (NCBI taxonomy): domain Bacteria; kingdom Pseudomonadati; phylum Planctomycetota; class Planctomycetia; order Planctomycetales; family Planctomycetaceae; genus Gimesia; species Gimesia algae. The sequence continues at coordinate 7,296,305 of NZ_CP036343.1, forward strand.
ACGATTAACCCTGACGCTGCTTATGGCGCGGGTTGGAAGAGCAGATCACATAGACGCGCCCTTTTCGCCGAATGACTTTACAGTTTTCACAAATCCGCTTAACACTGGCTCGGACTTTCATCGTACTACGACTTCTCTATCTAACTTTGGTTCACGATATAATCGAGCTGACAAGAGGCGAAAATCAGGTTCCCGCTGAATGTAACTCGTGTAAATTTAATTAATTGCGCCCATAAAATGAGCAAACTCCGGCTTCGTAACAAACCTGTACAATTTCCGAAGCGGAGCGAATCAGGAAATTATAAACGCCGCGAACGTGAATCGACAAGCGAAACGCACCTTTTTTGGTGAATTTCGCCATGACTCACCCGTTTAACCTTTACAGATCGCTCTCAAGTAAGCCTGAATAGTTTCGCATTACCAGATGACTGTCAATTTTATTGACCAAATCCAATACCACGGAAACCACAATCAGCAATCCGGTTCCACCGTAAAAACTCGCCACCAGGAAGTCGACCCCTAACCAGGTGGACACCAGTGTGGGAATAATTGCTACCAGTGACAGGAACGCGGCACCAACATAGGTAATACGAACCATCACCTGCTCCAGATAGGCGGCTGTTCGAGCCCCGGGACGATAGCCGGGGATAAACGAACCATAATCTTTCAGGTTTTCTGCCATATCTTTGGGATTAAAGGTAATCGCCGTCCAGAAGTAGCAGAAGAAGTAAATCAAAACCACATAAGACATTGTGTAAACAAAACCACGACTCATCGGCTGGAACGCTTCATCGAGCATCGCCCAGAATTGTGAGGTGGAAAAGTACTGACTTAAGCCGTGGAATAAAAAGTAAGGGAACATCAGCAGACTGGAAGCAAAAATGATTGGCATTACACCAGCCTGATTAACGCGTAATGGCAGTGATTGTCGCTGACCACCGGAGACCCGGCGACCACGTACATGCTTGGCGGACTGAATCGGAATACGACGCTGCCCCTGGGTAATGGCTATCACCCAGACCACCACAAAGACGAACACCAGCGCCAGAATCAGCAGGCGATCGATCCCCGTATCGGTTCCCAGAGCGATCCCATTTTTAAATGCCGGCTCAATCAGACTCAAACCAGCTTGAGGCATCCGGGCCAGAATACCCGCCATGATCAGCAGACTGATCCCGTTACCAATGCCGTAAGCATCGATCTGCTCACCAATCCACATCAGGAAGACCGTTCCCGTCGTCATGGTGATGGTTGCCACGATCTGGTAATACAATCCCTGGTATCCATCCAGAATCAGGCTGGAACCAGAGCCAAAGCCACCGGCCAGTGTACGAATCCAGAAAAAGCTCTGTACCAGGCAGATTACCACCGTTGCATAACGTGTATATTCATTAATCTTCTTCCGGCCCGCTTCTCCCTCTTTCTGGAGGCGCTCCAGGGGCGGATAAACCGTCCCCATCAACTGGAAGATAATGGAAGCAGAGATATAAGGCATAATGCCCAGACCAAAGATGGTACTCTGGCCAATATTGGAAGCGGAGAACAGGGAAATGACCTGTATTACCTGTCCGATGCCCCCCTGCTGGCTTTGTAAGTTTTCCAGCGTTTCAGTAAGTTGGGCCTGATTGACGAAAGGCAAAGCAATCCAGAAACCCATCCGATAGATGGCCAGCAGCCCCAGCGTCAGTACAATTTTTTTACGAAGCTCGGGAATTTTGAACAGAACTAATAATTTACCGAGCATAAGTAGCGGTCCTTTGTGTCATAATTCAGCAGGCATTGATTGAACTTTGCTTCGGATTTTAACGGATCCTGAAGAAAAGGGGAATCGTATTCTTAACTGCTGAGATCAAGTCCTTGAATGAAATTTCTTATGACAAAACGCGACTGACAGTTCCGCCAGCTGCCTGAATCTTGGATTCAGCAGATGCAGAAAACAGGTGAGCGGATACGGTAAACTTTTTGGTCAGGTCTCCGTTACCCAGGATTTTCACCTGGTCGAAACGACCTTTGGCCAGACCTTTTTCAGCCAGCACTTCAGGGGTAATTTCTGCCCCCGCTTCAAATGCCTGCTCTAAAGTAGCCACATTCACAACCGCGACTTTTTTCGCGAACTGTTTGTTATTGAAACCTCGTTTCGCAACCCGCATTGCCAGAGGAGTCTGTCCCCCCTCAAAGCTGGTACGACGAGAAGAACCAGAGCGGCTTCCGTAACCGTTTTCACCACGGCTGGAAGTTTTACCATGACCTGAGCCAGGTCCACGACCGACACGCTTCTTCTTCTTATGCTTTTTAATTCCGCGATGGACGTCATCAATAATCATTAGACTTCTACTCCTCTCAAACGTGCAATATCATCCCGGGTTCGCAGTTTTGAGAGTCCATCGATGGTCGCTTTCACGACATTGATTGGATTATTGGAACCACGACTCTTTGTATAAATATCAGTAATGCCGGCAGCTTCAACTACGGCTCGAACTCCAGCACCGGCAATAATACCTGTACCAGGACGAGCGGGTAACAGCAGCACACGGGCAGAACCAAATCGGCCCACCACTTCGTGGGGAACCGTATTTTCAATAATGTTCGTCTTGATCATACTGCGGTTGGCCTGTTTAACAGCTTTATCGACTGCCAGTGGCACTTCGATGGCTTTGCCATATCCCCAGCCCACACGACCTTCTTTATCGCCGACAACAACCAGAGCTGTGAAACTGAATCGACGTCCCCCTTTGACCACGCAGGCACAACGGCGGATTTGAATGACTGTTTCCGGTGTTTGCTTTGAACCATCTTTTGACACGGTATCTTCTCCAACCCGTATTGAGTGTTGTCTCTATTAAAAATCCAGACCGGCTTTGCGGGCAGAATCAGCCAGGGCAGCAACTCGCCCGTGGTAACGGTAAGGGCCACGATCAAAGGCGACTTCTTTAATCCCCTTTTCAACGGCCCGTTCGCCAATCAGCTTACCGACTTTTTCTGCAGCGGCAATGTTTCCACCATTTTCAATCTCACCAGCCAGACTCTTGTCCTTCGTGCTGGCGGAGACCAGTGTCACACCCGCTGTATCATCAATCAGCTGAGCGTAGATATGATTATTGCTTCGATAAACAGATAACCGTAAACGACCTGTTTTACGTACCGTATTGCGAATGCGGAACGAACGTCGTTGTTTCTGCTTTTTCAGTGTTTTTTCTAGTTTCATTTTACCGTCATCTTTTCAAAAACAGTATCACCTGAATCTCAGGCCGCTGACTGAATGCTCAAACAGGCAGGTGAAGATTGTACTAGCTTGCAAAAGCCTTACCAGCTTTACGTCGTACATATTCACCCTCATAACGAATCCCTTTACCCTTGTAAGGTTCAGGAGGACGTACGCTACGAATATTAGCTGCAAACTGACCTACTGCATGCTTGTCGGCACTGGTCAACACAATATTGGTACTGTTTGGTAATTCACAGATGACTCCCTGTGGAACTTCCAGTACGATTGTGTTGGCAAATCCGACCTGCAGGCTCAACTTGTTACCATTCAGAGAGGCCTGGTAACCAACACCCTGAATTTCCAGTTTGCGTACAAATGGAGTTTCCACACCCTGAACCATGTTGGCGATTAACGCCCGGGTCAAACCATGCAGGGCACGACTCTGACGGGTTTCATCGGGACGAGTTACATTGATTTCATTCGTTTCCGAATCAAGTTCAACATTCATTGAGGGATGAAAAACAAAGGACAGATCACCATGTTTTCCTTTGACGGAAATTGCGGTGTTGTCAACTTTGATCTCCACTCCGGCAGGAACGGGAACTGGCTTTTTACCGATTCGAGACATAACTTCAAATTCCAGTTAAATAAAGGCGGCAGAACAAGGTTCGACAGCCTGGATAAACATCTATATTACCAGATGGTGCAGAGTAATTCGCCACCGACACCCTGTTGTTTTGCTTCACGATTGCTCAGAACACCCTTGCTGGTCGAAAGAATGCTGACACCCAGACCCTGCAGAACTTCCGGCATGGATCGCAGGTCCTGATAAGTGCGTCGACCTGGTTTACTTTCACGATAGATCTTCTGAATCACGCGTTCCCCGTTGGGACCATATTTCAGATTCACCCGTAAAGTATTCTGGGGACTGTTTTCGAGTACTTCAAAGTCCCAGACGTAACCTTCACGCTGCAAGGCACCTGCAATGGCAACCTTGATCTTGGATGCAGGAATATCAACAAAAGGCCGTTCAATCTGCAGTGCATTACGAATTCGTGTCAGCATGTCTGCAATAGGGTCTGTCATCATTAGCTGGCTACCCTCACTATAATTCTCCGACTATCTACCATTCAGGTGATACTGTTATTACTTGTATAGACAATTCAAAACGGGTTATTTACGAAACGGCATGCCCAGCTCTTTTAACAGCAGAAGACCTTCTTCATTGTTAGAAGCCGAAGTGACGATCGTAATATTCATACCCTGTGTATTTTTTACGGAATCGGGATCAATTTCCAGGAAGACCAGTGATTCATTCAGGCCCAGGCTGTAGTTTCCCTTACCATCGAAGGCTTTGGGGTTGATCCCGCGGAAGTCGCGAACACGTGGCAGAGCCAGTGAAATCAGACGTTCCAGGAATTCATACATCCGGTTTCCACGCAGGGTGACCCGGCAACCGATTTCCTGACCTTCGCGTAACTTAAAACCGGCAACTGACTGACGGGCACGCGTAATCTGCGATTTCTGGCCTGCCAGTAATGTCATGTGATCAGCGGCTTCGGTCAGACGTTTCCGGTCCTGATTGGCTGCACCGATCCCCATGCTGATCACCACTTTTTCAATCTGTGGCAGTGAATGCACATTGGTACGGCCCAACTTTTCTTTCAGGGCAGGTACAATCTCTTCACGATATTGTTTTAATAATGTTGGTATTGCCATTGTTTTGCTTCAGACTGGCCGAACTCTCGGAACAATCTTCCTTACTGAAAACTACAAAATCTGATTATTGTTTCTGGTATTTTGCCTTCGCAGGACTGATTGTTCCCAGCGACGCACTACACTTCTTACAAAATCGCTCCTTGCTGCCATCGGCTGCATAGCGATAACCAACACGTGATCCTGAACTGCAGGCTTCACAATAAAACTTCACGTTCGAAATATCGATCGGCATTTCCACTTCAAGACGTCCTCCCTGAGGACTCTTGGGATGGCCACGTTTCACGTGCTTGAAAACCCGATTTACATTTTCCACGGTCAGCTTTTTACCGCCGGCAACCACCTGCAGTACTCGCCTGGGAGTATCGCCGGCATCTGCTCCGGTGATTACAATCACTGAATCGCCACGTCGTATCTTCATTCTCAGACTACCTCGTTTGCCAGGCTAATAATTTTCATGTATTTGCGTTCACGAAGCTCTCGAGCTACTGCGCCAAAAATACGTGTTCCTCGAGGATTACCCTCGCCATCGATTAAAACCATTGCATTCCGGTCGAACCTGACATAGCTGCCATCATCACGACGGCAGGGGTATCTGGTTCGAACAATCACGCCACGTAATACCTGACCTTTTTTGATGTTACTGCCAGCCAGAGTTTTCTGGATACTGACGACAATCACGTCGCCTACTTCAGCAGTTCGTCGCCCGGTTCCGCCTAGCACTTTAATGCAGCGCGCAACTTTGGCACCCGAATTATCACATACATCCAGATCGGTTTGCATCTGAATCATGGCTTTGCCTGTTCCTTATCAACCAAAAGATGAGGTCTACCTGATCTTTGTCTTTGTACTATTAAATGGACCCGAAATCGCAGTCAGACTGAATGGAATCAGTCCTGTTTCTTCTCGACGATCCGGATCAAATCCCAACGCTTTGTTTTGGAGCGGGGGCGGCTTTCGATAATTTCGACAGTATCCCCTTCCTGTGCTTCATTCTTCTCATCATGCACGTGGCAGACAGTCCGGCCACGAACGGTTTTGCCGTAAAGTGGATGACGGTATCGTCTCTGAATTTCGACTCGTAATGTCTTGTCCATTTTCGAACTGGCTACAGTGCCTGTCAGTATTTTTCGCATTTTCTTACCTTAACGAGCCTGCTTAAGCATTATTCTGCTGACTTAATTCACGTTCACGACGGATTGTCTGAATTCGGGCAATCTCACGTCGAAGCCGCTTAATGTTACTAGGTGCATCAAGCCGCTCCGTTGCTGCCTGGAACCGCAACTGAAACAACTCTTTTTGTGTTTCCTGCAGAGCGAAAGACAATTGCTCGTCATTCATCTCGCGTAATTCACTCGCTTTGGTCATCAGTAAAACCCAATGATGTTTTTCGGTCTGTCAGTTCTAGACTGACAGCTCCGAAGTGATGTAATTGATAATAACCAGTAATCAACCAGCTTAAATGGAAGGCCGACGTTCAATCAGCCTCACATTCACTGGCAACTTGTGTGCAACACGCGCGAAACAGCGTTTGGCTGCTTCATGCGAAACGCCTGCCAGTTCGAACAACACAGTGCCCGGCTTAATGACGGCTACCCAGTGATCCGGTTCCCCTTTTCCCTTACCCATACGGGTTTCCAGAGGTCGGGATGTAACCGACTTCTGGGGGAAGATCCGGATGTAAAGTTTACCTTCACCTCGAACATATTGTGTGGCTGCAATTCGGCATGCTTCAATGGTTTGTGCTGTTATGTGCCCAGGGTCCAGAGATTGTAAGCCCCATTCACCAAAGGCAACAGTGTTACCACGTGTCGCATTACCTTTTATGCGTCCTCTTTGGCTTTTGCGGTGCTTGACCCGCTTTGGCATCAGAGCCATCGCGATTCTCCTCATCTGAATAATCACCAAGGTCGATCCAAACTTTCACTCCAATAACTCCGAAGGTGGTGTGTGCCTCGCGGAATCCGTAGTCAACATGACGTTGCAGAGTCGAGAGTGGAATTGAGCCCCGGCTTGCTTTTTCACGCCGTGACATTTCTGCTCCACCCAATCGACCGGAAAGCTCGATTTTAATTCCATGAACGCCCGTTTCCATTACCTGGTCCAGGGCACGTTTAATAGTTCGGCGGAAGCTACCACGCTTCGATAACTGCTGAGCAATATCTTCCGCAACCAATGCTGCACTTTGCAGAGCATTCTCTACTTCAATAATCTTCAGTTCCATCCGGCGACCGGTCAGATCTTCTAATTCCGCTTTCAACCGGTCCACTTCCTGCCCTTTACGACCAATAATGATCCCCGGGCGGGCTGTGAATAAATGCACGACAACCTGGTCACGAGTTCTTTCGATCTCCACCTTGGGAATGCCGGCAAATTTGTATTTGGTATGAATAAAGTTTCGTACTTTCTGATCTTCAACCAGCAGTGCCCCAAAATCTTTCTTGGAGGCATACCAACGACTTCTCCAGTCTTCTACCACGCCGACTCGAAATCCGGTTGGTCGAACTTTTTGCCCCATGATACAGGTTATCCTTTAAGTATTTCTGATTGAGTTTCAGTGATTTGTGACAACAGTTTAGTTAAAAGTCAGGTCAGTTCTAAGGCAGCTCAGGAGCTTCGATAGCAACATGAATGTGTGCCATCCGACGACGAATCGTGTAGGCCATCCCTCGGGCACGGGGCTGAATGCGTTTGAACATCGGACCGCCATCAACGCGGGCTTCGGTGATCTTCAAAGCTTCAACATTACGAGCACCCTTGTCTTCAGCATTCGCCATCGCACTCTTGATGACCTTTTCAAGAAAACGTGCTCCACGGTTTGGAATAAACTTCAACGAATCCAAACCTTCTGAAGCAGTCATACCTCGAACCAGGTCTGCAAAAGGACGAACCTTTGTTGCTGAAATTCGTGCAAATCGATGCATTGCTCGAACTTGCCCCATGACAATTACTCCACTTCAACTATTGCATAATTCTATCGGTTATCGGCTATCACAGCCGCAACAACAACAAACACAAACGCTTATTTCTTCTTCATCGTATGTCCACGGAAGTTACGAGTCAGCGAGAATTCTCCCAGCTTATGACCGACCATTTCTTCCGTCACATACACATTTAAGTGAGCGCGCCCGTTATGCACCAGGAATGTATGACCTACAAACTCCGGAGCAATCGTTGAAGCACGAGCCCATGTCTTGATCGGTGTCTTTTTACCCGATTCGTTCAACTTCTCAATCTTCTTAAGAAGCTTAACGTCAACATATGGCCCTTTTTTCAGAGAGCGACCCATAAAACTTGTCCTCAATTATCGAAAACAGATAGTTATACTGTAAATTAAAATCAAAACGGAAATCAGAGCTTCAGCTGACCATAACGACGTGACTTGCGACGTCGAATAATGGCCTTTGATGATGCCTTTTTCCTCTTTCTTGTTTTTCCACCTTTGGCGAGCTTACCAGTCGGGCTACAGGGATGACGACCGCCTGAGTTGCGACCTTCACCACCACCCATCGGGTGAGCAACCGGGTTCATACAAGTACCACGGACATGAGGACGACGCCCCAGCCAGCGTTTACGACCTGCTTTACCCAGGACAATCTTTGTATGCTCCGAGTTTCCAATCTCACCCATTGTGGCCCGGCAGGAACTGGGAATACGACGAACTTCGCCGGAAGGCAGAGTCACCTGTGCCCAGTTATCCTCACGAGCATTCAACACAGCAGAGGTACCAGCACTACGACAGAGCTGACCACCACGACCAGGTTGCATTTCCACATTATGAATTGTTGAACCCAGGGGAATGCTTGACAGAGGCATGCAGTTCCCGACATTTGGTTCTACTTTTTCTCCACTGACAACGGTATCACCGGCTTTCAAGCCTTCCGGAGCCAGAATGTATCGCTTTTCACCATCGACATAGTGCAACAGTGCAATCCGAGCTGAACGATTCGGATCATACTCAACCCCATTCACCTTGGCTGGCACACCATCTTTGTTACGACGAAAGTCAATCAGGCGATACATCCGCTTATGTCCGCCACCGCGGTGACGGGAAGTAATCACGCCCTGGTTATTCCGCCCACCTTTTTTCTTATACCGTACCAGCAGGGATTTCTCAGGAGCTTTTTTACGATCTGTAATCGCTGCAAAATCGCTCACCGATGCACCGCGCCGACCTGGCGTTACTGGCTTGTAGAATCGGATTCCCATAATTTAGTTCCTCAATAACTTTTTTGGCTTCAAAACCAGATCACGATATGTTTTGACTGACACCCTACACAAAATAAGGCTTAAAAGAATGAAATACGATCATCCTCATGCAGTTCCACAATCGCCTTCTTCCATGATTTTGTATAACCAACTTTATATTTATGTCGCCGTGGCTTTCCGCCTCGATTCTGTGTGCGAACACCAACGACTCGCACATTCCACAATTCAGACACAGCTTTTTTAATATCTGTTTTCGTGGCAGATTTATCGACCACAAACGTGTATGCATTGAAAGACTCAGACAGGTGAGTCCCTTTTTCTGTCACCAATGGCCGGATGACGACCTGATACGGCTCCAGTTGAACGCCTTTTTTTAAACCATCCGACATAACAACTAACCTTAATACTCAAACTGGATGACTAAACTGAAAACCCTGTAAACTAACCTTCAACCCGACCGAGCAGCCGATCCAGGGCTGACTTGGTCAGAACCATCTGCCGCTGATGCAGAACATCATAAGCATTCAGGTCGCTTGCAGGTGAAACCTGTACCCCTGCAATATTGCGAGCAGATTTCCATACTACAGGATCATGCCCTTCAACAGTCAGCAGACAACTGGTGCTGGATAAACCCAGAGCCTTCAGCACGCCTACGACTTCTTTTGTCTTTGGAACCTGCAACGCCAGTTCATCAATCAGCGTCACCTGCTCATCTTCAAATTTACTTAATATCGCCATACGGGTTGCCAGCTTGACCGCCTTCTTAGGCAAGCGATAGCTCCAGTCTTTCGGAGTTTTCGCAAAAGTGTGACCACCGCCCCGTCGCACAGGAGTTCGGGCTGCACCAGCACGGGCACGCCCAGTCCCTTTCTGACGATACAGCTTCTTGGTACTGCCAACGACCATACCACGGCTCTTTGTCTTGGAAGAACCAATTCGTTTGTTCGCCTCATACATCACGACGACATCGTGCAGTAACTGGCGATTGATTCCATTGGCTAATTCCGTGGACTCAAATTCATATTTGCCCACTTCTTTGCCAGCTTTATCTTGAATTGCAACAGAAATCATTTCGACACCATATATATAAGGCAGAACTACCTAAGTACTTCAAACACTCAAAAACTAATACTTGTTAGTACGACGAATCACCAGATCGCCCCCATTCGGGCCTGGCACGGCACCCCGGACCAGAAGAACGCCGTTCTCCTCATCAACCCGGACCACTTTCAAATGTCTGACAGTAATCTGCTTGCCACCATATCGACCACCCATTCGCGTCCCCTTCATAACACGGGAAGGATCCGCACTCTGACCAATAGAACCACCATGACGGTGAACTCGTTTCACACCGTGAGTAGCTCGTTGACCCGAGAAATTATGTCTTTTCATCACACCGGCGAAACCGCGACCCTTGCTGGTACCAATCACATCAATGAATGGCACATCAGCGAAGACGGAAACCGTCAACTCGCCGCCGACTTCGCAACCATGGTCTTCACCATCCGTGCGAAACTCTTTTACAAACCGCTTTGGCTCGCAACCTGCTTTTTCCACTACAGCCACACCGGACTCCGCACGCTTCTTCTGACGCTTGCTATCCAGTGCCGCCACATGGCCACGCTCACTACGAGCGGCTAACCGGCGTGGTTTATCTCCAAAACCAACCTGAACCGCTTCGTAACCATCCGTGTCCAAAGTACGCACCTGGAGCACATGGCAAGGACCAGCCTGAATCACAGTGACAGGGACCATAATCCCGTCATCATAAATTTGCGTCATCCCGACCTTTTTACCCAGCAGACCGACAGGCATACTCATCACCCTTAAACAACGGGAACAAAGCTTCCACGAACACCGCCAGTTTAGACAGCAGGAAGCATAGCACCACCAGCCAAAAGCTGGATCCCTAACCAATCAAGCGACATCGGCACGAAACCGACAGCGCGAGCATCATAACGAAAACCGATAATAGACTAGTTTCCGCCAGCGGACGCCTTAATTTTAATATCAACACCAGCAGGCAACGACAATTTATTCAAAGCATCAATTGTCTTGCCGGTTGGAGACAAAATATCAACCAAACGCTTATGAGTCCGAATTTCAAACTGCTCGCGAGATTTCTTATCGATGTGCGGTCCTTTCAGAACCGTATATCGCTCAACTCTCGTTGGCAATGGAATAGGGCCATGCACGATCGCACCGGTTCGCTTCGCCGTATCAACAATATCTGCTGCCGACTGATCCAAAACGGAGTGATCATAAGCTTCCATGCGAATTCTAATTCGCTCTTGACTCGCAACGGCCACCAATAATTTCCTTCGCTAAAATTAGACTCTTACCCCGCTTAGACAATTTTCTCGCACGGGGAAGCGAGCAATACTAATGAGACCTTCACCGCTTGTCAACAACCCCACCAAAGCTTAAAACGCTTTTTTTGAAATTCTGACTTCTTTACCAGGAAAGCACACCAGATGCTGTTCATCTGAATTCCGCAATGCAGTTTTCAGTTTCGCAGAGGAGACAAGTTACACTCTCCCCCACTGGATACCAAGCGTCCAACCCTATGATTTTTCAAAAATTATCCAATCATCTCTTTTAAGACACTTGGAGGAGCTGGCGCGTACTTCAATGGCTCCATTGAAAACGAGGCACGTCCCTGCGACAGGCTGCGAATCTGGGTAGAATAACCAAACAACTGCGACAGAGGTGATTCGACCTCCATCACACACAGATCCCCCCGCCATTCACTATTCAGAACGCTCGCATTCCGAGAACTGAGATCCGCCTGGATATTTCCCCGAAACTCATCGGGCGTTACAACTTCCATCTTCATAATAGGTTCCAGCAACTGCATCTTCGCATCCATAATGCAACCATGCAACGCCTCGGAAACAGCAGCCTCAACGGCAGCCTCATTCGTCTCCCCTTCGCGGGCATGCGCTTCGAGCACGGTGAACTGCACATTCATCAGAGGAAACCCAACCTGCCCGCCGCCATCAACGCCCATCCGCAAGGTATCCATCATCACCTTGACCAGACCAGGATCCAAATCTTCCGGCTTCAATTTACTGATAATCGAAATCGGCGATTCTCCCTTAAAAGGCTCCAGACGCAACTTCACATTGAAATACAGGTTCCCATTTGCTGCCGGACGATTGAACTCAACCCTTTTTTCAACCGCCGCTGAAACCGTTTCGCGATAACTGACGCGCGGCTTATGCACGCGCACACTTAAATTGAATTCTTTCTGCATCCGGTTCCGCAACACCTCCAGATGCAATTCCCCCATGCCCGACACAATCGTCTGGCCAGTCTCTTCGTTGGGGATCGCCTTGAATGTCGGGTCCTGCCGAGACAGTTTCACCAAAGTCTCTTCCAGCTTTTTCCGATCCGCACTCGACTCCGGCTCCACCGCCATCGAAATAACGGTCTCGGGAAACGAAATACTTTCCAGCAAAATCGGATGTTTAATATCACAGAGCGTGTCGCCCGTGACCGCATCTTTCGGCCCGATCACTCCGGCAATATCACCGGCGTCAATACTGTCTGTTTCAACCTTTTCCCGTGCGTCAGCATGCACACGCCAGAGCTGACTGATTAACTCTTTCTTACCAGTACGTGCATTGAGTAACCGCGTACCGCTCTTCAACTGACCCGAGTAAACACGGATAAAACATAAATCGCCATGCTTATCGGTCTGAATCTTGAAGACCAGCCCACACACGGGCTCATCCACTGAAGTCGCCCGCGATTCCGGTTCACCGGCATCACCACCCCGCTTTTTCGGCTGTGGATTAATCCCTTCGACAGGAGGCCGATCCAGCGGGCTGGGCAGGAATTCACCCACGGCATCCAGCACCGGCTGTACGCCGATAAAATTCAGGGAAGAACCACAAAATGTTGGCTGCAGATCACCCCGCAATGTCGCCTCCCTCAACAGACGCAACAGATCTGCTTCCGGAATATCTTCGGTTTCGTAATACTGCTCCAGCACCTTCTCGTCCAGCTCGGCGACAGCTTCCAGCATTTTATTCCGCCACTCCTGCGCCTGCTCCAGATACTCATCAGCAATTTCACGAACTTCGAAGCTGGACCCCATAGAACCCTTGTCGTAATAGAGTGATTTCATTTTGACCAGATCAATCACCCCCTCAAACGAGACACCTGTGGAAGTGGAACCTTCCCCGATCGGAATCTGCAGCGCCACAGGATTGGCTCGCAGGCGGCGCTTAATCTCTTCAAATGTACGGTTAAAGCTGGCACCGATGCGATCCATTTTATTAATAAAACAGATGCGGGGCACATTGTATTTATCCGCCTGCCGCCAGACTGTTTCGCTCTGGGCTTCCACCCCTTCCATTGCGCTGAACACAACGACGGCACCATCCAGCACCCGCAGGCTGCGCTCTACCTCGGCTGTAAAATCGACGTGCCCTGGCGTGTCAATAATGTTGATCGAATACCCTTTCCAGTGACAGGTAATCGCAGCCGAATAGATGGTAATTCCCCGCTTCGCTTCTTCTTCATCGAAGTCTGTCGCGGTTGTACCTTCATCGACCCCACCGGGCCTGTGCACAACGCCTGCGTAATACAGAATTCGCTCGGTGGTCGTGGTCTTACCGGCATCAATGTGAGCGATAATCCCGATATTTCTGATATGATCTATTGAAGCTGACATCTTACCCTCTAACCCCATTCACAAAAGTGCCAACATGCACACCAGACAGCAACGCATCACTTCTGCCTGAAACTCATCGCACACAAACCAGATGTTACATCTTACGTCTTCCCCCGGGATCAAAAAAAAAGACGCACAAAGTAATGGCGCGAGAGCCTTACCAGTGCGTCTTAATGATCGATTAACTTGCCTTAGCGTGAGAAGGCGAAGTGAGCAAATGCTTTGTTCGCTTCAGCCATGCGATGGATATTCTCACGGGTAGTCATGGCTGTCCCCTCTTTTTTGTGGGCTGACATAATTTCATCTGCCAGACGAACTTCCATGGGACGGCCCTTCTTGCCACGAATTGCGGCCAGAAGCCAGCGAATCGCCAGGGTCTGCTGACGCTTGGGATTCACGGGAGTTGGAACCTGATAAGTCGCACCACCGACGCGTTTGGACCGGACTTCTACACTGGGCTTTACATTTTCTACAGCCTGCGTGAAGACTTCGATCGGCTCAACATCGGGAACCTTTTCTCTGATACGCTCCAAAGCATCATAGAAAACGTTTTGAGCAACGCTCTTTTTACCATCGTGCATCAGGCAGTTAACAAACTTGGAAGCCAACATCGAATTGAACCGTGGATCTGGTTTCAACTGAGACACACTGGCTGTAAACTTCTTGCCCATTCCAACTTTTCCTCTGACAGTAATTTCAGCGTTCTTGCAGAATGCTGACTAAATGATATCAAATATTAAATGAATGAATTTAAACCAGGCCTACTTAGGACGCTTGGTACCGTAACGACTGCGTGCCTGACGACGATCATTCACACCCAGTGTATCCAGAACACCGCGGATGACCTTATAGCGAACACCCGGCAAGTCGCGAACACGACCACCACGCACGAGCACAATCGAGTGCTCCTGCAGGTTATGCCCTTCACCAGGAATATAAGCCGTCAGCTCTTTCCCGTTGGAAAGACGCACACGAGCCACTTTACGCAAGGCGGAGTTCGGCTTTTTCGGCGTGACGGTTTTTACCTGCAGACAGACACCACGCTTCTGCGGACAACCTTCCAGCAGAGGAGTTTTACTCTTGGAGATCTGTTTTTTTCTTGGCTTACGAATCAACTGATTAATCGTTGGCATCTGAAACAATCCATCTTCGTTCAAAACTTGAACTACAATAAACACTTCTATTTACATGCAGCCATCGAAACAAATGACCACGTTATTCGCATCTTTTCCGTACCTCCCACCGGAGACAGGAACGGGACAATGTATCCAGCCCGAACGCATCCGTCAAGTCTCACACCTGATCCAATTTTTGATCAAAGACAATCGACTGATCCGCAATATCGTTCGGACTGCTACACCTTATTCATCATACGGATTCGGACTGGGTGGCGTATTTTCCACTGAGGGATCAACGCCTCCCTGCCCATAGTCTTCGACTTCCTGACCGCCCCCCAGAGGAACCGGTTTATCAGGCGTGACTTCGTTCAACAGACTCATACGAGCTGCCAGAATCCGTTCTTTTTCTGCTTTCAGTTCTTCCAGAGCTTCCGGACGAATTCGCACTTCTGCAGTCTGATGCTGGTAGAAACCAGTTCCTGCCGGCACGAGGTGGCCCAGAATCACGTTTTCCTTCAGACCTACCAGATAGTCAACCCGACCTGCCAGAGCAGCTTCGGTCAGCACCTTGGTGGTTTCCTGGAAACTGGCAGCCGAGATAAAGCTTTCGCTTTGTACGGAAGCTTTGGTAATCCCCAGCAACTGCGAGCTGGCAGACGCCGGTCGCGGCTTGGTGAAGCTGGCGGGACCCTGCCCTGCCAGTTCTACCTGGGCATTCACTTCTTCGATGGTCGCCAGCGGAACCAGGTCGCCTGGCTGGAAATCGGTATCACCCGAATCCACAACCTTAACACAGGCACTGGTCTCTTCGTTGATCTGCTGGAAGGTCAGCTTGTCGAGCACGATGCCCGGCAGCAGATTGGTATCACCCACATCTTCCACCATCACCTTGCTCAACATGCGGGAAATAATAATTTCCAGATGCTTGTCGTCGATCGTCACACGCTGTGCACGATAGACGTTCTGAATTTCATGCAGCAGGTACTGCTGGACGGCTTCGGTACCACTCACACGCAAAATATCGTGAGGCACCAGAGGACCACGCACCAGAGCGTCGCCAGCTTTTACCAGGTCGCCCGCGTGAACCAGCAGATGCTTACCGTGAGGAATCACGTGTTCCACTTCGGTTCCGTCTTCACCACGAACAATCACGATTCGCTTACCACGTTTCTTTTCTGGAACGAATTCGACTTCACCGTCGATTTCAGCCAGAACGGAGGGGTCTTTCGGACGACGTGCTTCAAACAGCTCCGTCACACGAGGCAGACCACCGGTAATATCCTGGGTACCGGAAGATTCACGTGGGTTCTTCGCCACCACGGTTCCCGCGGTGATTTGTTGCCCTTCATCCACTTCGATACTGGCTTTTTCAGGCAGGTAATAGAAGTCGAGAATTTTCCCGGTACCGTCTTCGATGATAATCTGCGGATGCAGCTCACCTTTATGTTCAATGATCGAACGGCGGACGTGACCACTGGGGTCCTTATCCGTACGAATAGTCTTACCTTCGACACACTCTTCATACCGGACACGACCACCCACTTCAGCCAGGATCGAGATGGAGTGAGGGTCCCATTGACAGATCACCTGACCTTCGGACAGCTCATCACCTTCATTGACCATCAGAGTGGCACCGTTGGGAATGGTGTACCGTTCAAGTTCACGACCTTTTGGATCGTTAATCAAAACTTCACCATTTCGCGTCAGGACCACGCTCAGACCTTCACTGTTGACAACAGATCGGATGCGGGCAAAGCTCACCTTACCGGCACGACGGGTGCGGATTTCGTTTTCTTCCACTTCACGGGAAGCGGTTCCACCAATGTGGAACGTACGCATTGTCAGCTGAGTACCAGGTTCACCCACACTCTGTGCAGCGATAATCCCGACAGCCAGCCCCTCTTCGACCAGCGAACCGGTCGACAGGTCCATCCCGTAGCACAGCCGACAGAGGCCCAGAGACGATTCACAGGTCATCGGGCTGCGTACCTGAATTTTCTCCAGACCCATTTCCTCGATGCGACGGGCAATCTCGACTGTGATCAGTTCATTCTCACGGACAATCACTTCGTCGGTAATCGGGTCGACAATGTTCGTACGACTGACACGACCACGGATCGCATCGGTCAGACTCATTTCGACCTTCTCACCACGATAGACCACCCCACGGGTCATACCCTGAGCCGTTCCACAGTCATGTTCAGTCACAACCACGTTCTGACAGATATCTGCCAGCTTACGTGTCAGGTAACCAGAGTCTGCCGTTTTCAGAGCGGTATCCGCCAGACCTTTTCGTGCACCGTGGGTTGAGCTGAAGTACTCGAGCACAGTCAGACCTTCTCGGAAGTTCGCCTTAATGGGAGTTTCAATAATTTCCCCACTCGGCTTGGCCATCAGACCACGCATACCACCCAGCTGACGCATCTGTTCGATACCACCACGAGCACCGGAGTTTGACATCAGATAGATCGGGTTCACGTACTTGCCGTTTTCACGGTAGTCATTTTCCAGCTCATGCATCATGGAGGTCGTAATCAACTCGCGGGCATGAGTCCAGGTATCGAGCACCTGGTTATATCGCTCTTCCGCAGTAATCAGACCACGGTCATACAGTTTATTTTTCTGCAGGACAGTCTTTTCAGAATCTCCAATCACCTTGGCCTTGTTCGGCGCGGTCTTCAGGTCGCTGGTTGCGAAGGACAGACCACTCAAGGTTGATTCACGGAAACCGGTTTCTTTCATCTTGTCGAGCAGGTTAATCGTTTCCCGCCGTCCCAGTTCCAGATAACAGTCGGAAATCACGTTGGACAGATCGCGACCTTTCATGGTGAGATTATAAAACGCCATCTTCCTGGGCAGAATATCATTGAAAATCACACGGCCCACGGTCGTCTCAATCAAACCACCCATCTTGAAATCATCTGCCCCGTCACCTTTAATCCGCTTATCAGAAGGCATACGCACTTTGATAATGGCATGGCGATCAAGTGCGCGCTGCTGGAAGGCGGCGTGTACTTCGCTGACACCGGAGAAAGTCATCCCTTCCCCCTTCCGCTCTGCCTTTTTGAGCGTCAGGTAATAGCAACCCATCACGATATCCTGTGAAGGACGAATAATGGGAGCACCATCAGAAGGACTGAAGATATTGTTTGTCGCCAGCATCAGCGTGGTCGCTTCCACCTGGGCTTCAATAGAGAGTGGCAGGTGAACCGCCATCTGGTCACCATCGAAGTCGGCATTGAACCCACCACAAACCAGCGGATGCACACGAATCGCGTTTCCTTCTACCAGAATCGGTTCAAATGCCTGAATCCCCATACGGTGTAAAGTCGGAGCACGGTTCAGCAATACAGGGTGATTCTGAATGACTTCATCGAGAATATCCCAGACGTCCTCATCCTTACGTTCCAGCATGCGTTTGGCAGATTTGATCGTATCAGCATGGCCGCTGTCTTTCAGACGACGAATAATGAAGGGCTGAAACAGTTCCAACGCAATCTTCTTGGGCAGACCACACTGATGCAGTTTCAGCTCGGGACCTACCACGATCACACTTCGTGCCGAATAGTCAACACGTTTACCCAGCAGGTTTTCACGAAAACGTCCCTGCTTACCTTTGATCATGTCAGTCAGAGACTTCAAAGGCCGATTGGAAGACCCCAGGACCGGACGCTTGCAGCGGTTATTATCAAACAACGCATCGACCGACTGCTGCAGCATGCGTTTTTCGTTCCGCACAATAACTTCAGGTGCATTCAGGTCAACCAGTTTTTTCAATCGGTTGTTTCGGTTTATAATTCGACGATACAGGTCGTTCAGGTCGCTGGTGGCAAAGTTGCCTGAATCCAGCAGTACCAGAGGACGCAGATCGGGAGGAATCACGGGAATCACTTCCAATACCATCCATTCCGGACGGTTGTCACTGTCACGCAACGACTCAACAATTTTCAGCCGCTTGATGTAATCCTTGCGTTTCTGCTGACTGTTGGTCTCAAACAGATCTTTTCGCAGTTGCACGGACAACTCGACCAGGTTCAGGCTCATCAATAGTTTCTTGATGGCTTCTGCACCCATTTCGATTTCGAAGGCACCGGGACCATACTTAGCCTGATTCTGGCGCGCTTCTTCTTCGGTCATGGTCTGGCACATTTCCAGAGGCGTATCCCCCGGATCGGTGACCACATAATCCTGGAAGTAAACGACCTTCTCAAGGGCGGTCGTCTTCATGTTCAGCAACGCACCCAGACGGCTGGGCATGGATTTGAAAAACCAGATATGCACGATTGGCGCAGCAAGTTCAATGTGCCCCATACGCTTTCTACGGACGCGACTGTGAGTCACTTTCACACCACAACGGTCGCAGATCATCCCTTTGTACTTCATGCCCCGGTATTTTCCGCAGGCACATTCCCAGTCTTTTTCAGGACCAAAAATCCGCTCACAGAACAGACCATCCCGTTCGGGGCGGTAGGTTCGATAGTTAATGGTTTCCGGCTTCTTGACTTCGCCGAATGACCAACTCCGAATATCATGAGGACTGGCCAGCCCAATTTTCACTGAACCGTAATCGTTAATTCGCTCGTAAGCTGTCTGTGCAACACTCACTGTGCACGCTCCTTATTTTCTGAACTAATTATGATCAGACATTGATCCTGAAAAAGAAAACTCTACGTTTGACGCAATTCCCCAATCCTGGGAACGCGTTAACCAGGATTCTTTTCCAGTTGTAGATTCAAACCAAGTCCACGGATTTCGTTGTTTAGTACGTCAAAGCTGGCTGGCGTACCGGCTTCCAATGTATTCTCGCCATTCACCATTGATTCATAAATCTTGGTACGGCCTTCGACATCATCACTCTTCACAGTCAGTAATTCCTGCAGAATGTATGCGGCACCGTAAGCTTCCAAAGCCCAGACTTCCATTTCCCCGAATCGCTGACCACCGAACCGGGCTTTACCACCCAGAGGCTGCTGTGTAATCAATGAGTAAGGGCCAGTCGAACGGGCATGTACCTTGTCGTCCACCAGGTGGTGAAGTTTCAGCATGTAAATCTGACCTACAGTCGTTTTCTGCTCGTAGGCTTCACCCGTACGACCATCAAACAACTGTGCTTTTCCATCCTTAGGCAGACCGGCCGTTTCCAGGAAATCCTGAATCTGTGATTCCATTGCCCCGTCAAAGACGGGACAGACAGCCCGGAAGCCGTGCTTCTCAGCGGCCCAGCCCAAGTGCGTTTCCAGAATCTGACCCACGTTCATACGACTGGGAACCCCCAGCGGATTCAACATGATGTCAATCGGAGTACCATCTTCAGTAAACGGCATGTCTTCGATCGGCAGAACCTTGGAGATTACCCCTTTGTTACCGTGACGACCAGCCATCTTGTCACCGACAGAGATCTGGCGTTTTGAAGCAACATAAACCTTGACCATCTGCAACACGCCGTTTGGCAGTTCTTCGCCACGTTTCATGCTGTTTACACGCTGGTCACAGGTTTCGATCACGTCTTCCACATTCGACCACAGCTCTTCGATCACAGCACGACAGTCTGCTTTTTTCTGCGGGCTGCGAATATCCATGTCATCCAGGTGAGACAGGAAATCATGTGCATACTGCGAGACGAATTTGTCTTCCGGAATTTCACGAACCTTGCGACCATCATCATCCGTCATAGGCTGTCCCAAAGCGTTTTCGAATGCCTTAAGGAATTCGCGGAACTCTTCAGCAATCTGATGATCACCTTCTTCTTCGACCTTCTTCAGCTCTTCGTCATACTGCTTGCGCTCGTAATCGGTCAGGCTCATGCGACGGGCGAATTTTTCTGTGTGAATCACGATCCCTTCCACACCACTGGATGCTTCCAGAGATTCGTTTTTAACGTCTTCACCAGCACGTCCGAAAATGGCGTGCAGCAGTTTTTCTTCCGGTGTCAGCTCAGCTTTGGCTTTAGGTGATACTTTACCCACCAGAATATCACCCTGGCGGACACGGGTACCGACCTTGATGATGCCGTCTTCACTGATATGACGCAGCGCCTTTTCACTGACGTTGGGAATATCACGAGTGAATTCTTCACGCCCCAGTTTGGTTTCGCGAATTTCCACATCAAATTCATCGATATGAATCGAAGTATAAACGTCTTCTTTCACCAGGCGTTCCGAAAGGATAATCGCGTCTTCAAAGTTGTAACCATCCCATGACATGAAGCCGACCAGCACATTACGGCCTAATGCCAGCAATCCGTCAGCGGCAGCGGCACTGTGACAGAGAATCTGCCCTTTCTTCACCTGATCGCCAACACTAACAGCGGGCGTCTGGTTCAGACAGGTTCGCTCGTTAAGACCTTCATATTTCCGCAGACGATATTTCTTGCCGTTGACTTCAACAACATTGCCATCCACGTAAGTCACTTTACCGGCTTTTTCAGCACGGACGACCATCCCGGAGTTCTGGGCTACCGCAACTTCCATCCCGGTTCCCACCAGCGGTGGTTCGGCGATCAGCAGAGGCACAGCCTGGCGTTGCATGTTAGAACCCATCAAGGCACGGTTCGCATCGTCGTGTTCCAGGAACGGAATCAATCCGGCCGAGATCCCCACCATCTGAGCGGGGTCCACGTCGATGTAATCAACATCGCCGGCCGCAATCCAGACCACGTCATCACGGTGACGAGCCATCACACGGTCTTCAATAAACTTTCCATTTTCCACGGGCGTGTCGGCAGGAGCCACATGGACCTCTGCTTCTTCATCGGCACGCATCCAGTGCACTTCATCGGTCAACTTACCATTTTTCACCTGACGATAAGGTGTGACCAGGAAGCCGTAATCATCTACCTTCGAGAAAATGCTCAAACTGGAAATCAGACCAATGTTAGTACCTTCCGGCGTTTCAATCGGGCAGATGCGTCCATAGTGAGAAATATGCACATCGCGAACTTCGAAGCCGGCACGTTTCCGGTTCAAACCACCTGGTCCCAACGCAGACAGACGCCGTTCGTGAGTCAACATGGACAGCGGGTTCGTCTGGTCAACCACCTGCGACAGCTCACTGCGACCAAAGAAGAAATCGATGGCTGCCGAGACACTTTTGGGGTTAATCAGCGTGCGGGGAGACATTTCCTCAACATCTTTTTGAGTCATGCGTTCCTGTACGGTACGACGCAGCTTCAGGAAACCCTTGCGGATTTCATCGGAAGCCAGTTCGTCGATCGTACGCAGACGACGGTTACCAAGGTTATCGATATCATCCACGTAGGCGGACGATTCCCCCACGCGTAACCGCACGAGATAGCGAATGGAATTGATAAAGTCTTCCGGACGCAAAGTCATTTCCGTATCGGGAACGTCCTGCTTGAATTTACGATTGATACGGAATCGACCAACACGCCCCAGGCGATAACGGTTCACGTCAAAGAATTTTTCTTTGAACAGGTCAATCGCACGCTCCAGTTGAGGAGGGTTACCAGGACGTAAGCGGGAATAAATTCGCAGCAGCGCCTCTTCGTGACTGGCAGTCGGATCTTCGGCAATACTCTGCAGTACGAGTACGTCAGTGATATCTTCCACGATCTCAACTGTTTTCAATCCTGTGTCGACGATCTCATCGATCATTTCTTCAGTGATTGTCCCACAGCAATCCAGAATAATTTCGCCACAACGATCATGACCAGCTGGATAGATAATGTCTTCTGCGACAATCTTACCGAGCAGTTTTTCCATCGCGTTACTGGATGAAATTTTTTCCGATTTCGTATCATAGAACAGCTTCACCAGATCGGTATCAGAGGAATAATCTTTGGACATGGCCCGCAGCAGGGTCATGGCAGAAAATTTACCACTCTGGTCAATTCGTACTCCCAGTGTATCCTTCTTGCTGACAACCAGCTCAATCCAGCTGCCTCGCTCGGGAATGACACGACAGGAATATTCTTTCTTTTCACCCGGCTCAGAACTCAGCACAAAGTCAACACCAGGTGAACGGTGCAACTGACTGACGATACAACGCTCAGCCCCGTTGATGATGAATTCACCACCGCCGATCATCACGGGCAAATCGCCCAGATAAACTTCCTCTTCAATCGGCTGCTCTTTCACCAGTCGCAGCCAGACCCGGAAGGGGCGACCATAGGTCATACGCAGCTGACGACATTCAGTGGGAGTATAGCGGGGCTTGCCCAGTTCATACTTAACGTATTCCAACTGGTACTGTCCCTGATAGCTCTCGATCGGAAATATTTCGCGAAGAATTTCTTCCAGGCCCTGATTTTTTCGCTCGCGAGGCGATTTGTCAGCCTGAAGAAAACTCGCATAGGACGAAGTCTGAATTTGTGTTAAATCAGACAACTCAAAACTATGTTCAATCTTACCAAAGTTTTTGACAGAATGAGTGGGAATAGTTCGCTGTGCTGGAATCGGCATTAAGATGTTCTTTTCTACTTACCTGGTGCCAGATATGGAATTACTCTGCAGAGTTGACGCGGGAGGACTGACAGAGCACAAACCAAGAATAGCGAGGAGCCGCAGCGCGCACCTCGAGAGAATACAGCCCCGAATGCTGCATTAAAAGCGAATCGCTTGAATAAATTAAAGCCTGATAAATCGCTCAATACTACTTTGCTATTCAAAAGAGAGTGCAATGAGTCGATTGCTTAGACCATATGGGACTGAAACGATGACTGATCGAAGCAGATAAACTTACGGAAACAAAAATAGGAAGCAGTATCAACACGTAACGAAAACAAGCTTCTGTCATACAGTCACTCAACATTACTTTCGAACACAACCCGACAGAATCGCGCGCCCCTACTCATAAGCATTGTAAACGGTGTAACAGAACACTTCAATCATACGCAGAAAAAAACCATATGTACATACAAACAGAAATCTAACCTGTGCCAAATTATTTCGGCACAGGTCAGATCCAGATGGCTTTTTTCAGTGATTGACTACTTAACTTCAGCAGTACCGCCGGCTTCTTTGATTTCCTTAACCATTGCTTCAGCATCTTCTTTGGAAATGCCTTCTTTCAATGGTTTGGGAGCACCTTCTACCAGGTCTTTTGCTTCTTTCAGTCCCAGGCCTGTGGCGGCACGGACGATCTTAATTACTGGAATCTTACTGTCGCCAAACCCAGTCAGGATGACGTCAAATTCTGTCTTTTCTTCTGCAGCTGCAGCACCACCACCGTCACCTTGAGGTGCCATCATGACAGCGCCACCGGCGGCAGCTTTAATACCGTGAACTTCGTCGAGGTATTCAGCCAGATCTTTAGCCTGGAGCAATGTCAATCCAGCAATTTTGTCACCCAGTTCTTTGGTTTCTTCACCAAATTCAGTTGTTGCTTCGGCTGTCGCCATCTTCTCTTTCCTTTCGCACGAATGCGTAAAATAAAATCTCTCAACAATGTAAATTGAATCAACGCTGCTTTGCCTCAGCAGCCGTTGCTGCAAATCTTGACAAACGCCTCATAATCCCCGAACAAATCAGCGAATTATGATTCTTCCCCTTCAGAGATTGTCTTAATTTGCCCTGCAAGGGTCCCACCAGGACCTTTGATTGCCCCTGCCAACTGTGCACCCGGTCCAAGGATCCGGGAGACAATTTCGCCGATCAATTCCATTCGACCAGGGCTCTTACTCAACTTTGTAACATCTTCCGATGAAAGTGCTGTTCCCTCTGTCACACCACCTTTAATCTCCAGCGTGCTGATGTCGGAAGCCCACCTGGTCATCTCTTTGGAGAGGGCGACGATGTCTTCCCCGCCCC
Organism: Gimesia algae; assembly: GCF_007746795.1. NCBI lineage: Bacteria > Pseudomonadati > Planctomycetota > Planctomycetia > Planctomycetales > Planctomycetaceae > Gimesia > Gimesia algae. The sequence goes on from NZ_CP036343.1 coordinate 7,321,001, forward strand.
AGACCAGAGTAGAAGGTCCTTTCAGAACATCATCCAGGCCTTCAACGCCAATATTGGCCAAAGCACGGCGTGCCAGAGAATTTTTCACGGTCAGGGCTGCAATCCCCTTTTCCTGCAGCTTGATACGAAAACCGTTGTCAGTTATCGCATCCACTTTTGCAGAATCTACTACGACGAAGTCGCGGACTTCGCTGATCTGAGATTGAATCTCGGAGATGATCATTTCTTTTACAATTTTACTCATTAGATCTCTTCCAGCTTATGAAACGCCGAAAACTGTTTCTTTGTTTTGATGATGATTTCCAGATGACCGCTGCGATTAGAGAGCAACTGAAATCCCAGGGCTCATTGTCGCTGAAATAGCAACATTTCGCACATATGCCCCCTTCACGGATGAAGGCCGCAGAGAATCCAGAAACTTCAGCATTGCCTGAATATTCTCTACCAGCTGACTCTCATCAAACGAGAGCTTACCGACCCGGCAATGCACGTTTCCACCAGCATCCACGCGGAACTCAACCTTACCCGCTTTGTAATCCTGAACTGCAGTACCCACATCCTGAGTCACAGTACCAGCACGAGGAGATGGCATCAGACCACGAGGCCCCAGTACACGCCCCAGTGGACCAACCACACCCATCATGTCGGGAGTCGCGATGGCCACATCGAAATCGAGCCAGCCACCTTTAATTTTTTCTGCCAGATCTTTACCACCGACTGCATCTGCACCGGCGGCTTCAGCAGCTTCGGCGTTGGCCCCCTGAGCAAACACAACCACCCGCTGGGTCTTACCGATACCGTGTGGCAGATTAATTGAACCACGCACCAGCTGATCCGCCTGGCGAGGATCAACACCCAGCCGCACAGCCAGCTCAACAGTCTGATCCATTTTAACAGGCTTGATTTTCGCGGGCAGATCGCCTTCGAGAGACTTCAGAACTCCGACAGCCTCTTCCAGACCGACCGTACCGACACCAGCCAGTTTTTCGTTGTAAAACTTAATACGCTTGGATTGTTTTCCCATGACTCTCTATCCGACTAAACGTGAGATGGATTTATAAATTTTCGCCTGCATTAAAGCGTGAACCCTTCCTGACAGAAGGCATTCAGCAGACCAGTTTATTTTTCGACTTCAAGGCCCATGCTGCGAGCAGTACCGGCGATAATCTTGGCAGCCTGATCAATGTCGGGAGCATTCAGATCCTCGAACTTGGTCTTGGCAATCTCCTTCAACTGGGCCACAGTCACAGTACCGACCTTATTCTTCTTGGGATTGCCTGAACCTTTCGCAATCTGAGCAGCCTGCTTCAGCAACACAGCAGCCGGCGGACTCTTCAGAATAAAGTCAAACGAACGATCGTTGTAGACACTGATCACAACAGGAATTGTGGTCCCGGCCATATCCTTAGTACGTTCGTTGAACTGCTGCACGAACTGACCAATATTGACACCGTGAGGCCCCAGGGCTGTACCAACAGGCGGAGCCGGAGTCGCTGCGCCACCGGGAATCTGAACTTTTACTTCTGTAACAAGCTGCTTAGCCATTCGACCGACTTTCAAAACACTTTATAAATAGATGAATCTTTACCGTTTAACACAGAGCCGGACGGCTCGTTAAACTTTTTCAATTTGCCAGTACTCCAACTCCGTCGGAGTCGGACGACTGAATATTTCAATCAGGACGGTTACTTTGCCACTGGCTTCATCAACCGCGTCGATGGTTCCCTCAAACCCTTCGAAGGTGGCATCCTTCACCTTGACCACATCACCCACTTGAAAATCCAGTTTAATTTTGACCGGAGTCTCTTCTTTTGACTCTTCGCGTCCCAGCATGCGGGCAATTTCATGCTCCTGCATGGGAATCGGCTTACCTGCAGCCCCGGTAAAGTCCCCGACTCCATTCGTGGAACGCACCAGATACCAACTGTCATCATTCAGTTCGACCTGGATCATCAGATAACCGGGATACAGTTTTCGCTCAAAGACCCGTTTTTTTCCGCCTTTTGTTTCTACTACCTTTTCGGTGGGGATAATAATTTCCCCGAAATATTCTTCCAATCCATCCCGTTTAATACCACGTAGCAGCGCGTCTCGAATGGATTTCTCCCGGTTGCTCTGCACCTTCAGTACGTACCAGAGGCGCTTTTCTGAGCCCTCCAGACTTTCAGAGGTCGGTTCAGAACCAGAATCATTACTCATGAGACACCTTTAATAGGGCTTTTGAAACCGACAAAAACCCTGTTTGACGCTAACACTGCAATCCAGAAGACCGCAAAAAACAGGAATCGCTCATAATGAGCAGAAAGAACGATTTATTCAAGAAACAGAGATCATAAATCTCTGTAATTCACTGAAAGGCCGACTCGCTTCGTCATCAAATCTGCAAAAAGTTGATCAATCTGAAGAACCATTGCCAGAGCACGTCAAAGGCCAACAGCAAAAACGCTAAAAAAAACATAATCACGATCACAACCGTAGTAGACCGCCACAACTGATCCCAGGTCGCCCAGGTCACCTTGCCAATTTCCGCCTCTACCGAGATCAGAAAGTCAGCAAAACGGGGGAAATTGACCACCCGATACGACAGCCACGCAGAAACCACGACGACCGCCACAGCAATCCCCTTCTGCATCCCAGCAGACATCCCCAGCGGCAGCACGTTATAAAGTGAATAAGCGCCGAAAATGGAAATCGCCACCAGGCCAAGTGCAGTCAACTGACGGACCAGTCGCCCTTGATTCCTCTTATACAATCCGCCACTAACCAGAGTAGCCGAGAATGCTTGTTCCGCTTTGGATTTAGCCATGAGACCAGTTTACTAAAATATTTAAGAACAGAGGCGAATCAAAAGACCGCAAACCTGCTTTTTACCACGCCAGCGACACTAGACTCCACACTCCAATGCCTGCCCTGACAGCAAATGCAACACCAAAACACGGGCGGAGGGAATTGAACCCCCAACCGCTGGATTTGGAATCCAGTGCTCTGCCAATTGAGCTACACCCGTCTACCAGTCTGAACCAGCCAGATACTTTGACAACCGGAAGCAACCCTAAAAACCGACACCAGTCACAAAATCCCCGACCAGCAAGACTTTTACTTCTTGCGAGACTCTTTGTGCAGAGTATGACGCCGCAGCTTTGAGCAATACTTCATCAATGAAAGCCGCTCAGTGCCACGAGTTTCCTTACTGACCCGATAATTTCGCATGCCGGTCTCAGTACATTCTAACCACACATATTCACGTGCCATAACAGCCCTCAGTCCCGATGGACATCAAAACATAAATCAAATATTACTGGAAGGTGTCCACCCCATAAAAAACAGAGTGGACACCATTTATTCAATATCGAAAGCATCGCTTTCAACTACTCAACAATTTTGGTAACCACACCAGAACCAACAGTACGACCACCTTCGCGAATCGCGAAGCGGCTACCTTCAGACATGGCGATTGGCTTACCAAGTTCCACTTCGACTTCAACATTATCGCCTGGCATACACATTTCTGCACCGCCACGCAATGTTGTGGAACCAGTCACGTCAGTTGTACGGAAGTAGAACTGAGGACGATACCCGTTGAAGAACGGAGTATGACGACCACCCTCTTCTTTGCTCAGTACGTAAACCTGACCTTCGAACTTGGTGTGCGGAGGAATCGAACCCTTGGCAGCCAGAACCTGACCACGCTCGACGTCTTCCTTCTTAGTACCACGCAGCAGGATACCCACGTTGTCACCAGCCATACCCTCATTCAGAGTCTTCTGGAACATTTCCACGCCGGTACAGGTTGTTTCCTGCGTATCACGCAGACCAACGATTTCCACTTTGTCGCCAACAGTGATCTTACCCTGTTCGATACGACCAGTAACCACAGTACCACGACCAGCGATCGAGAACACGTCTTCAATCGCCATCAGGAATGGCTTGTCTGCTTCACGCTCAGGAGCTTTAATATCGCTATCCAGAGCATCCATCAACTCACCAATACAGGCATTGAATTTTTCATCACCAGGATGATCCAGGGCACCTTTAGCGTTTCCACGTACGATCGTAATTTCATCGCCGTCGAAACCGTACTTGGTCAGTAACTCGCGAATTTCCATCTCAACCAGTTCGAGCAACTCTTCGTCATCGACCAGGTCACACTTATTCAGAAAGACAACCAGCGAGGGCACATCCACCTGGCGCGCCAGCAGAATGTGTTCACGCGTCTGAGGCATCGGGCCGTCAGCAGCAGAAACCACCAGAATCGCACCATCCATCTGGGCAGCACCGGTGATCATGTTTTTGATATAGTCGGCGTGACCAGGACAGTCGATATGAGCGTAGTGACGAGTTTCGCTTTCGTACTCCACGTGACTCACAGCAATTGTCACAGTCTTGGTATCGTCACGAACGGTTCCCCCCTTCGCAACATCAGCATAACTCTTCATCTGGGCAAGACCCTTCTCGCTCTGTACCGCCAGCAAAGCTGTTGTCAGAGTTGTCTTACCATGGTCGATGTGTCCAATCGTACCTACGTTTACGTGCGGCTTTGTTCGCTCAAAGACTTCCTTAGCCATCTCTCTTTAAAACCCCTTTTTTAAACCTGACACAATGCCAGACCTAAACAATAAAACCAACAAAACAAATAGCGAGGTAAAAACAGGAGTCACCCCTCGCACGCAAGAGGCACACACCTCCTGATATTCACTTTATATAAATCAACTCAAAAAGCTGCTGATGGGACTTGAACCCATGACCTCGTCCTTACCAAGGACGCGCTCTACCAACTGAGCCACAGCAGCATTTTTTGATACACATTTCAAACGCATTGTCATTAAAAAGCGGGTGAAGGGAATCGAACCCTCACAACCAGCTTGGAAGGCTGGGGCTCTACCGTTGAGCTACACCCGCACAACATCGCGACTCAGTCAAACTCCAAAATTTATCATTGGGGGAAGCAGGATTCGAACCTGCGAAGGCGTAGCCATCAGATTTACAGTCTGACCCCTTTGGCCGCTCGGGAATTCCCCCCAACCAGCCGAAGCTGGAATACTTAAACCGAATACCACAAACACTTTATAATAATATCGACCTGTGGCAATCCAGGCAAAAGAGCTAGCGGTGGGAATCGAACCCACAACCTTCGGTTTACAAAACCGATGCTCTGCCGATTGAGCTACGCTAGCCTGCTGACCTGAAAACTAAGCTAACAGGCTTCAAGCCTCATGCAACCTGAACAAACTCGCCTGGCTAAAGAGGTACTTTCCCCGCCGAAACTCAGTAAGCAGCTCAATATAGCAATCAGGCACTTGCTTGCAAGTGTGAACGCCTGGCTGATTAGAAAAATTGTTATCTTTTCTTAATGCTGTATGCCTATACGGCCTAAGATTTTCCATCTCGAAACAATCTGTTTTTCTATCCTCGCAACCGGTCTTTTTTTCGAGGAAAAACCAACGTTAAACGTTTCGTATGCTAAGTTCAATGAGCCAAACAGTAAAGGGCTGCTTTTCAGAGAAGAAAAACCGACCAGAGGTTCGGACTGACACAAAAAAAGCAGGCATGGCTCACAACAGCCATGCCTGCCTAAGGGGAGAACTCACTAAACTGATCCGATCAGACCGGATCAGCAGAGCCTGCTTTTATATCTAAATTACTTTTTCGATATCCATTTCTCCGCATCAAACTTAGCCCCTAAACCCGTAAACAGGTTATATCCCCGGAATCTCCACCCGTTCCACCTGAGTGATCCGTCTGAGCTTTTTCAGGGCTCTGGACTCCAGCTGCCTGATCCGTTCTTTGGTCACGCCGAAACGGTTCCCGACCTGTTCCAGTGTCTGCGGTTCGTTGCGGGCATTCAATCCGTAACGATAAATCAGAATATCTTTCTCGCGCCCATCCAGTTGATCCAGAATGCTCATGATCACAGCATGTTGTTTCTGGTTAATCAACTCTTCACGATACTGACTCTCCCGTTCGTCGGTCGACTGGAAGAATAACTCTTCGTTCCCAGTCCGAAACCGGTCCAGCACTTTATATTCGGCTGGAATGGAACGGGCGTAGTTCTTCATGATCGCCCAGCTGGCGTAGGTGGAGAACTTGTTCCCTTTCGTATAATCAAATTTTTCAATCGCACGGATCAGCGACATGTTGCCGTCACTCACCATTTCGAAGAAGTTACCTCCCGGGCGAATGTGACGCTTGGCGATCGAAACTACCAGGCGCAAGTTACTGCGGATCAGGAAGTTCTTCACATCCGTGCTCTCGTCGAGCAGCTTTTCGATTTGATCCATATCCCGGGCTTTGGGACGATTCGGATCCAGGTGCTCCTGGATCTGAAATGCCTTGTATTTCAGGAAATTCAGCTTCCGGAAGTAGTAAGCCTCTTCTTCCCGCGTTAACAGTGGGATGGAATACAGACTTGCCAGATAAGGCGGCAGGCCAGGTGGCGTGCGGACCTTTTCATTGGCTTTATCAACTTCTGGAGGAGGTCCCAGAATAACCTTGTCGGCATTGGCCTGCTCGAATTCATCGCTGTGCATGAAGTCGATGGTCTGTGCATGCAGACGGACTGCCCGCGCTTCGGATATAATCCGGTAGATACTGGCTTTGGTACGACAATAACGTCGCGCCAGTTTCTCTACAGGAATCCCCCGACGGAATGTATTGTAGATATCCCGTTTCTGCTGATCAGTAATTTTCTCTGGAGCGTTTGGAAAGATTGCCAATTCAGGGTTCTCCCGATCAAAGTTTTTCAACGTGTATCGAATCGTTTCTGGAGAGCGATTCATATGCCTGGCGATGCGGCGACTGATCTCGGCAGGGCACCCGCCATACCGGGCCAGACGTCGTGCACGACGCAGGATCTCTTCACGGTCTTCATCACTCAACTGACTGAAATTCATGCTGCGGGTAATATGCCCGCGGTTTTTCTGGAGAAAGCGATCGACGGACGATTTCAGAAAACCGACACGCTTGCGACCGTTAAACCGGAACCGGCGACTCACCAGCCCCTTGTCTCTCCAGCGATCGACGGTTTTGGTTGATATATTGAATTGCTTACTTAAGTCCTGCACCGTGAGGACTTCTTCAGAGACATCTTCGACCTCTATCTCGGCGCTGTCGGACAGATCTTCGATGAAACAACGCACATCATGCAGTACGTCCCCCCCCGAGACTACGAGATCGGGATACAGCTCAGAACGGTAAGTCGTAATCTGTCGACAAAGCTCTGGATAAGAATATTCCTGGTCCTGTTCGACTTCTGACAGTAGTTCTTCTGCCCGCGTGATCTGAGCCAGCTTGACTTCGCGTGGAGCGTACTTTACCTGTTGCTCCGCCAGCTGCTTGATTGCCGGATTGTTGTATTTTGAACTGATCATGATTCCCCACCCTCTTTATATGACTGTTCCTGGTGACCATCGTGTCCTTCACGTCATTCGTCTCCAGGCTCTGTCACTAACTACGCAATATAAGACGAATTTGAGAAGGAAAAGTTCACACGTAAATAATTTTAGTCAAACAAACCAAGATTGCATCAAAATAACCTGCCCTCTTCAGGCACGCCTGCAACAGAAACACCATAAACCATTTAAATACATACACTTACTACAGAACATGACAATTTGACGGGAGATCGATCTAGACTGGTTTTCCTATACCTTTGCACTAAATTCAGCGAGATTTTGATTCCGGAAACAACAAAATGTGTGAGATACCTCACATTTACCACACGACACCCCAGACCCCAATAGGTATACAAACACTACAAAGCACGCTCGATACCAAAGTATAACTATTCGCATATCCAGAACCATTATCGCGATCTACTGATAGACGCCTGGATCTCGCTGAAGAAATATCTTTTGCCTGCGTGATCCGAATGCAGCAAAATCTATTTACCTTCAATCACAACCCTGTAACATAAAGATAGGGTCTTCGGTCAGTTCGCTTATCTTCTGAACTCATCACTCGAGGCTCCTGTTCTGAATATACGCTGAAATCTTCGGTTGTATTTGATGCAATAGCATCCAGATCGTCGTAATCCCTATCTCAAGCAGGTTACTCCATGTTGAAGCGTCGCTCCTCTTCTCAATGGATCATTCTGGTTGCTTTGTTTTGCCTGATTATTTCAGTCACTTCGTCAGCAGCACCGAAAAAAAAAGCGGCACCAAAAACGCCGCCGTTGAATTTACCGCCGCTAAAAACCCAGGAGCAGAAAATGCAGTTACTGGGTTACATCAGACAGACCATGCCCACCCGCCGCATCGCGCAGCGGATCAATTTCAGTTCTGCGGATCTGGATCAGGCACTGGAACAGGAACTGGGACCAGCCACAGAGGAACTGGCACAGACGATTGATGATGAAACCTTCATTAGAAGAGCGTCGCTGGATCTGACCGGACAATTACCTGCGCCGGAAAAAATTGAAGCCTTTATCAAAGACCAGAGTCGGGGCAAACGCAGTGCGCTCATCGATGAATTACTGGAATCGCCGGCCTATGGCCGGAAGTGGGCACGCTACTGGACCTCGGTCATTTTTTATGAAAGCGAAGCGAACAAAAGGCGCGTTGACCCGCAGGCGCTGGAGGACTGGCTGGCAGAACAATTCAATAAGGGTGCTCCCTGGGATTACATCACTGTGATGCTGATCTCGGCAACCCCTGAGCGGAATAAGGCAGTTCGTAACGACTATGGCCAGGATTTCGGCCCGAATAATTTTGTACTCGCCTGCGAAAACAAGTCGACCGAACTCGCTTCTCAGACTGCCCGGATTTTCATGGGCATCAGCATCAAATGTGCCGAATGCCACGACCATCCCTTCGACAACTGGAAACGGGAACAGTTTCACGAACTGGCTGCCTTTTTTCATCCCTACACTTACAAAATGCCCGATCAGGATGACCCCAAGATACAGACTGCGGTACAACCCCGCTTTTTACTGGGTGAAAAGCCACATGAAAAAATGAAGTCCGATGCGCGCCGGGTCTCCATTGCTGCCTTTCTGGCATATAACCCGAAAAATTACTGGTTCGCCCGCGCTTACGTGAATCGTATCTGGAGCGAACTCATCGGCGATGGTTTCTACGATGTCGACAGCCTGGGACCTGACAGTGAGGTCATTCACAAACCGGTCGTGAATCGCATTGCCGCCAACTTCCGCTACAAAGACTTCGACCCCAAATGGGTGTTTCGACTGATTATGAATTCCCGGATCTATCAGCGTGAGATGCGTACCAGCAGCTCTGCTGCGGACCTGTTTACCGCGGTCAGACCCTCACGTCTGCGTCCCGATGTGATCGCCGATTCTGTCGAAAACCTGATCGGAGAAGATCAGTCCGTCCGCAAGGAAATTATGCAGACCTTTGATATGAACCCCTCACTCCCGCAGGATGGGCTGGAAGGCAGCATTCAACAGGCACTGCTGATGATGAACAATCAGCAACTGCAGGAAAAACTTTCCCAGAGCGGACTGAAACAGCAGTTGTTAAAGATGTCTTCTAATACGGAACTGGTTCAGTCACTGTTTTTGCATGTACTGGCCCGACATGCGACAGAGCCGGAACTGGAGCGAAATCTCAGCTATCTGCGTGAGTCAGAAAAACGCGAAGAAGCCGTTGATGACCTGCTCTGGGTTCTGCTCAATTCCACTGAGTTTCGCACAAAACGTTAATGGTTTTTCGATCACAGGAATTTTCATATGCAGACAGATGCGCTCTTACATCTGAATCTTAATTATCGTGGTGGAGTGTCGCGCCGAAATTTCCTGCAGGCAGCCGCTCTGGGTATTGGCGGCTCGTCTCTGCTCTCTCAGTTTCGTTTGCATGCAGAGGATCTCAAAAAAGAGGGCCGCTCCTGCATCCTGCTCTGGCTCGCAGGCGCTCCCAGCCAGATGGAAACCTGGGACCCTAAACCGGGCACACCCAATGGCGGAGAAACGAAAAAGATTCAGACGCAGACTTCCGGAGTCGAAATCGCGCACTACTGGCCTAAAATCGCTGCCGCGATGAATGAGATCGCTGTCATCCGCGCCATGACCGGCAAAGAAGCCGCCCACGAACGAGGTACCTACCACCTGCATACCGGACATCGCATGCTGGGAATTGAAAAGTTCCCTCATTTTGGATCGGTCGTCGCTCGCGAGCTGGGGGATCCTCAATCAGACATTCCGAACTTCGTCAGCATCGGTCAGACATTGAGTTCCGGTTTTCTGGGAGTCCAGGTGGCCCCGTTCATTATCGATCGCCCGGGCATGTTACCGGATAATGTTACGAATACCACGCCTGATTTGCGCCAGCGCAGAAGACTCGCCTTGCTTAGCCAGCAGGAGCATGAGTTCGCGCAGGCGGGAGCAGCCGCGCTGGTGAAAGAACAGAGTGAGCTCTATCAGAAAGCCAACCTGATGATGACTTCACCGCGGCTGAAAGCGTTTCAATTCGACGATGAACCCGCTGCCATGCAGGAAGCCTATGGAAAATCTCAGACCGGACAGGGTCTGCTGGTGGCCCGTCGGCTGGTCGAAGCAGGAGTCCCGTTTGTGGAGGTTCGCAGCACAGGTTGGGACATGCACAGCAGTGTGTTCAGCAGTATGACACGCCGCGCGCCCGAAGTGGATCAAGGGCTGTCTCAACTCCTGCTGGACCTGAAACAACGCGGACTGCTGGAAAAAACACTGGTGCTCTGCATGGGCGAATTCGGCCGGACCCCCAAGATCAACGCTCGTTCTCCTGCCCCCGGTCGTGATCACTGGGTCAGAAATTTCAACCTGCTGATGGCCGGCGCTGGTATCAAAGGCGGTCAGGTTATCGGCAAAACGGATGACAATGGTCAGGAAATCATCGAGGACCCGGTTCAGGTCGACGACCTGTTTCGTTCCATGTGTAAAGCCATGCGAATGGACGCTGACATGGAACTGCACACCCCCGTCGGACGCCCTGTCAGGCTGGTTGACGGGGGTGCCGTCATTAATGGACTCTTCGGTTAAACTGCCACAGAATCAACCGGATATAGCTGAAAGAAATCACTCCCGCAGAAAAGACGAACAGCACCTGAAGCGCATCACATTAAACCATAGTGCCTCTCATACTATGATACACGACCCAAATGTCCCTGGAGACGCTTCAGGCAAACTGGTCTCAGGACGCGCACCCTTTATGCAATGAGGAACGAGAGTCCGACAGAAAGACTCGCAAAGCGGAGCAATTAGCGGGACTTCAACTCAAATTGAAAATCGTTGGAACCTTCTGCTTTGACGTTGGCCGTCTCACCTGTATTGGGACGGGTGTATTTATCGGGCAGCAATCCAGTGGAATCGGCGTCCATTACCGCAAATCGCACTTTGTGTATCCCGGGAACAGCACCAGAAGCATCCTGATTATACATCAAACTGAATTTTCCTTCCGCATTGGTGGTGCCTCTTGATGTGGCTTGCTCCGCTACTTCCGGTTGAAAGATGACAGAAATGTTCTCTACAGGTTTCCCATCCAGAGTCACCGTCCCGGTCACTTCAGTTAACTCGGGCAGCGTCTCTCCGCCACCCGAACAACCGGAAATCGAGACGAACAAGAAAACAGCACACATCGCCATTGAAACGGAGTGACATAGAGCGCATATTATTTTCATTTTCTTCCTTTGGCTTACCATTCGCCCAGCACATTTCCATCGGCGATACTGACTAGATTGAGCAATGTTGGTTCATTCGTGTTTTCACTGACAAATCGCACTCCGCCATCGCCCAGCAGTACATGACAGCCGCCTTCATGTTTGCTGCCTGGTGTCCAGGCAAATGGCAAGGGAGTTGTCGAGTTATAAGGTTTGTTAATTCCATAGTTCATATTCAGCCAGAACGTATTGGTCCAGGTTCCCCAGTAAGGACCATAGTTCGAACTGTATTTCTCCATTGATGTTTCGCACATGAAGATGGTATTTGTTGCCCCATCGGTGAGATCTCTCATCCTGGCTGAACCGTTTGTTCCGAAAGAAGATCGCAGGTTGCGGGCATTATTTGCATGTCCCCAGAACAACTCCCGGTTCTTACTGTTATCCTCCCAGGCACGAGCAATGACCCCGTAACTGGTTCGATAATAGTCGACGGTGTAATAATGACTGGTCGTACTGGAATTGGTACCTGGTGAATCAGCGGAATCTGAAGGACAGGCATAAATATTGAGGCGTTGTTTTTTAATCACTGCCATATTCGAAGCGGCCGCGGTCGCACTCGGAGGTGTCACATCGGCATGCGCAGACAATCCCATCGGCTGAGAAAAATTCAGCTTGTTATACAAGTTTGCCTGATCGAGATAAGGTAGAATCAGCAGGTGTGCGGTGATGTTTTTGACATTGTTCGACATGGTATCCGGGCTCACCAGCAGGTTTCCATGTTGACATCCGGGATTGATCGTCGCTGGCGGGAATGTCGAATGCGTATCATGATAATTATGCATCGCCAGACCAATTTGTTTCATATTGTTTTTACAGGTGCTGCGGCGTGCCGCTTCCCGCGCCTGTTGAACAGCCGGCAGTAACAAGGCGATCAAAATCGCAATAATGGCAATCACGACCAGCAACTCAATAAGAGTGAAGCCGCGAGAACGATGAGGCTTAGTCTGAAATCTGAGCACGATACCTCTCCCCAATAAAAATATGATTAGAAAATTAAATATACAAACGATTACAACACTCTGGTCATGCGTCCCGATTCAGGAAATGCGTAAAATCACTCAGGATTTGCTCTCCACCTTAAAATATGCCCTGCGGTCAGACTAATGTCTGAATTCCTGAGTTGGCGAAAAAGAAACATTTTTCCACTGATGAATGACACTCTGGTTGGCAGAGACGATAATCAGATGACTTTCAAACCGATATTTGTCTACTGAATTTAAGATCAGTGTAGCAAAGAGAGAAATTCCTGATTCAGAGCACGATGAACCTGATCAAACCCTGAATTTATAAACTCGTGTTAATCGAAATCTAGCCTCAAAAAGACTTGGCACCACTGTATCTCTCAACGTATGATAAACAGATGAGCTGCGCCTTAGCGGAAGTTTTTTTCCGCTTTACTCCTGATTATAAATGACTTTAAAGAAAATACTCCAGACAGGCTGATCCATGTCGAGCATTGCTGTCCCTTGTCCTCACTGCAAAAAAAAACTCAAGCTCCGCGATAAAAGCCTGCTCGGGAAAAAGGTAAAATGCCCCAACTGTAAACAGGCTTTTGTTTTGACCCTTCCTTCCAAAACCCCGGCCACCAGTGAACATCCTGTTCCGGCTGCGTCTGCTCAAAATCCGCCCGCTTCCGATCCACCAATTAAACAGGATACTCCCCCAACGCCAGAACCCGCCGGGCAGGAAAAGGAGATCAGAATTGAATTGGCACAACCTACAACGCCCGTCGTCGGTACGTCGGCCAAATGGGTTCCCGACGATCCCTTATCACCGCCTTCAGCTGTACCGGAGCCTGCCTCAGAGCCATCGTCTGGTTTTCCTCAGATTGATACCTCAGCACCGCCTGCTGTGAATACCACTCCTGCTCCCAGCGTTGATGCTGGAACTTCCAGTTCCGCATTTCCTGATATTGCCGTCGAGTCCACTGAAAATGCAGGCGTTGCGCGGATGCGTGAGTTACGCCGCAAAAATGCGAAACGTAGAAACGTGACGATTGCCAGCATCGTGGTTGTCCTGCTCCTGATTGGAGGCGGGGCCTACTTTGCCTGGGACAAGGTCGAAGAAACAATCGTATCCAAGCCGGTTAAACCGGCGCCGGCGCCCGTTGCCGCAACCAGCCCGACGGTTGCCTCAACGCAGCAATACACGCCCCCATCAAAAGTAGCGCCCAGCCCGACAAAGGGCGAACCGATTCGCCTCTTATACGTTCCTGCAGGGACACGGATCCTGATCCACCTGCATCCCGCGGCGCTCTGGGCACCCGGCTCGCAGGGCGAAGAATTTCGAGCCTGCCTCGGTCCAGTCGGTATCTGGGCCGAACAGAAAATCAAAGAAATCTGTCTGACTGGACCGGCGCAGATTCAAGAGCTGACGTTCTGCCTGATCCTGGGCTCTCCCGGAGCGCCTCCCGAATATGCTGCAGTCATCAGGACCACCGAACCTTTCAAACGTTCTGAACTGATTGCACAATTCGACGGTCAGCGACTGGATGACTACAGTTTTCCGGTCTACTCGGGTGACAAATATTCTTCGATGATCGTCGATGATCATACCTATGTCATTGGACCACCAGGAAATTTCAGTGCGGCAGAGATGGCAGAATCGCGCGAATATGACAGCAGTACCTCACCGGGCATTGAATCGACCCTCAAACAGACAGACCGGGATCGTCACCTGACAATCGTGTTTGACCCTGATGAAGTGCGTCGGCAACAGGACGTATTGCTCCCGGAAAAAGCGCATCCCTTCCTGAACGAGTTTCTGGACTGGATCGGCGAAGATGTCGAAGCCGTAGCCTGGAGCATGCATCTGGGTGCGGATGATTTTTATTCAGAATGGATTTTCCGTAACTCGACGATGATTCGTCCCGGTAAACTCGCGATGAACCTCAAAGAACAACTCGATGCGCTTCCCGAGGAAATGCTGGAAGGCGTACGCAAAATGAATCCGGGAACCCTAGGCAGTCGCAAGGTCATCGGCCGCTTTCCCGCGATGCTCAAAGCCTTCAGCATGGCCAATCAAGAGCAGTCGGGAGAACGCTATGCCCAGCTGGTCAGTACTCTGCCGGAACGCGCTGCACCAAACCTGGCGCTGGCCAGCCTGTTAACCTGGGATGAATCGACGCGCACTGACTTCTCAGTCAAAGCCAAACCCAGGCCGACCGGCCCGCAACTGCCGGATAAAGTGGTGGACCGGCTGAAGCTGAAACTTGAAGTCGACTTCAAACGGATGCCTCTTGAAGAAGTCCTGGCTTATATCGCCGATGAAACCAAAACCAGGATCATTCTGGATGGAGCGGGTTTAAAACTGGTCGGTTACACTCAGAATATGCGACAGACCATGAACCTCGGTACGGTTACCGCATTGGAGACCATCCAGGCCATCTTCAATGTCAAAGACCAGGACCAGATGTGCCTGATCATTGATGAAAATGCGAAAACGGCGACCGTGACCAGTAAACCGTTTGCACAGCAGAATAATCTGAAAATGTATGAGTTTCCGCCTGCAAACTAATCAGGCGCTATCTGAAATCCCGTCACAGGTGATTGCTGATGGATATCACCACCTTTCAATGCCCTCACTGCCAGACCGCACTTCGCATGCGCAACAGGCAGATTGAAGGCACTACTTTTCCCTGCCCCGACTGCCAGCAGCAACTCCGCTTAACGTCGACCCCGGATGGCGAACTCGCCGTTTCCATTATCGAGCCGGAGCCCGAACCCGCGGGCCCTTCGCCACTGAAAATCAAAGCTCGCACTACCTGGAAGCAGCTGCAGAAAGGTGGCTCATATCTTTTGGCGAGCCCCGTACTGATGGCCTGGCTTGTCGCGGGTACCGGCGCCCTGGTCCTGATATTGCTGATCATATTCGATGATCAGCCTGCCGCTGTAATCGCAGTCAATCAGCAACGGGAGACAGAAACCGTTCCTGCCGCCGCAGAGACAGAAACCACTGCGATCCCGGCAGTTGAGTCACCGGTTGCTGAAGCTGTTCCTGAGTTGCCGGTAAAGAATAATCCGAATCTGCCAGAACAGATAGCTCCAGCGCAACCAGCCGACGCTTCAGCCGAACACCAGGTTTTAGTCGCTGTCAAACCGGAGAACCTGCCTCCACTGATCGCGTCAAAGCCGCAACCTGCCGCTCCGCCCGCGGCTCCTCAGACGGATGTGACACTCGCATTACAGATACCCATCCTGGAATTTCGCCAGACGGATGAAATTCCCCTGAAGACAATGATCTCTCAATTTGAGGAAATGCTCGATACCGAGTTCAATCTGGCAGCCAATGTCAAAAACGACCCACGTCTGCTGGAAACCCCGATCACGCTTTCCAGCAAAAACACAACGCTCTCACATTTATTAGAGCAGATATTGAGCGAAGTAGCCCTGACATTTACAGTGAAATCAAATAAGATTTACATAGAGAGGGCTGCTGCACCCTGAATGAACCACCTGACGCTGGTCGTATCCTTTTTGGTCGATCGCGTCTCCGCTTTTAACTGAACCGGGTTGCCGGCTCATACGAAATTAGTATCTATCGTGAAACTCGACGACAAAGTCTGTTACTGTTTTCATATCAGTAAACGAAAAATCATCAATCACCTGCGGATTCATCGTCCGCGGCGTGCCAGTCAGCTAAGTGACTGTGGGGGTGCCGGTACCGGCTGTGGCTGGTGTGTTCCTTACCTGAAGCGCTACTTCGCCGAATATGAGAAATCGGATCTCTCCGAAGCAGGTGAATTGTCATCGAACGAAACGGAAGTCATCTCAGCAGAAGAATACGCGCGGCAACGAGACCAGTACATTGAAAGCGGAAAAGGGAAACCCCCTGCCAGATAATCGCATTTAACCTCTACTGCTTCGAGATCACAACATGGCGGCTTCTGATACCGACGCACTCCCTTCTCTGCAAAATCAAGAGCGTTCTATCCTGCTCTCCCTGAAATCCATCTCCAAAACTTATGTCACGGGCGATGTCTCTGTCCCCGTGTTACACAATGTCGATCTCGATATTCTCGCCGGTGAATTTCTGGTGATCGTCGGCCCTTCGGGTTCTGGTAAAAGCACGCTGTTAAATATCGTGGGAGGCATCGATGTCTCTACGACAGGTGACGTCTTTTTTCAGCAGCAGAATCTTTCCGAATTCAGTGAGCAGCAGCTGACACGTTATCGCCGCGAAAATATCGGTTTTGTCTTTCAATTCTACAACCTGGTCCCCACTCTGACGGCACGGGAAAACGTGATTGTGGCAGCCGATATCAGTGCCGATCCCATGTCACCTGACGACGCGCTGGAACTGGTTGGACTGGCGGATCGGGCCAATCATTTCCCCGCACAGCTCTCAGGCGGTGAACAGCAGCGGGTTGCGATTGCCCGCGCGCTGGTCAAAAAACCGGAACTGCTGTTGTGCGACGAACCCACGGGGGCACTCGATCTTTCAACGGGTCGCAAGATTCTGGAAGTGCTTGGTAATCTGAATCGGGAGCTGGGCAAGACTGTCGTCATTATTACTCACAACTCCGCCATCGGGAAAATGGCACAACGTGTGATTCGCATCGGTTCCGGTACCATTGCTGAAACCAGCATCAATCCACAGCCCATTCCGGCAAATCAGGTCACCTGGTAATGAAAGTTCTGCATCGAAAATTAATGCGGGAGTTGTTCGCGGCCAAAGGTGTGCTGGTCGCGATCATCAGCATCATTGCCGTTGGCATCGGTTGCTTTATCGCCATGTCGTCAACCTATGACAATCTTGAGTACTCCCGCCAGAGCTATTATCGACTCTGCCAGATGGCCGACTTCTCGGTCGAGCTGAAAAAAGTTCCCGTGGGTGATCTGGCCACACTGACTGATGTGCCCGGCGTAACCAGTATTCTGCCTCGTATTGTGTTTGAAGTCACCGCTTCCCTGGAAGGTGTCGAAAAACCACTCTCCGGACAGGCGGTCTCCCTGCCTGCCCACGAAAACGCACCGATTAATCGCATTGTGATCAAGCAGGGCGGCTATTTCACCGATCAGCGTCAGGAAGAAGTCATCGTCAATGATGCATTCGCCCGCGCCCACAATCTGCATCCGGGTGACCATATTCAGCTGATTCTGAACAATCGCCTGCAAGACCTGCTGATTGTCGGCACCGCCATCAGTTCGGAATTCGTCTACCTGATCGGACCGGGGGGGCTGGTTCCGGAACCAGAAACCTACGGCGTGTTTTACCTGAAACATGAATACGCAGAAGATGTATTTGGCTTTCAAGGTGCCGCCAATCAGATTCTGGGGCACCTGGCGCCCGAGTTTCAAAGCCCGGATCGGGTCCGTCTGATTCTCGACCAGTTGGAACTGAATCTCGACGACTACGGCGTATTCTCCACAACGCCATTGGCACAGCAGTCATCCCACTGGTTTCTCAAAAGTGAAATTGATGGGCTCAAAGTCAGTGCAACGATCCTGCCCACCATCTTCCTGATTGTCGCTGCCCTGGCGCTGAACCTGTTAATGTCCCGCATGGCAGAACAGCAGCGGACCATCGTGGGGACCCTGAAAGCGCTGGGCTATTCCAACCAGGAAATCTTCCTGCACTTCATCCAGTTTGGACTGCTGATCGGAATCGCGGGCGGCCTGCTGGGAATCCTGATCGGCTATTCGCTGGCCGGCGCGATGACAGCTCAGTATCGTAACTTCTTTGAATTCCCTTCTCTGGTCAACCAGATGTACCCGCGAGTCATTCTGCTGGGCATGCTGATCAGCATCTTCTTTGCCGTGCTGGGAACATTTCGCGGCGTCCGTTCGGTCGTGCGACTTTCACCGGCGGAAGCGATGCGGCCCAAACCTCCCCTGCGGGCCCGGCGGATTTTACTGGAAAAAATCCATGCATTCTGGAACGCGCTCGACTTTCGCTGGCAACTCGTGCTGCGCGACATCTTTCGCAATCGCACGCGAACACTGGGAGGTCTACTTTCAGCAACGGTCGGTGCCATGCTGCTGCTGGTGACTTTTTCCATGTACGACTCTGCCTTTGCGCTACTCAATTTTCAATATGACAAACTGCTGTTGAGCGACATCGATCTCAGTTTCAAAGACGATCATGACTATGCTGCCCTGTTTGAATCACAGCAGCTGGCCGGCGTCGATTATGCTGAGCCTCTATTCCATATTGGTTGTACGCTCAAAAACGGGATCCACGAAAAGAAGGCCGGCATCACTGGCATCACACGGACCGCTCAGTTGACAATTCCTCGCGATACCGCGGGCAACCGCGTCGAAGTTCCAGAGACAGGAATTCTGGTCACACGCAAACTGGCCGACATTCTAAAGATTCAGGCGGGGGACTCCCTGGAAATGATTCCCGTCACCGGCGATCGTATCGCCAGGCAGGTACCCGTCATGAAAATCATCGACAGTTACCTGGGACTTTCCGTTTATGCGAACTTTGATTACCTGAATCGAGTGATGGGGGAAACCCGGACCCTGACCAGCGTGCAGTTGAAGACGGATCCCCGCCCGGCGGTCACCCGACAGATTTATCGACAGGTCAAACAGATTCCCGCCATTCAGTCGGTTACTTCCATTCGCGATCAGAAAGAGAAACTGCAGGAAGTGCTCGTGGATCAGATGATTGTGATGATCGTAGTTGTCATCGTGTTTTCGTGCCTGATTTTCTTCGGCAGCATCCTGAATGCCTCTCTCATCTCACTTTCAGAACGACAGCAGGAAATCGCCACGCTGCGTGTGCTGGGTTATACTCCCGCGGAAGTCGGTTCGATTTTTCTGAGAGAAAGTTTTAGTGTGAACCTGCCTGGAATTCTGTTAGGGTTGCCCGCCGGTTACTGGGCATCAAAAGGCATTAACATCGCTTATGATACGGAACTGTTTCGGATGCCTTTTACCATCGACGCCATGAGTTGGGTTTATACGGTTCTGTTGGGAATAATTTTCACGCTGATCTCACACTGGCCGGTGCAGAAAGCCATCCGTAACATGGACTGGCTCACCGCGCTCAATGTAAAGGAATAAACATGTCCCGCAAATCTATTATCATCACAGTGGTCCTGCTCATCGGACTGGGAGCCTTGTATCTCCTCTCCGATGCGCCGCTACCGGTGGATGTGACTGTTGCTGAAACGGGTGAAGTCAAGGCCTTCATTGAGGAACGGGCCAAGACCAGCCTGCCCCGCATCTATCGCATCGCCATGCCTTTAAACGGTCGCGTGTTACCCATCACCGTGGAAGAAGATGAAAAAGTTTCTGAAGGCCAGATCGTGGCCTCCATGGATACGTCCGACCTGGATGCGGAAGTAGCCAAAGCCCAGTATCGTGTGGAGCAGTTCGCGCGGAAGATCGTCGAGCAGTCTGATACGCGACTGGAAGATAACTCGCTGGTGCAGTTTGATGAATTCCTGAAGTCGATGGATCTGACCGTGGAAGCCGCCAGTAAACAGCAGGATGCCAGTAAAGCCAAATGGCAGTACGCCCGGGATGAATTCGACCGCAAATATCAGCTCTTCAAGAGAAGTGCACTGTCGGAAAGCGAGCTCAATGAAGCCGACCTGTTTAAAAAACAGAGTGAAATCGACTATCAGAAAGACATCTTAACCTGGCGCTCCCTGCAGGCCATCCAGAGCGCGATGCAGATCGGCAAGATCTCGATTCTGAAATACAAAGAGAAAAAAGAACTCTCGACGGCAGTTCTGCAGGAAGAACAAAAAGAAGCGCAGTCCCAACTGGATCAACTGCTGCGCGATCAGAAACGGGCGACGATGCGCAGCCCGGTGGACGGGACGATCCTGACGAGAAACTATTCCAACGAACGCACACTTGCCGCCGGTGATATTTTACTCGAAATCGGACGTCTGCAGGATCTGGAAGTCGAGGTGGATGTCCTTTCACAGTACGTCGGAGACATTCAGATCGGCTCACTCGTCGATATTGAAGGCCCCGCAATCGGCAAGCAGTCCGTGCGTGGCAAAGTCAAACGGATCTATCCCAAAGGCTTTACCAAAGTCTCTTCGCTGGGAGTCGAACAGCAGCGCGTGAAAGTGATCGTCAGCTTTGACCAGAGCTTGTGGAAGCAGTTGAAAGAACAGCAGCGGAGCCTGGGCACCGATTATCGGGTTCGGGTGAAAATCTACACGGAAATTAAACAGGATGTCGTCAAAGTTTCCCGGTCGGCACTGTTTCGCAATGCTTCCGGTCAGTGGCAGGCGTACGTGGTGCGCAACAACAAAGCGATTCTAACCGATGTAAAGACCGGCGTGATGAACGATTTTGACGCCGAAATCGAAAAGGGCATTCAGTCAGGAGAACGAGTAATTATCGCCCCCAGTATGAACCTGCAGCCGGGAGAATCCGTCGAGCCGCAGGTCATCAGGGAGCTATAAGAACACCTCACCACGAAAGCCCGATTAAAATCCGGTGCCGGCGGCACTGCTGATGGGAATCTGTCGCGGTTTTTCAGTGGATGACTTTTCCAGCACGACACTCAGGATACCATTCTGTACCGAGGCAGTCACTTTATCCGGATCGACGGCAACCGGCATGGGAACCGATCGACGAAACTGACCGGAAGGACGCTCACTGATGCGAACTGTCTGCCCGGCGGTGGTGGTCGTTCCCGTACTGCGGCTGCCTGTAATCGTCAGCATATTGCCAGCCAGTGTGATGTTGATTTCTTCGGCTGTCACGCCCGGCAGATCAAAGGAAACCTGCACCTCATCCTCCAGTTCCAGGATATCCACACGCGGCATCCAGACTGCTTCGTTGCCAAACAGTCCCAGTTTATCCAACGCACGTTCCCCCTGCTCAACGGCAACGCCCAGCAGTTTGTCGAATTCGGAGCGGAGTCGATCAATGGAATTGGGGATCCCTGAAGACTCAGATTTCCGGCTCTGATCAGCTCGCGACTCTGTCTGCTGCTGCGTCTGTTCGCAGGCTTCTTCCGTAGAGCAGGTCGCTTCTTCTGTAGAAACATGCACGGGTTCGGGCTGTTGATCGTCCATCGACATCGCTGGCTCCTCTCGAGAACTTATGGTCTCGTTTATTTTTGAATACACTGTATATTTGCAGTGGATGCTGACTCAGACATAAAGCATGCTGCACCGCTGCCTGTATTGTCTCACATCTGATTCGCTCTGCCAGTGGAAATCTTGAAATTTTCCCGGCGAAAGTCACAAGCAGCACAGAAAACACGTCAAAGTGTCGTAATCGAAAGAAGGAACTGACTCTGTCAGACTGCCTTAAGCAGGCGCGAAGTCCCCAGAAGAATGGTTACTTCTCTTCGTCGCTGGGACAGGAACCAGCGGCAGACATCTGGTCGGCCTGTTTCTGTTTTTTATCTGCGATTGAGCAGCCTCCGCATTCGGAACAGCCATCCATACCTTCGAGGTTGGCAATACCGCCACAGGAGCCTTTGATACAGCGGTTACTGAAAATCACGCCGACAGCCATCCCCAGAAAAGCGATCGCAAAGATACCGAGAGCAAACAGGACTGTAGACATCATTTTTCGTTTACCTCTCCAAATATGTGTTGCCACTGCGGGGAGTATCGCTCCCTGAAGCCGGTTTCGGTTTTCACAATGAAATAAGCGGCGATTTTCCGTTCTGCACACCAATTATACCCCTCTTCGCCCCCTAATACCATCAGGCAAGTTGCAAGGGCATCACAGTTCATGCAATTTTCCCCGACGACGGTCACCGAAGCCAGGGCATGTTTGACCGGTTGCCCCGTGCGGGGATCAATGGTATGGGAATAGCTGACGCCATCCACTTCAAAAAAATTGCGATAGTTGCCGGAAGTCGCCATCGACAGGTTGTCCAGCGGGAAGACATGCTGCACGACCCGTTGTTCGCTGATCGGCTTCTCAATCCCGACTTTCCAGGGTTGGCCCTGCTGATTGATCCCGCGGGATCGCATTTCGCCGCCGATTTCGACCAGATAGTTCTCAATTGACTTCGATTCCAGATATTCGCCTACTTCATCGACGGCATATCCTTTGGCGATCGCTGACAGATCGAGGTACACGTCCGGAATCGTCTTCTTCAACGTCGGCGGTTGATGCTGCGTCTGAATATGGTGATACCCCACACTCTTGCGCGCTGCTTCGATTTGACTCTTTTCCGGTATGGTTCTCTTCCCCGGATCAGGGCCGAAGTGCCATAAATTGACCAGCGGTCCCACTGTCATATCAAAGGCACCGTCACTGTCTTCGCTGAGTTTCAGCCCGGCATTCACGACTTGTACCAGCGCCGCAGAAACAGGTAACCACTCATCCGCGGTGGCCTGATTAAACTGTGACAGTTCCGACGTTTTGATATATGTCGACATCTGCTGATTGACCGTTTTCAGCAGCTGATCGACGTCCTGCTGGATCTGTTGTTTGTCGACGACATCAGCAGTATCTGAGCAGACCGTAATATGATACGAGGTCCCCATGGTGGGCCCCTCGATCTGTAATTTCTGCAGCGATTTGGAGGCGGACGCGTTCTGCTCGGATTGGCAGGCCACGCCTGTTGTACATAACAGCAGCAACAGTGTGAGATGCCAGACCGGAACGGATTTCGTCTTAACCGAAGTCATCGTATCTGATGTTCTCGGGTTCAACACCCAGATCATCCAGCATGTTTCGTACAGCGGAAAGCATCATTGGCGGACCACAGATGTAGTATTCACAGTCTTCCGGTGCAGGATGTTTGCTCAGATATTCATTGAGGAGTACCTGGTGAATGAATCCTTCCAGTCCGGTCCAGTTATCTTCCGGCATCGGATCAGAAAGCGCGATGTGCATTTTGAAGTTCGGAAATTCTTTTTCAATTGCGCGGAACTCATCTTCATAGAACATTTCCCGCATACTGCGGGCACCATACCAGTAAGAGACTTTCCGGTGCGTTTTGCGTTCTTTGAAGAGTTCGTAGATATGCGATCGCAGCGGAGCCATACCGGCACCACCACCGATGTAGATCATTTCGGCTTCGGTGTCTGCGATGAAGAATTCCCCGTAAGGACCGGAAATCGTCACTTCATCACCGGGCTTTAAATTGAAGATATAGGAAGACATTTTACCAGGAGGTGTGCCATCGGGTGAGCGTGGTGGCGGGGAAGCGACACGCACGTTCAACATGATGATCCCTTTTTCGCCGGGATAGTTGGCCATGGAATAGGCGCGAATCGTTTCATCATCCACTTTGGATTCAAAACGCCACAGATTGAACTTATCCCAGTCCTCTTTGTATTCATCAGGAATATCAAATTCACTGTATTTCAGATGATGCGGCGGTGCTTCGATCTGGATGAACCCGCCAGCTTTAAAGGCAACGTCTTCGCCTTCGGGTAGTTCCAGTACCAGTTCTTTAATGAACGTGGCAACGTTGTCATTGGATTTGACTTTGCAGACCCACTTTTTGGTTTCGAAGACTTCAGGTGGTACTTCGATATCCATGTCTGTCTTGACTGGCACCTGACAGGAAAGGCGGCAACCTTCGCGGACTTCACGGTTATTGAAGTGGGACCGTTCGGTGGCCAGAATATCGCCGCCACCGTGTAGAACTTTCACTTCACACTGGGCACAGGTTCCACCACCGCCACAGGCCGAGGACACAAAGATCTGATTTTCAGCCAGCGCATTTAAAAGTTTTCCACCCGCGGGGACTTCAATCTTTTTCTGCTCATTGACCGTGATCGTGACATTCCCGGAGGCCACCAGCTTTGATTTTGCAATCAGAATAATGGCGACCAGGGCAAGCACGATGCCCGTGAACATAATAACGCCAAAGAGAATTTCTATAACCATGATGAAACGTTGACCGCTCTAAAAAGTCAGTAATCTAGTGAAGTCTTACAGTTGGATACCGGAGAATGCCATAAAGGCCATTGCCATCAGGCCCACGGTAATAAACGTAATACCCAGTCCGCGTAATCCCGGTGGTACGTCACTGTATTTCAGTTTTTCGCGAATGCCTGCGAGTGCCACAATCGCCAGTGCCCAGCCG
Source organism: Gimesia algae (assembly GCF_007746795.1). Classification (NCBI taxonomy): domain Bacteria; kingdom Pseudomonadati; phylum Planctomycetota; class Planctomycetia; order Planctomycetales; family Planctomycetaceae; genus Gimesia; species Gimesia algae. Next base: position 7,345,628 of record NZ_CP036343.1, read on the forward strand.
ACACCGGAACCAAAACCAAACACGCAGCTTTCAGGGAAGTTGTAGTCCCGCTCAACCATGAACAGGGTCCCCCCCAGGATCGCACAGTTCACGGTAATCAGCGGGAGGAAAATCCCCAGTGAGTTGTAAAGTGCCGGAAAGTAGCGGTCCAGAGTCATTTCCAGGATCTGCACCATTGCCGCAATCACGCCGATATAGCAGATCAGACCGACAAACGTCAGGTCCACATTCGGATAACCGGCCCAGGCCAGCGCCCCTTTCTTCAGCAGATGCTGAAAGATGATATTATTGACGGGCACGGTGATGGTCTGAATCACAACCACAGCGATCCCCAATCCCAAAGCCGTTTTTACGTTTTTGGAAACCGCCAGGAAGGTACACATCCCGAGGAAGAAGGCCAAAGCCAGATTCTCAACAAAGAGACATTTAATAAACAGGCTCAGATAATGTTCCCACATGTTATGCCTCCTCCATCTGTTCGGTCTTCATTGTTCTGAGAATCCAGATTGCAAAACCGATAATAAAAAATGCGCTGGGGGGCAGTAACATCAGGCCATTGGCATCATACCAGCCACCGTCACGACTTAGTTTCAAAAGTTGAATTCCAAACAGGCTACCGGAACCGAAGAGTTCGCGGAAGAAGGCCACCAGCATCAGGACTGCTGAATAACCCAGGCCGTTGCCGATCCCGTCCAGAAAGCTGATGCCGGGTTCGTTTTTCATCGCGAAACCTTCAGCACGACCCATTACGATACAGTTGGTGATAATCAGGCCGACGAACACAGAGAGCTGCTTGCTGATTCCGAACGCGAATGCTTTCAGGAACTGGTCGACCAGAATCACCAGCGACGCGATGACGGTCATCTGCACGATGATCCGGATGCTGCTGGGGATCTGCAGTCGAATCGAAGCGACCGCCGCATTCGAGCAGGCCGTCACCAGAGTGACCGCAATACTCATCACCAGAGCCGTTTCCATTTTGGTAGTCACCGCTAAAGCTGAACAGATTCCCAGAATCTGCAAAGCAATGGGATTGTTATTCAAAATGGGCCCGATCAGGACATCTTTTTGTTTTGAATTCATTGTTATTTTTCCTCCTTTTCTCGAACGCGTTCGAGATAAGGCTTAAACCCTAAATCACCCAGCCAGAACTCCAGCAGGTGTGTGACGCCGCGCGAAGTAATTGTCGCTCCGGACAGGCCATCGACTTCATGAATGGCATTTGGAGACTCCGGATTAACCGTTCCCTTAATCACTTCGAGATCAGGCTGAAAGTCGTTCTGGTAGGCTTCTTTGCCAATCCATTGTGATTTCCACTTGGGGTTATCGACTTCACCACCCAACCCCGGTGTTTCGCCATGCTCATAGAAGGTCAGACCGGCGACAGTAGACAGGTCTGTTTCAAGAGCCAGAAAGCCCCAGAGTGTTGACCAGAGCCCCTTGCCCCGAATCGGCAATACATATTGTGACAGTTTTCCATTCTCATCATTGATGAGATACACCCAGGAATAGTTTTCGCGGCGTTTAATACCGGCCAGATCCTGCGCGGAATCCAGTTTCATACTCATCTTGGGATTATCGGCAGCGGCCTTCTGGTCATATTCTTGCGGATCAGGAAACAGGGCTTTGTCGTCAGTGACGACTTCACCAGTGTTCAGATCGACAATAATGCCTTTGACCCGCTCATCGTAAATTTTTCGAACATCAGCTCCATCCCCGGGCTTAATCAGACCGGCTGCGGAGAGAATGTTTTTTTTACGCTCATTTTCTTTATTCAGATCCTGGCGACCGCGCAATCCGACCGCGGCCCCGGAAACGAGAATTGAACAGACCACACATAATGCGGCCGACACCATAAATGTGAATCCTATTGAATCACGCGACATTTCGCGCCAACCTTCTTTTAATGTTTGCTTGAACAACGTAGTAGTCAATCAGAGGTGCAAAGACATTCCCGAACAGAATGGCCAGCATAATACCCTCTGGATACGCCGGATTGACAACCCGAACCAGGATCGTCATACCACCAATCAAAATTCCATAATACCAGCGACCGATATCGGTCATCGCTGCGGATACCGGATCAGTTGCCATAAAGACCAGACCAAAGGCCAGTCCTCCAACCACCAGATGCCATTGTGGCGGCATCGCGAACATGGCATTTGTATTACTGCCGATCATATACAGCAGCAGTGAGAGACCCATTGAACCAACGAGCACGCCTGCCATCACCCGCCAGGATCCGATACCAGCCAGAATCAGGAAAACGGCGCCCAGCAGGCAGGCAAATGTGGAAGTTTCTCCCATCGAGCCCTGAATCTGTCCCATGAAGGCCTGCATCCAGGAGATTCCCAGCCCACCATCAGCGACTGAATCGGTCACCGCTTTCATGCCCACTTCGGGAGTCGCGACTGCCATCTGGCCAAGTGAAGTGGCACCACTGAAGCCATCGACGGCGGTCCAGACAGTGTCTCCCACAATCTGAGCCGGATAAGCGAAGTATAAAAACGCACGTGCGGTTAATGCCGGGTTGAGGAAGTTCTTACCGGTTCCCCCGAAGATCTCTTTACCGACGACCACACCAAAGCTGATGCCCAAAGCGACCTGCCAGAGCGGAATTGTCGGAGGCAGCGTCAGCGGAAACAACATCCCGGTGACCAGGAAGCCTTCGTTGATTTCATGGCGGCGAATGATACAGAACAGGCCTTCCCAGGCACCACCGACGGCCATACAGACAATATAGACCGGCAGGAAGTAGAGGGCACCGTGAACCAGGTTGGAAACCAGGCTGCTGGCCGCGGGAGCCACGCCGATCGCTGACATGATGGAGCCACGCCAGCCGGGTACCGTGTCAATTCCCATGGCACTCATCGCCGCATTTGCCTGATAGCCCGTGTTGTACAGCGCCATAAAGACACACGGGAGCAAGGCCACGATCACCATACTCATCATGCGTTTCAGATCGATCGAATCACGCACATGTGATGCTTCGTGGGTCACTTCACCCGGAGTATACAGAAACGTATCTTGCGCTTCATAGAGTGGGTAAAGCTTCTCGAACTTACCCCCTTTATCGAAGAGGGGGTGTACTTTATCAAGAAGATTTCGTAACGGCTTCATTTCGTGGTTTATCTTTCTTGTTTGATGCCCCCGAAACACAGTCTGCCAGGACACCACCGGCATTGACTATTTATCGATTGTCAAAAGAAGCGAACTGGCTTCACACATGACAACTGGGGTTTACGTCTTTCAATAATTTTTTATCGATCAGGCAAACAGTCACTCACCTGAAGGCCAGCTCATCCCAGTCCTGACGGCCCCTTCCCGGGGAGATCTGGACTTAGCCTTCAATTTCAATCGTTGTCAAACTCTTACGCAATAATGACCCGTAGTTGTATTTGCCTGGGCAGACAAACGTGCATAACGACAGGTCTTCTTCATCAAGCTCCAGGCAGCCCAGCTGTTTTGCCTGTTCGGTATCGTCTGTAATCAAAGCACGCAGGAGGAAAGTTGGCAGGATATCCAGAGGCATCACTTTTTCATAAGTCCCGATGGGAATCATGGCTCGCTTACTGCCTTCGGTAGATGTGGTGAACGCAACCTTTTTGCCCTGCCCGATCCAGGACGACGCGAACACGGGAACGACAGAAAACTTGTTAAAGCCGGGCCCCATCCATCCCAAAAAGTCCCGATGTGTGCCTTCTTTGAGCGCGGTCACCTGCAAAGCATAACGACTGAGATATGCAAACGGTCCCTCTGCTGTACGTCCGGAAAGTGCAGACCCCGAAATCAGGCGATCCATATCGCCTTCCAGATTACCTTCAGTCAGATCGGCAATGCTGGCACCGACAACGGTTCTGACCAGTTTTGGCTCTTTCACAACGGGACCTGCAATTGAGACCACACGTTCGGAAGAAAGCTTTCCGGTGGCAAACAGTTTTCCAATCGCAATCACGTCCTGATAGTTAATGTACCAGACGGTTTTCTTTTCGCTGACGGGATCCAGGAAGTGAATATGTGTGCCAACCAGACCTGCAGGATGAGGGCCACCAAATTCTTCAACGGTCACAAAATCCTGATCTACACCAGGCAGATTCGTTCCGGGGGCCTTACAGAGATACAGCTTACCTGCGGTCAGAGACTTCAAAACCTGCAGGCCCTGCGTGAATGCCCGGGGTTCTTCACTCAATACCACTTCAGGAGGCGGTGCCAGCGGGTTGGTGTCGATCGCAGTCACAAAAATGGAATGTGGTGTTGTTTCCGGCGACGGAACACGGCTGTAAGGCCGGGTTCGCAGACTGGGCCACAGACCGGATTTCAGCAGATTATCCTGCACCTGTTCGCGTGTCAGGCTGGTGAGATCAATATCGCCATATGAAGTGAAAGTCTCTTCTCCGTCACCTTCCACCTCAATGACCATTGACTGAAAGGAGCGTTTGGCACCCCGATTGATTTCGGTGACCTTCCCGGCAACCGGCGCGGTATAGAGCACACCCTCAGTCTTTTTATCGCTGAAAAGTAGCTGGCCTTTTTTGACGGTGTCACCCACTTCAACAACCAGTGTGGGTTTCATACCAATATAATCAGGGCCAATCAGAGCAACTGATCGAACTAACGGCCCGTTTTCGATCAAAGCAGAAGGCACGCCTGCGATTGGCAGATCCAGCCCTTTTTTAATAGTAATCATTGAATTATGAACCTGAATATCACGAGTTTTCTCGTTTGACTCGCCTGATGTGGTTTAAAAAACCATCTGAACGCTGTTCAAAACACGACAGACATTCTGTTGTTCTCTTCATCTTTATAGGCGCAACACCTCTGGTTGCCCCATAATTCGCGGCTATTTTACACAGATCCCCCCTTTTTTGTAGTGAAAGCAAGGTACAAAATAGATCATTTTCGATTCTGCATCAGAATATTTCGATTCATAGTTTAAACTCACAACTTTTACTTTGATTCCCATTAGTGAGAACCAGTAAGGGGAGCGCTCATTTCCCCCTTCACTGGTCCCACTGGGAAATCAGACCACCCTCAGGAGCCTCGTGGCCTGAATAAAAAAACCACCTGAAAGTATCGGCGCTTTCAGGTGGCGGGTAACTGCTGTTATTTCTTACTGTTCTTAATCTCGGCTTACAGCTCGAGCAACTTTACATTTTTATACCAGACTTTATGCCCGTGATCCTGAAATCCCAGATAACCTTTGCGAGGGAAGTCTTTGACGGCGTCTTTGAATTTGTGCGCAGAACCATCGAGTCTTTTACCCGGTTCGGTCCATTCGTCTGCATTCAGCTTCGCAACGACCTTGCCATTGACAGAGACGGAGACATGTGGCCCTTTACAGGTTATCTCGAGATTCGTCCACTCACCCGGCTTGCTGGCACGGTTCACGGAAGGAGCAACCAGGTCATAGATCGCACCGAAGTCGTGCGTGCCAGTTCCGTCTCCTGTGAGTACCTGTGCCTCAAAACCGGTCTGGACCGGATTTTTGAGATCACCCACCCGAAAGAAAATCCCCGAGTTGCATTCTTCCGGCATCTTTACATCGCATTTGAATTTGAAATCGGCGAAGGGCTTGTCATACACGATCAGATAACCGCCTGATTTGTAAGGCACCAGGGCGCCATCTTCAATGGGAGCCGCAATCGGTTTGCCGTTATTACATTTCCAGCCTGAATAATCTTTACCATTGAACAACAGTTTCCAGCCCGCTTCTTTTTCAGCAGCGGTCAGGGTGTTGTCGGAAGCACTGTCGCCTGCATCTGCCAGATCCAGCTTCGCCAGTTTGGTGTGTGCTTCTTTTTCGGCTTTTTCATAGACGCTGGCCAGTGTGACTTCGGCTCCTCCCTGGCGTTTACTTTCATCGGCAGCTTCCATGAAGCTGTAAATCTCGAGTGTTTCCTCGGGACTGACAGGAGCTTTGCCGGAACGGAAAAACTTGGCAATCTCTACCAGCAAAGGCTTATATCCATCGTATCCACCTACTGCGACTTCACCATTTTTTCCCACAGCAGTTCCGCCATAACCTTTGGGAGTCCCTTTGCGAACGCCAGCGAAATGACCTTCCCGTCCGCCAGCCCACTTGCCGGCCACTTCATCGCGGTCGGCGTTGCTGACGGTACGTTTGACAGACTGGCAGCCGGGCCCCATTACGGTAAACAGGGTTTCGACGCCATGAATTCCGTACCAGAACAGATCGGGGTGTGTCGCCTCCAGTGAGCAGGGACTGTGTGTACTGCATTTGGTAATCTTGCCTTCTTCTCCGTTTCTCAGACGCTGTGCCCCTTTGGCAAATCGCAGTGAAGAAGAAGAAAACATCGGCGTATTATATTTCTTAGACAATTCATACAACGCGATGGCATCTGCGAGCGATCCGGCAACCGGCTTATCAATGAAGAGGGGCTTGCCTGCCTGCAACACGGGAATCGCCTGTTCGAGGTGAGGACGACCATCGTTGGTTTCCAGAAATACCACATCGACCTTCTTCAACAGTTCATCAATGGAAGGCACAATTTCCACGCCCATCTCTTTGACCTGTTCGATGTATCCGGGAACCCGATCAACGCTGGATGCGATGTCCGGGCTGCCTTTGGGGTAAGCGGCGACCACACGAATGCCCGCCAGATCACCTTCGGGAGTTCCCGTATTCAGCAATTTCGTAAACGCGATCACATGCGAGGTATCCAGGCCAATGATGCCGGCCTTTAACTCTTTTTTCGATTCAGCGGCGGTTAACGGCCCCGAGCAGACAACCGCCAGTAAGAGTATTGAAAATAGCGATCGGCTCAATAGCCGCATGATAGATCCTGAGTTCATAATGTTCCTCAATCAAGTGTGACAGGTAAGCGGTCAGGGAAACTGGCAGGTAAAACAGACTCGCAATATTAAAATAAGATGAGTCCGCTCTCGATTTCCTTATGAATGTTTATAAATTCGATTATTGCAGACTCAACGCCGCAAATGCAATCAAACAAACCGACTGGGAGGGAAAAAACCGTGTTTCTCCCTCCGAAGTCCAGGCCAATCCACGCTGGCAAGCCGATCAGTCGGCGTAATCTTTGCCGTTCAAACTGTCGACGACCGAATGCTGCCAGCCTGTTAAAGCTGCTTTCATCTTCTTCAGCCTCTGGGGATCCACCTGGGACAGATCCTGTTTTTCTGCAGGATCCTTCACCAGATCATAGAGTGTGTATTTGGGTTTCCCCTGTTTGGTTTCCATTTTCAATAATTTGAAATTGCCGTCTACCAGTGCAGCAGCGCCTGGCAACTCGTCTTTGGAATAATGCGTCTTGAGACTGCCGGCGTCTGCATCCGGCGCGGATCCTTTGGGGTTCGGTTGCCCCGGCTTCTGCTGCTTCTGCAGCGCTAATAATATGTCAGTACTGCGTTTGGGGTGCCCTTTCGCCGGATAGGTCCAGAAACCCATCGGCTTGTCTCGCGCGGTCATCTGACCTTCTATCAAAGGAAGCAGACTGACTCCATCCAGCTGCGGCTGATGCGAAACTTTGGCTCCGGTAATGGCCAGTACGGTGGGATAAATATCAATCGTTCCGCAGGGCACATTCGAGACCTCTGGCTTTTTGATAACGGCCGGCCATTCGATCAGGGAAGGCACGCGGATCCCCCCTTCCCAGAGGTTTCCTTTGAATCCTGCCAGTCCCCCGGTCGCCTGAGCGCGTGCCGCTTCGGTTTTGAACTGCGGTGGCCGCGGGCCGTTATCGCTGGTAAACCAAAGCAGAGTATTTTCCGCCAGTCCCAGATCTCTGAGTTGACCCCGTAAATGTCCCATGGCTCGATCCACGCCGCTGATTTCACCAAAATAGTTCTGGAAGTTGGGTTTCTGGTCTGGATAGAGGTCCTTCAACTCGGGGACCGCTTCATGAGGCGTATGCGGATTCCCAAACCAGATCACTGCCAGAAACGGTTTTTTGTCTTTGTCAGCCTGTTTAATGAAATCCAACGCCGCGTCGACGGTTACGTGTGAGCTTTCCCCTTTAAGCTGTTTGACGACGCCATTATGGCTCATATAAGGATCGTTTTCGTAAAAGTTAGGGCTGGAAACCCATTCATCAAATCCACTGTTCCCGGGTGAAACCGGGCTGTTCGCCTGAACGGAACCCAGATGCCATTTGCCAAAATGACCGGTGGTGTAACCGACTGATTTCACTGCTTCGGCGACGGTGACCTCTTGCGGCCTGAGGGTATGTCCCCAGCTGAAGCAGGCCAGGCGGTTGGGGTGTCTGCCGGTCAGGAAACTGCCTCGCGTGGGGGAACAAACCGGAGCAGCCGCGTAAAAACGGTCCAGTCGCAGGCTGCTGGCAGCCATATCATCCAGATGGGGTGTTTTCAGAATCGGATGCCCCATAAAGCCGGTTTCGCCCCAGCCCTGGTCATCGGTCATACATAAGATGATATTTGGTTTTGAGGAACTTGACTCCGCGGCATGCAGCAGGGAACCCAGCCCCATCAAACAGCAAACCAGCAGGAGCGTGAAGAATCGAAGTTGAAATTTCATTTCAGGCCTCGGAGATGAAGTTGTTTCGTGGAATGCGGGCAGGACTCAACCATTTCATCCTGTCCCAAATCAAGGGGGGCGCCAAGGAATTTTGGTCCCTGCAACGGGAATTTCCTGAAAGTTCCTGGAACGCAGTCAGGCTACCTGCTGAGGAAAAGTCAGCCTCGACCCGTCAGAATTTTGGATCCACTTTCCGGAAACACAATGACTCCTGTCCCAAAATGACGCAGTGGAAAGTCTGTTTTGATCGCTTCTTGATTGCATCATTCCGGTCTGCTCGGCTATACTTCCCGGTGTGCAGCTGACCTTCCTCTGACCTGACTTCGTGTGCTCCCTGTCAAAGCAGGATCGTGTTGCGTCCGGAGACAATTATTGAGGAATGACTCCCGCGTAACTCCTGATCATCTGAATCGACTGCATCCCTATACCAAAACAGAACAGAGGAACACGACCCAACATGAACCCGACAAAACACAATAGTCCTTATTTTGTCGGCGTTGATATTGGTGGGACGAATATCAAAGTCGGCATCGTCGATGATGCTGGAAATTCCCTGGCATTCTGTAAGACGAAAACGCATGTCGACAAAGGGGTTGAAGCCGGGCTGAAGAACATCTACCAGGCAATCACGGATGTGCTGTCAGACTGTCAGTTTACGATGGATGATATCAAAGCCATCGGTATTGCCACTCCGGGAACACAGGACATCCCCGGCGGTAAACTGGTTGATCCTCCCAACCTGCCCACCTGGAAAGGTTTTCCGATCCGCCAGACCGTCAGTGATCACTATTCCGGAAAAAAGACGATCTATCAAAATGATGCCAATGCCGCCGCTTACGGCGAATACTGGATTGGCGGCGCCCGAGAGGCACGCAGCCTGGTGCTCTGGACTCTGGGCACGGGCGTCGGTTGTGGTATTATTATCGATGAGATGATTATTGAAGGCCGTCACTCCCACGGGGGTGAATGCGGGCATATGATTATTCAGATGACCGACGGGCGATTGTGTGATTCGGGACAATATGGAACGCTGGAAGCGTACTCTGGCGGCAAATCGCTGGTACGTCACTGCCAGGAACTATTGGATGCAGGCCGCAGCTCACTGCTCCGCTCGATGATCGAAGGGGGAAAGAAACTGTCTCCCCTGCTGATCTCACAGGCAGCGGAACAGGAGGACGAACTGGCTATGGAATTGATCATGGAATCGGCGATGTGCCTGGGCGTGGGAACGACTACGCTCATGCATACGATTGACCCGGACATGATCCTGTTTGGCGGTGCCGTCACATTCGGAGGCAGGGATTCTGAACTCGGACAACGCTTCATGCAGCGAATTCGAGAAGAAGCCAGACAGCGGGCCTTCAAGGTCCCCTACGAAAACACGATCATCGACTTTGCAGAACTAGGCTCCGATGCAGGTTACATTGGTGTCGCCGGCTGTGCCCGGCTGGCCTGTCGCAAAGAAGAAACGAACGATAAAAACTGATCCGGACTGAACTGTCCCGGATTGTCTTTCATAAGAAAACGAGATTCCATTTATGGCTACAGAGCCCCGTCTGATTCGAAACTTTTCGATCGTTGCTCACATCGATCATGGAAAGAGTACGCTCGCCGATCAGTTACTGCTGCAGACCGGCGCCATCACGCAACGCGAATTCAAAGCACAGATCCTGGACGACCTGCAGATTGAAAAGGAACGCGGAATTACCGTGAAAGCACGCACGGTTGTGATCTACTACGAATACAAAGGGGAGAAGTACGAACTTAACCTGATCGACACGCCCGGCCATGTGGACTTCCATTACGAAGTCTCCCGCAGCCTGGCGGCCTGCGAAGGGGCGCTGCTGCTGGTCGATGCCTTCCAGGGTGTGCAGGCACAGACCGTGGCGAACGCTTACGCCAGCATCAATGCCAACCTGACAATCATTCCGGTGGTCAATAAAATCGACCTGCCGGTCACCCGCATTGATGAAGTGCTGGAAGAAGTCGAAACCGTGATCGGGCTGGACCCCTCCGACGCGCTGATGGTAAGCGCCAAAACCGGTATTGGCGTCAAAGAAGTTCTGGATGCGATCGTCGAACGCATTCCCCCCCCCGATGGACTGGCGGATGGACCACTTAAAGCACTGGTGTTTGACAGCAAGTACGACCATTATCGTGGCGTGGTCACCTATGTGCGCGTGGTGCAGGGAACGATTGAAAAAGGGCAGACCGTTGTTCTCATGCGGGGTGGTACGAAGCTGGATATTATCGACATCGGCCAGTTCACTCCTCATATGAAAGCGGTCAAATCACTGGGGCCAGGCCAGGTAGGCTACCTCGTCAGCGGCGCGAAAGAACTTGATAACGTGCACGTAGGCGACACGATCGCCAATCCGCGGAATCTTCCCGAAGCACCGCTGCCCGGTTATCAGAAACCGCAACAGATGGTGTTCTGCGGCATGTACCCGATTGAAGCGACCGACTTCGAAAAGCTGCGGGACGAATTATCAAAACTGAGCCTGAATGACGCCAGTTTCAGCTTCGTCCCGGAAACCAGTGATGCGCTGGGTTTCGGCTTCCGCTGTGGCTTCCTGGGCATGCTGCATATGGAAATCATTCAGCAGCGACTGGAGCAGGAATTCAATATCGACCTGTTGCAGACCGCGCCGAACGTGACCTATCAAATCCTGGAACAGAACGGCAATATTGTGCTGATCGATAATCCGCAGGATGTTCCCGATGCCAGCCGCATCAAAGAATTCCGTGAACCGGTTGTGCTGGTTACATTTATTCTGCCAGCTGAAAACATCGGCACGATGATGCAGCTGTGTGCGGATCGACGTGGCATCTATAAAAACACAGAGTACCTGGGAACGAATCGCGCGCAGCTGATTTATGAATTGCCTCTCGCAGAGATTGTGTACGATATGTACGACCGCTTGAAGAGCGCGACCCGTGGCTATGGAACGATGGATTATGAAATCCTCGGCTTCCGATCGGCTGACCTGGTGAAGATGGACATCCTCGTCAAAAGCGAAAAAGTCGACGCGTTATCAACCATCGTACACCGTTCGCAGTCGGAACGCCGCGGTCGGGCACTGGTGAAACGCCTGAAGGAAGAGATCTCCAAGCATCAGTTTGAAATCCCGATCCAGGCCGCCATCGGCGGAAAGATCATCGCCCGCGAAACAATCAAAGCGCTGAAAAAGAACGTGACCGCGAAATGTTATGGCGGTGATATCACACGTAAGCGAAAATTGTGGGAAAAACAGAAAGAGGGCAAGAAGCGACTCAAGCAGTTCGGTCAGGTCGAAATTCCACAGAAAGCGTTTCTGGCCGTGCTCGACGCCACCAAGGACGAATAACCGGAGCAGCGTTCGGGTAGTTTATTCCACCTGCCCGGCAGTTTATTCGACTTGCTCAAGCAGTTCTTCCAGTTCTTTCGTGCAGGCTTTCATCGAGATGACGGCCTGCTCGAAGTTCGTATGCATAGAGGCTTCGGGCGCATCGATGGCTAACTGATCAGTCGCTTTGCGGAGCTTACTGATTTTTTTCCTCAGCATTTTCAGGTAAGCGGCGGGATCATCAACGCGTGTTTCCAAAGCCCGTGATGCATCGAACACAGCCCGGACAATGTGGCTCAACTCCGGGAAGTCTTCTACTTCTTCGCTGTGCTTGACAAACGTCCGCACCATCCAGGCATGCGACAGAATAATCTGGCTGCGTTCGACGGCCTGCTCTTTACTTAAAGACATCTCGCATCACTACCCTGAAACTCAACCGCGATTTTCAATGGCACGAGAAACAACACGCGGTATCGTATGTTCGTGCGCTACGCCTTGAAAATTAACGGTTCGCGGAATCAGTTGCAAGAGTCGGGATTGAAAGTCTCGGCCTGAAACAGTTTCCCGTTCAAATCGCCTGTGTGAAATCGTCGCCGTTGTAGTACTCATAAAACAGGCGGCCAATTTCGTCACTTAAGCGTGAGAGATATTCTTTCTTGAACTTGGAAAACGTAATTTCCGAGGTCGCCCGTGGTGCCCGCAGCGGATAGAACGAGGTGATTTCCTTGCTGTAAAGTTTCTCGCCTTCACCATCCTCATCCATTTCATAAACAGTGACCATCCCTTCCGCACGGCCGCGGTAGAGATCAGAACTGTTTTCCTCATACAGGCTGTATTTATGCAGCTCGACATGAATCACATAAGTCACGTCGAACGCTTCGCCAATTTCTTCTGGTTTGTCCCAGTCGGGATTCTCATCCAGCCAGGCACGAATCCGATCCGGATTCACGACTTTGACGCCGTGACTGTGCAGGCGGAATGTGGTGTACTTCGCCAGATCGTTGTGGATCCCGTCAAAATTATACTGCAGTTCAAGAGGGGCATAACAGACGATGGCAACCGTCACATCTTTACCCGTTAACGACTTCTGTGTCTGAGCATCGAAGTCGGGCTCGATCGAAGGGGGACCACCAATCAGATAACCGATGAGAATAAAATAATTACAGCCTGTCAGTGTCGTACAGAGTACACAAATCAGTGCCAGCTTTGTCATAGTCTGAAAAAACTGTTTCACTACAGATTGTTGATACGAAAAAATTGTCATCGTGTGATCCTTCACAACTCCGAAATTAGTTTCTGGTGATCTCAGCTACAGTCGCCTGCCATCAGATCTCAGATCGGATCGCCAGCATGATAATTATAGAAGAAGCGACCAATCTGGTCGGCAATCCGATCCAGATATTTTTTCCTGAAGACCGTTGCCGATTCCTGTTCGATCGATACGGGCATGTGGCTGGGAAACTCCGACGTGTATTCCACATCAAAGATTTCCAGCGCCCGTTTGATTTCGTCAACAGTATTGACTTCGTACGCCGAGATATGTCCGAATGCCTTGCCTCTTAACAGATTGGGGCTGTTTGGTTCGCGATAATCAAACTCGTCAATGTCGACATGGATGATATAGTCGACATCAAAGTTTTCAGCCAGTTCATCGACATCGTTCCAGACGCCGCCGTTATCATCCAGCCAGGTCGCGACTTCCCCGGTATCCATGACTTTAATATTTTCGCGGCGCAGCCGGTACGTTACCTGCTCCAGCAGATCATAATTCAACGACGGATAATCGGAGCGAATCGATTCCGGGGTCGAGCAGACGACCAGGACTTTTTTCTGATCTTCGATCAGATCGATTTTAGTCTGTTTGGTGAATTCGCAGGTTATCAGCGGGTCACCAAAGAACATTTTGCCCGCCATCACATACAGCGAACAGCCGCTGACACTGAATGAAACCAGCAGCAGTAATACGACGGCGCAGTACCGCTGGTGGAACCAGTTTTTGTGGTCGTTCGTCATAATATTTCGCATATTTCAGCCATCCTTGGCTTAAACCGCAGAGAGGTTTCGAGATTGGATCGTTTTGAAGGGACTGGTGATCTCGCCGGGAATCCAGCGAGATCATATGTTAAAAATTCAATCGAAATGCCCACTCGATGACTGTGATCGATACCAGACTACAGATCAACCAGAGCAGACAGGTTTCAGGTTGGGAGACCAGCCAGAGCCTGTGGCGATACACACTGATCCAGGACCAGGGAATCATCACCAGGCAGACTACTGCCAGCACCAGACCAGAAGTATTGGCCTCGGCAGACTGACGGATCTGACCTCGAACAAAATGTGTAAAGGAAGTTGTCATCCCACAACTGGGACAGGGAATGGAGAATCGAGTTTTTATAATGCAAGGTGCAAAAACAGGTTTTTGACGGGTACCAGATCCACCTGAATCCGGTGTCATTTGAGTGGCCACTCCAAAACCTGCGATGAGAAACAGACTCCAGACTATCAGCAGTAAACGCATCCTCCATCCGATGGAAATCCCCGGATGCAGCGTACGCAATGCTGACAGCAAAGAACTGTCTGTCGAATTAGCCGTAGGTTTTAAATTGGAATTCATATTGAGAAATGAGAGAAGCCGTTGTTTATCAGTTCTATTATTTTACTGCAAGACCATTTCAAAAAATAAGTCTTCCGTTCCGGCAGCCCGCCTGAGCTACTGCGGTCCGCTCCAGATCCCCTGATACACTTCGACCGCAGGACCTGTCATAAACACTTCATCTGTATCAGCCCACTCCAGACGTAAATCGCCACCCGGCAAGTGGATAAGTACATTTCTTTCAGACCGGCCAGTCAGCACTCCCGCGACTGCTGAGGCACAGGCGCCTGTGCCACAGGCCTGGGTTTCCCCCGAGCCTCGTTCCCAGACGCGCATCTTCAGCTCGGCTGGTGACACGACTTCAATGAACTCGGCGTTTACCCGCCTGGGGAATGCGGGATGGACTTCCACCTGGGGTCCAATGCCGTGCACCCAGTGATCATTCAATTCGTCAACGAAGGTAATGCAGTGTGGATTTCCCATGGAGACACAGGTCACTTTCAGTGTCTGCCCTCCCACTTCCAGCGGGGCGTTGACCGGGGGATCTCCCGGCAGTAACGTCGGAATCTCGGCGCTGTTCAGAATCGGTTTCCCCATGTTCACTCGCACCTGACCGACCTTCGATCCAGCCAGCTCCAGGTCGAGGCTGAGCACCCCCGCGCCGGTTTCAATTTTTAATGTCTGCTGCTTTGCGATGCCATGATCGTAGACATACTTGGCAACACAACGCACGCCGTTCCCACACATTTCCGACTCACTTCCATCCGCGTTAAACATCCGCATTTGAGCGTCTGCTTTTTCGGAAGGGCAGATCAGAATCAGTCCATCGGAACCGATACCCGTGTGGCGATCACTGACGGCAACCGCCAGACCAGCGATATCCTGTGGTAACGTCTCTTCGAAACAGTTGACGTAAACATAATCGTTGCCGGCCCCGTGCATCTTCGTAAATTTCATTGTCGGTCTTCTATTCTCAAAATAAATACAGTCAGTCTCTGCCTTGGTGCTCTGAGTTTGTTTTCCGGTTTATTCCGTGGACTTCAGTCCCAGAAAGATGCTGCGGCGGAGCGCATTGTCTCGACCGGAGAACTCATCTTCGTTGCCGGGCAGGATATTTTCCAGTGTGGTCGCCATCATATGAAATTTGGCGTCGATGTCATCTGCATAGTGTACCAGTAATGCTTCCGGTGTATGCGGGGCAATCGGCGAACCCCACTCCGGTAAATTCTGATGCGATACAATCATGTGTTCCAGTCGCAGTAAGGTCTCCGGGTTAAGATCCTCAATCCGAGCGGCATGTTCGCGGACCAGATCCCGGCCCAGCAGGATATGCCCGATCAGTCGCCCAGCAGGTGTATAGCGGGAGCCATGCGGACGATATTCCAGTTCGGTCAGTTTACCGATATCGTGCAGAATCGCACCGGCGATAACCAGAGATTTATTCAAAGCAGGCTGCATCTGTTGATAATAGCCCAGGTATTTGTCAGCCAGAAAACAGGCGGTCTTCGTTACCGATAACACGTGCTCCAGATATCCACCTGTGAAGGCGTGATGATTTTTACTGGCGGCGGCTATGGTTTTGATCTGATCCTCATACTGCGCCAGAATCTCCAGCACCAGTTTCTGCAGCGGGATCTCCGTGATCTGCTCCCGTGCAATTCCCGTCAGCTCAGCGAACATGTCTTCACTCGCAAAACGGGAACGCGAATAATACAGCCCCGGATCAAAGCCATCTGCAGTATCATCCGCATTGACAGGCCGGATCCGATCGATGTCCAGTTGGGGGCCATATTTGCTTTCAGCATAGCGGGCACGGACTTTGTAAAATTCTCCCTCAGCCCATTTGGCTTCGCAATCCTCGAACCAGGGAGTGTCGCTCCAGACCATGGCCGTCGCAGTGAGTGCATGATCGCGAAACTGGACACGAAAATACGGCTTTCCATCCCGGGTTGTCGCGCGTTCGCGGGAAACCAGTAACACGAAGCTGTCAGCGAACTGACCGGGTTCCATTTCGCTCAACAGCATTAATGGGTGAGATTGATTCATGCAGAAATCCTCTGGCAAACGAGTCCGAAAATGATACCGTTCATTATTTTAGGCTAGACCCCGGTAGAGTGCAAAACAGTCTGTTCACCAACAGGCAGTAATTCAGGACAAAACAGTCCACTTAATCCTGAGGACCATGCCCCCTGATTATCCCCCGGGATTATCCCCCGGTTTGAGGGAAAATCCCCCGGTAACGGCTGGATTTACCGTAGAATAAAGTGATATAATGCCGTTACTTACAAAAAAGCGTAAGATTCAATCGCTCCCATCAAAAATGCATCTCGGAAAAGATGGCGTTCCTGCTATAATATCAGGAGCGAAAATAAGGTGCATTGGCTCACGGATTTCTGGAGCATTTTTGAGATCCGGGACCTTTTTCGACGATTTCAAATATTCAAAGGTAAAGTTACCCAACTATTTTTTAAAACTGGAGACTTATTTCCATGGCTGTCACAATTACTGAAAATGCTTCCAAAGAACTGAAGCGATATATGGAAGACCAGAAGGTCGCTGAAGGTTCTATGTTAAGAATCGGAATCTCTTCTGGTGGTTGTAGTGGATTCCAATATGATTTCCGCTTCGTAGATGACGTGGATGAAGAAAAAGATAACCTTTCCGAACAACACGGGATCAAAGTCGTCGTCGACAAAAAAAGCGATCTCTATCTGGACGGCACCACTCTGGACTACTACGAAAGCCTCGAAAAACGCGGTTTTACATTCGACAACCCCAACGCGGTCAAATCCTGTGGTTGCGGCAGCAGTTTCTCTGCCTGAGACGGCTACCCCCTCAGCGACAGAGAATCGCGATTGATTGAGACATGGAAAGATTTTGCCGAGGAGCAGATAATGCTCCTCGGTTTTCTTTGTTTTACGGCCGCGCCTGTTTACAGTAATAAGTGATGCGAGCCTCGTTCCCAGAGAACTGGTTACGGAGAATGGGTCAACAGGGAATCAATCCGTCTCAGCGACGTAAAGATATCACTGCAGAGTCACTTGTGTGGAACGCAGAGTGATGCCTTGCAGACAGCTCCCCATCAGCGTGTCTACTTTCGGTAGAGAATTCTGTCGGCATCGGTTTGCAGTTGCAGCAGAAGTCTCTCTGAAGTGCAATTCAGATTATTATTAACGGAACAACAGACTTAAGGAAGTAAAACCATGAAGCTGGAAGGGCGAAATGCGCTCGTAACAGGGGCCTCCCGGGGAATCGGGCGGGGTTGTGCAATAGAAATGGCCAAAGCAGGGGCCAACGTCGCCATCAACTATCGCTCTCACCCTGAAGAAGCGGAAGAAGCGGCTGAAGAAGCACGTTCGTACGGCGTAAAGGCCATCACGATTCAGGCCGATGTCTCCGACCAGAAATCGGTAGAGGCCGCGGTCGCGAAAGTAGCTGAAGAATTTGGCAGTCTGGATCTGTTTGTTTCTAATTCTGCTTACAGTGATCGTGAGCTGATTCTGGAAGCAGACATGGAAGGCTTCCGGCGAACCATCGATGTCACCATGTGGGGTGCCTTCTTTGGTGTGCGTGCCGCAGCTGGCCAGATGAAAAAACAAGGTAATGGCGGTTCCATCGTAGTCATCAGTTCGCCTCACGCGGTCATCGCCATTCCGACTTCCGCGGCTTACAACATGGCCAAAGCAGCCATCGATCATATGGCACGAACTGCTGCCATCGAATTTGCACAGTATAAGATTCGCGTCAACACCGTACATCCCGGTTGGATTGATACCCCCGGGGAACGAAAATTCTTCACCGATGAGCAGCTACAGGCTGGTGCAGAAAATATTCCCTGGAAACGCCTGGGAATGCCTAATGAAGTCGGCAAGCTGGTCACCTTTCTTTCCAGCTCCGATGCAGATTACATGACGGGTGGCACATCGACGATCGATGGTGGGATCAGCCTGCCCTGGTGGTCAAACCGTTCTGAGGGAGGCCAGTAACCCCCCGCAAACGGACTCACATGCCAACCTGATTTCCTGCCGGAGCAGAATCTCTCAACTCCTTATTTCATAAAGACTTCAGGTTGGTCTAGTCCTTTTATCCACCATCAGATACACTATGAGACACCAACGCTGGAGCCTGGGTCTGCGATAAATTTTCGTCTACGCTTCTGATTTGGTCGGGTTACCACTAAGATCAGCCCCTGAAAAGCGAACACCCCAGATACGTTGAACAGCAAAGGTATTCCCTGAGGATCCTGAAATGACTGAGAGTCAGAAAAAAATCGAATTAAAAAATCCGGTAGTTGCCGCGATTCTGGCATTCCTCATTCCAGGTGCAGGACACTTCTATCAGGGAAGAACATTTAAAGCTGCCATCTACTGTTTCTGTATCCTGAGTACTTTCTTCTGCGGCATGGCATTGGGAGACTGGAAGACCGTGTACTATCAGTCCCGGGAGGGAAAACGAAACCTGGGCTATTTTGCACAGGTGGGAGTTGGTCTGCCAGCACTTCCCGCACTGATCCAGACTCGACGGTTTAACAAAATGGCATCCCCTAATAATGTTGCGCGACAGGGCGCTGATGCCAGCTTTTTTGAATCACACCCCTATCGCATGGAACTTCCTCTGGAAGCACCTTTCCAGGGCACCCTGCTGGATCGCGGCAATGATGGTAATAACATCAACGGCAAACTGGACGGTTATATTAAATTGGACACTGTGCCCGGTGAATTTGGACCTGAAGTTTCAGGGACCTTTGAAGGTACCCTGGATAACAAACCGATTGAAACGCTACAACTCGCGGACCCTGTGGGGATCGGGCTACCTCTGGGGGGAGATCAGAACCGTCCTCTCGAATGTGCGGTTGTGCGTGAGATCAATGGGAGACGTACTGATACAGGCCATATTGAAGGCTCAATTCCACGTTCATTCCTGAACTGGTTTGAAATGCCACTCACCGACCATGAGCTGGATGATATCAACAAAAAATTAGGGAAACGGTATGAATTTGCTGTGGTTTTCACCTGGATTGCCGGCCTGTTAAACCTGCTGGCTATCTGGGATGCGTTTGAAGGCCCCGCTTACGGCAGAGGTGATGAAGAAGAATTGAAACCGGATGATAAACAGCCGGAGCCTGTAAAGTCCTGATTCCTCAAATCTCCCTTAACAGTTTGGATTCCAAGTATCCTGTTTTTATTATAAAAGGTGTTATGAGAAAATGACCGTTTCACTACTTTTTGCCAATCAGGTCAATGCGGTAGTGTATCTGATTCCGCTGCTGGCAGTGATCAGTCTGGTCTATAACGCCACGCGGTATGAGATACCGCAAATCATTATTCAACGATCGATCAGGTTTTTTTTCACATCTGTTATAATCATGGGAGCGCTGATGACTTTACTGGCATTGCTTTCGTGGAACCTGTGAACAGGCAGGCACCAGTTTTCTGCACCGGATATATCCCGGATCTCGCCATGCTAAAGTATGCAGCAGAAACTTTTTGACTTGCTAAAAAAACATTCTCATTTATTTATATTCAATTGCACTTTAGGCAAATGTTGCACATACTCAGACGATTGCGGGGTTACGGATTCCCTTTCTGCAATTGCGAGGTTGGGATTATTTTATGCAGACCAATGGATTTGCACTGACAGAAGTCGTAGATCTGGCAGATCACACAGATCTGTTTGAACTATTAGATAATGAAAGTGTCTATACGCTCTCTCACCAGGGTTTCAGCGCGGGTTTTTCCAGCGTGAAAGCGATCAGTCGCTCTACGGGCATCGAAACACGACGCCTGCTGCAGCCGGATCTTTCACCACTGGATATCGCGACTGCGATTGCAGAAAAACTGCAACTGACCGTCGGCTTTGACTGGGCTGACTGTCCGGCAATCCTGCTGTGCCATTCGCATACCCGCAACCAGTCTGCCCGTCAGCTGTGCGATCAGCTCTCTGAAAAACTGGGGGTCCCCTCCGAGCGATTTATCGCCTTAAACTACGGCTGCGTCGGATTTATCGAGCTGCTGAACCGTGCCTCCAGGCTGCTTTTAGACCAGCCCGCCGGCGTGCACATTCCCCTGTTGACCGTCGAAACCCCCGAACACTGGCATGATTCCTCAGACAAGGCATTCTGCGGGATCGTTTCTGCCGGCGCTACTGGCACGACGTTGTGGAGTGGTCCCGGACATACCCTGCTGCATGTCGAAACATCAACCGAATATATTCCTGACGAACGCCGAAAAGCAGATATGCCTCTGTTCTGGACCGAACAGGGAGATATGTACGACTTCCGGGGACAGCCGGAGCATAAACTCGTCATGCATATGGATGGCGAATCCGTGTTTCTGAACGGCGTTGATCTGATGCTCGAAGCCTGTCTGAAGTCGTACGAAGAAGTTTCCGGCACAACGGAACGTATTCTGATTGCCCCCCATCAGCCCAGTGGCAAACTGTTAAAAGCCATGATCGCTGCGGCAAAGCAGATTCCCATTTCCGCCGACTTCCTCAACAATCTGCCGAACTATGGGAATTCGATCTCATCAACGATTCCCACCATTCTGGCGCGGCTGGATGAAGTGGTGGAAAATAACGATCATGCTCCTGTGAATCCCGGAGATCTGATCCTGCTGCCCGCAGCAGGCATCTGCATGGATCGCCTGACAGACTCGATGTGTATTGGTCGTGCGGCATTGAGATGGCAGCCTGGTCGTTACCGGGACGAATCGTAAGATTCACGCAGCCTCGCGATCAGCACCACGTGTACCGAAGGCTTCCCGCCCTTCGATGATCGAACCTTTGTCGAACCGTTTCCCAAAATAGAGGGCTTGGGCAGAAGCATCACTGAGCACGGTTTCCGCGTCTCCGCTGACCAGTACCTGTCCAGCGGAAATGATATAACTGCGGTCGGTAATGGTTAACGTCTCCCGTTCCCGGTGGTCGGTCAGCAGGATCGAAATGCCGTCATCGCGCAGATCAGCGATGATGTCCTGAATGTCATGGATCGTGACCGGGTCAATCCCGGTAAAAGGTTCATCGAGCAGGATCAGTTCGGGAGAACTGCCCAGGCAGCGTGCGATTTCCAGCCGTCGCCTTTCTCCCCCGGACAGTGTGGAAGCAATCTGTTTGCGTTTCGCTGTCAGACCAAACTGGTCCAGCAGTCGGTCAACCGTTTCATGCCTCTGCTTGCGGGTTACATCCAGAAATTCGAGAATGGCATAAATGTTCTGCTCGATTGAAAGTTTCACAAAGACGCTTTCATCCTGAGGCAGGTAGCCCATGCCTTGCCGGGCCCGTTTATACATAGGCCACTTCGTCACGTCATTGCCTTCGAGATACACGCGGCCTTTGGTCGGAGCAACCATCCCACAAGCCATACGGAAGGTGGTCGTTTTGCCGGCTCCGTTCGGGCCGAGCAGCCCGACGATCTCGCCCCGCTCCACGAAGAAGTCGACACCATCCACGGCCCGTTTGCCAGGATAATCTTTCACCAGACCCACACATTCCAGTAATGCCATCGTACTCGTCCTCCTTGACGAAACCGCAATCAAAACTCACGTGAGTGGTGATTCTACTAAATTATGCCATTCGGCTGAATATCGATTTCAAACACATTGTCAAAGTATGATATGAGCTTACCGGATACGTTTCATCCTGGAAAAATTAGGATAAAAGGGGATCGACAGTTTGGCATAAGGATCATCAGGATAAACTCCCGGACGCGTTTGATGGTAGAAAAACCGCTTGAGTGGGCCAGCAGTGGGTGAGTAGCCTCGCCCATCATTCATAAACGGAATTCCATGTGGCCAGTAGATCATAAAAGCCTTCCCGACCAGAGCAGAACGGGGAACAGCATGCCGGTGCTCTGCCTGACGTGAATTCCCCCAGAGCCGACTGTCGGCACTGCGGGCGGAGTTATCACCCAGCACAAAGAACTCCTCATCGGACATTTTATCAAACCGGACCTGCTGGCGGTGATCCTCATACTGTCGACTCCAGGCAGCAGGATCCCAGAGCAGTTCCCATAAGTGCCTGCGATCGCCGGAGTACTCCTGATTCTGATAATACTCATCCGCGCGATAATAAATGTCACGCTGCAGCATGAGATGCGAAACAGTAAATTCGATGCCAACCCCCGTTATACCCGCTGGTGCCAGATCACCCTCGCGGGGTGCTGGTGAAACCGGAGGCTGGTATTGCGTCGCTGTCCCCAGATCCACTTCAGACCCATTCACCCACAGGCAGAGCCTCTGGTCCACATTCGCTAACATGACGGAATAGCCGCCCTTCCCTTTGAGCTCTGTTTCAACCGTGGTCAGCTCAGTTTCGACTGGCTCGGGGTTGGGGAAATCCTCCACAAAATACAGTTTGGCCTGACCGGTTTTGACATCAAAGCGAACCCGAAAATGTCGATCTCCCCGCATGAGTTCAACCAGCAGCTCGCCTGCTTCTGACTGGATCTCGACATCAAAACTGAGTGTCAGATCTCCGACCCAGAATGCGGCGTCGTATGTAAATGCTCCGGAAGAGGACCCACCCGAATAGTTATTGTAAGCTGTGTAATCGCTGATCAGTCGGGACTGGGGGGGAGAAGAGAGCATCGTCTGTGTGAACAGTTCAGGGTTTTCCTGCAGCAATGCCCATTCCGACTGACGGGGTACGATATGCCGATAGCGGAGCCATTCCAGTTTTTCGGCTTTGCCCGCTATGCCTTTGAACTGATAAGCCCGCGTTTCACGATCCAGTTCCCAGGTAGACTGCTTGAGGTCTTCAAAGCGCGTCTCAACCGGTTTGACCTGTTGCATGGGAGACCAGCGCTCAGGCCAGCCATACTCCAGAATTTCGCGCGGCGGGTAATCATCGTCATAGACGAGCTGCTGAACTGTCAGTTGTTTGTTTAAATTGTCTTTGCGGAGAATCTGGAACGGTTCTTTTTCATTTTTACGGGCATAGACGTCCCCACGGGAAATCTGAAGTTCTTCACCAGGCAGTCCGACAAGTCGTTTGATGTAGTTCGTCTGCGAGGCTTCCGGATATTTGAAAACGATCACATCCCAGCGACCGGGATCTCCGTAATCAAAGGGAAACTTATTGACGATAATGCGGTCCCCGGTAAAGGGCATGGCATCCTGCAGGTTCGTGTAGTAACGACAGTTCGGGCAGAAGGCACCGGTTACTTTGTTGTCCGGAAGATAGTACTCGGATTTTTCGACCAGTTCATCGCTGGCTCCCACAGCATACTTCACACCACACTCGGCGCAGTGCAGTTCTTTATGTCGTCCATACAGAGTCGGAGCCATCGATCCTGTAGGAATCACGAACGCTTCGGCTGAGTAGGCGCGAAACACAAAAGCAAATACAAGGGCAATAATGATCGATTCTATCGTATCGCGCATCTCATTGTGGCGACTTTTGCCCTGCTCCGGTTCTGTATTGCTTTTCTCAACCTGCTCATTCGAAACTTTTTTCAGTTTTGCTTTTTCAATTTTTTTGGCCATTGCCGACAACCTGTCAAATCTAAAATGCCCGGACACCTGGTGGATCAAATCGGTGTGTCAGATCTGATCATTCGCTGCGGGCTCTGATTTATGAACTGTTTTCTAAATATTTCTGTAAAATAAATGCGTTTCTACTAGTGAATATAGCGAATTCGGGTGAAATCTGGAATGCGGATGTGACCTATCTGATCACCTATTTTGACCTCGCCCTGCCTCGAAGGTAAATGCACGAGAAACGGCTTGCCCAGCAGGTATTTCTGGTCTACTTTTCCGTCTGCCCAGCTACGGCTGTCGAGCGAAACCGGACTGTTATCGCCCAGCATGAAATAGCTGCTCTGATCCAGCTGGTATGGTTCATCAACCCCATGCAGGGCTTTACCACGCGTATAGTGGATATCGCGAAACAGTTTCACGTTCGTCAGTTGAAAGGTTCCGCCGCGGGCACCAAACTGCAGGGGAATCCGAATCTCCTCACGCTGCTCTGAATTTTTACTGAAGAGCAGAGGCTGGTAGGCCAGTTCTCCATTGATGGCAAACAGAGCCTGTCGATCCATCACCGACATTTCCAGTTTGACGGGCTGCGAGCGAAAGTCGCTGCGCAACGGTCCGGTACGAATCGGCTGTGTTCGATCGTCGATAAACAGATTGATCTGCCTCTGTTTGAAGTCGATGATATTCCGAAAGTGATGCTGACCGTCGAACAATTCAATCACCAGTTCCCCCGCGGGTGACTTCACCTGCAGGTCACACGCAAACAGAAAATCGTGTACGGGAATCGCGGTCTGATTTTCAACTCCGGAGTTATAGGCATATCGATCCAGCACGGGGGCCACATGCGATTTTTCATACAGTAAAGCGACGGCATATCGAAACGCGTCATCTTCTGTCTGGTTCAGCAGTCGATGACAGTCTTCAGCCGGCATTGCTCCTTTGCAGGACAGCCGTTGTTTCAATTCGTCATACTGAATGGCAGCCAGCACCGGTTCCGGTTTTTCGATTTCTTCCGGCCACTTTTCCAGTGGAACTTCTGTCTGATAATGTCCGCCCTGCCTCATCCAATGCTGGTACCTGACCCAGGACCACGCGTCTGCGTCATTGTCATTGCTGTCTGACGCATACACGAAACCAGCGGGCTGTTCCTGCCAGGCTGCTGAGCCCGGCTGTTTTTGTGCCTGCTCTGAATCTGCTTCTACTGGAAAAAAGCGGGGTTGAAAAAAGTCGTCTTCTGAGGGCTCAAACCGATGATCGTGAACCAGCAGCCGAACAGCACGTTGCGTTTTTAAATCTTTGCGTTGGATTTCCCCATTGATATACAAATCCCCGTCTTTGACCTGCACGGCTTCACCCGGTAAACCCACCACCCGTTTGACATACGCCTGGGTTGGCTTCATCGGATTTTGAAATACCGCCACGTCCCACCGCTCGGGGGGCTTGAGGTAGTAAGCGTGTTTAAACACCAGCAACTGGTCACCTTCGTTACGGGGCACCTGAGCCAGATCGATGGAATTGGTATCACAGTTGGGACAAGTTGCATACTGCCCGGCCTGTTGAAATCCCTGTCCGTCCGCGGCTGGGTCCTGTATCCGGTTGGTGGAGACGGAATCATCATAGGCTACGCCATAGGTAAACGAATAATGGCAGCGGGGACAGGTAACCTGCTTATGGTAACCCAAGAGAGAAGGCGCCATCGAGCCTGTCGAAATCATATAACCTTCCGCAGCGAAAGTCCGGAAGAGAATGACGGCGATTGCCAGTGTAGCCACGGACTCCAGCACCAGCCGAAACAGGCTGGATCGCTGCGGCAACTCTTCCGCTTGAATTTCGAGTTGACGGGAAGTGTGTTGCATCGTGACAGACAAATAGAGAAACGGTAGAACCGGCATCCGGTTTCCAGGCGGAATTACGACTGGGAATCTATTTTAGTAAAACCAACAGGGCAGAGGAAATAGCGGTTCACCCACTCCCCCCCTGATCAGAGGGAATAATTGCTGCAGCGTACTTAAGACATTGTATTGCGGTGACTTAGACAGTATCCAGCTTTACGGTAGCGTCTCCAGGCTCATCTGAGATCTGCACAATAAAATGCGAGACGCGCCAGTGAAATGGGATACGAATTATCCTATCGCATAGAACAGCAGCAGCATGCAGATCCAGATCACACCCAGGAAATGCCAGACGACGGCACAGGCATGGACGCCCCAGTTATATTCATGATCATACAGATAGAGATAGGCTTTATAAATTACGAACCCCAGAAATCCGAAGGCGACGAAAAAGTGGAGTGCATGTACTAATACAAATGTAAACAACGCACCATAACTGCTGGGATAATTCGCGGCATTTTTCGTATCTTTGAGGCTCAGCAAAATATCCGAATGCTGTTGTAAGAGGTGAGTCAGTCCAATCGTCTGAATGACAAAAAAAGCGCCTCCCAGCAGAAAGGTCAGGTTCAGGCAGTTACGAAACTGCTGCTGTTTTTCATGCCTGACATAATAGACAGCACGTTGAATGGAAATGCTTCCCAGAATCAGCAGAACCGTACTCAGCCAAAGCGCGGGGGGAATTACGAGATTGACCGGTTCATGTTGCTGCGCCAGATTCGAACGGACGATGACATAAGCCAGCAGTCCGCCGATAAATAAAACGGCTGTACTAAACAGAAAAATGGCCAGCCCAAAATCTCGCTGGCTTAAGCGATCCCGTGAGGTAAATAACAGCGCGAGACGATCTCTCCATCTCTGACTCCGGTCGGCTGGCATGCTCACCTGCTTTTGATCAACAAGCAGAAACGCTGATGATAATTTGATAAAATCCGTTGGCGGATCATCATATTTTCGAGAAGCGACCCGTGAAAGTCTATCTGATTATTTGTCAGACGTTTCTGGCGTGGGCTTTTTGTCTGTTTTCGGCTTTTCGGCGGAGGCGGGCTTCTTTTCAGTCGTTGATTTTTCAGCGGGGACAGCCTGCGTTTCGGGTGCTGGTTTCGCGTCAGTACCGGCATTCACTGCCGGCGCTGCAGGAGCGGCTGCTGCCGGCTCTTTCACTAAAAGTTCAGGAGGCTTATCTTCTGAGTAACCTTTGACGTAGTCATCGTAGGCATGAGAATCCAGTAGAATCATACACAGAAAAAAGGCCGCAAACACGATTGAAAAGAAGAATGCCAGCCGGTTTAACGGTTTATCGTACCAGAGATGCATAAAGATAAAGACGACCAGTGAGGCTTTGGCAGTTGCAATCGCCATCGAGACGATCACATCCAGACGCCCGGTGTCAAACTTGGCTGCTTCCACAGTCACCACAGTCAAAGCCACTAATACCAGAAAAACGCCAATCAAAACCTTGACCGGTACGATATGTACGTGGCAGCTTTGTGTATTTTCTGCGTGAGCATCACTTTCAACATGATCTGACATGATGAATACTTTCGTCTCTTTATCTTGAAACTGCTGAGAAGCGAAGTTGCCTCTCACAAATGTGGTTAAACTCTTGAATTCTTAAAACGCTAATTGATCAGGTACAACAGCGGGAACAGGTAGATCCAGATCAGGTCGACCAAATGCCAGTAGAGTCCGATAAAATCAACCGCGCCGAAGTAATAGGTTGTGAACGCACCATGTACCGTTCTGACAATCAGCCAGCTGATCGCGATCATGCCGCCAATAATATGGATTGCGTGCACACCGGTCATGCAGAAATAAACGCTGAAGAACGTTCGTGCCAGCATGGGCTCGGGAATCTTTTCTTTCTGTGCAGCATATTCGGCTGGTACCGTCTCGTCCAACAGGATTTCTTCATCGGTTGGTTTTTCTGAATGACCCAGTTGATGATAGGCAATACTGGAATACGCTCCGACCTGCATGCCGATCGCCGAGACCAGAAAACAACCAGCCACTGTTGCCAGTGTCTTTTTTCCAGGATTCTTGATGAGCGCCCCAAAAGCGATTCCGGAAATCACAATCACCACCCACAGGACTAATGACATGTAGGAGAGTGTATGTTTGGTTTTTTCGAACAACGATTCATCACTATGATCATCATGGGCTGTAGCTTCAGCGGACTCAGCATTTTCAGTTGCCGTGGCAGTCTTACCATCAGTTGCTGCAACGGGGGCCGACGCTTCATGATGCTCGGGGCTCTGATAGGCTGTCCCTGGCAAAAGATGATGGTGTGCCTTCTCAGTATACTCAAATGATTTCACACCGAGGAAGATAGCAGCACAGGCCAGAGTCGTGACCAGACAGATCAGCAGGCCTCGCGTTTGTCCCAGCTGGGCACAACGCACCCCCCAGGCCATCGTCAGACTGCTGAATAGCAGAACCACGGTATTCGCTGCCCCCAATGTTGTATCCAGAAACTGGCTGGCGTACAGGAATACTTCGGGATGCAATGAACGGTAAACGGCATAAAAGCCGAACAGGCCGCTGAAGAACAGTACTTCGGTGACCAGGAAGATCCAGATACCCAGTTTCCCGGTATCGAACTGTTGCTGGTGAGAATCAAAGTGATGCGCCAACCGGGGATCATGGTGCTCATGATCGTGGCTGTCTGCGTGCTCGTCTGTTGGAGTGGTGGCCGCGGTATTCATTAAGCTTCTTTATCTCCTGATGCGGTCACAGAGTTCTTGTTTGCCCCTTGACATTCAACGGGAACGTAACCTCCGATTTCCTCATTGTAGACAACGGATTCCATGATATAGGGATCACCGGCCAGAGGAGGATGGTCGAAGTTATTGCCTGGTGGTGGTGAAGAGCACTGCCATTCCAGTGAGGCACCGCCCCAGGGATTGGCGGGAGCTCGTTTGCCACGATACACCGAGTAAATCAGAGTGGCGGCCATCAACGCCGAGCTCAGTCCCAGCAGATAAGCGCCACAGGTTGACAGAATATGCAGATTCTGGAATTCTGGCAGGTAAGTGTAATACCGGCGAGGCATCCCCCGTGTTCCGAGCAGGAACTGTGGGAAGAACGTCAGGTTGAACCCGAGGAACACACCCAGACAGGCAATACGTCCCCAGAACTCGCTGAACATCTTGCCGGTAATTTTAGGCCACCAGTGGTGGATGGCAGCGAACAGACCAACCAGCGAGGAGCCCATCATCACATAGTGAAAGTGAGCGACGACAAAGTAGGTATCATGCAGGTGGATGTCGGTTGCCAGAGTTGCCAGGAACAATCCTGTCAGACCACCGATTGAAAAGATGAACAGGAACGCCAGAGCATAGCACATGGCAGTCGTAAAGCGGATCGAACCTTTATACATGGTCGTCAGCCAGTTAAAGACTTTAATCGCGGATGGAATTGAGACACTAAAGGTAATCGCAGAGAACACCACGGCGACCATTTTAGACTGACCGGAGACAAACATATGGTGTCCCCAGACCAGGAAGCCGAAGATGGCAATCGCGATACTACTGTAAGCAATGAAGCGGTAACCAAAAATATGTTTGCGACTGTGAACAGCAATCACTTCACTGACCACACCCATCGCCGGCAGAATCATTACGTAAACTGCAGGGTGTGAATAGAACCAGAAGAAGTGCTGGAATAACACCGGATCTCCGCCCAGAGCAGGATCAAAAATCCCAATTTGGAACGTATTTTCCACAATCAACAACAGGCCGGTAATCCCCAGTACGGGAGTCGCCAGAACCTGAATCAAAGCAGTTGCATACAAGGCCCACAGAAACAGTGGCATCTTGAACCAGGTCATCCCCGGTGGTCGCATGGTGTGGATGGTCACAATGAAATTCAATCCGGTAAAAATCGAACTGAATCCCAGAATAAAGACCCCCAGCAGCGCGGTCCGCACGGCAGTCCCCGTGTAGACACTGTAAGGCGTATAGAAGGTCCAGCCAGTATCCAGTCCCCCCAGCGCCAAAGCTGCCAGGAAGAAAGCGGCACCGAACATCCAGAGGTAAAAGCTACCCAGGTTCATGCGGGGAAAGGCGACATCCTTCGCGCCCAGCATGACGGGGAGAATGATATTTCCAATCGCCGCCGGAACCCCTGGAATGATCACCAGGAAGGTCATGATGGCACCGTGCAGGGTAAACATCTGATTGTAGCCATCCGCACTCAGAAATATTTTTTCAGGACGCAGCAATTCTGTCCGCAGCAGGACGGCAAACAGCCCCCCCAGGAAGAAGGCACCGGTCACACCGATCAGGTACATAATCCCGATGCGCTTGTGATCGAGGGTGAAAAACCAGCTCTTCCAGCCTTTTGTACAATTTAAATAATTCAATTCACGGTATTGAATCGGGAAATCTGATTTTGGATTGGAGGAGTCAACTACTGTT
The DNA here is from genome assembly GCF_007746795.1 of Gimesia algae. Classification (NCBI taxonomy): domain Bacteria; kingdom Pseudomonadati; phylum Planctomycetota; class Planctomycetia; order Planctomycetales; family Planctomycetaceae; genus Gimesia; species Gimesia algae. The sequence continues at coordinate 7,375,839 of NZ_CP036343.1, forward strand.
GCCATCTTCCAGCCTCCTGAATAATTTCAAATAAGGTCGGATTAAAAATCCTGAAACACAATTGAGAAACAAATTCTCGCTTTTTTTATTTATTAAATCGAATCACCAGCGCCACTACTTCTGAGCTTTGATGAATTCGATGATCGCAGTAATGTCCTGGTCGGTTAACTGCCCTTTGAAAGTCGGCATGATCGGCCGGAAACCAGCAACCACTGAAGCCTGTGGCTCCAAAATGGATTCACGAATGTAATTCTCATTAACTTCAACCGTTGATCCGTCAGTCAGTTTTTCCTGCTTGCCGAACAGCCCTTTGAAACTCGGTCCGTTTTTGGTAACGCCATCCAGTGAGTGACATTGAATACAGCCTCGAGATTTATAGAAATATTCCCCGGCTTCGACCGCTGTTTTGTTTTTGTGAATATCGGAAGCGTTCTGCAGCCACTTATCAAAATCGCCACGTGTTTCATGCACAATCACCTTGGTGATCATTTCGGAGTGTTTCTGCCCACAGTATTCGGAACACATTAAATTATATTCCAGTGGGTACTTTGTCTTTTCGGATCCTTCAGGAGGAGCGATGGCTTTAAACCATTCCTGCGTGTAGCGACCGGGAACCACATCCATTTTGGTGCGGAACGCCGGAATCCACAGGCTGTGAATCACATCATCCGATGACATGGTAAGAGTGACATTTTCATCCATGGGGATGTGAAGTTCACTTTCGATCCAGCCATTAGGGTATTGGAAAGCCCAGACCCATTTTTTCGCGACCACATTAATTTCATAGGACGAAGCGGGAGGGGTTCGCATATCCAGGTAGGAAGTAAAGCCGATCCAGAACATCACGATAGTCAGCAGAGTCGGTATGACTGACCAGGAAAGTTCCAGTGTCAGATTATGCGTAGCGGTATTGACCGCTTCAACGCCAGGCCGATAACGGTATTTTACCATAAACAGCAGCATCAGTCCGACGATCAGCACGAAGAAAAACGTGCAGACCCACAGAATGAAGAAGTAGACAGAGTCGACATTCTCTGCCACTGTGGAGCCTTGAGCCGGGAACCAGAAACCGGCTTCCGCATTCGCTAATAATTCAGGGATGAATAGTTTCATCTGTATTCACACATTCAACTGTTGAGTGTTAAAATATTCAATGTATTAACCAAATCTGATTAAAACACAAATTCCTTTGACAGAGGGTCCTGATACGGTTCAGGTTCCCCCGGTCGCTTCATGAGTCTGCCCGGGTGCCGCTTCCATTTTTACTCTGCCTTTGCGTCCCCGCCAGTAGGGAATCAAAACCACAGTCAGGATAAAGACGGTTGCAAACCCACCAATTTTCATAATATTTCGTGCCGTCGGAGCGTACCGACCACTGTCTGCATCATAGTGAAAACAGAACAGCAAAAACCGATCAATCGTAGAACCAATTTTACCTTCTGATGCTTCTACTAATGCCAGTTTCAAAGTCTGTTCGGGAAAATAAACTCCATACAGATAGCGGGAAATACGACCATCGGGAGTGCAAACCAGTAAAACAGCCGGATGAGCATATTCTTTCCGCTCCTCGACATACTGATACTGAACTCCCATCGCTTCCGCTAATTTTGTAATCGCTGCCTGCTGACCACACAGAAAATGCCAGCCACCGGATGTGCCTGCACGATCGTATTCCTTGAAGTACTTTTGTTTTGTTAAATTTGCCCGCTGATGAGTCTCTTTCGGATCAATACTGACAGAGACGAAATCATATTGTTGATCTGCCGACCACTCTAATCCTTTTAACCCTCTGACCAGTGCTGTGAGTTGTAAAGAACACAACATCGGACAGTTGGAATAATTCAGTGACAGAATAACGGGACGATCCTTTTTAAAATAATCGGCCAGCGTCACCTGATTTCCGTTACTGTCCTGAAACTGCAGATCCAAAGGTAATTTTGTATCCAGATGCTCGATGACATCCAGCTTCTCAATATCTTTGGGAGCCTGTTCCATACGATCTGCCCGCACTGGCATGCTACTGCATACCCAGAAAAGGAGAACCAGAATGGAAGATGCAAACGGTTTCATGGTGTTTTGGTTTTAACCTGTTTCTGTTTATCCTGTTCTTCCTGAACGGTAAGTTCCATTGCCCGGTCTATGGGCACTGCTACGATTTTTTTATCCTGGTCAATCCAGCGGTATTCCGTTAAGGCAGCAGCCTGGCTGGCGAGAATGCTATCGGAATTCACTTCCGGAACTTCGATCACCTTCTCGACGTTTTGTTTTTTTTCAAACGACATGTCCAGCGCGGCAACCGCGAATACAATGAAAAACGTGATGATGGTCCCAACGGCGCCAACATATGCGATCATCGTTGTATCGAGATCATCATAGGCTGCTTTATGACCCGACATAGTTTATTCTCTTATTCTAGAAGGCGCTGATCCATTTGATCAGACGAAAATTAAATATTGTGAAACTTGAGTGATTCTTCCAGCCGTGGATCCCGGACCGGCATCAGTGATTTTTCACCGGCGAACTTCAGGATTCCCGCGACAAAGATACCACCAACTCCTATTGTACAACACACGTTAATCAGAATCATCTGGAAGGTCACTGCTGACTTCACGCCGTCAAAAGCAATGTTTGGCATGACCAGCCAGAAAATATCAATCCAGTTCATAATCAGCAGGTAAACGGCCCAGAAACAGAGTGCCGCGGGATTACGCTTCATCCAGCGTGACATGAAGAACACAAACGGGATCGCAAAGTGGCCGATGACCAGCGTCAATGAGACCACGCCCCATCCCTGTTCCTGACGAGGCAGAAAGAAACTGGTTTCTTCAGGAATATTGGCGTACCAGATCAACAGGTATTGTGAAATCGCAATATAAGCCCAGAAGCAGTTGAAGGCAAACAGCAACTTACCAACGTCATGCAGATGCTCAACGTTGACGGGCCCTTTTAACAAATTCTTGCTGCGGAGATATACCAGGCTGATGGCCAGGAAGCTGAAAAAGCCTACCAGACCGGCGGCGAAGTAATAAATGCCGAAAATCGTACTGAACCAGTGGGCATCCAGAGACATGAGAAAGTCAATGGCTGCAAAAGACAGCGTGAAGGCATACAACAGCAGCGCGGGGCCACTACGGCGTTCCATCAACAGTGTCAGTTCAGGATCGCCGGTTGCATCCTGGGCAACCGATTTATTCAGGAAATACCGGGCCAGAAAGATCCAGGACCCGAAGTAAATCAGATAACGCAAAGCGAAAAACCCGGTATTGAGATAAGGCGATTTCGCATGCAGCAGATGATCATCGGCAACGGTCTTAGTGTTAGCCCATTGATACAGCGTATCATTTCCCATCAATGTCAGAATGACGATCGGCAGTACCAGTACTGACAGCGGAATCACACCCATGGAAATAAACTCTGACAGGCGACGTAAAACCACACTCCAGCCGGCCCGCGTGAGCTGCTGAATCATCACAAAGAACAAAGCACCCAGTGAGATACTCAGACAGAAAAACGTACTCTGCAGGTAAGAGAAGGCAAACAGATCCCACCCGTTCGTGAATATCATTCCCAGTACGAAAGCGACCGGCAGCAGGACCGAACAGCCCAGCGCCACTTTCATGGGAAGGGGACCCAGCTCAGCCAGGGTTTGAACGGGAATCTTATTGTCAGTATCAGGTGAAGTTTGCATAACGTTTCTTGTTTTTACAACGAGATTAAATTCAACAAGTTGTGTGTCGTAACGACTGACTTATTTTGTAGTTCGAAGTTTCTCTACTTCTTCTTTGCGCAGATCTTTTGCATCGATCTGATGACTTTTCTGCAGGGCTCGCAAATACAGGACGATGGCCCAGCGGTCTTCCGGAGGAATCTGTGCAGCGTAACCGGGCATCTTGCGAACGCCGTTACTGATGGTATGGAATAGACGGCCTACTGGCAGCTTACGAACATTTTCAGTGTGGTAAGACGCAGGGCGAACCCAGGTTCCCTGCTGTAATTCCATGGCACGCAGCGAAACCAGACCATCGCCTTCTCCACCCAGACCATGACAGACTGAACAGTAAATCCTGTAACGCTCTTTTCCACGAGCCATCATTTTATCAGTGACCGGCATGGGAAATTCCGTTACCCATGGGAGCTTCGCCAGTTTATCAACTTCTGCAGCTGCTGCAGCGGGATCCGCTGGCTTGGCATCAGCGGCTTTTTCGTCAGCAGGCTTCTGTTCATCCTGCACGGCAATCGTGATGACATCCTGGTCTTCCGGCAGTACTTTCAGACCATAGTAGAACGGAATATTATCGTCTTTATACTGACCGCGGGGAATGGTTCCCTCGATATGTGGTCGTACTTCACGACCATCGGCAAAGATGCTCGTTGTGTTTTGAGTCTTCAGTTTGGGCTGGAAGTCCATATCGGGAACAATGTGAATACGGGGTGTATTCGTTGTCGTGGATCGTTTGTAGGCGACCAGTGCAGGAGGCATGATTAACAGCACACCCACCAGGCTGAGCCCCAGAACCAGAGAGCGAGGCAGCTTGGGTGATTCCACGTCGGACCAGAAATCTTCGACATGCAGGGGATTCAATGATTTCAGAAATTCACCGGTGTCAATTTCAGAAAATTTCGGATCCGTTGCATCCATACTGATAAAGAACCGGTCATTCGTCACACGGCGAAAAGCCTGTGATTTGAACATCGGATTGTATAGTTTCGGCAACTGGTTCAATCCCAACATTCCCAGAAACGCACCGAAGGCGGACAGCAGAACGGAAAGTTCGAATGTAATAGGGATACTGGCAGGAATACTGAAAAGCGGCTTGCCACTGATTATGAATGGATAATCGACGGCGTTCATCCAGTACTGCATGCCGACGGCAATCGTTCCCCCCATCAGGCCACAGCAGGCCACGATCCAGGGCAGAATCGTCCACTTGATGCCCATCGCTTCATCGATGCCGTGTAGAGGAAAGGGAGTGTGAGTATCCCACTTGCTGTAACCGGCATCGCGAACTTTCTTAGATGCTTCGATCAACGCATGAGGATCATCGAACTCGGCAAGTAACCCGAGTAACTGGGGTTCTGCTTTTATTTTTTCTGGTTGTTCGATTGTGGTCGCCATAATCTTTTTTATTCAAACAAATGAGTTAAGTCGTACCTGACACTGTACTGCCGGCATCAGCCTCTTAATGGGATTCCGGAGGATCAGGCTGATAATCGCCGTGACCATGAGGAGTTTCCATTACACTCTTGACTTCTGCCATCGCCACCATCGGCATGAATTTGCAGAAGAGCAGGAACAATGTCATAAACAGACCGAAACTACCGATCAACATTAACACGTCAACGATGGTTGGTTTGAAGTAACCCCAGCTGGAAGGCAGGAAGTCACGACTCAGTGAAGTCACTGTAATTACGAATCGCTCAAACCACATACCAATATTCACAAAAATACAGACTACAAAAATCATCCAGGGAGTGGTCCGGATTTTCTTGAACCAGAACAGCTGCGGACTGATGACGTTGCAGGTAACCATGATCCAGTAAGCCCATGCATAGGGGCCGAAGGCACGGTTGATGAAGGCAAATGTTTCATAACCATTACCACCATACCAGGCAATGAAAAATTCCATCGCGTAGGCATAACCCACCATCGAACCGGTCGCGATAATCACCTTGGTCATATTTTCCAGATGGCGGTCGGTCAGCAGGTCTTTAATGCCACAGATGGAGCGGGCAGGGATCATCAGTGTCAGCACCATGGCAAAGCCACTGAAAACCGCACCCGCGACGAAGTAAGGCGGAAAGATCGTCGTGTGCCAGCCCGGCAACTGCGATACCGCAAAGTCAAAACTCACGATGGTATGCACACTCAACACCAGGGGTGCTGCCAGAGCGGCCAGCAGCAGGTAAGCCCGTTCATATCGGTGCCAGTGACGGGAGGACCCGTTCCAGCCCAGGGAAAACAGGCCATAAGCAAACTGTTGAATTTTTCCAGTGGCTCGGTCACGCAGCGTGGCGAGGTCGGGAATCATACCCATGTACCAGAACAACAGGGAAACGGTCGCGTAAGTCGAAACAGCGAACACGTCCCAGAGCAGGGGGCTGCGGAAGTTGGGCCACATTGACATCTGGTTAGGAATCGGAAACAGCCAGTAAGCCAGCCAGACACGACCGATGTGAATCCCCGGAAACAGACCGGCACAGACCACAGCAAAAATCGTCATCGCTTCAGCAGCACGGTTAATCCCCGTACGCCAGTCCTGGCGAAACAGAAATAGAATCGCGGAAATCAAAGTACCAGCATGGCCGATACCAACCCAGAACACGAAGTTCACAATCGGCCAACCCCAGAAAACCGGGCTCCGGTTACCCCAGACCCCAACACCGGTGATAATGAGATAACCAACCAGACCAAACAACATTCCCACTAAAGAAGCGGAAAACCCGAGTGCAATATACCACGCTTTGGGAGCCTTACACTCAGCCAGTCGGCAGACAGCTTCGGTGACGGTCCCATAGTCGTGAGTTCCCGTCACAAGCGGAGTTCGCTTACCGGGCACTTCGGTGATTGTGTCAATTGGCTCTGTCGTTACTGAAGCCATGGCTTTTGATATCTTTGCTCAATAAATTCAAACGGATTAGTTAATCTCACTCACACATCGGCAGGAACTACCTGCCTTCCGAACTCGCTGTTAGTGCTTTTCTGCCTTTTTTGCATGATCCGCTTCAGCGTGCTCTTCTGCATGACCGTGTCCGTGACCTTCTGATTTTGGCTGTGCCAGCGAAGGATGCGGATTCAAAATACGGGCCATGTAAGACGTTCTCGGTTTAATATTCAATTCAGACAGCACCGCATAAGAACGCGGATTGGCGTGTGCTTTGGCAACGCGGGTATTCTCGTTAGCCAGGTCACCAAATTCAATCGCATTCGCGGAACAGGCCTGCTGGCAGGCGGTGACGATTTCACCATCTTCAATCGGACGCTGTTCGTTTTTGGCAACGATCTGAACCGACTTGATCCGCTGCACACAATAGGTACATTTTTCCATGACCCCACGATGACGGACGGTCACTTCCGGATTCAACACCAGAGCCTGCAGCTTACCACGAGGCTCTTCATAAATTTTATTGAAGTTGAAGTAGTTGAAGCGACGCACTTTGTAAGGACAGTTGTTGGCACAGTAACGGGTACCGACACAGCGGTTGTAAACCATGTCGTTCAGACCTTCGTCGGTGTGCACTGTCGCGGCAACCGGGCAAACCTGTTCACAGGGAGCCAGTTCACACTGCTGACACAACATCGGTTGAATGGAGACACCTGGGTTATCCACATCATCCCCGGTGAAGTAACGATCGATCCGCAGCCAGTGCATTTCACGACTGTTGATCACCTGCTCGCGACCCACAACCGGAACATTGTTTTCCGCCTGACAGGCAACCGAACAGGCATTACAGCCAATGCATTTGGAGAGGTCGATCGACATCCCCCAGGCCTGACCTTCATAGGACAGCTCCTGGTAGACCGGTTTCCCATCCTTATTTTCATCCCACAAGGAGATCAGATCCGGATGATGAGTGCGGCTTTTGGCAAAATCAGGATCCTCTTCGTACTCAGAGAGATCCCCTTCACGCACCAACTGGCCAACACGACCTTTGATTTCACCCTGGCCGACTGCGTCGATTGCGTGGTGATCCTGAGTAACCGCCAGTTCATAGGTCTTGCCGGTTTTTTCGACTTTCAGACCGGCCTTGAAATCGACGGCCCCTTTAGCCTGCAGAGCAGCAATATTTTCGCCCACCGGCTTCACATCGCGGGCAACATCGCCGCCAACCAGACCAGCGGCAGTGCGTCCGTAACCCAGAGCGACGGCAACTGAATTGGGGGCCTGACCGGGCAACACATAGACGGGCAACTCAATCGACTTACCATCCAGAATCAGCTTGACAACGGAGCCGAACTCAACGCCCAGATCATCGGCGGTTTTCGGAGCCAGAATCGCAGCGTTATCCCAGGTAATTTTAGTGAGGCTGTCAGGGGTTTCCTGTAGCCAGCCACTGTTGGCGAAGCGACCATCGTACAACTGAGGACTGGCATAAAACACCAGTTCCAGATCTTCTTCTCCTGCTTCGACAACTTTGGCAGGAGGCAACTCTTTGACCTTCGGCGAAACGGCTTCCAGCGAACTTCCCTTGAGGAGACCATCGTGCACGACACGTCGCCAGGAAGCATTTACGGCCATCGAATCGAGAGAACCTTTCACGGCCTCTTTGATCAGATCGAGGGCAACCGGATGCCTGTCACCACACAGAATCGCCAGCAGTTCGACTTCCGACTTGCCATCATGCAAAGGCTCAATCAGAGGCTGGCCAACACAGAGCGTTCCATCATAAGAGCGGGAATCGCCCCACTGTTCGAAGGGATGTGTTTTGGGCAGATGCCACTTACACAGCAGTGAAGTTTCGTCTTCATATTCGCCGAGATGAACCGCGTTCGGAACCTTGGACAGCGCGGTCACAAAATCAATATCGCCGGGTGCATTATAAGCAGGATTTCCGCCGAGAATAATCAATGTATCTACTGCACCAGACTGCATTTCGTCGGTCAGTGTCCGTAGTGCTTCGACGGCGGTCAGATCACGGGCCAGCGGCTCTTTGGAGTACTTGACGGCTTCTCCCACGTTGCCCAGCTGTTCGTTCAATTTATGAACGCGTGCCTGCAGTTCCGCGGGCTGACTTGATCCAATGGCGATCAGACTGGAACCCTGATTGGCCACCAGGTCTTCAGCCATGGCGACCAGAACCTTGTCAGCGTAATCGTCGCCAGCGGCTTGCGCCTTCTTGCCTGACAGACCGGCCTGCACCTGTGTTTCCAGCTTGGACAGGAACGGCCCCATATCCACCGAACGGGTAGGCAGACGGTGATCTGCAGAAATTCCTGTTGTAGTAAAGCGGCTTTCTACTACATACAGGCGATTCATTGGCCCGGCAGCAGGATCACGACGGCTCGCCCAGTCCCGCGTATGCTTGAGGGAGGCAGGATGCTCGGAAAGCAGGTCCTCATCCAGGCAGACAATGATATTCGCCTTGGTCAGATCGAATTGCGGACGAACCACTTCTCCGAACGCCAGCTTTGCCCCTGCGTAAACATTATCTCGCGAGCAGGCAGTGTAGTCATACCATTTGGATTTGGGATACAGGTCTGCAAACTTCTCCTGCAACGCTTTGCGGGCAGCGGAAGAACTGACATCAGCCAGCACCCGCAGTTTTGCCCCATCACTCTTTCGCGCCTGACCCAGCACGGTATCGGAATACTCAAAAAAGGTGCCCCAGTCACGGCCGTAACGTGCATTTTCCTTGTACTCAACCACACCGACAGCGCGATCGGGATCGTACAGTGAAAGCGTTTCGGACTGCGCAAACACAGAAGAAGCACCCTGACTCTGGGGAGAGTCGGGATTCCCCTCCACCTTGATGGGTCGACCATCGTAGCAGGTCACCAGCAGACTTTCCGCCTGACCACCCAGTTCCATAAAGGTGGCAAACTTTTGAGGCTCGCCGGGGATCAAACCCTCGGGCCGTGAAACACTGGGAGAAATTTTCTCATCTTCCCAATGACAGCCTGTTACTCCAGCCAGGGCAACAGAGGCACCCATAATCTGCATCCAGCGACGACGCGAAACCCCTTCCGGGTACTCGGAAGCTGCTACTGGAAACTCACGATGTAAAACTTCTTCAAACTCCGGCGCGGAATGCAACTCACCCAGACTTCGCCAATACTTTTTATCCACAACCGAACCCCTTAGCGGTGACACGTAGAACAATTAGATGAAGGATTCAAATTCAGTTCTTTACGAACCTGCTCGCCTACTTCAAGCGGATCCCCCTCAGCCTTCCAGTCAAGCTTCGTCACAAACTCGGGCGGACGAAGATTAGGTTCCGGGTGTCGGTGACATTCCAGACACCAACCCATACTCAACGGCTTAACCTGAGTCACGACATCCATTTTGTCGACGCGACCATGACAGGAAACACAACTCACACCCCGACGGACATGAGCACTATGATTAAAGTAAACGTAGTCAGGCAGGTCATGCACGCGACGCCACTGCATTGATTTCCCCGTCGCCTGACTTTCCCGAATCGGAGCCAGCTTGGAACTGGTAGAGTGAATGGAAACCGTATTCACAACACCATTCGCATCAGCCCCACTGTGGCAATTAAGACAGGTCTTGGTAGGAGGAATCGCAGCATGCCCGGCCACTTCAACGGTATTGTGGCAGTAGCGGCAGTCCAGCTTGAGCTTGCCGGCGTGCAATTTATGACTGAACGGGAGTGGCTGTTCGGGCTGATAGCCGACGTCCGTCGTTTCAGGACTGGCCCCAAAGGCAACCATACCAACCACATACAAGGCGCCAATCGCACCCAGCGCACCCAGCACCGGAACAATTGTATTCACCCATTTAGGAAACAGAAAACGATCCATTTTTGCTTTACCTGATAAGACCTTTCGAGGAAAAAACACCTCATTAGACAGAGACTGCCTTGATTTAAAGATGTGCCATCCGATGGTCAGAGCGGAATTTTCACTTGATTACGTAGAGAAGAACCCCCATCTAATTGGCAAGAATAGAAGTAAGCCGAAAAGTAAGCAATCCATTCCCCCGTGCACAGCATCAAGTTTCTTGGAGTCGGGAGGTCTCAGATTGGAAATTCTCAATTATGGGGAAGACAAGCCCCCTCTCCCAGAACCCCTCAACCCCCCTGCTGCATATCGAGACGGGTAGCTTCAAGCAGAGATTACGGTCCGCATATACAGGAGCAACCCTCCTGCGCGGGCTGAACCTGACATGTGAACTGGACGCCGGGCTATACAAATCCGAGCATTCGCCAATTTACACTAAAAAGATTGTACATCAGGATAATTTGATATAAGATCGAGCCGGGCCCTCATTTCTTTAAATCAAATCCGGACCTCGCTTTGAACCTTCAAAGTGGATGATCTCTTTTTTCCAGTCTCTATACATCAAAGTCATATTTAAAGCAGGCACTCATGCTGAATTTTATTTCTATCACTGCATCTTCTCTAATTTTGATTTTATATTTTTTATCATCCATGGAGAGCAATCATGACCCCACAGAAAAAGCGGACCGGGTTCACCCTGGTCGAGCTGCTGGTGATCATTGCGATGATCACCGTTCTCATTGCACTGCTGCTGCCAGCCGTTCAACAGGCACGCGAATCCGCGAGACAATCGACCTGCAAAGATCAATTGAAACAGATCATCATGGCGCTGCACAATTATCACGACACCCACGGCATGTTTCCCGCGGGCTACTATACCCGCGCCAATCCCGGCATCACCGTTTCCGGCCTGGAAAACCGGGCCACGGGCTTTGTCATGCTGCTGCCGTTTATGAACCAGAGTGCGCTGTATAACCTTTATAACTTTGACATTGGCACGGGAGGTGGCCCTGATCAGACCGGTGGCAGGCAGAAAATTGACCAGGCTTCTTTTTTGAATCAGACCAGGCTGACCGTTTATCAATGCCCATCGGCTTCGCGCGGACTCCTCAACCTCAAGCTTAACCCGCGCGATGGCCATCTGGATTCCTCCGACTCCGGTTCGTCCTATACCAGCAGTTATGCCTTCAGTTCAGGCAACAAATTCGGTAACGCTGACGGTCAATTCTGGGCCGTCTATTCCGGGCCTCCCCGCGCGGACGATATGGGTGTGATGACGCCTAACAGTGGAAATCGCTTTCATGATATCGAAGACGGAATCACCAACACGTTCATCATCGGTGAAGCCGAACTCAATGATTCCAACACGGATTATTCCGGAACGGTCTCGCTAATCGATAACCAGGATGTCGTTGCGCGCCGACACGCTTTCTGGACCGAAGGCATGCACCATTCTCTTCGATCAACATATATGCCTCCGTTTAAATCAATCGAAGACTGTGTCATCTCGTTTGCGCCGGGAGAATGGCGTGATTGTAATTATTCGTTCGGCAGCCCGCATCAGGGTGGTCTGCACATGGGAATGGCTGACGGTTCAATTCGTTTCGTCAGTGAGTACATCTATCTCGCCACCTGGAGATCAATGGGCACCTTGAGCGAACTGACACCGGATACGCTGTGAACACAGCAGAACCGGCGGCAGATTCAATCTGTGAGCCATACGCGAAACCCGGTATGGCTCACAGAATCTTCCCAAAACCCAGGTGAAGCAGGAGAGACTTTACAGACGCGGTGGGTTTCTGCATGATAAAGGTTCGTCTGGTTTCCTCTCTTCTGTTATCTGCATTCTCACTACAGGCATATCATGAGCAAGCGCGTTCGCTGGGGCATTCTAAGTACTGCAAAAATCGGCACCGTCCAGGTCATTCCCGCCATGCAGAAGGGTTCTTTCTGCGAGATCGCCGCGCTGGCCTCCCGCAATCAGGAACAGGCTGAAACAGTCGCCAGCCAACTGGGAATTCCGCGTGCTTATGGCTCTTATGAAGCGCTGCTGGCAGACCCGGAAATCGACGCCATCTATAACCCGCTGCCGAATCACCTGCATGTCCCCTGGTCCATCAAAGCGATCGAAGCAGGCAAACATGTGTTGTGTGAAAAACCGATCGGGCTGTCCTCTGCTGAAGGCCAGCAGCTGCTTGACTGCGCGACTGCTCATCCGGAAATCAAGGTGATGGAAGCTTTCATGTACCGCCATCACCCGCAGTGGCAGTTGACAAAAAAATTGATACAGGAGGGTACGATCGGCGAACTGCGCACAATCCAGTCTTTCTTCTCCTACTTCAACAACGATCCAGGCAACATCCGTAATCAACGCGACATCGGTGGGGGCGGACTGATGGATATTGGCTGCTACCCGATCTCGCTCTCGCGATTTATCTTTGATGAAGAACCGCAGCGAGTCTCCGGCATCGTGGAATTTGACGAACAACTGGGCACGGACCGCCTGGCGTCAGCGATCATGGATTTTGGCAGAGGAACCGCCACGTTCACCTGCTCCACACAGCTCAACCCCTATCAACGGGTTCACATCCATGGCACGACCGGGCGGATCGAAATTGAAATCCCGTTCAACGCCCCCATCGATCGTCCTTGTAAAATCTGGCATCAGACAGGGGCAGACATCAAAGAGAGGGAACTGGAAATCTGCAGCCAGTATACCATACAAGGCGATCTGTTTTCGCAGGCCATCCTCAATCAGTCACCGGTTCCGACTCCGCTGACGGATGCCATCGCGAATATGAAAGTCATCGAAGCAGTACTGGAAAGCAATCGAAGTGGGTCCTGGATTTCGCTGTAGAGAATCTGAGACAGAACGCGACGGAAAACAGCGCGCACAAATAGCCTTTGAGGCAGTTGCTTCATTCACAATCAACAGATTATTCCCGACTGCTGCGTGGCCCGCGATCCGGATCGCACATCCCGATTCACTATCAACTCCGCTTCCCGGAACACTCGGTTCAAAGCCACGGGACACGCTGTGGTCAACCTGGATACAGGCAAAGATCAGCGGGGCGCAAGTACCATGATCATGTTTCGTCCACTGGCCATGGTCGGGGCCTGCTCTACTTTGGCGATCTCGGTAAGCTGCTCCTGGATATCTCCCAGGATGGTTCGACCAAGTTCATGGTGCGCATTTTCGCGCCCCCGGAACATGATATTGAATTTGACCTTATCTTTCTGTTCCAGAAATTTACGGGCACTTTTCAGTTTGAACTCAATATCGTGCTTCCCGATTTTCGGACGCATCCGAATTTCTTTCAGCTGAACCTGATGCTGCTTGGTATTTTTGCTGGTCTTCTTTTTACGCTCGTACTTCAGCTTACCATAATCCATAATCCGACAGACCGGGGGTTTGGCATCCGAGGCGACTTCAACCAGATCCAGGTTGGCGTCCATTGCCAACTTTAAAGCTTCTGCGGTAGGAATCACCCCTAACTGCTCCCCGTCTTGATCAATGACCCGTACCGGACTGATCCGAATCTGGTCATTAAGTCTCTGCGTTGTTTCGATTGCTTGTTTCTCCTTGTAATGTAAAAAAACCGGGTTCCGTGCCTTGAGGGTAAATTGACCTGAACTCAGGGCACACGCATTTCATTATAGCTTGTATGAAAAAAAGAACATCTCAAATGAGATGCTTTGACCACCAACTCGTATCACTATAGAAAACTGATTTAACTATACTGTTCCATCTTAAGTTATATCAATACCGGGAAAGGGGCAAGTTACACTGATACAGTATTTTTAGCGAAAATCTCAGGATTCACACAGATCGCCCGGTTTAACAGAGTGAACAGGTCGGAATAAAACCCCACAATCAGGCTATACTTTGCTGGACAGTTAGAACAGATCACGACTTCCCACCGCTTCTCTCGATCTATTATACTCGGATCAGAATAGCCTGGAGACGCTACCATAAACCTGGACACAGGTTAATTTGACTCTTTCACGGGAAATCGTTTCACTTCGCCAGAAAAGTCCTTCAAATTCCGCTGTTTTGTCTCTGGAATGGGTACTGGTTCCCAACGTGGCCCTGCGTCCCGGTAATCTTTAAAAGGATCCTGACTGCCGGAATGGTCTTTCAGCGGGAATTTCAGAGTCTGATTCTGCAAGGCGGATCGCAGTGTCGGTGTCGAATCAGGTACCTCTTTCAATGGTGAACTCCCCTGCGACTGGTTCTGAGCTGGTAACATTGTAATACCAGCCTGCGGTTCTTGCACTGGCAGAGGATTGAAACCGTCTGCACTCCCGTCCGGCTGGTATCCAGACTCGGGACGAGGGGGAACCATGGATCGGGGTGCAAAATACGCCTCGGGTTTATTCTCTAAACTGGTTCCTTCCAGATTCTGAATTGGTTTTTCTGCACCGGGCGTCTCATTAAAATCGATGGATTGAATCAGTTCTGGATTTCCTGATACGTTCTGCGTCACGCCGGGAACGGCGGGAGGCATGAAGTTGTCAGTCACTGGTTCCGGAGTCGGCTCTACTGATTGCGGAGTTGGCTGCATCGGTTCTACCGGCACCTCACCGGGAGTCAGCAGTTGTGGATAGACCCCCTGGGACAGGGCACCCGTGTATTCAGGAGCATCCGCAATTTTCCGGACATGGCCTCGCAGACGATCGCGTTCGGCAGCATCCATGTAGGCTTTTTCAGGCCAGCCTCCTTCGGCTAGATAAATATTGTTGTATGCCAGCAGCGAACCTTTTTCAAATTGAACGTTCTTGATCGCCAGAGAATATTCCACCAGTGAACGGTAATAGCTGCCATCCGCTTCGGCCTGGCGGCGTTGTGCTTCAAGCAGCAGATCCAGCGTTGCATTATCAGATTCATAGGCAGCCTCAACGGCGGCAACTTCCTGCCGCGCGGCGTGACGTCTGTTGAACGTGGTCTGCAAAACCGCGTAAGCACGATCCACATCAGAAATGGCATTGCTTAAACTTTGTACGATAGCGCGTTCCTGTTCATGCAGAATCGCACGATCCCGGGCCAGCAGCAGTTCAGCCTGTCGCATGGCGGCATGTGCCTGTCGTTTTCCCAATGGGACAGAAAGCTCAATCCCCATCTGCCATTCCTGCAGATTGCCATCGAATAGTGAATTCAATGCACCATCAAACTCACCCACATTTGAACCTTCTGCCAGGAAATTTTTACCAAACCCACGCCAGCGATAGCGACCGATCAGGTCCAGTTCCGGTTTCAGGAAGTTCTTGTTGGCTTCCAGTTCGAGTTCACGTTTTTTAATCTGCCAGCGTTGACGACGAATTTCTGGACGACGTTCCAGGGATTCGACCAGTGTTTCTTCCCAGTTGAATTCGACCTTGGCCAGCGAAGGTTCGTCTGCCGGACGAATTAAACGTCCATCGTTAATGGGAATTCCCATCAGCATGCGCAAACGACGCTCGGCAACATAGACACCATGATTACTTTGAAAGGTTCCACCCTGGCTGCCATTGTTTGTATGCGTTCCATTCAGCAGCCGACCGCTTAATGCATTTTCGACTTCAGCCTGATAGCGGAAATACTGTTCGCGGGCCTGGGCTTCTTTTTCTGCTTCGCCACCACGACGACCATTCTCATACAACGCATGAATTCGACGCCAGGTTTCCAGCGCAGAATCACGGGCCATGATTTTGGCATCCAGATCACGGTAGCCGAAGTAGAGATCCCAGTAAGCATTCTCCACATCACTCACCATATCACGCACGGAGATTTCAAATTCTCCGAGGCTGATATCGGTATTGATGCGGGCGATAATCACACCATTGATCACACCGGGTGTACCACTGGGGCCGGCAATCTGATTGAAACTGATCCCCCCACCCTGCATCAGCGGGTGACGAAACTCCATTTCGATATTGTTCTGGTAGGCATGCGGAAACTGGTTACCTGGTGAGTTATTGGCATCGTAGTCAATGTAATCACGCAGAGTAAATTCGGTTCCGGTCATGGCACGTTTGGTCAACTGTGCCTGGACAACCATCGCATCCTGTCGCAACAGGCGCGTTCCACCACCGAAGAAGACGTTGTTTAATGCTTTATCGTTTTTCTCAAAGTAAGTGCTGGCAGACAGCGTGGTATCGTAGGCACTTAATGCGCCGGCAACACCATAGCGGGGGTCTGCTTCCGTAATCGCAGCATCGTATTTGGTGTGAACCCCGGCAGGCGTATTTAACGCGATTCCGCCCACATCACCCAGAACTTTTGAACTCTGCAATGCCATTTTGACCGCTTCCTGCAGAGACAGATCCCAGTAAACAGGAGTGGCAGAACTGGAAACAGTCGCTGGCATCTGTGTGCCAATGGTATCACCTTCATCAATCTCTTCCACATTGGGATACTCAATCTGAGTCACGGCGCGCTGATAAGTCTCATCGCTTTCCACAAACTCTTCCTGCAATGAATTGCTCAGGAAACGACTGCACCCTGGGCCCAGCAGCACTACTGCGGCAAACAGGAGCATCATCCGGGCTATGAAACAGTTCATCGAATTTCCCTGGTCAGAGGGGACCATTGATTGGAAGGCTATACGCTCTTTCAACTCATCGGCACAGGAACACCTCCTCCCAAAGCGAATTTTCGGCATATTCAGAATATTCCGCACAATCGGATCATCCGCAACCCCACCCCAGTCGCCCCAGCCAGCACACTCAACCCATTCCCACGCATGGTTTGCGTCATTTGTGTTCTGGATACTGGAACCAATCAGTAAAGCTGCGCAATCATTTAAAGTTGTACACTAAATACTTTGGGGAGCCTGACGGCTTTTATGGAGAGCGGTAGAGTAGATCACAGATCGCTGTGATAGACTGTGTCCAGTTTCAGTGTAACGTCTGCAGAGGCATTTGGACCGAGTTCATAGTATACGAGACACTCTGCTAAAATGTGATGCGTTCCAGCATGAAAACAACTTCGGGATCAGACCGGCCTTGTGCGGGATTGATCGTGGTACCACTTTCCCTGACTCCCCACTTTAGTAAACCGTATGACGACTGAAGAATCATCTTCAATTGAGAACCTCTGGCAAGAGATTGAAGAGCTTGTACTGGGACTGGCCCAACTCGCGCGCACCGATATTTCGAGCCAGAAATTTTATTCGGAACTTCTGGACCGCGCTGTAAAAGGTATGTCTGCGCAAGGGGGAGTACTCTGGGTTACTGACGCTGCTGGCAAACTGGAAGCCCGGCAACAGCGGGGCACCCATCCGGAAACCAACGCAGGCGCGTCTCTGGATGAACAGGAAATAGAACAGCATCGCCTGTTGCTGCGGGAAGCATTACACGCACAGCGACCTGCCACCATCGAACCACAGGGACGCTGGTCAGAGCAACATCGGGGCGTCAACCCTCTGGATAATAATCTGATTCTGTGCCCGGTCTCTATCGAAGCGCACCCGTCTCCGCAGATCGGACTGCTGGAAATCGTGCATCACCCTCCCCGCTCATTTTCAGCGCAGGAGGGATACGTCAGATTCATCAGCGCACTATGTGAAATCTCAGATGATTTCTGCCAGCATAGCCAGTTGCAGAAACTGCGCGAACTGGAAACGCTCTGGGAACAGTTCGAACGTTTCTCCGAACACGTTCATCTCCATTTAAATACAGAGCAGACCGCGTTCATCATCGCCAATGAAGGGCGGATCCTGATCGACTGTGACCGTCTGTCCGTTTTGCAGAAAACCGGTAAGTCACACCAGTTAATCTCTGCCAGCGGCGTAGAAGGCATCGAACGCCGCTCGGAAACCGTCCAGCGACTGGAAGCCCTGGTGACTGCGATTCTCTCCCTGAACCGTCCTTACTGGATCATGGAGGCGGAGGAAAAGTACCCGCCTCAAATCGCAGCGCCACTACACGCCTACCTGGATCTCGCCGGTTCCCGGGCTCTGATGATCTTCCCGCTTTCGCATATCATTCAGGAAACCACCGATGATTCTGCCGACGCGAATAGCCATGTTGATAAAAGCCAGCTGACCGTCGGGGCAATTGTAATCGAACAGTTCCACGAAGTCTCGTCCAGCCACACCGTTCTGGAACGGGCCCTGGCGGTCTCTCGGCATGGCGGAACGGCATTATTTAATTCGCTGCAGTTCGAGAGTTTTCCCTTTTATCCGCTATTGAAACACTGGTCGTATTCCCCGCTCAGAAAAAAACAGCTGACGGGCCGCAAGCTGATGATGACGGCATTGATTCTGGCAGTCATCTCAGCCGTGCTGATCCTGACGCCGGCTGACTTCAAAATCGAAGGCACCGGAAGCCTGCAACCCGTTGAACAACAAAACGTATTTGCGACGGCAGACGGCGTTGTCGATGAGATCCTCGTCCGGCAAGGGAAACAGGTTTCCGCAGACAGTACACTGATTACATTGCGCGACTCCGATCTGGAACTGGAATCCAGCCGGGTGCGCGGCGAAATCCAAACCTCGCAGAAAAGGCTCGCTGTTATCGAGGCCTCACTCCTGGAACTGAACCCCACCGATGCCACCGCGCGACAACAGGCCAGTCGTCTGACAGGCGAGCAGGAAGAACTCAACGAGCGACTGAAGAGTCTGGAGGAACAGTCGAAGCTGCTCAAAAATCAGCAGGAGACACTCACGCTCAAAAGCCCCATCAAGGGGGAAGTCCTGACCTGGGACTTACAGGAGAAACTGCTCGCACGCCCCGTACAACGCGGACAACGACTGTTGACGGTCGCCGACCTCAATGGCCCGTGGGTCTTAAAAATGCAAGTACCCGACTCGGAAATCGGTCATGTGCTGGCAGCACAACGGGAGAGCAAGGAACCGTTGTCCGTCTCCTTCCTGCTGCTGACTGATCCCGATCAGACCTATCAGGGAACCATTGAGAAAATTGCCGCGACCGCAGAACCCGATGCAGACGGCAAACCAGTTGTGCAGATCACGGTCAAGCTGGATCATGAAACCATTAAAGGACTCCGTCCCGGCGCTTCGGTTCTTCCCCAGATCGACTGTGGCACGCGATCACTGGGTTATGTCTGGCTCAGGCGATTGTTCGAAACCGTGCAGCGCGAAATCTTTTTCTTTTAATCGGCCACTGCGCTACTTCAACGGGTTCTCATACCAGAACACACCCAGTCCCTTCTTCTGATCCCGCTCTTCACAGGAGAGCACATCCAGATCGCCGTCCGCATCCAGATCGAGCAGCTCAATGCGATCGTATTTAATGCCGCGAGGACCACTGATTTCCTGTGGCTCCCAGTGGAACTGATCCCCCTTGCGGGTACCGCGCATCCAGACCACACCTGATTTAGGTGGCTCCGCATGTTCGCAACTCAGTACCAGATCCAGCAGGCCATCCCCGTTCAAATCACCTGCCGCGACTCCTTTTCCGCCGCCGGTATGATCCGGATAAGGAATGACCTGTTTTTCCCATTTCTGACCGCTCGCATCCAATCTACGAAACCAGAGCACTTCATCCGGTGCGCGTGTAACAACCAGAATGTCCTGCAGACCATCCTGATCCAGGTCGGCCAGATCCGCGAACATCACTTCCCGACCCTGACCGCCGACCCAGTGATTCTTCCATTGCTTCCCCATGATCGCAATGGGGGGGCCCGGATTCTCCAGCCAGCGACAGCCACGCAGTTTTCCTTTACGATCTGTTGTCAGCAGATCCTGATCTCCATCCCCATCCATGTCGACCGCAAACAATGACATGATCCAGCCGGCCTGTGAAAGGGTGATCCACTTATACTTAGACAGATCGCGGGGATCCGCAGTCGGCAAAAACCAGCCGATCTCTGCCCCCGGTCCTTTGCCGGCGGCGACCAGTTCCTCTCCGCCACGCGAATCGAGGCCAATTTTCGCGGGAACGGCGAACATCCACATCATCCGATCCTTCGATGCGGGCAGCACTTCCTGCTTCCAGGGATTTTCAAACGGTTTCACAACAGGAGGCCAGTGCACATAAATGGCACGCGTTTTACCCTCGCAACAACTGACAACCGCCTTTCTCACATTCAGTCGTTCCAGATCAATCCAGGCGGCGTCTTCCACTTGCGGTGTGTTCCCAATGGTCACAAGAGGCCAGGCAGATTTTACCTGGGCAGGACCTGGATTACGATAGATGCGGGTGATGCCTCCTTCTTCCCAGCCGGTCGTAATATCGAGCAGTCCGTCTCTGTCTGCGTCGAACAGCTTCACGCCGTCTGCCCCGCGGGACGACTGGTCTATTATATGACACTCCCAGGCAGCCCCCCGTTCCGCTTCTTCTCCTGCCGCGATTTCAATAGTCAGAAACGTTGTCATAATAGAAATGAGCAGCAGCGATTTTGTAATTGACAGCATGAGAGTCTCCTGAAAACTGACGTGGCGTTATCTTCACTACCAGTATCACAGTCTCAATCCCGGATCGCAAGAACCCTTCGTATCGCAAGGGATATTCCGTGAATCTGAGCCTCTCAGACACGAAATTCTCTGCAGACTTTTACACATCACTCCCTGTTTTCAGGGGTTAAGTATGGGGAACGCCTCCATCGCCGGGATAACCGTGTCATTCGGAATAATCGATAAAGTTTCTCTTCAACGTTAGCCGATCATCCTTAGGTACAGGCGATTGTACGACCGATGATGCGAGCCATGATTGGTACTATTGTGACACAGGATGGTCACATTCAACTGGGGGAGGAAACTGAAAATGCGCGCAGCTTTTGTCTGCATAGTCATGATTCAGCCGCTGATAGTATGCTCGGGCTGCCAGTGTTTCAAGGCCAGCAATGCGTACTATAACCTGATCGATGACATCAGCGACACACAGCTTTATGCAGACCGCTTCTATCGTCCCACCTGGGACCTGACGCGTATCGGCAAGCCAGACTGGTGTCAGTCGCGCTTCAACCGCTGGTGGTGTAAATGCTGCAATGACTGTCGGCCACAACACTATATCAGCGATACTCCGATGACCGACTACAGCAGCCAGCAGTCTTATGATGGCGAGTCTGTGGACGACCTGGTACCTCTTCCTGAACCTTCCATTTTTGTGCCCCCTGATCCGTTTCCTGATGAAACGGGTCTGGAGCCTGCACTCAAGGAGTCCGGCCCGGCGCTGGCACCTGCAGTGAATGCAGCTCCGAACTGATGACAACACAGAGTCGGGCACAAAACCAGACAACACAAGTTGAACGCGGAAAGAAACAGGTTCTCACATGACGAAGATGAGCATGACAAAATTCATTCAGAAAATGACGATTCTGGTGATCGCTGTCACAGGTAGCGTAGCGGTTCCTGTCACCTCTGTATCTGCACAACAACCCCAATCTAACGAACGCGATGGCCAGAGCCCGGCCCTGACGAAGTCGGCTGCCGATCAATATCTTTTAAAAGACGATGATCGGCAGCTGACTGAATTCCAGCAGAAGCATCAGCAGGTCGATCAGGAAATCCGCATTCCTGATGAAGATGAACTGATTACCTTACTCACTAAAGGTTCTTCGTCCCGCTCAGCGAGAAAAGAATGTCTCTCACAGATTCCGCTGGATCAAATGCCGCAAGCTAACCGTACGAATGCCGAACACGTGTTGAAAGATCTCAGCATGTTTCGCGTTTTGCCTAAAATTCATCTCGACGTTAATCATTCGGCGTATGCCTTTTTCATTGCACACCCTGATGTAGTGGTGAGTATCTGGCGCGAAATGAAACTGTCTGAGTTCCAGATGTGGCAGACCGGCCCTTATTCCTATGAAGTGGATGCCGGCGATGGCACTGTGGGAACGCTCGAAGTGATTCACCAGACACCAAAAGAAACGCTTGTACTCTGCTCGGGCGTCTATAAAAGTCCGCTGCTGGCCAAGCCAATCTCGGCCAAAGCCCTGCTGCATCTGCAGACTGAATATTTCCCTGGCGAAGACAAGAAGATCGATTCCATCTCGCATCAGGTATCCATGTACGTCTCCTTCCCTTCACAGACGGTGGAGATGGCGGCCAAGATCCTGGCTCCGGTCAGCAATGCGATCCTGGACCGCAACTTCAAAGAAGTCTCAATCTTTATGCATATGATGTCACTGGCCATGGAACGACAGCCCGGCTGGGTCGAACGGATTGCCGGTCAACTGGAAGGAGTGCTGCCGGTTCGCCGTCCGCAACTGCTGAAAGTCGCTGCCCGCGTCTACATCGATGCCAAACAGCGGGAAGCCGCAGCGGCTGCCCAAAACGGAGCTGAACCCAGCCGCTTCGTGCCACCCAAGCCGATTGATGTCATCTCACAAACCGGAAATCAGATACCACGGCAGCTGCCGCGTGATCTCAAAGTACAACCCGTGAGCCGCGCACAGAGCCCGCAGTAATCGACACAAAACAGAAGAACGCTCCGGTCAACGCCGCGAGCGTTTTTTGTTGCGCGGTCTGAGCACAAAGCCGAACACGGCCATCACGATCAGCAGCGGCACTACAATTTTAGGGCGGACAGCGACGCCCACAACCGCCATGATGATCACCACGAAGACCCACGGGGACACGTTCGCCCAGGCGGCATCGCGGTTTCTGGTCGGCAGCGCCAGCCAGAGGGCAAACATCAACAGTCCCACCCGCATAAAAGCACCGGTGGCCACATCCTGCTGAGCAAACTGATCCGGGGCCGCCAACCAGAACAGATAGGCGGCAATCCCCAGGCAGACCAGAGAGATAATGCCTACCAGAGTCCGGTTGATCGGAATTTTTTCACCTGACATGAGTTTGCTCTATCACTTTCGTCCGGGGCGTGTGCGTTGATTCAGAAAAGCACCAAGGGCTAAATGATACGCGTCCGTCGTACGAAATTTCAGGTAATCCACGTTCACTGATCCACACTGCCGGGCCAGCGTCGCACAGAATTCCTGATACTGCTCCAGATAACGGGCTCGTAACTGATGCGGATCAACCAGTTTGTGATCGCCGCGACGCTCCAGACTGCGAAACTGCGTCGGCTTACTGAACGGGAACTCTTCTTCTTCCGGCGTCACCACCTGGAACAGCAGCACTTCATGACGATCATGCCGCAACTGCTTCAGGGTGGTCGTCAGCGCCTCGGGCTCGTCGAAACAATCCGAAATCAATACGACCAGACTGCGGCGTTTGATCAGCGGTTGCACTTCACGCAGCACGGTCGAAATCGCGGTTTCGTTGCGCGGCCGTGCCTGATCGAGAATATCCAGCATCTGCCCGAAGTTTTTAGGATTGGCGGACGGCTGAATATAATCGCGGCGTTTGCTGTCGAAGGTAATCAGACCGACGGCGTCCCGCTGACGCAGTAACAGGTAGCCGAGTGCTGCAGCAAGCTGACGTGCATAGTCAATCTTACTCAGCGTTTTGCCGGCGTAGGCCATGCTGCCCGAACAGTCGAGCAGCAGATAACAGCGCAGGTTCGTCTCTTCTTCGAATTCTTTGACGTAATACTTTCCGGTCTTCCCGTAAGCCCGCCAGTCGATGTGGCGGATTTCGTCGCCCGGATAATATTGCCGATGCTCTACAAATTCGACGCTCGCACCTTTGAACGGACTCTTATGCTGCCCCATCATAAAACCTTCGACCACCAGCCGCGTGACAACATCCAGTTTGCCAAAGCGGGCCAGCGCCGTCGGGTCATCCAGGGGAGCATCGTGTGAAAGCATGGGGTGAGATTTCGAATTCAGGGGGGTTGAGTTAAAAACAGAAAGCACAGAGAGCGGACTCCCTGTGCTTTCATTTTAGCCGGTATTCACACGAATGTCGCTAATCAAGTTCTTTGATAAACACATTCCGGAAATAAAGTGTGTTGCCATGATTCTGCAATTCGATCTGCCCGGTTTCGTAGATCGGCTTATCGTGTTCCCAGTAATTTTCCAGCGTGACATTATCGGTGACCAGTTTCCCGTTCAGCCAGACACTGACTTTGTCGCCCACCATTTTGATGCGGAACGTGTTCCATTCGCCGACGGGATTGTCGGCGTTCACCAGCGGTTTATCGGGGTTTTCCTTGTTATTGTAGAGTCCGCCCGAACCGACGCCGTTCGCCGCTTTCACAGCCGGATCCCAGATCTGAACCTGTGGTGAACCACGCAGATAGATGCCGCTGTCGCCATCTTTTTTGATCTTCCAGTCGACCAGCATATCGAAATTGCCGTAGTCTTTGGCGGTACACAGGCTCATTCCTTTGCCGTCAAATACAATCACGCCATCCACGACGTTCCAGTGTTCTTTCATTTCGTCGTCGGCTTTTTTCTGTGCTTCAGCCAACTCTTCGGGGCTCATCTTCGCCCGGGTTTTAGGATTGCCGACCAGCCCTTTCCAGCCATTCAGGTCTTTGCCGTTGAACAGCGCCTTGTAGCCTTCGGGAGGTTGATTGAGTTTGCTTTCTTCTGCGGCGGCAACATTGAGGGCAGAAACAGCCAGCAAAACAGCCAGCATCGTCGCGACATGTTTCATGGTAGTCATAGTCATTGCTTTCATTCTGATATCGGTCGGAAGACTTCCCGCACACACCATCGATTGCAGCGCCGGGAAGGACGGTACTCGTCAGGATTTTCTTAATTATCGAAAGGAATTCAGCCCACTTCAAGCCAGTCCCCCCTGATTTCGTCCCTTTCCCGTAAAGTCCCCTGCTTTCCCGGATGTCGATTTGCGATTGCCTGCTATGACGATTAGAATGAAATTGAGATTATGACGACTGTCCTGCAATTGATTCCCGCCTTTTACTCCAGTGAGAAAGTCACACCATGAATCGATGTCTGTTTGGAATCCTCAGCCTGCTGTTGTTGTTCGTATCTGTTGAATCTGTCTCCGCCGCGCCAAAGCAGAAAAACGTCATCATGATCGTGGTCGATGACCAGGGTTTTCAGGCAGGCTGCTACGGAAATAAAGTCATCAAAACGCCGGGCATCGACATGCTGGCGGAATCGGGAACCCGTTTCTCCCGCGCGCACTGCACCACCGCCAGCTGTTCTGCCAGTCGTTCCGTTATTTTGACCGGCCTGTATAATCACGCCACCGGCCATTACGGTCACGCCCACAGTTACAATCACTTCAGCACCTACGCCACGGTGAAGTCGCTCCCCATTATTCTGGAAGAAGCCGGCTACCGCACCTGCTCGATCGGCAAGTATCACGTGGCTCCCGAATATGTCTATCAGTTTCAGGAGTACCGTAACAAAGGGATCCAGGGGAACCGCAACTCCGTAGTGATGGCCGCCAACGCCAAAGAGTTCATCACCGAAGACGACGACCGACCCTTCTTTCTGTACTACTGCAGCAACGACCCGCATCGTGGTGGCGGCCCCGATGGTTATGCCAATTTTAATGACAACCCCGATCGCTACCCCGGTGTCACGCCTGTCAAATACAAGCCCGAACAGATCCAGGTTCCCGCCTGGCTGCCTGATCATCAGGAAGTCAAGGAAGAGCTGGCGGAATACTATCAGGCGATTTCGCGTCTCGACCAGGGCGTCGTTTCACTGATCAACACACTCAAAGAAACCGGTCACTGGGAAGACACGCTGGTCATGTTCCTCAGCGATAATGGCCCTCCGTTCCCGGGAGCGAAGACCAACCTGTATCAGCCGGGTATGAACCTGCCTTTGATCGTCCGCGATCCGACCGTCAAAAATCAGGGAATTGTCACCGATGCCCTGGTCACCTGGGCTGACCTGACACCGACAATTCTGGATTACTGCGATGTCACACCGAAGAAAGTTCCCAAACTGCAAACGGTCGTAAACAACGGCAAGCGCGTGGAAGGCAAAGGCAAGCCGGTGCCTTACACATTCCACGGACGTTCGTTCCTGGAGATCCTCGGCAAAGAACATGCTCCCGAATTTGATGAAAGTTACGCCTCACACACATTTCACGAGATCACCATGTATTATCCGATGCGTGTGATCCTGAGCGGCAACTACAAGTACATCTTCAACATTGCCCATGAACTCCCCTACCCGTTCGCCTCCGATTTATATCGGTCACCCACCTGGCAGGGCGTATTGAAACGGGGTGACAAGATGTATGGACAGCGGACCGTTTATTCGTACCTGCACCGACCCCGGCACGAATTGTATGATTTGAAAGTTGACCCGCATGAATCGAAGAATCTGGCGTTCGAGCCGGAACACCAGGAGACCCTGACTAAAATGCAGGAGAAACTGAAGGCCTGGCAGGAAAAAACCAAAGATCCCTGGGTTTTGAAGTGGGAATACGAGTAAAGCGGCGAAAACCAGGCTGACCAAAGCGTCTCAATGTCCGTTTAGAGCGTGTATAATAGCACGAGAGCCACTCAGGCGACTGGTGATCCCTATTAGCGAAAGATTGACGGCTGATTCAACAATCTTCGCAGGGAATTATGGGAATTTAGACAAAGTTCCTCGACGCCAGCGAGGGACCTGTCTATAATGCCCCCGTACGGTAACGATATTCGCTTACTGTATTTAGGGCTTTTAAACATCTAAATAGTGTCTCACACAGGCGTTATTTGTATCTGAAACTGCTCTTAATCAGTCCATTTATGGACCCATAGCGCGGGGTGGAGCAGCCCGGTAGCTCGCGAGGCTCATAACCTCGAGGTCGCAGGTTCGAATCCTGTCCCCGCCACTTTTAAACCCCGATGTAGTGAACTTGTCACCGCATCGGGGTTTTTGTTTGCGCTGAGGTATTATTTAGAATAAACGCACCGCAACGCTGCGCACTCAACGGCTCCTGCACCTCCGGATTGACATTCCAGTACTCCGCAGCAGTCAGGTAGTAGTAACCAGATCGTTTGAGGTTTCCTATCAGAATGATTCGTTTTGGGTTAGCTTATTAATCACAGGACCAGACTGGGCTACTATAATTTCCGGCAATATGTATCTTCCTTTGTTTCTTGAAAATCAGGAGAGCAATCAACATGAGTATCAGGCCACCGGTCGTAGAGGTTATCGACCCCATTCAGGTGGATGCACTCAGAAAACAGACTCCGCAACAACGATTGTTGATCGCTGCCGGTATGTAGGAAACAGCACGTGTTATGCTGCAGGGAACACTCACTCAGCAACAACCGGAATGGAGTGAAGAAAGACTCAACCGGGAAATCGCCAGACGCATGTGTCATCGAGACATCAGATCGCTCTATGAATGAGTTCAAACCTAATGAGCTGATGCAGTCAGTGGTCGTTTTTCTGGAAAGAGAATCTGTTCCCTACAGGATCGTTGGTTCCATCGCCAGTATTATCTATGGCGAACCTCCTTTTACTAGAGCGCATCACATTTAATCATAGCGTCTCACAATCTAGTATACTCGGTCCAAATGGCCCTGGAGACGCGACAGTAAAACGGGACACAGTCTAATGATGTCGACATACTCGTTGATTTTTAACTGAAAGCAAGATCGATCTGCTTTGTCATCAGTTTTCTCCGCCAGATTATTATGTCTCTCACGATGCTGCCCACGAGGCGATTGCAGCAAGGAAACAGTTTAATATCATATATCTTCCTTCTGGATTTCAAGCTGATCTCACTTTAACCATTGATACAGAGTTTGGTCGGCTGGATACCAGTCAGGGGCGACGCATCTCAAGTCAAGGATTTTTTAACTCCCTGTTTGCTTCACCTGAAAATGTCATCCTGAAGAAACTGATATTCTTCCAGAGAGGTGGTTCTGACAAGCATTTACGTAACTGTGCAAGTATTCTCTTGGTTCAAGGATCTGAAATAGATCAAGAATATCTCCGATACTGGCCTGAAAAGCTCGGAGTAGCTGAGGAATTGAAAATTGTGGCTGATCGTGTAGAGGAAGAACGGGGATAACAGCATACAATAAATCCCACTCCTCAATATATCTGGCCACGAGTTTGGCAAGTGAAACAGGTAGTGCTTGCCTTAAAGCCCTGTTTTCTTTTTCCCAGGGTTCGCATTCCGCGGGCGGGGCTCGGGGTAGTTTGCCAGTTTTTGTTTCAGAATTTTGACGATATCCGGATGGTCGGCTGCCAGATTTTTTGTTTCCTGGGGGTCGGTCTGGTAGTCGTAGAGCTCGTAGACGGCGGGTGCTGTCGGGTTGTTATAGGCGCGCCATTCGACCAGGCGAAAACGCTCCGTGCGGATGGCGCGGCCCAGTTTCTGTTTGGGATAAGCGTGGTATGCATGGTCGCGCACTCGCGCGGCCGGGTTCTTCAGAACAGGAACCAGGCTGACGCCGTCGCTGGGTTGAGGCACTTCGGGAGCAGGCAGACCCGCGAGTTCGGCCAAGGTGGGAAACAGGTCGACGCTTTCCGCAGGCTGCTTTGTCGATGAGCCGGGCAGCGTGACGCCGGGAGCCGCGATGAGTAGTGGGATGCGGTTGGCCTGCTCGTAATTCGTGTGCTTGGTCCAGATGCCCAGGTCGCCCAGATGGAAACCGTGATCGCCCCATAAAAGGACTATGGTGTCGTCCGTCAGCTTGAGCTGATCCAGTTCGCGGAGGACTTTGCCGATCTGGGCGTCGACGAAACTCGTGCTGGCGTAATAGCCGTGAATCAGCTTGCGTTTGAGTTCTTCGCTGAACTGCGCGTTCCGTTCGACTGGTACAGGGCTGTAATTGGTGATCTCCCCGCCGCGCTTGCCGGCGACCGGGGGTGCGTTTGCCGGAAGTTCTTCAAACTGCGGCAGCGGCAGTTGTGCCGGATCGTAAAGATCCCAGTACTTCTTCGGCGCGCTGAAGGGCAGATGCGGTCGCGCGAAACCGGCGACGATGAAAAACGGCGTTCCCTCTTGCTGGCGGCGTTGCTGTGCGGCTTTGAGCCTCTGCATGGTTTCCGCGGCCACGCGTCCGTCGGCATATTTGATGTCGGCCACATCGGGCGATTCATAGGCGGCGCCGCGAGGCAGCGACTTGATGCGGTCGAGTTGCTGATTGGTGAAGTAGGCTTCTTCCCGCGTGAGTTTCCCCCCTTGTGTGCTGGCGGGGTCGAGGTATTCGATCACCTTATCGTGGAAGTGAGGCACACTGAATGACGCGGGATCGCCGTGATTGCCGTGCCCGATGTGAAAGACTTTGCCCAGCGATTCAGTCCGGTAGCCGCCGTGCTTTGCGAAGTATTGCGGCAGCGTGACGGCGTCGGGAACGATCTGTCGCAACTGACTGCCGAGCCCGTATAAACCGGTTGATGTCGAATGTGAGCCGAGCATCAACGTGAACCGCGACGGTGCGCAGACCGCCTGATTGCAGTAGGCCAGATCAAAACGCATCCCGCGTGCCGCAAGGGAATCAATGTTGGGTGTGCGGGCGACCGGATCGCCGTAACAGCCGAGCGCGGGCTTCAAGTCATCCACAAGGATCAACAGAATGTTGGGGCGTTCTGCAGCAGCGACACTGCTCAACAGTAGCGTTAACAGAAAAGCAATCATGGAATGGATACGGCGCAGCGAATTCAAATTCAGCCTCCTGAACGCAGACGGTGATCGAACTTCTCTACTCGTTCGAAACCCGATTCTAACGCATACGCGCCTGGTAAGCGAATATGGATTATATATGACAGCCCGAATCTACCTGTGTTGATCAAAGCTGAGCTTTAAAACGCGGTGAATTCCTGGTCTGCAGTCAGGTCAGCAAAGAACGCATCGGCCTCAGATTCCCAGTCCGCCAGACGTCGTTCGCCGGGGACCAGACTCTCCTGCATGACGCCATCGTCAGCGTGTTCGTAGCCCAGCAGGTGTCCCAGTTCATGCAGGATCACGGTCCTGAGATCGATCTTCCCGAGAGCATTCATGTTTCCAAAAGGCGCTGAAACCAGAGTATAAGGCCCTGTAGCATAGAATTCACTATTGTCGTCGGGGGTGTTATCCACAAACCAGCCATAGCCGGCGGCATTGACGTCGATATAGATTGTACCTTGGACAGTATTGCTTAACACGCCCTCAGGAAGATCAACGATCTCGATATCGACCTGCGCCAGTTTTTCATTTTCTGCTGGTGTCAGCTGCGGATCGAGAGACTCAACGACGCTGTTCAATGTGGTCTCCGCTGATGCCTGTTCGACGGGCCGGGCATTCAACTGTGGTAACAGCGTGGGCTCGACTGTTAAATGTCTGTTCCAGGTATCGGGGAAACCTTGAGAATAATTGACGTTAGATTGTCTGGCTTTACTCTTGCCGTAGTTGTTCACAAGTAGAATCAGATCTCGATAATTAACTCGATCATTCTGGTCATAGTCGGCGAACCAGGCATAGTCGGAATTTGCCTCACTGGGAGTCACCCCATAGACTCTGACCAGTTGGATCAGGTCACGGTAGTTGATCTTGTCGTCATCGTTGAGATCATAAGGATTCGCGAAGACCAGCGTTTCGGGCGCGGGGCCATGTACCTCTTGCGTGGCGATGCTGCCCACCAGCTGGACCTCGGTCTGGTGAACCGTGAACTCAGGACTTTTTGGAATCATGAGCTGACCTGTCAGATCGAGATCGATGCCATCGCTGGCCGTCGATTCAAACCGGATGCGGGCAAACAGTACTCGTTGATCATCTCCCACATCGGTCAGACTGGTTTCGGCAGACAGATTTTCAATGACCCCGGCAAGGTCATTGATCGTCCCAGTCTGATGGACCGTAAAAGCAGCCCCATATTCGATCGCCGTTGCTGTGGTGATTGTGGTGTTGTAACTCAGGTTCATAGCTGCAGACAACACTCCCAGATCATTCGCAGTGGGTGTGCTGATCCAGATTTCGAGCCAGTAACCGCTCCATTCATCGATCCAGGTCAGGTTGTCCGGAAGAGTGGTTTGCTCTCCATTACTTTGAGTGGTCGTCTTTTCGTCGACCATCCGCAACTCAATCTGGGCGAACGTGTGTTGAACTTCGAAGGCACCGATATCGATGGTCTCACCTGCGATGCGTTCAAATCCGGCACCGCGCTGGTCCTCCGTGATGGCTCTGCGATTGATGATCAACGGGTTCGTGTCATCCAGAGCACTATTGTTGCCGCCGTTGATGGCTGCACTTCCTGGTAGAAGCGCATGTGTTTTTGTAACGCCACCATTGTCTCTCAAAACGGGATCGAGCAAACCTGCCACGCTGTCCTGGACGATGCTGTTTGTTTTTTTGACATGGTATATAACTTGCGGGGTCGAAGCAGCCGTATTCCCGGCAACAATCGAATTGGTGATCGTCCCATACAGACCGGGAAACGCATAGATACCGCCCCCGATCCTGGAGGCGGCGTTTCCAGTCAAAGTGGAATTAATGATCTCCCAGTCATAACTCAAATGATCAAAGGCGATGCCACCGCCGACCACGAGAGCAGTATTTCCGGAGAGGGTGCTGTTTTGCAGCACCAGGGATCCCTGAGAATAAATCCCGCCTCCCCAGGACTTCGCGGAATTCTTTTCGAACAGGCTGTTCTGGATCGTCAGGTTATCAGAATAATCGCTGATGGCTCCTCCGTATAAGCTTGCCGAATTATTGAAGAAGGTAGACCCGGTCAGCAGTAAATTATAAGCCCTTAAATAGAGCGCCCCTCCAAAACTCGCACTGTTCTCCGAGAAGTGACTGTCTTCAATGAAAGCAGTGTAATAGGAACGATACAGAGAGAGCCCCGACGAAAAATACACGGCTCCACCGGCGGAGGTGGTCGTATTACCCTGGAAGGTACAGTCCGCAATGCTCAATTCCGTAAAGACAGGAGGAAACGTCGATGAAATCTGATGATAAATTGCACCGCCTGTACTCGAACTGTTTTGTGTGAAGTCAGTTTCACCGACAGTTAAGACCCCCTCATTGATGAATATCCCCCCGCCTAAGGTATCACTGCTGTTTTCTGTAAACGTGCTGGCAGAAACAGTCAGGTCACCATTTTGAGCAACGATCGCTCCTCCCGCATAGGACGTTTGATTTTCTGTAAAATCACATCCCGTGATCGACAGTAAACCCTCGGTACTGTAAATGGCGCCGCCATACCAGTCTGCGCTGTTGCGGACAAAAGTGCTGTTCGTCACTGTCAGATCACCGGCACTGTAGATGGCCCCGCCGTAGCTGCCGCTGTAAAGCGGACCATTTAAAACGCTGGCCTGATTGTCTGCAAACACGACATCGGAAATGGACAATGTTTCCAGACTGTGAATGGCGCCTCCACTTGAGTAGTTGGCGAACCCGTTGGTCAGTGTGAAATCGCTCAACTCTACACTGATGGAAGTCTCAGCATCCCCGTCATCAATCCGAAAGAGACGGCGGGTCCCGTCGCTGCTGAGAGTCAGGTGTGCGGCCCCGTGGCCGATGATGGTGACGTCATCGGTAACCACCAGCTCATTGTAAATCATGAGCGTCTGATCAAAGAGACTGGCATCAAAGGCGATGATATCCGTGGTGGGAGATTCATTTGACAGCTTGATCGCTTCCCGCAAAGACAAGTTGCCGGCAGAATAGTTGCCGTCGTCGGTATCCGTGGCTGAGTCAACGAGAAAATGTAAGGACTCTGATTCGAAAGCACCGATGTCAACAATCCCATCAAATATTCTTGGGAAACCGGTTCCTCGTTGATCATGAATGAGCCCCACGTTTGTAGCTGCGGAATTGTCACCGGCATTAATTGCAGCGCTAAGAGGTAATAATGCATGTGTTTTCGTAGGGCCACCATTGTCTCTCAACACCGGGTCCAGCAAGCCTTCGATGCTGTCCTGGATAATGTTGTTGGTGTCACTTCGCAGGGATAAATTTTGCGGTCGGCCATCTTCAGTCGGATTTCCTGCGATGATACTGTTCTTGATCGTAACCGAAACCCAGGTGCCACTGATACCACCTAAATAAGTCGCTGAATTTCCCGTAATCGTACTGTTGTTAATGACAACTGCCCCAGGTCCCATATTGAGCGTGTAGATGGCACCGCTGGTTTTTGCACTGTTCCCGGAAATTGTTGTGTTGACGATGTCGACGTTACCACAATTCGTGAAAAAGCCACCGCCACAATTGGTTGCCTGATTTTCCCATAACGTGCAGTTGAGGATCAGGAGATCACCTCCACATTCAAAATCGAAAAAACTGCCATTGGCGATTCCGGCACCATACAGTCTCGCAGAGTTATGATCGAAGGAACTATTCTGAACTGTTAATTCAGTCCAGAGGTTGCCTATGCCTCCGCCTGACCGGTCCGAAATATTGCCGGTAAAGGTGCAATGGTCTACAAACGCCTGTCCGAAATCAAATAAGATTCCGGCCCCATTGCCATCGGTCACATTTTCTGAAAAGGTACTGTTCGTCACATTTGCAGTGAAAGTGTAATTTGAATAAGGTGCATCGAAAAAGATTCCGCCTCCTCGATCGGCGCTATTATTTGAAAAGGTGCTGCCTGAGACCGTCAGCAGCGTTTCCAAAGCATAGATCCCACCGCCGTTAAACGCTGAATTTTCAGTGAATATAGATCCCATAACAGTCAGGGAGCCTGCGGCACTATAAATACCCCCGCCTCCATTAAAGATATTCATCGCTGCCTGGTTTTTAGATATTGTGCTGTCGGTGATTGTGAGGTTTTCATAATTGAGAATTGCCCCGCCACTGTCTGCGAATCCGTTTGTCAGAGTCAGGCCGCTCATTTCCACCGTAATCCTGGTTTCAGAATCTCCATCATCAAGATTAAAAATACGGTTTGTATTATTGCCGCTGATCGTGAGTTGATCCGCTCCCAGGCCGATGATGGTGATATTGTCCGAAATCAACAACTCACTGTTTAAAGCGATTGTCTGACCAGCGAGAGCAGACGCAAACGTGATCGTGTCAGCAGTCAAATAGGTATTTGACAGCTTAATCGCTTCCCGCAGTGATAAATGACCGGCTGAATAATCACCGTCATCCAGGTCGTCTGCCGTATCAACTACAAGTTCTAAAGGCTGAAATTCATAAGCACCGATATCAACGAAATCTCCATAGATTCGTTTGAAGACAAAACCTCGTTGATCTTGCGTTAATCCGGCTGTCAGGACAGCCGAATTATTGCCGGCATCAATGGCCGCACTTCCGGTCAGCAATGCGTGCGTTTCTGCAGGTCCCCCATTGTCTCGCAATACCGGATCCAGCAGCCCGTCAAGGCTTGACTGAATAATGTTATTAGATCCTGTATAACTGCCAGAAAACTGGTCCGATGTATTACCCGCCACGATACTGTTTTGAAGCAGGAAAGAACCTGATGTGTCATGTCTATAAATCCCGCCTCCTGAGAAATAGGTGGCTTCATTTCCGATGATCGTACTATTCACCACTGATACCGCAGTATTGACGAAGGTAAATAATGCCCCTCCCTGATGGCTGGCCTGATTATAAGAGAGAGTGCTGTTTTCAATGGATATCGAATCAGCGCCATTGTTGTTGATCGCACCACCTGAAAGAGCGGTATTTTCAGTGAAGGTCGAACTGGATACGTCCAGTGATCCCTTCCCCAGAATGTTAATGGCTCCACCGGCGCCTGCCTTGTTACTGAAAAAAGTGGACTCATTTATTGTCACATCGGCAACAATCAGTTGAATTCCCCCGCCCAGAGATTTCGCTTCATTCTCAGTAAACTGCGAGGCCGTCACTGTCAGATTGCCATTAAACGCATAGATGGCTCCGCCGTTCGCTTCGGAGTAATTCTCGATGAACTGACTCTGATCGATGTGCGCTGAGACCCCGCTGAAATAGATGGCGCCCCCGTATTCTCCGGTTGCATGATTCTGGGAAAAATGGCTTTCGTCGATGCTTAAGGATCCCTCGATACTGTAAATGGCTCCTCCAGAAAACGCATAGTTCGATTCGAAAGTTGTATTGGAAACCGAAACCTGATCTGCCTGACTGAAATAAATCCCGCCACCATACTGAGTGGCCGTATTCCCGGTCAGAGTCGAATCTACGATCGAAAGCATTTCCAGGTTATAAATCGCGCCTCCGTTCTCTGCAGAGCCATTCGTCAGAGTCAGACCACTGATTTCAACATTGATGTCCGAGCTAACGACCCCATCATCAATACGAAAAATCCGACTGTCCGCATTCCCATCCAGCGTCAGTTGATCCGCCCCCAGCCCGGTAATCGTCAGGTCATCAGTTATCTGCAGCTCCGTCGAGAGCACAATCGTCTCACCCGCGAGCGCAGCGTCAAACGAAATCGTATCCGCGCCGGCATTCGCGTTGGCTGCTTCAATTGCATCGCGGAGACTGCCTGCGCCGGAGTCATCCGAATTCACGACCGTGAACGCGGTCAGCAGCGTGCGGTCTTCCAGCGTCTCAATGAGATTGCGGGAGACCAGTGCCTGGGCAGACGGGGTCTGATTTCCAGAGTGCCGATCGCGGCGTAAGCGACGGGAGCGGGAACAACGGTTGCTGAGCTGGCGTTTTAGTGAGGTCAGCCAAAGAGAGTAAAGCATATAATAAAATCCGGTCAGGGATCTGGATGTGATCAGATCTATCGTATCAGTGTGAGATTTAGTAAACGAACTATTTTAAGTCTATTGTAACAGGGCTTGTGAATCAATTCGGTCAGGGAGGGTTAATTTCGGCTCAGAAGACAAGCAGTTCTGTTTCCTCAGTGAGGTCTGAGAAGAACTGATCGGCGTCATCTTCAGCAGAGAAATCGCGATCTGTGGACGTTGGAATTTTCAGGAGATCAGCTTCTGTTTCGTCTCGGCTGCCGACCAGGGAATCCAGGTCATTCAGTATGCCTGTTTCATTGTCCGCTTGATTGACAACCGGGCCGCCGGGCAAGTCAATCAATGCCAGTTGGCTGTCATACGCGAAATCATGGTTCGAGGGGAGATTTAAAGCAGCAAAGAAATTGTCTGGCTGCACGTAGTAGTCGAATTGCAGGTCGCCCTGTACCAGATCGTTGAAGGCCGGAATGTCGCTGGCAGGTTCCGGATTGACCACTGACGCCCGGGAATGACGGCCTCGTTCCCCGTCTGTCGATTCTGTCATGTTCGCGTGAAACTGAATGCGGGCAAACAGTGTATACCGATCATCGCCGACATCGGTGCGAGATGTTTCTGCCGAGAGATTTTCTATCGTCCCGGTATCCTGATTGATGGTTCCCGACTGATTTTGCGCGAAGGCACCGCCATACTCGATACTGACGGCGGTCGCGGCTGAGGTGTTGTAATGCAAATTGAAGCCGGCAGACTGAATTCCCGGATTGGTCGAAGCGGGAGTATTGAGCCAGATTTCGAGCCAGTAATTCCCGGTCTCGTCCAGCCAGATCCGGTTTTCGTGCAGCTGTTCCTGTTCGCCGTTGTTGAGTTTGCGCGAGTTCGAATTAGCAAACCGGAAATCAACCTGGGTGAAGGGGGCCTGCACTTCCAGTGCCCCGATATCGATGGTTCCCTCTTTGATGCGCTGCGAACCCTCGCCGCGCTGGTCTGTGGTAAGTCCCGCTTCTGAGGCTGCCTGATTGCTGCCCGCATCAATGGCCACGCTGCCTGGCAGTAAGGCGTGCGTCTTTGTAGGGCCGCCGTTGTCTCTGAGTATCGGATCCAGCAAGCCTTCAAGAATGTGCTGGATAATATTCGTATTATCAGTAAAACTACCACTGATCTGTTGGGAAATTAATGCTGTATTCCCGGCAATGATACTGTTCGTGATTAAGTTCTGGGACACCAGATGTGAATCTGCAAAAATGCCCCCTCCCGAAGAGACAGCTGAATTTCTGGTGATGGTACTGTTTGTGATTTCGATAATAGTTAGTCTGTTGCGTATATCGTTCGCAAGATCATTCATTAACAGCCCTGTACTGGAGGGAGTCGTGTTTATGAATTCATCTGGGCCTGAATCCGTTAGATTAGATGTCGCCTGAGACACATTGACCAATGGGCCTATATATGGTTCTATAGCTGTGTCACAATTAAAGAAATAACTCAGCGGAAAAATAACTGGAGCGGTGTCAACTGTAAGTCCAGATTGAATGCCGCCGCCGGAGGTCCGCGCAGTGTTTCCTGAGACGGTACTATTCAGTAACTGCAATCGACCATTCAAGTGATAAACTCCACCACCTGAGTATGCAGTATTCTCTGAAAGTGTGCTTTCCCCGATGAAGAGATTACCAGAATTCGAAATGCCACCACCTGAGCCACTGGCGGAGTTACGTGTGAGAGTGCTGCTCAACACGCTTATCTTGCCGCCCGAATTGTAAATCCCGGCCCCCGACCGAGCTATGTTTCCGGATATTGTGCTGTTGATTATGACCACTTCGGGATCATGATCATTGTCATACACATTTTGTGAATCTATAAAGTAAGTAACCATATGATATGTAAGAAAAAGGTTCATAATAACGGTGAAAAATACCTCCCCCGGATCTGATCGCTTCATTTTCCGTGATCGTCATATCTGCCACTGAAAGAAACTCCGAATTATAAATCGCACCACCAAAATCGGCGTATCCATTCGTGAGCGTGAGACCACTGAGCTCAACAGTGATCGTTGTATTTCTGTCTCCATCATCGCTATTAAAAATACGGCTGTCACCGTTTCCGTCAAGAGTGAGCTGATCGGCCCCCAGGCCTGTGATGGTCAGGTCGTCTGAAATCAACAACTCATCTGTGAGCACAATCGTCTGTCCGGCGAGTGAAGCATTGAACGAGATCATGTCGGCACCGGCATTCGCGTTGGCCGGTTCTATCGCATCGCGGAGACTGCCTTCGCCTGAATCGTTCGCGTTGACCACTGTGAACGCGGTCAGCAGCATACGGTCTTCCAGCAACTCGACTGCATGGCGGGGAGTGGCGCGCGCGATGCAGGGGGTGCAGGCGTGTCGATTCCGGTGTTGTCTGATCCGCGCGCACTGTCTGAAACGGCTGCGGTACTGCTGCTGGAGAGTGGTTAACCAGTCGAATAGTAACATGGGGGATTGATTATCCGGCTGTGATTCGCGCTGTCGTAACAATTGGATACCTTCAGTCTAGTGCTCTGTCAAGCTACAAATTGAGGGATGGGGGTGTTGTTTACGTGCTCCGTTGTCGCACTCTCGTGATATCTATCAACCCAAATTTTAAGAATGACACTCCACCAGGAAGATGTATACTACTGTCATCTGGGGCAGATACAAAGAATACTTAAAGAAACTTGCCTGGGATTTATGGTGATTAATGTTCACATCCCACCCACACATTTCATTATAAATGCCTTGAAAACAAGGGGTTTACTGCTCATATCACTGCTGGCCGGTGTTTATCTGAGGGTCTGTCCTGACATTCGGGTAGAATCCACAGTATCTGCTGCGGCGGCCCCGCCTGATATTCAGATTGGTCTGACGCGGTTCGCGATACCTGTTCAAGGAGGTGACTTTGACGCAGATCGGAGCTTTGCTGTCGTGGTTTCTGGTTGAGGGATGTCTGAGCGGAAGCTCTGCCTTGCAATGTTTACGAATTGAAGATCCTCGCGATCGGCGTTCACCAGTCAAGGCGATAAGTCGCGATACCGGTGTGATACTGGCTGAAACTGTACCACTGCGAAACGAGGACGGAATGAACTGTGTCGACCCGCAGTTATTTGAACTGCTCATCGGGAACAGGTGGCAGAGACGGCTGGATCAATGGCGTTTTACCGGGGGACTTTTATGGTGCTCTGCCGCGCAGGTGCGAAATATTTCACTGCTCGTAGAACTGGACACGCGCGCGACACAGTTCAGCGCAGTTTCGAGAATCGCGGCGGCGAGTCAAGCTAAATATTTTAGACTGCTTTTATTCAGTGGTTTCGAGGAAGCAGCAGGAATGTGGCTCAGCCAGACTTATGGATTTTCAGGTAAACGGTGCGAATATCTGAAATTTCAGTCAGCCAAACTGTCATACCAGACGTTCTCCTGCTTTTCAGATTCGAGCGGATGTGTATAATCCGGTACGTGTTGAATTTCACTTTTATGGATTGGACTGAAAATGTTTGAATGGCTGGCCAGCCCGGAAGCCTGGATAGCGCTGGCGACACTGGCGTCGCTGGAGATCGTGCTGGGAATCGACAACATCATTTTCATCTCTATCCTGGTGGGCAGACTGCCGGAAAAAGAACGGGACCTGGCGCGATCGCTGGGACTGGGCCTGGCGATGGTGGCGCGGCTGGTTCTGCTGTTTTCGATCTCGTGGGTCATGGGGCTGACGGAGCCCTGGTTCTCTCTATTCGAGTGGGAATTCTCGGGACGGGATCTGATTCTGGTGGGAGGCGGCCTGTTTCTGCTGGCGAAAGCGACGCATGAAATTCATAACAGCCTGGAAGGTGGTGCGCATGCAGCAACAGCATCGAGCGCAGCGCAGGCCAGTTTTGGTTCGATACTGGTACAGATCGGCGTGCTGGACATCGTGTTTTCGCTGGATTCGGTGATCACTGCGGTCGGGTTGTCGGACCATGTTTCACTGATGGCAGTCGCGATTGTGCTGTCTGTCCTCGTGATGCTGTTTGCTGCCAGGCCGATCGGCGATTTCGTGGATGACCATCCGACGATTAAAATTCTGGCGCTGTCGTTTCTGATCATGGTTGGCGTAACACTGATGGTGGAAGGCTTCGGCGTACATGTGCCCAAAGGGTATATCTATTTCGCGATGGCGTTTTCTGTGGCCGTCGAAATGCTGAATCTGCGGATGCGAAAAAATCAGACCAAACCCGTGCAATTGCATAAACCGATCAGCGAGAGTGACGCCAGTGATTGACTTCACTCTCGCCTGAAAAGTTATCATTGGCTCAGGGTTTTTGCACGGTCGGTTCGTGATCGTTCCATTTGACGTTGGGGATTGGCTGTGTGACTTCACCCGTCGCCGCCCATTCGGTGCCCCGCTGCAAAGTGATCTGGAATCCGGTTCCCTGCAAAGCAGTGACGTCATGGCCTAGAGTGGTATGAAACACGCGACCTTTACCGTAATCGATGGTCATCATGATCGGTTCATGTTCGCCGGTGCCCCGCTGATCGAGTTCGGAATAAGCGGTCGCCAGGATGCTGACATTTTTGGCAGGACCTCGCAGTTTGCCGTAAACTTCGTCAGCGGGATGCATCCACTCCTGGGGGAGTCCTTTCACAATAGGATGCTCGGGCTTACGGACTTTGACAACAACGGGAATCCGTGTGCCGTGTGTACCTCCGCGACCAGCGGTGGTATCTTCGACCCATTCCCCTTCGCGGAGACGCAGCATGGGGCCTGAGTTTTCATCGCGGCCCCCCCAGCCTCCGACGGCGATCATTTCGTTGTAAGCGGGCCAGTCGGAGAATGCGTTGTCGGCGGCGTGCACGACGACGAAGCTGCCTCCCTCGCTGATATACTTTTCGAACGACTGTTTGACTTCTTCGGGCCAGCTTTCGCCGTTGTAGTTACTGACGATCACATCGTACTTACTGAAATCGGGCCGCCACGCTTTCCATTGTTCAGGCGATTCCTGTTTGATGCGGGCGACTGTTTCTTCCCAGCGTTTGAGTTGCTCGACATCGTATTTCTCCTGATCTTTACCGGTCGGTACGCGAGGCTTGCGGGGGATGCCTTCGGGAGTCGTAGAGACCTCCACTTTGAAGCGGCCCGAGTTTTCGAGGATCTTTTTGAGGACCGGCGTCGTCATCTGCCATTGATGGTTGTTCTGACCGTCAATGAGCAGGACCGATAGTTTATCCTGCTGACCCTGGCTCTGGGACTGCTGTTCTTTCTGATCGGCCTGGTTGGAATCCAGACAGGAGACCGAGCAGCAGGCGAGTAAACAGAGTAACGATAATCGGACAAAAAGGGCTGAGCACTTCAACGGATTTCTCCTCGGTTGGATCGGATGCGAATCAGGTTCTGATCATTTTAAGGTAGCAGCAGACAGGCCGAAAGTCACGAAAAATGACGTGATGTATTTCAGATTCACACTCAAACCGCCGGGTTCTATCGACTTATCACCATCGGGCGATAAAAAAAGCAGGAGCCCCGGATGGGAGTCTCCTGCTTAAATTTCGTTTGACGAATGAAAGACGGCTTAGAGAGTATTTTCGCCTTTTTTCCAGTTACAGGGAACGTTTTCGCCTGTCTGGAGTGCGTCGAGAACACGCAGCACTTCTTCAACGTTTCGTCCGACGCTCAGACCGTGAATGGCCAGCCATGAACAGACACCGGTCGGATCGATCAGGAAGATACCACGCAGGGCGATTCCGGCATCTTCTTTGAGCACGCCGTAATCGCGGGAAAGTTTATGAGTGCCATCAGCCAGCATGGGGTATTTCAGATCAGCCAGTTGAGGATCAGCGTCGCACCAGCCTTTGTGGGAGTACTTGCTGTCGGTGCTGGCAGTCAGGACCTGGCAGTTGCGTGATTCAAATTCACCGAGAGAGTCATTGAATGCAATCAACTCTGTAGGACAGACGAACGTGAAGTCCAGCGGATAGAAGAACAGGCAAACCCACTTGCCTTTGAAGTCTTCCAGTTTGTAGTCCTTGAATGAATCAGAGGCGCGATCGTAACCCTGCAGTGCAAAATCAGGAGCGGGTTGCATAACTTGAACTGTCATTAGTCTTTACTTACCTTCAAAATATTGGTGATAAAAATATTGTTTTCAACAGAACGCGGGTTGAGTGAATATCACAGCAACCCGCATTGTGAGCGTCCGTTTTAGAGACCAGCCTTGATGACTGCCAGTGAACCGGGAGATTTTTCAGCATCTTTCCCCTGAGTTCCAAAGACGGTCAGATACAGGTTGCCTTCTTTGTCAAAGGCGATGGCGGCTGGCTTGTCGAGTGAGATCACTTTTTCAGCGGTCACTTTATCGCCGTCGATTTTCAGTTCGAACAGCCCCCCTTTAGTAGCGTCGACCCAGGAGAAATCAGTGGCGTACAGTTTCTTGGTTTTAGGGCTGTAAGCCAGACCAGCGATGTCGCTCAGTCCGGTTTTCAGGCTCTTGGTGAGTTTGCCCGTTTTGGGATCGTAGAACGTCAGCAGGCTATCGCCGGCGACATTGACTTCACCCATCTGGCCGATGACCAGTTCTTTTCCATCAAGAGAAAATGTGATGGCAACGGGAGCATCAACGTTGGTTGCTTCTTTGGTGGCGATGCTGGGTTCCAGCGGACCGGCTTTACCGTCTTTGATCACCGACTTGGCAACCCAGCCTTTGGTGTCATCACCATTACAAGTGATAAAGATTGCTCCACCACCCACGGCAACGCCGTAGAAGTTACCTTCGCCTTTGGCAGATTTGTCGCCCGCTTTGATGGGGCCCAGAGTCTGCACGGCAGTGTCTTCTTTGACCCATTTTTCCAGAGGCTTGTCGCCGACTTTGTAGATACGAACCAGTTCTTCTGCATCGGGACGACTGCCGTCACCTACGACGAGATGATCTTTATCCATGAAAGCAACGCCCAAAGGTCCGATGTTGTATTTGGGACCTTTTCCGTAGACGTCCGTCGGGTAACCGGCGATTTCCAGATCGACGGTTTTACCTTTGGCGTCATAGCGATACACGCCATAGCGGCTGGCAACGAAGACGTGACCTGTGCCATCCTGAACAGCGATACCACTGGGGCTTTCAAGGTTAGTTACCAGAGTCTTTACAGTGACAGCAGGCTTTTTAGGCTCTTCCTTCTTGGGTTCTTCTTTTTTAGGCTCTTCCTTTTTAGGGGCAGGCTTAGTCTCTTTTTTAGGAGATTCTTTTTTGGGCTCCTCTTTTTTAGGAGCATCTTTTTTGGGTTCTTCCTTTTTGACTTCTTTCTTCTCATCGCCTTTTTTGTCACCTTTTTCATCGGCGGCCAGGTAAGAACTTCCGAGCATCAGGCAGGCTGCGGTCAGGCAGTATGCGGTTGCTTTCAAGATTTGTTGTAAATTCCACTGCATGGTGTTCATCTTCCTTTGAAAAGGGGATTTTCAATTAGTTTTGCGTCTCGTCTTCATGCATGAGACATCCGCCGAGAGTGTTGATTCAGGGTAGCTCAGGTTCTTTATGCTCAGGATAATTCGAACTGGATAAACCTTCTTTCATGAAGGTCACCAGGTCATCCACTTCCTGAGGGGTTAAATTCAGTTTGAAGATTTCTTCATCGAGAAACTCGTTGGGAATACCACCTTTATTATAGTGATCTACAACTTCTTTCAAAGTCTTCAGGCTGCCATCGTGCATATAAGGAGCAGATCGGGCGATATCACGCACGGTCGGGGTTTTGAAGCTGCCATGATCTCCCCCCAGATTACTGATGGTTTTGCGTCCGGCGTCCGGTTCTTTTGCATCCATGCCCACGCCGACATTATGAAAAGCGTGGTCAGTAAATGTGGGACCGGAATGACACGAGCTACAGGCAGCCTTTCCAAAAAACAGCTGCATGCCCCGTTGTGCAGATTCCGAGAGGGCTTTCTTGTCGCCCGCTTTAAAGCGATCGTAGGGAGCATCGCCACATAAAATCGTACGCTCATAAGTGGCGATGGCTTTCGCGACGGTTTCTTCAGTCGCATCAGAGCCAAAGATTTTCTGGAACTGTTTTTTATAGCCGGGGATGGCGTTGATCCGTTCGATGGCTTCTTTGGTCGTTAAATTCATTTCGATGGGATTCGCAATCGGTCCCAGCGCCTGTTCTTCCAGAGATCCGGCGCGGCCGTCCCAGAAATGAAACTTGTTGTAGGCAGCGTTGATCACCGTGGGGGAGTTGCGGCCTCCCTTCTGGCCTTTGAAGCCGGTCGCAAACTGGTCGGCGTTGCTGTAACCTTTAGTCGGCGAATGACAGCTGGCACAGGAAATGGTATTGTCCCGCGAGAGCCGTTTGTCAAAATACAGCTGTTTGCCCAACGCGATTTTTTCGACAGTGGGCGGGTTGTCTTCCGGAAATTCGATCGGAGGCAGACCGAGGGGAACCTTGATGACCGGTTCTTCAGCCTGGCTCAGGGAACCAGTGAAACCGGCAACCAGCGTGATCACGATCCCTGCTGACAGGATCCGCGCAAATTTCTGATAGGTTGCAGACGCCATGAATTCTCCTCAATTGAACGACTCAGATAGCTGATACAGGTCGACAGGATGCCGTATGCTTGCATACACTTTCAGAATTGTGCACGCTGACTCATCAGCTCTGAAACAGGTAAGCTGCCTTAACTGTTTATTTTTAGTTGCTGAGCTCAGGACTGCAAGTCACTATCGAGAGGGAATTGCTTTGAAAGTAAGAATTTCACAGGATTTAGGGTGGCACGCTCATGTTGTAATCGCTTGGGAATGACGGAGTTACCGATGCCGGTTCCACGAGAGCGCCAG
The DNA here is from genome assembly GCF_007746795.1 of Gimesia algae. NCBI lineage: Bacteria > Pseudomonadati > Planctomycetota > Planctomycetia > Planctomycetales > Planctomycetaceae > Gimesia > Gimesia algae. Next base: position 7,420,431 of record NZ_CP036343.1, read on the forward strand.
TGGTATCGTGGCAAGGGGCGCAAAAGCAAGCGCAAACAACGAGAGGAAAAAGACGTACAGACAGAAAGTCAGAACCTCTGCCGGCCCCGTCGGTGCAGGAAATTTCAGCCAGATCGCAGCCAGAGAACCGACCAGCCACAGTCCGCCGACGATCGCTGCCGTTGATACTTTCGTCAATCCCCTGCGACAGGCGGTGACAAAAGCGGTCACCACGCCGACAAAGATCAGGAACGCCAGCGCCAGGAAAAACGCCATTTGGTAATAGAGATTGTTGGGGGAATGGGAAACTCGATCGGTTGAATTGACAATGAAGACAAACAGACCGAAGCAGCCAATAATACTGCCGATCACCAGATAATAAAACCAGGAGCGTCCGGTCCAGAGTACGGAACTCACATTCGCAGCAATCGTCCAGAAACAGGCCAGAGAATACGCGGTGTAAACGAACCAGTAGAGTAGCACTCTGGAGGTTACAATCGAAGCCTGGTCTCCCTGAAGCATGCCGGGGGCGACGAATACCAGCATATTCAACATCAATCCCGCCTGTATCAGCAGACTTGCATAGAGTACTGTTTTGACCAGGTTTCCGAACAATGCGACCACGAAGTCACGGTCTGATAACGGAGTGACCGCCAGAAAGCCTTTCATTTCCGTTCTGCCCGGTCCGCATGTTCCTTCGCCGGCAACAAGCCCGACTACAAGCGCAGCAATGATCGAAAACATCAAATAGATTTGCATAAAGCCTTCGGTCATATTAATCGGATGTGAACCGTTGGCGTTTCGCAGGACCGTATTGAGAACCAGAACGGCGACACCAAACATTCCTCCACCCATGATGACCGCGCGCTGACAGCTGTCGCGCCAGTGCAGACGGGCGAGTGCCGCCCGGTGTGAATCTAACGTCGTAAGACTGCTGGAGCTTGCACCAGTCGTCAGGCTGTCCCACCAGTTGCGGGTCTGTGTCCATTGTGGACTGGGTAAAGCAGTACCGGAACGGAGACTGGAAAAAGCGCGTGTTCCCTGATACCAGGCGGCCAGACTCACCAGTTGCATCAACGCGAATTCGCCGAGCGTCACATGACTCCAGGGAACGGCATCCGCTTTGAATCCATCGGGAAAGTAGCGTGACAGGAACCACCAGAACAGCGCCACGATAATTCCCATACTCAAAATGATGCGTGTATAACTGGGCGCATTCAGAGTCCAGAAAATCGCGTGTCCCGTCAGAACCAGAGTAACCAGAAACAGCACTGGACCTAAAACGGGCCAGTAATCGGAGAGCCAGCGTTCATCAAAAAACAGAGCCCGGTAGGCACCATTCGTTGCCAGTTGTAAGACAACCACCAGCCCCACCATCGCCAGCATCAACCAGGTGGCAATGGCCCGGGAAGAGATCGGTAAGCCGCGACAAAACGTCTGACAACCTGCCAGGGCCCGCACGGTGATACTGAGAAAAAGAACCCAGGAAATCCCCAGATAAGTAAAGTGCAGGCTAAACATTTCCTGGTCATTATAAGGAATGCGATACCCCTGCAAATGCATCAGAATTCTGATCATCAGAGGCACGATCACGAGCGTAGCCACGCCGATTGAAGCGCCCGGCCAGGCACGTTTACAAAAACTTTTTGTCGTCGCAATCAAGGCGGATGACATCAGAAGTACCTCAGTTCTATTTAACCAGACACACCGAACATCAGTGTTGCCTTTTCCACATTTAAAAACCAAATCTCATTCAAGTGAGACTACCGATGCCGGTTCCATGACAGTGCCAGAGGAATCGTGGCAAACGGCGCGAGGACCAGGGCACCCAGGGCTGAAAAAACACAAAACTCCCCACACATCGTCCGAAACGGGTAATGTGGAGCCATGCTCAGCAAAGTCACCAGCACTCCCATGACAGCAAATGACCAGAGCAAACCCGCCCCAAGGAACCGGGCTTTTGAGATCAATTGCCTGCGACGGGCAGCCATGTAGGCGGCGAGAGTGCCTCCCAGAATCAGAAAATATAAAATCAGCAACATGCTGATGATGACCCATTCCGCCAGATACTGACGAGGAAAAAATGCTTCCAGCAAGCTAATCATCATGCTGTAGAAAAACAGACCACCAAAGCAGACTCCGATCGCAGAGACGATAAACCAGGTACGTCCTGTCCAGAGTACGGAAACTATATTCGCAGCGATGATCCAGAATCCGATCAATGTCACCAGCGTATGACACAAAAATCCATTTCCTCCGAATAAATACAACAGCATATCACTCAAGCTGTTTGATCCATTCCCCAGAAAACCGGTTACCTGCAGTACGCTCAACGTGTCTACTCCATAAAGTACTGCAGTGACGATCAGACTCAGCAGCAGAGCCGATTGAACGATCAGAATGGACCAGCCCAACACTTTGACCATGTTCGAGAACAGTGTGGCATTAAAATCAGGATCCGTCACCGGAGCCATTGCCAGACAGCGTTTCATTTCCGTGCGTCCCGTGCTGCAAATCCCCAGCCCCAATATCGCTCCTGCAGTGACAGCAGCGGCCAAGGTGAGAATAGTTGACATGGCTACAAAACCTTCCAAGACATCTCGCAGAGCTGTCGGCTCTGAATTGAGCCGTGTCCCAATCAAAAGGTTGAACATCAACAACAACAGGCCGAATACTCCTCCCCCGACAATAACAGACTGCTGACACGAATCGCGCCAATGCAAACGGGACAGCGATGATCGCGGCGAGAAGGGAACCACTGACTGCTCGGGAATCGCTCCGGTGAGCAGCGCATTCCACCAGACCTTCATCCTTTCCCAGGCAGGGCTGGGAACCGCGGTACCGGCACGGACCTCTGCAAAGGCACGTGTCCCCTGATACCAGGCCGCGAGGCAGGTCAGTTGCATGGTCACAAGCTCACCCAGCGTCACGCGACTCCAGGGAACGATATCTGACTTGAATCCGTTCGGGTAATACCGGGAAACAAACCAGACCAGCATTCCCATCGTCAAAGAGACTCCCAGAAATGTTTTAGTAAAGCTGGGAGCATGCATGCTCCAGAACAGGCAATGTCCCACCAGAATCAGGGTAACCAGAAATAAGAGCGGTCCCAATAAAGGCCAATAATTGGTAAGCCAGTGCTCATCAAAAAACAGCAGCCGATAGAGACCATTGGTCAGTAGTTGCAGCACCACCACGAACCCCGCCATTGCCAGCATCAGCCAGGTGGCAATGGAAGCAGAAGAAACCGGCAGACCCAGACAGTATTTTTCGCTGCCAGAGAATGCATGCAGACAGACACCCAGAAAAAAGACCCAGGAGACCCCCAGATAGGCAAAATGAAAGTCAAAGTAATTCTGCTCCATCTGATCCGATTGTAATCCGTTGAACTTTAAAATAAGCACAATCGACAGGGGTCCCATCACCAGCGCCCCGACGGCGAGAACCGCGCCGAACCAGGCACGTTTACAAAACTGTTTGGTGGTCGCATAAAAGATGGATGACATCAGTGGTACCTCATTTTTCAACGAATTTCATGGCTTAAGACAAGCCTTTTTTTCTTAGCAGAGTGATCCTGTTTCAGTTGAATTACCGATGCCGGTTCCACGTCAGCGCCAGTGGAATCGTCGCGAACGGAGCCAGGACCAAAGCACACAGCGACGCGCAGAACAGTAATAACCCCCAATTGACACTGCGATAGTATTGAAAGCGTTCCAGCATCCAGGTCAGAGCTCCGACAAGGCTTGTGAGCCAGAATACCAGCGCCACGATCGCGACTGTCTGTGAGATCAGTTTCCGGCGGAGGGCCGTTATATAAGCGGCGATGGTTCCACCACAAATCAACAGAGGCGGTAACAACAGCAGCACGATTGTCATGTAGTGATAGAGCATCGAATTACGAAACAGAGTATCTCCGAGATTCATCAGAATGATATAAAAGACTATCCCCCCGAAGAAGACGCCGATCGCCGTAAAATAAAACCAGGAACGACCGGTCCAGAAGACAGAAATCATATTGGCCGCGATGACCCAGAAACCGATGACCAGTAAAAACACAGGTAATATCGAACTTCCTCCCCGAATGACCGAAGAGAACAACACCTGAAATACCTCAGCTCCATGCCAGATCCCGGCGATGATCAGGCTGAGCGTGAGCGCAACGACGATACCCATAAATGTCAGTCCCAGTGTTTTGAGCAGATTGCGGAACAGGGTCGAATTCAGATCGCGATCGACAAGCGGCGCTTTGGCAAGGAACTGCTTCATTTCAGTTCGTCCGCTACCCGTGGTCCCCTCTCCCATGAGGACGGCAACGATAATGGCTGCAATCAGACCAAACAACATTGAGGAAATCGAAAAAACTTCTACCAGTTGACTGAAATTATTCTGGTTGGTTCGGGAGGGATCAAAGTTGGCGATGACCAGCACATTGATCACCAGCATGGTCAGTCCAAATCCCACTCCGGCAAGTAACGCCGCCCGCTGACAGGAATCGCGCCAATGCAATCGGGCCAGAGCCGCTTTCCGCGAGAGAGGCACAATCGGCTGCTCTGGGATGGAACCCGTCAGTAACCCCTTCCACCAGACCTGAAGCTGTTCCCACTGGGGGCTGGGCAGCG